>JADJXP010000002.1:600000-1200000 GCA_016715795.1 Chloracidobacterium sp.
GGCCGCCGACGATATCCTTCGCTCGGACCGCTTCGAGCGTTTCCGCCGCGGGTTTCGGCCCCCGAACTACAAATTCATTGAATGTCGGCGCCGAAAACGCTATCGAGAATCCGTCGATCTCGCTGATCTTTTGCTTCGCATAAGCCGCCTTCTGGGCGTTTTGCATCGCGACCTCTTGGAGGCCTTTTTTGCCCATCGCCTCCATATAAATGGTAGCGGCGAGGGCGATCAGGCCTTGATTCGTGCAGATATTTGAAGTGGCCTTTTCGCGGCGGATGTGCTGTTCGCGGGTTGAAAGTGTTAGGACGAAGCCGCGATTGCCGTCCTTGTCGTATGCGATGCCGCAGAGGCGGCCGGGCATTTGGCGGACGTGTTTTTCCTGCGTCGCAAAGATACCGACATGCGGCCCACCAAAGCTCATCGGCACACCCCACGACTGGCCTTCGCCGACGACGATGTCGGCGCCGCAGGCTCCGGGCGGTTTTAGCAAACCGAAGGAGATTGCCTCGGTAACGACGACGACGAACAACGCACCGACCGCGTGCGCCTGATCGGCGAGAGCCTGAAGGTCCTCGATACAGCCAAAGAAGTTCGGCGACTGCACGACCAACGCGGCGGTCTTGTCGTCCAGCGACGAAAGGTCGCCGACGCGGCCGGTTTCGGCGTCGTAGCCGACGGTCTCGATCACCGTGTCGCCGTGCTGCGAATAGGTCCTTGCGACCTCGCGGTATTCGGGATGAACTGTTTCGGCGACGACGATCTTGTCGCGACGAGTGACGCGGCGGGCCATCAGATATGCCTCGGCCATGGCGGTCGAGCCGTCGTACATCGACGCGTTCGCGACCTCCATTCCGGTGAGTTGGCACACTAAGGTCTGAAACTCAAAGATGTATTGCAGCGTGCCCTGCGATATCTCAGGCTGATACGGAGTGTAGCTCGTGAAGAACTCGCTCCGCTGGATCAGGTGATCGACGATCGTCGGCGAGAAGTGCGAGTAGACGCCCGCGCCGAGGAATGAAGGCTTCGCGGCGGCTGTGTTCTTCGCCGCCATTCGCTCCATCTCAGCGATGACCTCGCTCTCGGCGAGGGGTTCGGTGACGTTCAATTGACGGCCGAGACGCACGTCCTCAGGGATCGAGCGGAACAGTTCATCAGCGCTTGTGAGGCCCAACAACGCCAACATGTCGGCGCGTTCCTCGGGTGAATTTGGAATGTATCTCATCAATGCACAGTGCAAAATGCAAAATGCACAATACAAACGCAGATGTCAGGCTCTGACATTGTGCATTTTGCATTGTGCATTATGCACTTGCGGAAAGGTATTCTTCGTATTCCACGGCCGACATCATCGCGTCGGCCTCGCCGGGATTGGCCATCTTGATCCTGACCATCCAGCCGGCAGCATACGGGTCGTTGTTGACGGCCTCGGGAGTGTCATTGAGGCCGTCGTTCACCTCTGCGATCTCACCGCCGACGGGCGTGAATAACTCGGACACGGCCTTGACCGATTCGACCGAGCCGAAGGCCTCATGCGTATCAAACTTATCACCGGCACGCGGCATGTCGATGTAAACGACATCGCCGAGACTATGCTGAGCATGGTCAGTGATGCCGATCGTGGCGACATCGCCATCAACGGCAACCCACTCGTGGTCTTTACTGTAACGAAGATTATCTGGAATGTTTGACATAGGTTCGTAAGAAAGGTCTTGGGCCTTTGGTCTTAGGTCTTTGCGAAGACCAAAGACCCAAGACCGAAGGCCTTATTTCTGTCTCTTATAGAACGGCGTCGGTACAACGACGGCGTTCACTTGTCTGCCTCTGACATCGATTTTAATTTCTTGTCCGACTTTTGCAAGCTCGGTTGGCAGGAACGCATAGCCGATGTTCTTTTTGAGGAATGGTGCCGGCGAACCGCTGGTCACAACGCCGCATCTTTCGCCGTCGATATACACGTCATAACCGTCGCGCGCGATGCCCGGCTCGGTCATCTCAAAGCCCGCGAGCTTGCGCGTGAGGCCACTTTCTTTTTGGGCTGCCAGCTTGTCGCGGCCAATAAAATCGCCCTTGTCGAGTTTAGTTATCCAGCCTAGATTGGCTTCATAGGTCGAGATGTCGTCGCCGAGCTCGTGGCCGTAGAGCGACATTCCGGCCTCGAGCCTGAGTGTATTCCGCGCCGCCAGCCCACAGGGAAGTATTCCGTCGGCCTCGCCGTAGCGGCCGGTCTCCATCATCTTCTTCCACAACTGCTCGGCAAACTCGGGTGCCGCGTAAACCTCAAATCCGTCCTCGCCGGTATAGCCCGTTCGCGAGATGATCGCATCAACGCCGTCCACCTTGCCGGTCGTGAAATGGTAATACCTGATGGGCTCAAGCTCCGTCTCGGTCAACGTCTGCAAAATACCAATCGCGTCTGGCCCCTGAATGGCGATCTGGCAAAAATTGCTGCTTGCATTCGTTAGCGACGGAGTGCGGACACTCTTGTCCGAATCGCCGGTTCCTCCGGCGAGCCGTGTGTCGGGTTCATTCATCGTGCGGCCTTGGGCAGCAAGTCTGGACGCCGAGGCGGCGTCCATGCGGACAAGAGTGTCCGCACTCCGATGTATCCACGCCCAATCTTTATCGGTCGTTCCTGCGTTCACCACGAGCAGCAGTTTCTCCGGCCCGAATCGATATACCAGCAGGTCATCCACGACGCCGCCATCCTCATTTGGGAACGCCGAATAATGAGCCTGCCCATCGACCAGCTTTGTCACGTCGTTCGTCGTGATCGAATTTACAAATTCGATCGATCCGGGCCCTTCGACCCATATCTCGCCCATGTGCGACACGTCGAAAAGGCCCGCATGTGTGCGGCACCGCATATGCTCCTCGATTACACCGGCCGTATATTGCACGGGCATATCCCACCCGCCAAAATCGACCATCTTCCCGCCCAAAGCGCGATGCACCGCATTCAATGGCGTCTTTTTCAATTCTGTTTCCGACATAGATAAGGATTCTAGCAATTCAGAACCCGGAGCGGTAGCGACCGGATTCTTTCGAGTTTAGGCGAAACGAGCGTCGAACAAATATACGTCGCGGTCGTCATCGATCTTGTATTAGTACTCGACCTGCGGGAATCCGGTCGCTACCGCGACCGGTTCTGAATTGACGCTTGCGCAAAACGAGAACAGGAGTATACTGTCGGTGAGTTTTTAGAAACCGGAGCGTCACCCATGAAACTGCTCCCTCTTTTCCTGCTCGTAACTTTCCTTTCGGTTACCACTGCGCAAGGCGCAACACGAACGTGGATCGGCAATGGTGCGGACAATAGGCTGTCGACACCTGAGAACTGGATCCAGGGCATTGCGCCGATCACGGGCGACGACATCATTTTCCCGTCCTTCGCCAATCAGTATTTCTTTCTGAACGACCTCGGGAGCGTGTCATTTAACAGTGTCACCTTTTCGGGGAATAGCTATGCATGCACCGGAGGTGGTTCAAAAACCCTTGCCCTGACCGTCAACTCCGGCACTCATAATCTCGGACCGGGTTCATGGACGCTTTTCGGCCCCGCAACAGTAGCGGACGGAACTGCTTTGACGGCCACTGTGTCCGGCTTCGGTTCCGATTTTACGCTTGACGGCGGAGGCTTTGCGTTATTAAGGGTGAAGGGCGGGTTTGGTGGCCGTATGGGGAAGCGAGGCTCCGGTCAAGTCGACCTTGACCTCGGCGATTCCAACGGCGGTTTCGCCGTAACTGTCGAGTCGGGCCGTGTTCGGGTCATAGACAGTCCAAGTTTTCTGGTTAGTGGGCCGTTACTGGTGACTGGCGGCACGCTTGAGAGTTATGCCAACTATGATCTGACCTCCGCCATGATCACAGGCCCGAATGCTGAACTCACCGGTTTTAGCATCAGGGCAACGGGAAATCTCGAGATAAGCGATGGTGCCAAGTTGACGCTAAAGAGTTGCTTTTCGGGGTTTTCTGGCAACCATGTAGTACTGCGTGACGCCTACCTAAATCCGCAGTTCTCGGATTGCGGCTTCGAACTGAATCCCATAATTTTTGATAATGGGAATAGTATCTCAGGCACTTTTGTGGGTTATCCGGATGGGACAGTTTTCCCAGCGGGCGGGCGGCGTTTCAAGATCAAGTATGAATCCTTCATGGTTGTCATCCGGCCTGTGCGCGGGATTGGGTTCGATCTGGATCGCGATAGCAGGGCGGATATCTCGATCTTCAGGCCCTCGGACGGCACATGGTATTTACAACCGTCCGGCGGAAATCGCGCCACTCAATGGGGTCGCACGACTGATAAACCCGTGCCGGGTGATTACGACGGAGACGAACGGATGGACCTCGCCGTCTATAGGCCCGCTGAAGGAATATGGTACATACTGCGCTCACTTGATGGCACATCGATGACTGTCCCGTTCGGACTTGAGAATGACATTCCCATTCCGCTGGATTTTGACGGCGACGGCCGAACCGATCCCGCTGTTTATCGGCCCGCCGATGGCGTCTGGTGGATAAAACGGAGTTCATGGTCTAGCTCGATCAAAAGCGTGCAGTACGGCCTGCCGGGCGATCTTCCCGTTGCGGCCGATTACGATGGCGACGGTCGTATCGACGTCGGGATCTTTCGTCCTTCAACCGGCCTGTGGAGCCATTGCTATGCCTACAATTGCCATCCCATTTCCATTAGGAATACGCAGTGGGGGCTCGCGAGCGACAGGCCGGTGCCTGCGGATTACGACGGCGACGGCAAGGCTGATGTCGCGGTCTTTCGGCCGTCCGAAGGAAATTGGTACTTGTTCCTTAGCTCCACGCAGTCACCTAGCATCGTCAACTGGGGCATCGCCACCGATCAACCCGTGCCCGCTGACTACGACGGCGACGGCCGCGCTGACATAGGAATTTTCCGCCCCTCAGATGGCAACTGGTGGATAATGCGCTCAACCGCGGGCGTGATGGTCCAGCAATTCGGCACGAACGAAGATCGACCTATCCCGGGCGTATTTGTGCCTTGACCTGATTGACGGTGTTTCATGAAATTGAACTCTCTCTTCCTGCTTCTTTTTTTTATTGTGTCGATCACTCCTGCCGGCGCCGCGACGCGGACCTGGACAGGCGCGGGGTCGGATAACCGGTTCTCGACTGCCGCGAACTGGGCTGAGAACGCGCCGGCGGCAATTAGTGACGACCTGATATTTCCCGCGTCGTCACAGCAGTTCACGGGCTTCAACGACCTCCCGATGACCTCGATGGATTTCTTTCACAGCATGACATTTCAGGGCGGTAACTACGCGATCTCAGGTAACGGCGGCACGCTATCTATCACAGCCAATTCCGGGACCCAACAGTTCTCAAACCTCTGGCGGATATCCGGAACGATCTTTGCGGGCACTGGGTCCAGTGTGACCATAACGGTATTCAGTCCGAGCGCGAATGTGACGATCGACGGCCCGGGCTCGGTTGGACTTACGCTCAATGGCAGTTTCGGCGGTGTTATCGTGAAGAACGGCCCCGGCAACTCTAGTTTGTTCTTTGGCTCACCCGTCGCCTCTCTCACCGTAAACGGCGGCCAACTTTTGATTAGCTCACCGCTCATCAATGCCAGCGGGCCCTTCACCATAAACGGAGGGACGCTGGCAGGCTTTAACATTGCCACGTCAGCCCTAAAGGTGACAGGTGCCAACTCTGAGTTCGCTGGGTCGGTTATATTTGCCGGTGCGTTAGAGGTCAGCAAGAGCGGTCGGCTATCGGTTACTACCTGCAATCTCGCGGTGGCGGTGGTCAACCCTCCAATACTCACGCAAGCTCAATTGACGTTGAATTTCGGGGCTTGCACGTCCGACCCATTCAGCCCAATGATATCTGTCGCTGGCATAGCGCAGATCGCCGGTAGCTTTACAGATTATCCCGAGGGAACGTTTCTGATGGTCGGCGGGCGACAGTTCAGGTTCACGTATCGCGGCGGCGACGGTAATGATGTCCAGCTTGTGGCCGTGTCGCCCACTTCAGCAGACTTTGACGGCGATGGGCGTGCGGATATCTCCACATTCCGGCCGTCTGAAGGGAACTGGTACGTTCAGGGCCAGTCCGTCCGCCAGTGGGGAGTGGCGTCCGACACCCTTGTCCCTGCGGATTACGACGGCGACCGCAAGACCGATTACGCAGTCTACCGCTCATCCGACGGCCGGTGGTATATCTTCAATAGCGCAAATTCGACAATGCGTGTCAATGTGTTCGGCCTGTCCGAAGACGTTCCCACCCCGCTCGATATCGACGGAGATGCCAAGGCGGATATCGCAATATTCCGCCCGTCCACTGGCGACTGGTGGTATGCCCGCTCGCGTTTCGCTGATGTTGGCCGCGTGCATTTTGGCCAGACCGACGACATGCCAGCGACAGGTGATTACGACGGCGATGGACGCTCGGACATTGCTGTCTTTCGGCCTTCAACGGGTTCGTGGTTCGTTCGCCGGACATCGACCGGTGCAGCGAGCGGTTATAAGTGGGGCGAAGCCGGTGACAAACTTGTACCCGCCGATTATGACGGCGACGGTCGCACTGACCTCGCGGTTTATCGGCCTTCACAAGGCGTTTGGTACGTCTTGACAAGCGGCACGCCCGGCTTCTACATGTTCGTCTGGGGAAGCGTCACCGACCTCCCCGTCCCGGCTGACTACGACGGCGACGGCCGCGCTGACATAGGAATTTTCCGCCCCTCAGATGGCAACTGGTGGATAATGCGCTCATCCGCGGGCGTGATGGTCCAGCAATTCGGCCTCAGCGACGATAAGCCGATCCCGGCGGCGTTCATTTACTAAGAAGTAAGAGCCGGGCCTGGGTCCGTCTCCGGTTTTCGCGGACGTTTTGGCTTCGCGGCCGAGGTGACCTTTCTGAGGTCAAGTATCAGTATCCCTTCGTCATCGATGTGAGCGTCGGTGAAGCGGACCGTTTCGCTGAGCCGAAAACCGAACTCCTGCATAAAGCTGTAGATCCGAACGACGCGGCCTCCATGGCCGCTCCTGCTGAGAAACGGATACGATCCCTTAATGCCGCGTTCTGCCGGCCGCAAGCCGATAGTGGAAGTTAGCCTGTCCCACATCACGATGACCGCGGACGGTTGGCCGAGTTGCCGAAATGTGTGGCTGGTGACAAAGATGTGTCCCTCGGTGTTCATGGTGGCATACATCGCAGCCCAACGCCCCTTAGGCTTGTCAGCGGCCGAGATCAGCCAATGTCGTTGTGTCATTTTGTCATGATATCACAGAATCTAGAACGTGTCAAGTGTGAAATATCTGACCTCTCAAAAAAGGCGTTCCACGGACGTAAAAACGGTCCGTTTTTATGCAGCGCGGGTCATGCCGTTTTTCTTTTGGTCATACGGCATGCAACACAGGGACGTGAACTATGGAGCCAACAAGAAGAAAACCCTGTCGACCAGACGGTCGCGTCTCAATTCTTACTAAGGCTGGGCAGTTTTGCCTGAGCGGCGATGATCTCGGCGCACATTTCGAGCGAGGCGAGGATCGATCCACTCTCGGCGGGTTCGGTTGCCTTGTCGAGTTCCGTCTTGAGTGCAATCTGATAGCGTCCGGCCGCCTTCGCCAGAATGCGGACCGCATTAGGAAAAACGTCGTCGAATTTCTTGGGCTTCTTGTTATCCGGATCGATGACCATCGACTTCGGCCGCTCGGCGAGATTGTCGATGTCGGCGATCGCTTTTTCGAGGATGCGGCGAATGTCCCAGAGCAGGTCGCGCCTCGAAGAGCTTGGCAGCGTACCCCATTTTTCGACCTCCTTTGGCGAGATCGGTTCGCCGCCGACGTTATTGTTCAGAGCGGTAAACCGTCGGTCGATGATCTTTGTGAGCAGCATCGTGCGATTATCGAGCTGCTGCGTATCGCGGATCATCTCGATCTCTTCCGCCGTAAAATAATCACGCTGGGCGAGTGCACCCCGTGCCGTAATACACGCGAACACGGCGGCTGAGATAATGAGTATGATCGGAGTTTTCATGGACGGTCCTGTCTCGGCTTAGGATCGTTATCCTCAATCACCGTTTCGGCAAACATCGGGTCCAGGGCACGAGCCCTCGCGTCTCTGACATAATTGAGGAGTTTTTCGATATAAGGCTCGTATCTCAACGGGACTTCGCGCCTAAGGATCTCAAGACGCGGCGTATACTTGCGAAGCCCTATCTCGAATCGCTTATAGCTGTCGAGCACGCGGCCCCGGCTTGGGTCAAGCCGGTCGAGATGTTCGATCACATGATCCATCAGAGCATGAAAGCCGCCAAGCTCGGTGTACATCCGCGCAGGATCGCCATTGTCGTTGAACCTTTCGCTGTTCGCCAGTCGTGTGTCCATCATTTCAAGGGCAAGTTTTGTCCGATCCTTGAGGTCGAGCTCGGCACGAAGCCGATCACGTTCTTTTTTCGAAAACACCTTGAGCGGCGGCGGGGCCACATCGTCCGGCCCGTCCTGGGCCGATGCGGGAATGAACATTAAGAAAAGGACAGCGAATAACACGAAAGCCATGGCCGAGAAACCGAGCGGCCATCGCCTTCGAATATCTATCGCCGTTGCCCCGACTCCGTGGTTCATTTCTTTCTTGCCAGTTTTTCGAGTTGCGGAAGCCGCAAGTTTACTTTTTCGATGTCCAGCTTATCGCGTTCCGGTTCAGCGAAACGCAAGAAACGCTGGTAGTTTGCCAGTGCGTCGATATATTCGCCAAGTTGATCGTGCGAAATAGCCAGGAAGAAATACGCCATGGGCTCAGTTGGCCTGGTCCGCGTCAGCCAGTCGAATTCTGCCTTTGCCTCAGCGTAACGCTTTAGCTGGAACAGTGCCGCCGCGAGGTTTGCATGCAGCGTCGCGTGCTCAGGTGCTATCTTTAGGATGCGTCTGAGCAGATTCACCGCCGTGTCATATTGCTTTGCCTGAACGAGCGCCGCAGCGTAGCCGATTGCGTGATCGATATTCTCTGGCTCGGCCGCGTTCGCCCTGCGGCAGTATTCTAGGGCCTTTGCCGGTTCATTGCGGCGATAGGCCCAACACAGGCGCCCTGCGATGTCGGCATTGCCTGGATCGGCATCGAGGAGTTTCTCCAGTTCTGTCGGTGATGCCGTCTTTGCTCGCAGCCGTTCGCGAAGCTCTTTGGCCGCGGGTGTCGGTTCCGCGATTACCGACAGGGCGGCAAGAGCATCTTCGACCTTGCCCTCATAGGCGAGAATGGCCGCCTCGAGATACTTGACCTGGTCCGCCGTTCCGGCTAGTGGCCTTAGTCGATCGACAAGGGCCTTTGCCCTGACGGGATCACCGTCCGCCAGCGCCACCTCGGCCGCCTGCAGCAATACGGTCCGGTTGCCTGTGTCTATTACCAGAGCGTTTGCGAGACTCGCACGGGCGTCCTTCATCAGGCCGAGGGCCGATTCGAGTGCAGCCCGGGCCGTCCAGAGGGCCGCAGTCGGGTTGGCCTTACCGGTCGTTAGAGCCGTGACCTTTGCGAGCAGGTCGTAAAGGACAGTTTTCGGGGCTTTTGCGTATAGGCGAAGCTCTATCAATGCAGCCATGGCGAGCGAGTTCTGAGGCTCGGCCTTGACGACCTTTTCGAGCAACGGCTCGGCCTCGGTTGGTGTCTTTTGTACGAGCAGTGAGCCGAGGCTGGTCATCGCCAGCGTCCACTCGGGCCTGAGATCGAGCGCACGGCGGAACGCTCGTTCAGCCTCGTCCGTCCTGCCTAGGCTGAGAAACGCCGCTCCCCGTTGATACTCGGCCTCGGGGAAATCGGTAACTATCGAGATCGCCTTTTCGTATAGCTTTATCGCCTCGACAAGGTTGCCTTTCTCGTGCTGTTCTTGGCCCGCATTGAAGACCGCTACGGGGTCGTCATTGTCTCCCGGCTCGCTTTGCGCCCGAATTGTAGCCGTACTTGCCGCAAGCGCTATCACAACCGGCATGAACGCAATCAAACTACGACTCCAACTCATTAATTCTTACCGTAGATTCTCATCGTATCATTCGCAATTCCACATGCGAAGCCTTTCAGCACTGGAGGTTTGCCTTATCTCGCTCTCGTAAGTTAAGATTTTGGCATTGGAAGCGACCAATATCTCAAATTTCCATCCGGGAATGACCGCATCACTCGCACAATCAAACGAAGCTCGACCGCACGCTGAAAGAGTTCAGATGCGTGGTTGTCGCATTGTGTTGGTAGCATACGAAGCGAGACTATGATCGCATCCACGATACATTAACGAGGACTTGGAGAAACTTTACAGAGATGGCAAACCCGATGGCCGATGAAATGCGGCGATTCCGCGGCAGCGATGAGAAAAATCCGTTTGAGGCAATGAGCGAACGCTTTGATCGCGCCGCAAAATTATTGAACCTGGAAGAAGATCTATATGCCGTTATGCGCGTCCCAAGCCGGGAATTGAAGGTGTATATTCCCGTGCGAATGGACACGGGACATATCCAGGTTTTCGAGGGCTTTCGCGTTCAGCACAACTTTGCCCGCGGCCCCGCAAAGGGCGGCATTCGCTACGCTCCGGACGTGTCACTCGACGAGGTCAAGGCGCTTTCGGCTTGGATGACTTGGAAATGCGCTGTCGTCAATGTGCCCTTCGGCGGCGGCAAGGGCGGGATCATTTGCGACCCCAAACAAATGTCGATCGGCGAACTCGAGCGTCTAACACGACGCTACACCGCGGAGCTTATTGATTTTATTGGCCCGGACAAGGACGTGCCCGCCCCGGACATGAATACAAACGAGCAGACAATGGCTTGGATCATGGACACCTACTCCATGCACAGCCGTCACACCGTCAATGCGATCGTCACAGGTAAGCCAGTCGCTCTCGGCGGCAGTTTGGGTCGGCGCGAGGCCACAGGACGCGGAGTGTTGATAACCGTCAATGAGGCTATCAAGCGATTTAATCTCACACCGGAAAAGACAAGAGTAGTTGTTCAGGGCTCTGGGAATGTCGGTGGCATCGGTGCCGAATTGATGCACAATACGGGCTATAAGATCATAGCGATCGCGGACGTTCATGGCGGGATCGTCAACACGAATGGTATTGACATCCCAAGCGCCCTGCAGTATCTGCAGAGGAACAAGTCGTTCGAGGGTTATCCTGAAGCGGATATCGTAGATAATAAGGAACTGCTCGAACTCGAGTGCGATGTCCTCGCACCCTGTGCAACGGAAAATCAGATAACGTCCGAGAATGCTGGCCGGATCCGCTGTAAGATCCTTGCCGAAGGAGCTAATGGCCCGACTACACCGAGGGCCGACAAGATCCTTCACGATAACGGTGTGTTCGTAGTCCCTGATATTCTGGCGAATGCGGGCGGCGTTACGGTTTCATATTTCGAGTGGGTCCAGGATCGAATTGGCTACTTCTGGTCCGAGGCCGAGGTCAACTCGCGTTTGGAGGACAAGATGGTCGCGAGCTTTAATGAACTTGTCCATTATTCTGAGAAACATGAGGTAGACTCTCGTACGGCCGCGTATATGCTGGCTATCGATAGAGTGGCGTACGATACGCGAATGCGCGGGATCTATGCATAAAGAATCATGAGCCTAGCGACTTCTGTATCTTGCTTTTGGTCTTTGTTTGGGGTAACGTCGTTGTTGCGGGAGTATGAAAGTTTTTGTAAGGAAACATTGACTTTCGGAGAATACTCCTATATAAACTTAGCGTAAGTATCGAATTTGCCTTATTCTGGCCGTGTCGTGATTGATGGGCCGCTTGGCAGTGCTTAGGATAGTGTGCCGTCATTATACGAAAGGGATGCACGCTTTAGTTACCGGGCATTGTGTATTGAGAACAAATTTCTATTTCGGCGGAGGAATGTGATGAAACTCGCGAAAAGGGCGTATGTGATAAGCCTAATGTTGTTGGCGTTGGCACTTATTGTGCCGGCCCAGATGTCGGAAAAGGACAACCGTAATACGACCTCTACGGTCGGTACGGCCGGAGCGGTCGGCGGGCCGACCGGCCTGTTCACGGTTTATGACGGCAAAACTCTCCGGAAGGGTGAGTTCACGCTGAGCTTGGGTGTCAGCAACTATGACCGCGATCCGGGGGATGTGGATATCACATCAGTTCCGGTGAGCTTCCAGGTTGGGATAGCGGACCGCTTCGAGCTGTTTTTTGGTACGGAAGCGTATCGCGGGGTCAAGGTGAACGCACCCAGGAACCTTTCGGGATTCTACCTGCCCAATTCGACGTTGTTCATAAACGGAGCCTTCCGTAGCCCGCCGGCTATCGTGATGGGCCCGAATGGCCCTGCAGCCGGTCCATACAATGGAGCGACGATTTTCCGGCCCACCGGCATGCCGTATGCCAATTTTCCATACATTAACGCGAATGCGGGAACCTACGGCCTCCAGCACCCTTTCTATTCGGGGCCGCTGTTCGGATTTCCTGCAGGGACGAACGCATTGCTTGGAGTCGGCTCGTCTGGCGGAGCGGCGGATAATTTCTACGGTATTGGCTCTCCATTTGGTGGAATCCTTCCTGGCATCGTCTTCTCAACTACGACTTTGCTGAGTCCAACAGGAGCCCCGATGGGAGAAGGGCCGGTCGGCTTCACAGTAGCTCCAACCTATATCGCCGATGCACCATTCATCAACCGCAGATGGGGGACGTCAGCCTTTAATTCGGTTGATTTCGGGTTCAAGTGGCGTTTCAACGATCCGGATGAGGCGATTGGCTATGGCCTGGTCGGCTTCTATCGCTGGTATTGGGATAAGGCCAACGATCCAGCCGGTTTCAACATGATGCAGCGTGGTGCCGGTCCGGGAGCCAATCAGGGTGACATTGGAGCGGTGCTGTTTGCGGACGCTCGGCTGGCCTCATGGGTCAATATGTCAGCAAACGTCGGCTACACATATACGACAAAGTCCAAGGGGACCTTTGGCGGTTCTGAGTATGTAATGCTCGATCGGCCGGATGAACTGTCGGGATCGATCGGTATTGATTTTCCGGTCAATAAGCACTTCCAGCCGATCGCTGAGTTCAGAGCTATGCGATATGTTGGCGGCCGCACACCGAACGCCCTCGAGCGTCATCCGATGGACCTCCTCTTGGGCTTTAGGGCGTATCCACGTCGATGGTGGGGCTTCGGCTTCGGATATCGGTACAACTTTAACCAGCAGGACATGGCTAGCTTCGATGATACCTCGTTTGCGACATCGATCGCATTGCCGTGCTCCGGCACCCAGCCCAATTGTACACCTGTAACGATCGTCAACCGGTTCTCGGGCCCGCCGCCGGGATTCCAGACCTCGCTCGATCCTCACGGATATGTCGCGCAGTTTTGGATCGGCCGCCGCGATGACCGTAAGAGTGAAGTTCTTAACCGTGCTCCGTCGGTTGATTCGGTTGATCTTAGCGACACGGTCATAACGCTTCCGTGCCCTCCGGGACGTCGGTCGAAGTCGGGATCATGCAACGACAACCGCACCGTCAGCGTTGCTACGCGGGCAAGCGACCCTGAGAATGACGTGTTGACCTACAACTACACGGTCTCAGGCGGACGTATTGTCGGCACAGGTGCTAACGTCCAGTGGGACCTCAGCTCGGCACAGCCCGGCACATATACGATAACGACCGGCGTTGACGATGGCTGCGGAGTTTGCGGAAAGACTGATACAAAGACGATCCGCGTTGAGGAGTGTCAGGATTGCGAAGTGATCTGCTCGTGTCCGACATTGACGATCAGCGGCCCTGCATCGGTTACGAAGCCTGGCGACACGATGACCTTCACGGCATCATCGAGCGGTGATGTCACGTACAACTGGACTGTCTCGGCCGGTACGATCGAGTCTGGCCAAGGTACCTCGAGCATCACGGTCCGGACTACCGAAGCGATGGCGGGCAGCAATGTCACGGCTACGGTAGAGATCGGCGGTGTCGATCCGAATTGTAATTGTACGACCACCGCCAGTGAAACGGGGTCGGTCGATACCAAGCCGACGGCGATCCCGGTCGATGACTTTGGTAAGGCTCCTGATGATGATGTTAAGGCTCGTGTTCAGAACTTCTATGTTCAGTTGAATGCGAATCCGTCGGCCCAGGGCTACGTCATCAACTATGGAACGACGGCCCAGATCAAGAAGCGTCGCAATCAGATCATGAAGGCGATAAACTTCCTCAAGTATGATCCGAGCCGCTTTACCTTCATTGACGGCCCTGACAACGGAACGGGCGAACAGACCAAGTTCTACGTTGTTCCGGCCGGAGCTGACAGGCCGAATCCGTAATGAGCTTCGTCATCCCTTGGGATGCGAACATTAATACCGATGGCCGGGGCTGTACACAGTTCCGGCCATTTTTCTTCCATTCTTGTGCGAACTTTTGTAGTATTGGCTTGATAAGGGTGCGAACCCAGAACCACTCCTCAATCATCAAACGTGCGTCGGCGAGTTCCGTGATTCGACCGTCTTGCCTTAGTAATAAAAGGGAATCGAATTCTATGCTGTTACAGTTTCGGCTATCCAGAGTCCTAAGTCTCCTTCTACTCCTGCTACTTGCGGTTCCGGGCCATGTCGTGGGCGTGGATGTGCCGGACATCTCCGCAACGCCAGGTGGATTTGGCCAGTGGCAGGTTGTCGGCCCGAGTGGCGGCGATGTTCGGGTGGTCGCGATCGATCCCCGTAATAAGGATCGCCTCTACATCAGCACGCTGGACGGACAGATACATACATCATCTGACGGCGGCCGTTCTTGGCATCTACTTGTAAATCTGAATGAACCTGAACTCGTGCTTGATCAATTGTTCGTGGATTCAAGTGATTCGCAGAAGATATACGCCTCGGGTCACCGGCATAAGATGGCAGGCGGTTTCTTTCGCTCGACAGATGGCGGGGCAACCTGGAAGGAGTCAAAGGACCTTCAAAATGAATCCATTCATGCAATGACTCAGTCGCCGCTCGACCCTAAGGTAATTCTTGTTGGCACGATCAATGGCGTTTGGATCTCACGCGACTCAGGTGAGGACTTTGAGAAGATATCGTCAGGAACGATGCCGGTCAATATCGACTCACTCGCGATGGATCCGCGCAATACCAGCACCATGTACGCTGGCACGTGGTGGCGTGCCTACAAGACGGTCGATTCGGGTAAGAACTGGCGTCTGATCAAGAATGGGATGATCGATGATTCTGATGTTTTTGCGATCACGCTAAACTCCAGGAACCCGGAACACGTCATTGCGTCCGCGTGCAGTGGCATTTACGAGTCGATAAACGGGGGTGAAAAATGGTCCAAGATCCAGGGCATCCCCTCACAGTCGCGTCGAACGAGAGATATCGTTCAGCATCCGACCATCGCGGGCACAATATATGCAGGAACAACCGAGGGTTTCTGGATGACGACAAACGGCGGCAAGACCTGGTCGCTGACCACACAGCGCAATCTCGAGATCAACTCGATTGCCATCCACCCAGGTGAGCCAAACCGGGTCTTTATCGGCACGAATAACTACGGCGTGATGGTGTCGAACGATGGCGGCCGCAATTTCCTGCAGACGAATGACGGCTTTACGAGTCGTTTTACATACTCAGTGACGCCTGATATCGAACAGCCGAATCGGCTCTATGCCGCCACGCATAATACAGCGACAGGCGGCGGTTTCTTTTTCATTAGTCCTGATGGAGGCCGAAACTGGCAGCAGGCCCGAAATCTTGATGTGAACCGCGTACGCGCTTTTGTGCTCCGGCAGGATCCGAAGGATCCGAATCAAATGTATCTGGGTACGAATGTCGGCCTCTTTCGTTCGGCGGATCGTGGGCTTTCCTGGGTGCAGGTCGTTGCTGCACGATCGACACGAAAGACACCGGTCAGGAAGGCAACACCGAAACGTCCTGTCAAACGGACCGGCGCGGTAACAGCTAGAGTGCAGCCCTCAAGTCCATCTGCGATCGTGCCCCCGATGCTGCCTGCGATAACCGAGAAGATCAAGGTCCTTGAGATCATCCCGGGCGGCGGGCTTCTCGCGGGCACCGACAAGGGGCTTTATCGCAGCCGTGACCTCGCCAAGGGTTGGGAAAAGCTGAGTTTGGGTCTTGGCATTAATGAGAACATATTTGCCATTCATGTTTCGCCGTCGCGGCCCGCGACAATCTGGGCCGGCACGGCCACCTCCGGCGTTGTCGTTTCCCGTGACCACGGCAAGACGTGGGCGAAGACGTCAGGAGCTGTCGACAATATACCCGTTAGCTCGATAACGTCTGACCCAACCCGCCCGGACTATATTTACGTCGGGACGACGCAGACGTTTTACATAAGCCGTGATGCCGGTGCGACGTGGATGCGGCGTGGAGGAAATCTCACGCTGGGTAATTTTACGAGCATACTTATCAATCCGAATAATCCTGACGAGATCTTGCTTTCCAGCGCTCTTGACGGAGACGGTGGCGTTTATGTTTCGACCGATGCCGGTATGCGTTGGAAGCGTGTCGATTCAAAGGAGATGAAGCTGCCGAGCCGACGCGTCTGGTCGATGGCTTTCGATCCAAAAGACCCTAACCGGATCTTCGCTGGCTCCCATTCGTCAGGTGTTTATCGGATAGATCGGCTAACCACAACGGCATCGGGAAACTAGCTATTGGCATTTCTGAGCTCTGATCGCGGCCGCCATTCTAGCGGCCGTTTTCCGTTGTGATTTGGTGTAAGTTGCTACGGGCTTCTATAATTTGGTTAAACAAAGGAGCCGGACGAATTGAAGCAAGAGACCGCCCTCGCAGCAGGACAGACACAGGCCAAAATGGAGGTGGCCAGCTTGCCGTTCGCATCTGTTCCCGGACAGACGAGGCTCTTTCTCACATTCATCGAAGCGCCTGGAAAAGTCAGCGATCTCTATCCAAATCGCCAACTTGCCCTCACCGATCCGAAGGCGTATTCCAGAGAAGTACTTGAACGCTACGAGACCGATCGATCTGCGCTTGCTAACGCTCTCACGGACGTTAACACTGTCGCAGATGCAGGGCCTGCGACCCTTGCCAATATCGAGTTGCTTCGCAACGCCGACACCGTGGCCGTGGTCACCGGCCAGCAGGCTGGGCTGTTTTCGGGACCACTCTATACCATTTATAAGGCTCTCTCTGCCGTCCGCTATGCCGAGTATCTGAACGCCCAGGGGATCAAGGCGGTGCCGGTATTCTGGGTAGCCAACGAGGATCACGATTTTGACGAGGTGTCGACGGTCAATGTCATTGACACCCTTGATAAGGCCGGCACAGTTGAGTATCGGCCCGTTTCATACGTTGACGAAATGCCGGTCGGTTCTGCGGTCCTCGATAGCGGGATATCGCAAGTGATCGAAGAGATCTTCCACTTGCTGCCGCAGACAGAATTTTCGAATTCGGCGAGGGATCTGGTCGAACGGTCGTATCGTGAAGGAGCCACCTTTGGCCAGGCGTTCGCATCGCTGCTGGACCGGCTCTTTGAGCCACACGGCCTCGTCATCATCGATCCGTTGAACGACGATCTAAAACGACTGGCTGCCCCCCTATATCGTCAGGCAATTGAGCGGTCGGATGGCGTTGTCACGGCAATCCGTAAACGCACGTTGGAGATAGAATCGAGAGGGTTTCATGCACAGGTCTTGATCGAGGACGATTACGTCCCACTTTTTTGGCATGACGACGCCGGTCGTCGTAGTGCATTGAGAAAGATCGGTCCAGATCTTTTTCGCGCCAAGCTCGACGGAACGGAGTTTACCCGGGCCGACCTTGCCGCAATCGCGGATACAAGTCCGGCCAGACTCAGCCCCGGCGTGATGTTGCGCCCGGTAGTCCAGGATTATCTTCTGCCGAGCATCGGCTATTTTGGCGGTGTCGCCGAGGTTGCATATTTTGCACAGAATGGTGCGGTTTACGAAACCCTCGGACGACCGGTGACACCGATCAGGCATCGGCAGAGTTTCACTGTGGTCGAACCGAGGCATACGCGGGCATTCGATAAGCTTGAATTTAGCTTCACAGACCTTTTTGAGGGGAGACAGGTGATTTCCCTCAAGACGGCCGAACGGATCCATGGGGGCGACTCTGCTGTGACGTTCGCGGACGTCGAGGAGATCGTAAATACGCAGTTGAATCGCCTTGATCGCCTGTTGTCAGATAGCGATCCGTCCTTGGCGGCAAATCTTGCGACGCGGCGTCGGAAGATCATCTTCCACATCGGAGTGCTGAGACAAAAAGCTCTATTCTCGGCTGTTCAGCGTGATGAGACCGCGATCAGACGGATCGACAGCCTCTTCGCGAATTTACTCCCAAATGGAGCATTGCAGGAACGTAGTCTTAACGTACTCGTCTATCTAAATAAGTTCGGCCCGGGTTTCTTGGATTGGCTCTATACGGCAATCGATCTCAACGATGACGGCCACCGTATTATCAAGCTGTAGTATGAACAAGATCAGAGTGCTGCCCGACAATCTCGCGAATCAGATCGCCGCCGGCGAGGTGGTGGAGCGGCCTGCATCAGTGGTGAAGGAGCTTGTCGAGAATGCCATCGACGCCGGTT
Source organism: Chloracidobacterium sp. (assembly GCA_016715795.1). Taxonomy (NCBI): domain Bacteria; kingdom Pseudomonadati; phylum Acidobacteriota; class Blastocatellia; order Chloracidobacteriales; family Chloracidobacteriaceae; genus Chloracidobacterium; species Chloracidobacterium sp. The sequence continues at coordinate 618,530 of JADJXP010000002.1, forward strand.
CGACACGACTCTCGATCGAGATCGAACTCGGCGGCCGACGTCTAATGCGGATCACGGACGATGGCGAGGGAATGTCGCGCGACGATGCAGTTCTTGCGTTCGAGCGGCACGCGACGTCCAAGATACGCACGCTCGACGATCTTAGCCGCATTGGCACTCTGGGTTTTCGCGGTGAGGCCTTGGCATCGATCGCCTCGGTCGCAAAGGTTGAATTGCTGACGAAGACCGCATCGGATGAGATCGCCACTCAGGTCATCGTGGAGGGCGGGCGGTTGATCGACGTTAGGGATGCCGCCCGCGACGGCGGGACGACGATCGCTGTCCGCGACCTTTTCTTCAACACGCCGGCTCGCCGTAAATTCATGCGATCCGAGGCGACGGAGAACTACCACCTCACCAACATCGTCACGCACTATGCCCTTGCGCACCCTGAGATCGCGTTCACACTGACCAATAATGGTCGCGAGGTCCTGCGGACATCGCCGGCGAAGCACCTGCGCGAACGCGCTTTCCAGGTGTTTGGCTCGGGCCTGCTCGACAGTTTGCTGCCCGTGGACGGCGGCCGCGAATATGTCGCAAAGATCACTGGCTTTATCTCGGCTCCTCGCGAGCGTCGAACGACACGCGATTCGCAATATTTCTTTGTCAACAACCGGTTTGTTCGCGATAAGACCATTGCCGGTGGTCTCGCCGAGGGCTTTCGCAGCGTCCTGCCCCACGGCGTGTATCCTGTCGCGTTTCTCTTCCTCGAAATGCCGCTGGAGGAGATCGACGTCAACGTGCACCCCGCCAAGACCGAAGTCCGCTTTCGCCGCGGCGAGGCCGTGAAGGACGTGATCGCCGAGGCCGTAAGAACTGCGCTGACACGCGAGGGAATTATCGCGGAGACGACTCCCGAGCGCTTCGTCCAGCCTGAGAAATCCGAAACCGTCGAACGGATCGAGAACATCGAGATCGTCGAGCAACCAGTCATCGCATTTTCTGTTCCGGTTGAGTGCGAGATCTCAAACCCGTCTGATGAGATGGTAGCGGTTGCAACTGCAGGCACGAGTGAGGGTGTCGCTGCCGCCGGGACGGTCGAGATGCGGTTCGATCAGCACAATCCTGCCGTCGAGGAGCTTGCTGTGCCTGGCGAGCGAATGAACGCGTCGGCGTACGCTGAACTGCCGCCGGTGGATTCGGCTGCGAGGTTTGCAAAGAGTGTCGAGGTTGGAAGCGTTTCGACGGCGAAGATACAGCCGCTTGGCCAGCTTCAGGAGAGTTTTATTGTCGCAGTCGACGACGAGGGACTGTTGCTTATTGATCAGCACGTCGCTCACGAGCGCATCCTTTTCGACAAATACCGCCTTAGTGAGACGGACCGCGAGCCGGAGTCACAGAATCTCTTACTACCCGAAACGCTCGACCTTACGCCGGCCCAGTCAGAGGCTTTTGCACTGATTGAAGACGACCTAGCGGGACTCGGATTCGGCCTAATGCGCCTCTCGGGACGGACTGTTGCGATCAAGAGTATACCGACCGACCTCCCAGCGTCCGAGGCAAGGAATCTATTCGCTGAGATCCTCGATACGATAGAGGCTGAGAAGAAAGGAGCACCCAAATCGACTTTGCGTGATGACATAGCTGCCAGCCTAGCGTGTAAGGCTGCCGTGAAGATAAACATGAAACTTACGCCCGAAAAGATGAGCTGGCTCATCGACCGATTGTTATTGAGTACGTCGCCTACGACGTGTCCGCACGGGCGGCCGGTCATCTTGCGATTGTCGATGAAGGACATAGAGCGTGGGTTTCACAGGACCTAAATGAATATTGACACCGAACGAACACCAATTGAAAAGCCGGCTAGTTTCTGGAATCGCGTTTACGTCGCCGTCGTGATCACGACCGCTGTTGTCATCGCGGGGCTGTGGGCATTTTCATATTGCTTCAGCCGATGAGAACACTCGACTGGGTCATCGTCGTCGCTTATCTTGCCTACGTAATTTGGGACGGCGTCCGAATGACCAAGCACAGCAGGACTAAAGAGGGTTACTTTCTTGCTCATCGATCACTGCCGTGGTGGGCCGTAGGACTGTCGGTAATGGCGACCCAGCTTTCGGCTATCACTCTGGTTGGGACGACGGGCCAGGCGTTCTCGGATGGGATGCGTTTCATACAGTTCTATTATGGCCTGCCGTTCGCGATGATCATCCTCTGCGTGACCGCGGTACCGTTCTTCCATCGAGCGAATGTCTTTACCGCATACGAATATCTTGAAAAGCGTTTTGACGTTAGGGTTCGTTCGTTGACCAGTTTCTTTTTTCTCATCTCTCGCGGCCTAGGCGTGGGAACGATCATATCTGCGCCGTCGATCGTGCTGTCGATAGTATTCGAATGGAACCTAATAGCGACGATCTTTGCGATCGGAATGAGCACGACGATCTATACGGTCTTTGGCGGCGTCCAGGCCGTAACATGGACGGACGTTAAGCAGATGGTAGTGATCTTTGTCGGCCTCGGTGCCTGCTTCGTTGTCATTTTGATGAGCTTTCCGCCCGGCGTTACTCTCGGCGATGGCTTACGTCTGGCGGGTAGTTTAGGCAAACTTAGTATGGTCGATACGACCTTTGATCTTAAGGAGAAATATACTCTTTGGTCCGGCCTGATCGGCGGGCTCTTCCTGATGCTCGGCTACTTTGGAGCGGATCAGAGCCAAGTCCAGAGGTTCCTGACGGCAAGATCAGTTGACGAAGGACGCACGTCGCTCCTGATGAGCGCATTCCTAAAGATACCGATGCAATTCGGGATCCTGCTCATCGGCATTATGGTCTTTGTCTTTTACCAGTTCACCGCGCCGCCTGTGATATTCAATCGTCCAGAGATCATGGCTGCGCAACAGAGTCAGCAGTTTCGCGATATCGAATCACGATACGCGGCGGCGCATGCCGCCAGAAAAGCCGCTGCGATCGATTTTGACTCGACCGAAATGACGTCGCGAGAGAGATACACGTCGGCGGACAAGCAGTTCAACGATACTCGAAAAGAGGCTATCGCGTTCGTCAAAGCGACAAGTAGTCCATCCTTTAACGACATCAACTATGTCTTTCCGACCTTTGTGCTCGATCATATGCCAATCGGCGTCATTGGGCTTCTGATCGCGGCGATCTTTGCCGCCGCGATGTCGTCGATCTCGGCTGAGTTGAATGCGCTCGCCACGGCGACTACGATCGATTTCTACAGACGTCTATACCGTCCTGAGGCGACGGATGCTCACTATGTCGGGGTCGGGCGGCTCAGCACCTTTGTTTGGGGCATATTCGCGTGTGTAGTTGCGGTCTTTGCAACGAATCTCGGTTCACTGATCGAGGTCGTGAACAAATTCGGCTCATTCTTTTACGGTTCGCTGCTTGGCGTATTCGTTTTGGCCTTTGCCGTCCGACGAGCGCGGGCACGCGGGGCGTTCTTTGGACTGCTCTTCGGCATGTCGTCGGTTTGGGTCGCAAGTGTGTATACGAGCATTGAATTCCTATGGTTCAACGTCATTGGCTGTCTTGTGACTGTGATCGCGGGTTATCTGATCAGCTTGACAGTTGGCGATGATGTAAACCGCACAGACGCGCAGGCGCAAAGTGGTTAGATCTGGTTGTCTGTATGATTAAGTTCAGAAATCTCCTTACGGTAATATTTGCTTTCTTCTGTATCTCTGCACCTCTGCGGTTAGCTACACGTGCCCAGGTGCGTCCGGTTTATGATCGCGGGGCTGTCGGACTCGTTCAGATGCTCAAGCGGCTAAACACGAACGCCAGTGCACTGATGATCGGAGCCCACCCTGACGACGAAGACACCGCCTTGCTCTCTTATCTCGCTCGCGGCGAGAACGCTCGGACGGCGTATCTCTCGCTCACTCGCGGCGACGGCGGGCAGAATATCATCGGCCCGGAGCTTGGCGAGGCGTTAGGTTTGATCAGGACCGAGGAACTGCTCCAGGCCCGACGGCTCGATGGCGCTGAGCAGTATTTCACACGGGCATACGATTACGGATTCTCAAAGACGCTCGACGAGGCCAAAGGTAAGTGGGACGAAAAGGCCATCCTCTGTGATGCGGTCCGAGTGATCCGCACGTTTCGCCCGCTCGTTGTTGTCGCGCAGTTCACAGGCACTCCGGCGGACGGTCACGGGCAGCATCAATTCGCGGGCTATATCGCTCCGCTGGCAGTAAAAGCCGCTAACGATGCGTCGCAGTGCGTTGAAGCCGGGCGAGCGTGGCAGGTGCAGAAGATGTACGTTCGTCACGGCTTCAGGGCGACCGGCGAACCGAAACTCAGAGTGAACACTGGCCGCTACGATCCGTTGCTGGGCCGTTCATATTTCGAGATCGCAATGGAGGCACGCAGCCAGCATAAGTCGCAAGAGCAAGGTGTGTTGGAGCTTCGGGGCGATCAGTTTTCCGGGCTGAACCTCGTCGGCAGCGATGCGAAAGAGACCGACATTTTCGAGGGTATCGACACGACCGTAAGCGGTGCCGCTGACCACCTGCCGATATCGGCCGAGGCTCTTGCTGACTATCAATCTGAGCTAGCAGCCGCTCAACGCGAGCTCGACATTCGCTCGACTGACAAAGTGGTGCCGAATCTCCTCCGGGCATATACGATGCTTGAGAACCAGGCCATGCTGATGCGGTCCGAAACCGCTCGGCTGCTGATCGATGCCAAACTCAAACAGCTTGCCGATGCGATCGTCATTGCATCCGGCGTTCAGGTCGATGCGTTGGCCGACGCTGAGACCGTCGTGCCCGGCGAGTCGGTACTCGTGGGAACAAAGGCGTATTCGCCGCATCCGGAATTGGCCAAGGTGAAGCTTATCGCCGTCCATGCTCCGTCGCGTTGGCTGGTCGAGAATGCTGAGGCGCCAAAGACGCAATCGGCAGCATTCGTAACACGTGAGGTCGGCGTGGCGAGCGCATTCTTCCGCGTAACACCTCCGACCGACTGGCCGTCGACACGGCCCTACTGGCTGGCCGATGAACGCACCGGCGATATGTTCGCGTGGACGCAAGACGCCGCATCACACACGCTGCCGATCCAGGCGTCGGAGATGCTGGTCACGACCACGATCGATGTGATGGGCACAGAGATCTCGGTCAGTCGACCGGTCGAGTTTCGCTTCGCCGATGACATCCGCGGCGAGATACGGCGAAATGTCGATGTGGTGCCGCGGGTTTCCGTTGAGATGGGCCAGCCGCTGATGATCGTGGCGTCGTCGGACAAGCCGCAGACGAAGCAGATCGTAATGACCGTTACGAACCATTCAAGACAGCCGGTGAGCGGCCATGTTTCGCTCAATTTCAATATGCCGGTGCATTGGCAATACTCGGCCTCCTCAAAGACCTTTGAGCTAAAACGCACGGGCGAGAAGGCGGCGATAGCGTTTGACGTGACGATCCCGGCGCGCGTGCGTCCGGGCAGTTATCAGATCTTGGGCCAGGCGATGATCGGCGAAGCGTTGGCATCATCGACGATGCGAACCGTCGCCTATCCGCACATCCAGACGCACCGTTTTTATCGCCGGGCGGTCGTCGATGCGAAGGTTATCGACCTAAAGACCGCGCCTAGCAAGGTCGGCTACGTCACCGGCAGCGGCGACCGCGTACTCGAAGCAATCAGGCAGATGGGCTTTTCGGTTGAGATGATCTCGGAGAGTGAACTAGCGAACGGCGATCTTTCTAAATTCGACACCGTCGTTATCGGTATTCGTGCATACCAGGTGCGGCCTGACGTGGTCGCGAATAATCAGCGCCTGCTCGATTACGCTCGCAATGGCGGAACGCTGATCGTGCAGTATCAACTGCCGGGTTACGCTCAGCAGAACCTCACGCCATTCCCCGTCCAGATGGGCCCGCGCGTCACGGATGAGAATGCCGCAATGAAAATTCTCGTGCCCGAACACGCGGTTTTCAACCTTCCAAATAAGATCGGAGCAAGCGACTTCGTTGGCTGGGTGCAGGAGCGGAATCTGTACAATTTCGCTCAGCTTCCGGCCGACTACACCGGCCTGATCGAATCGCACGACGTCGGCGAGCCCGAGAACTCAGGCGGCCTTGCCATCGCAAAACTGGGCAAAGGCAACTATGTCTATTGCAGCCTTTCGATGTTCCGTCAACTGCCCGCCGGAGTGCCGGGAGCGTATCGGCTGTTTGCCAACCTGTTGAGTTTGCCGCGGTCGTTTAAGTGAGCGCTCATCGCTCACCGATGCTTGATAAATTGTCAAAGATCTGGCCGCCCGGTCACTAGGCGGTTCTGGCTACTCGATCACAACCAACACATCGCCCGCGCCGACCGTATCGTCCTCGGCAACGCGGATGTCGACAATGGTGCCGGACTTCGCGGCCTTCATCTCGTTCTGCATCTTCATCGCCTCGACGACCATAACGGCATCGCCTTTTTCGACGGTGTCTCCGACAGAAACATGAAGGCGAACTACCTTGCCCGGCATCGCGGTCCTTATTTCGACCTTACCCGATGTGTCGGCAGCGCCCGTTCCGCCGCCCCGAAGCCGTTTCGGGTCCACGATGGTTACGGCGTGTTCGTGCCCGCGAAGCCGCACATTGAACGTTCCGCCGTCCTCAGCCGTTACCGATGCTTCATGAACGGTATTGCCATTCTTGATCAGATAGACGCCCGGCTCGGGCTGCGAAACGTCTAGCAAATATTCGCGCCCATCAACCACGGTCCGGCAATCGCGACCGTCACGAGTGATCTCGATCTCCTGGCACTCTTCGCCGACGCTTGCCTGAAGTCTCATGCCGCCGTGGAATCGCTGCGATCGACCTTGTTCGGCTGCGGCGTAACGCGCAGGTAAGGCTTCAATGCCTGCCAGCCGGCCGGGAACTTCTCGCGGGCCTCCTCATCCGAGATCGACGGCACGATGATGCAGTCCTGCCCATCGCGCCAGTTCACCGGCGTAGCGACACTATAGTCGGCCGTTAGCTGGAGCGAGTCGATCACGCGGAGTATCTCGTCAAAATTCCTCCCTGTCGAAGCGGGATATGTGATCATCAGCTTGACCTTCTTGTCCGGGCCGATCACATAGACCGAACGGACCGTCAGTGTGTCGCTCGCGTTCGGATGGATCATGTCGTAGAGATCCGATACCTTGCGGTCACTGTCCGCGATCATGGGAAAATTGACCGCCTGCCCCTGAGTCTCCTCGATGTCCTTCTCCCACCCGAGATGCGAATCGAGCGGATCGACACTGAGGCCCATGACCTTTACGTTGCGTTTATCGAATTCGGGCTTGAGCTTCGCTGCCATGCCCAACTCCGTCGTACAGACCGGTGTATAGTCCTTAGGGTGTGAGAATAGCACGCCCCAACTGTCACCCAGCCATTCGTGAAAATTGATCGTTCCCTGCGTCGTCTCAGCCGCAAAATCCGGTGCCTCGTCGCCTAGTCTTATAGCCATAGCCATTACCTCCAGTTGCTTTTTGTAACTATCATAGCAGACATCTGCCTGTGCTATTCATCAGTCGTTTCGCCTTGGTCAGCCGTCCGCTCCAATCTGAGTCGCGTGACCCGCTTCTCGTCAGCCTCCAGGATCTCAACGGACAGGCCCTTTAACTCCAGCTTTTCGCCGACCGCTGGGACGTAGCCCGCCTCTTTTACGACCAGGCCGGCGACGGTCGTATAATCTTCGCCCTCGAGCTTCAGATCGAATAGATCCTCGATCTCATCTATCTCCGTTGCTCCGGGCAATTCACACGAACCGTCATCACGCAATTCAAGCTCAACGATCTCCTCCTTGCTGATGTCCTCATCTTCGATCTCACCGACGATCTCCTCGAGTATGTCCTCGAGCGTGACAAGGCCTGCGACGCCGCCGTATTCGTCGATGACGATGGCGATCTGGACGTGGTTCTGCTGCATCGCTCTGAGCAGGTCGGCGGCGGTTTTTGTCTCCGGCACAAAGAAAGCCTCGCGCTTGATCGACTCGACAGGTTCCTCTTTGCGGCCGGTCGCAAGCGCGGCCAGCAGGTCGCGGACATAGACCATTCCCTCGATGTTGTCGATGCTGTCACGATAGATCGGGAGCCGAGAGTATTTTTCCTCGATCATCACGTCGCGGACATCTTTTATCAGCGTTCCGGCAGCAATGCCGATCATGTTCGTCCGCGGCGTCATGATCTCGCCCGTGAGGGTGTCGCCGAATTCGAGCACCGTCTCGATCAACTCGCGTTCGTCCTCTTCCAGGATCCCTTCGGCCTCGCCGACCTCCATCAACGCCTGAAGATCGTCGTCGTTATCCTCGTCCGCATCTTCGGGCCCGTCAGGGGCTATCGTTGCCTCAAGCTTTTGCCGCGTGCGTTCGCGGCGGCTCATTACGGGATCGATAAAGAGTGAGACCAGCCAATACAGCGGCCGTATCGCCGGAAGCAGAAAGAGCAGCTTGCGTTCAGGATCGTTGATAACGAGAACGCGCGGGACGATCTGTCGCAGCACAACCGTTGCAACCAAGGTGCCGCCAAATGCCGTGACGAGAAGCTCCCATTTCACCGTGATCCGCTCCGCGAGAACCAAGGTCACCAGCACCGTAAACCCGATCAGCAGCACCTGAATAGCCGACGAGATGGCAAACCGAAACCGTGGCCGGTTGTCGAGTATCTCGCGCAGAAAGCTGACGGACCTCTTCTTCCCGGCGAACTCTTCGTCAGACGAGATACGTCTCAGCCCCACGTCAGAGATATGCGAGAAAGCCATATCCACGGTCGCCAGAAATATCATTAGCAACAGCAGGAGCAGGCCGGCAATGATCTCAAGCTGCATAGGCAGGTCTAGGTAATGTTAAGCTCAGTCCCCAAGTTTTGCGAGGAGAGAGGGCATCTCATCAAAGATCATCTCGTCCCACTTGCCTAGGGCATTTCGCTGTTTGAGCGATTCAACGATGCCGATCGCCTTAAGGATGGTGGCCCTCGCATCCCCCTTAAGGCCTAGTTTGATCTCGGTGACGCCAACACTTTTGAGTGATTGAGCATAGTCGCGTTGGGCCACGAGGTTCTTTTCATCGGCGGCCAGTTTCCCAAAGACATCGGCACTTCGTCGGTACGCGGCGAGGGTGGCGGTTAGGTCATTCCGCTGTTTCTCGGCGTCGCCGAACCGTGTGTACAGGGTTCCGAGGTCGTCCAGGTAACCGATGTTTCGCGGCTCTCGCTCGATGAGTTCGAGCAGAGCTCGTTCGGATCTTTTGAGCTGCTCAAATCCAGCTTCGGTCCGCCCGATCAGCGTCAATAGGATGCCCTTGCGCGAGACGGCCTTTGCCAGGTCCTGTTTGGCCTGAGTGTCATACGGGTCTGCGTCCGCGGCTTTTCGCGCGACAGACAGTGCCTTTTCTGCAAAATCAAGCGACACGTCATTCTTGATCGTCTCAAACGTGCTGCTCGCCAGCGAATACACCTCGAATGTCGTCCGACGCACCCTGGTATCGGCTTCCGCCGCCGAAGCCAACCGGTCTGCGAAGCCAACGGCTCTCTCATTCTCGGCCTCGGCGAGGTCCTGCTTGCCATCCCACGACAAGCCGTTGCTGAGGTACGCGGAGGCTAGGGCCTTAAGCCGAAGTGTCTCGAGTCCGTCACCTAGCCCGTCCAGCCGTGCGACGATCTCGCGATACATGGGAATAGCAACGTCATATTGGTTGTTCGTAGCGTACTCGTGCGCGTGATCGATCTCAGTTGCGATAAGCGAAAGCATTAGTCCGACGTCGCTTGACTCCTCAGCGATAAGTGACCGATATATCGCAATGGCAGTCTCGGAATCTCGTAAAGTCGCCCCGACCTCGCGTTGTGCCGAGTGTATCCGAGCCAGCTCACGCGCAGCGGCAGCGAGCCTCATCCGGTTCTCGCGGGTCTGCGGTAGCGTCTGCAGGATCGACCGTGATTTCTCGTATGAAGCGATCGCTCCGACAAAGTCGCTTAGGTTGGGCTTAGTCGGATTGCCCTGAATGTCACCGATCTTTTGATACGCATCGGCGAGTTCGGCCTGGAGTTTTTCGTCCGATCGTGACTCGGCAGCCAGGCTGTCGAGATAACTAAGCCCGCGCGAGACAAGCAGTTCTCGGGCTTCGGTCGATCCGGGGAGCCTGTCGATCTTAGGTGCGATCTCAAACAGCAGCGCGTTCGTCAACTGCCGCACTTCGGCAAATCGACGCTCTGCGCGATCGCGTTCGGCGTTTGCCACGTCAGCCTGCCAGAGGGCAACTGCTAGTCCTGCGACCACTGAAAGTAGAACAACGAGGGTTGCCCCTACGGCGAGTTTGTTTCGGGCGATGAACCGCGACGCGAGATAGCTGAACGTGCTCGGGCGTGCGGCGACCGGCCTGCCGTCGAGGAACCGCTCGATATCGGCCGAAAGTTCGGCGACGGAATCGTAGCGGCGTTCGGGCTCACGCCGCAGGCATTTGAGCACGATGTTGTCGAGGTCGCTTGATAGGCGCTGCGTCTTGCCGCTGATGATTCTCGACGGCGGGTCGGCCTGTGCGCTGTCGGCCGAGCGGGCGATCTCCTCGAATGAACGGCCCTCAAATCGGAAGGGTTTCTCGCGGGTGAGGAGTTCATACAGGACGACGCCGAGTGAGAATTGGTCAGTCGCCGTGGTGATCGATCCGCCCAATATCTGTTCGGGTGACGCGTAGGCGGGCGTGAAGGCACGCATCTCGGTCTGCGTCTTCTCGGCGTCGGCTTCAAACGCCTTTGCGAGGCCAAAATCGAGCAATTTTGGTTCGCCATCCGCTGTGACAAGGAGGTTCGTGGGCTTGATATCGCGATGGACGACAAGGTTGCTGTGAGCGTATGCGATCGCCGAACATACCTTGAGAAACAATGCAAGCTTCTCCTCGATGTTAAGTTGCTGCTGCTCGCAGTAGTCGACGAGAGTCTCGCCCTCAACGTATTCCATCGCGAGGTATGGCTCGCCTCGGTCGCTAACTCCGCCGTCATAAAGGGCCGCTATGTTCGTATGTCTGAGTCCGGCGAGGATCTGCCGCTCACGCCGAAACCGCTCAATGATCGCGCTGTCGGCAAGCGATTGGCGAACGACCTTCAGCGCTACCTGCATCGCGAATTCTCCGTCGTCGCGCTCGGCAAGGAAGACCGTGCCCATTCCGCCGCTGCCGATCTCACGAATGATGCGGTAGTTGCCAAAACGCCGGCCAGCGTGTCCATCCGCCGAGCTCATCAGTCTTGCAGCCAGGTCGATGGCATGCGTCTCGATCACAGGTTCGCCGCTCGCCTCAGCGCCAAGCAGCGACAACACATCATGAAGCAGTCGCTCATCACCGTTGCACTCTTTAGTTAGGAATTCGAGCCGCCGCTCCGCCGGCATTTCGCGGGCGGCGGCGAAGAGGTGCTTCAGCTTTTGCCAGGCTGTATCATTCATTGCGTCTGAGCATTGCCAAGCTCACGCTGAAACCACGCCTTGGCAAACGTCCATTCGCGCCGCACGGTCGTATCGCTGATGCCGAGGACGTATGCGGTCTCTTCGATCGTAAGCCCGCCAAAGAACCGCAGCTCGACTATCTTTGCCTGCCGCGGATCGACCTTTTCGAGGCTCCGCAGTACCTCTTCCAGGGCAAGCAGGTCGATCTGCCGGTTGTCGGGCAGGCTGACGGCCTCGTCGAGAACGAGTTTGTGGACAGTACGCCTGCCCGTTTGCCGCTTGCGCGCGTGATCGATCAGCACGTTTCGCATGACACCGGCGGCGACCGAAAAGAACTGTGCCCGGCTCTGCCATGACACGTTCTTCCAATCTACCAGCCGAATGTAAGCCTCGTGAACAAGCGCCGTCGCCTGCAGCGTGTGGTCCGAGCGTTCATTCTGCATATATGCCCCGGCGAGCCGTCTCAGGTCGTCGTAGACAAGCTCCAACAACCGCTCAGGCGACTCTTCACCGGAACTCACATCATTCAGGACCTGGGTTATCTCGTCGGTGACTTCCACGGTTGACGTTATCTATTATAGGTCTGCCAGCCTAAATCGAGAAAAAAAACCTCGCTGGTCGGGCGCTTTTCGCGGGTTTTCACGCCCTACTAGTTAGAACCCGTAAAAAGGAGGAACCGGCCCATGAGATCGAAGTTACAATTCTTTATCACCGTCAATTGTCTTGTTATGTTGACTGCAACCGGGGTTGCTCTGGCCCAAGGGCCGGGCAAGATCGTCACGGCGATACGTCCCGGCGGGATTTGGGACTTTTATCAATATCAGATAGATGGCGCTGGGCCGACCCGCGTATCCTTCAGTCCGTCGTCCATCAGCTCATTTTCCATGCTCAGCTATGACTTTTCGAGCGATGGCCGACGAGTAGCCTTTGAATTCTTCAACAACATCTATGTGATGCAATCGAACGGCAAAGAGGTGAGGCAACTGACCTTTACGAACAACAATTTTAATGCAGCGATCTCTCGTGACGGCAGCCTGGTCGCGTTTGCCAGTAGCCGAAATAACAACACAGACATCTATCTCATTAACTGGGACGGCTCAAATCTGCGGCGGTTGACGACCAATCAGTTCATTGATCAGCGTCCCTCGTTCTCGCCCGACGGCACCAAGATCGTATTTGACACAAATCGCTTCTCTCAATTCGGCTTGCCGAACCTGATGCTGATCAATACCGACGGTACGAACGAGACTCGTCTGACGACCTTCTTCGAGTTCGGCGGCCGATTCTCGCCTGACGGTTCGACCATCGTTTATCAGGGCCGGACCGAGGCCGGCCAGAACAACTTCAATGAGATCTTCACGCTCAGCGTCGGTCCGGGCGGCACCTCAGGCCAACTGACGAATAATAACGTTCAGGACGAGAATCCGTCATTTTCGCTCGACGGTACAAAGATCGCTTTCGAGCGGTCGGTAATCTCGCCCTCAGGTGCCACGCGCGACCACATTTTCGTTATGAACGCTAACGGTAGCGACGTTCAGCAGGTCACGTTTCCGGACGCTATCAACGAGAATCGCGAGGTCCCGCGGTGGATACCGTCAAACCACCTCGCCGTGCGTGTCCGGACCGCCGACTTTGACGGCGAAGGGAGCTCTGACCTGGCTGTGTTTCGCGGGGCTACGGGAGAATGGTTTCGAAAGGGCAGTTCCGGGGGCGCGTTCACCGGCCAGCCGTGGGGCGTTGCGTCTGACAATCTCGCCCATGCCGACTATGACCGCGATGCCGTGACGGACTACGCCGTATTTAGGGAAGGGGCGTGGTGGATCTTGAACTCCAGCGACGGCAGCGTGCGGTTTGAACAATTCGGTTCGGCCGGCGATATCCCTATGCCCGGCGATTACGATGCTGACGGTCTTGCCGACATCGCGGTCTTCAGGCCCTCGACAGGAACATGGTGGCGTCGGAACAGCTCAAATTCGCAGGTCGTCGGCGTTCAGTTTGGGCAGAACGGTGATGTTCCAATGGCCGGCGATTTTGATGGTGATGCGAAGCGCGACATTGCTGTATTTCGTCCGTCCAACTCTTTTTGGTATTTCCTTCGCAGTAGCGACGGACAGCCAAGTGCCGCCCAGTTTGGTTCTCCCGGCGACGCACCGCTCAACGGTGATTTTAATGGCGACGGCCGCGCTGACCTGGCCGTATTTCGCCCGTCAAACGGAACCTGGTACATAGCCCGTCCGACAGGAGTTCCGTCCCAGAATTTTGACGCGACGCCGTTCGGCATCACGACCGACAAACCAGTGCCAGCCGACTACGATGGCGACGGCAAGACCGATATCGCGGTGTTCCGCGACGGGACGTGGTGGATCCTTCGCAGTTCGACGGCCCAGGTCGTGAGCGAGCAATTCGGCCTGGCAACCGATAGACCAGTCGTTGCTTTGCAATAGATTGTCAAATATCCGAAAAGGAACGGCCCGACTTGTCGTTCGGCCGTTTCAATCTATGATGTTTTTCCACAGCCGTCCGTCGGCGGCGAGCAGGCGGTCTGCCTCCTCGGGGCCCCACGTGCCTGCAGCGTAGTCGGGAAAATCGCGGTCGGGAATTGCGTTCCATACCTCAAGCACGGGATCGACGATCGCCCACGCAGCTTCGACCATGTCGGCACGTTGGAACAAGGTAGCGTCGCCGATCATGCAGTCGTAGAGCAATCTCTCGTAACCGGTCGCGATCTGCTCGCCAAAGTGCTCGGCGTAATCGAAGTCCATATCGACCGGGCCGACATTAACGATCGGCCCCGGGACCTTTGCCCCGAAATGCAGCGTGATGCCCTCATCGGGCTGGATGTGTATGACGAGACGGTTCGTCCTGAGCCTTTCGATGCCTGTCTCGCGAAACAGCATGAAGGGCGCCTTTTTGAATTCGATGATGATGCTTGAATGCCTGCAGGGCATCCGTTTTCCTGTGCGGACGTAGAATGGGACATCGGCCCAACGCCAGTTGTCGATCGAGAGCTTGAGGGCAGCGAAGGTTTCCGTGTTTGAGTGTGGGGCGACTTTTTCCTCGTCTCTATAGGCCTTGACTCGCTCAGTTGAGCCCTTACTTACGTACGGGCTGCTGACACTGATCTCGCCACCGCCATACTGTCCTCTTGCGGTGCGGTTAAAGACCTCTTCGGGCGGGAATGGCTGGATTGCCTGCAGTATCTTGGCCTGTTCGTCGCGTACAGAATCGGCGTCAAAGGACACCGGCGGCTCCATCGCGGTGAGCGTTACGAGCTGCATAATGTGGTTCGGGATCATGTCCCGAAGAGCTCCCGCCGAATCGTAATAGCCGCCACGCTGCTCTACGCCAAGCGTCTCAGCGACCGTGATCTGCACGTGGTCGACAAAGTTCCGGTTCCAGATCGGCTCGAATATCGAGTTGCCAAAGCGGAACACCAAAATGTTCTGCACCGTCTCCTTGCCTAGGTAGTGGTCGATCCTGTAGATCTGCTTCTCCTTGAGTGAGCGGAGCAGGCTCGCATTGAGCTTCTTTGCCGACGCAAGGTCGCGGCCGAATGGCTTCTCATAGATGAACCGCCGCCAGGTGCCGTTTTCCTCTTTACCGAGGCCGTTCTTCACGACCTTTTGCGTCACATTCGCAAACAGGTCCGGCGGCGTCGCCAAATAGAAAAGATAGCTGTCTGGTATCTGATGTTCCGCCGTCACATGGCCCAGCAAGGCTTTCAGATCACCGAACAGCTTCTTATCATCGTCAAAATCGCCGCCGGTATAGTAGGTTCTCTCTGCGAACCAGTTGATGAGCTTTTCATCAACGGCGCCGTCGCGACTCTCCCTGTCGGAACGCGGGCTCCCAGCCCGCCCGTCGATTGCTTCTATTGCGGTGACGCCTGCGTTTGTTTCGGGCGGGCCAGGAGCCCGCGTTCCGACGTCTTGATTCCCGACGAACTCACGCAGATTCGCGATCATCTGTTCGCGATACTCTTCGCTCGTCATCTCCTGCCGCCCGATGCCGACGATGGCAAACTTGTGCGGCAGGAAATCGTCCTTCGCCAGATTATAGAGAGCAGGGAAGAGCTTCCGCTTGGTCAGATCGCCCGTCGCGCCAAAAATGACCATCACGCACGGCTCGGCTTTTTTTGTGTCGGACATTGTCACCATTGTGCCACATACTGTCCCGCGGGAGGGAAATAAATTCGATATCTCATAAGCGCAACAATATCAATAAGTTGCAGTTGAAATTCCCAATATCGGGGCCCAAGTGCCCCGCTGCTGTCCCGCTCGCCAAAGGGACGAATAACTATGTATGTTTTCAATAGCTTACAGCCATTTTTGACGCCCGTCCTGCGATTCTTGAAAAAAAACTTTTCGGGACGCGAATGTTCTGTGTGTCCGCGAAGCGTCCCGCCGGTGACTGGGACAGGTAACCATAAGTGTTTTCAATGAATTACGTCGAATTTTGTCCTTGTCTCGTTGACTTTTTGAAAAAATAAATGCAAGGCTTTAGAATATCTCGCGTCGATGTGAGTGTTGTGACTATGAAACAGCGTATCACAGCACCAACGTTTTGTCAAGGAATTTCTGAATGCGCTTACGCGATATCGAGCGTTTTCCGAAGCCCGATCTCGCGTGCGTCCATCTCACCGTTGTCCGTCTCATGGTCGTAGCCACACAGATGAAGCACTCCGTGGAGGATCAGTTGTTTTATCTCGGTCTCAAGGTCCAGGCCGTTCTCGACGGCTTGCCGTTCGGCCTGTTCGGCTGAGATAACGATATCGCCCAAAAAAGCAGTGGTGAACGGTGAGTGGTGAGTGGTGAGCTCAAGATCGTCCGGCTCGTGCGGAAACGACAACACATCGGTTGTCACGTCCTTGCCGCGAAAGAACTGATTCAACGGCTTCATCCGCCGGTCCGAGACAAAGGCGACGGAGAAGGTCTTGCCTTTCCATTCGTCGCCCGCGGCGGAGAGATCGGCCACGAATGCACGAATAGCGGCTGTGTCGATCTTGACCTTGCGTTGGAGGTTAACGAGGTCGATCACCTAGGCGGGGACCTCGACGTACTGAACGACGGAGTGCGGAAAGGGGATGGGTAGATTGTCTTCTCTTAGCGACTCAATATGAAGCTCGATAGCCTCGTGGATCAGCCCAAGCACTTCCTCCTCCGTTTCTGCAACTGCCACGCAACCAGGCAGATCGGGAACGTAGGCACCGAAGCTGTTATCACCTTTTTCGACAACTACCATGTATTTCATAGAGTTCCTATTTTAGCCCTGCCTGCTTCAAAATGCTATTCAAAGTTCCAGGCGGGATCTCGATGCTCTCTTTACCCGCGAGGGTTACGGTTCCGGGTTTGTCAGGGTGCTTGAACTGGCGATGACTGCCGCGAATTCGCTCCAGCCGCCAGCCATCGCGTTCCAGAATGCGGATCATCTCCTTTACTTTCATTCTGGATGCCCGTCTGTCGAGTGAGTCTGGTACGCCTTGACGATCATCTGGACGAGTTTGTGACGGACGACGTCTTTGTCGGTGAAGTAAACGAAATCGATGCCTTCGAGGTCGGCGAGGACCTTTTCGGCTTCTTTGAGGCCGCTCTTTTGCCCGCGGGGCAGGTCGATCTGAGTTGTGTCGCCCGTGACGACGGCCTTTGAACCAAAGCCGATGCGGGTGAGGAACATCTTCATCTGCTCACTAGACGTGTTCTGGGCCTCGTCTAGGATGATAAAGGCGTCGCTCAACGTGCGGCCGCGCATGAATGCCAGCGGTGCGATCTCGATGATTCGCTTTTCGAGCATCTTTGTGACCTTTTCGCCATCGACGAGATCGAACAGCGCATCATAAAGGGGCCGCAAATATGGATCGACCTTTTCCTGCAGATCGCCCGGCAAAAAGCCAAGACGTTCACCGGCCTCGACTGCCGGACGCGTCAGGATGATGCGGCTTACCTCTTTTTTGAAAAGAGCATCGACGGCCATCGCGACGGCGAGGAAGCTCTTGCCCGTGCCCGCCACGCCGATGCCGAAGACGAGATCGTTTTTCGCTATCGCGTCGAGATACTTGCGTTGATTCGCGGTTTTTGGCGCTACTGTCTTCTTGCCCGACGGGTTGAATCGGGCTTTTTCGAAATGGTCCTTGAGCGAGTAAGCCCGGTCGTCGGCTATCTGTTTGAACGCGTCCTTTAGCTCCTTGTCAGAGAACGTGCTGCCGTTATCAAACAGGTCGCCAAAATCGTTGAGTATCTGCTGAACGGTTTTGATGTCGGTCTCGTTGCCGTCGATCAGCAGTTCGCTGCCGCGCACGCCGATGGTCACGTCGAGAAGTGATTCTAGATACTTGATATTTTGGTCCTGCACGCCAAACAGCGTATTGAGGCCTTGAGATGGTAGTTCCAGCTTTTTCAGAGAGTTCTAATAGGTTGACGCTAGGAGACTTGACAATTCCAAACTCCTGCGTCGATAAGTCGAGGCTACTAGACGCCGTAATTCAAGTCAATTTTCGCGGTGCGGCTTTGCGCGGCTGTCAATCGATGTGATAGCCTTACTCCTTTGTAAATTAGGCGATTTTCTCATCTATTAGAGGAGCATATTGGTTTAATAATGGCTAAAGAGCAAAGCGGACAGGTCGGGACGGTCGTGCAGATCATCGGGCCTGTGGTTGACGTTGAGTTTACGGATTATCTTCCGCCGATCTATCAAGCATTGCGCATAACGAGCGAAGGCTTTGACGTCGAGGACAAGGTCGATGTTATCGCAGAGGTGCAGCAGCACCTTGGCGAAGGCCGTGTGCGTGCGGTATCGATGCTGCCTACGGACGGAATGGTTCGCGGGATGAAGGCACTCGACCTCGGCGGGCCGATCACGGTCCCGGTCGGTGCGCCGACATTGGGCCGCGTGATGAACGTCGTAGGCGATCCGGTTGATGAGCTTGGGGCGCTGGAATCTGACACGCGATATCCGATCCATCGCCATGCGCCGAGCTTTGACGAGCAATCGACCGAGCTCGAGATGTTTGAGACGGGCATTAAGGTCATCGACCTTGTGCAGCCGTTTCTACGCGGCGGCAAGATCGGCCTATTTGGCGGTGCGGGCGTCGGCAAGACGGTGCTCATCATGGAGCTCATCAATAACGTCGCCAAGGGCCGCGAGGGCTTCTCGGTCTTTGCCGGCGTCGGAGAACGTACCCGCGAGGGCAATGACCTGCTCCGTGAAATGGTCGAGTCAAAGGTCATCACCTATGGCGATAAGTTCATGGAGGATTTCAAGGCCAACGACGCCTTCGATCTTTCAAAGGTTGACAGTGAGGCGATCAAGAACTCGAAGGTGTCGCTTATTTACGGCCAGATGACCGAGCCGCCGGGAGCACGCCTGCGCGTCGCTTTGTCGGGGCTGACCGTCGCCGAATATTTCCGCGATCAGGGGAACGACGTGCTGTTCTTCGTCGACAATATCTTTAGGTTCACGCAGGCCGGTTCTGAGGTGTCAGCCCTGCTCGGCCGCATGCCGTCGGCGGTGGGCTATCAGCCGAATCTCGCGACCGAGATGGGCGAGATGCAGGAGCGGATCACCTCGACCAAGACCGGCGCGATCACATCGATCCAGGCGGTTTACGTTCCAGCGGACGATTACACCGATCCGGCACCGGCTACGACCTTTGCTCACCTTGACGCTGTTACGGCTTTGTCGCGTCAGATCGTGGAGCTCGGCATCTATCCGGCGGTAGATCCGCTGGCGTCGAACTCGCGTATTCTCGATCCGCAGATCGTCGGCGATGAGCATTACAACACGGCGCAGGAGGTGAAGCGCATCCTGCAGCGTTACAAGGACCTGCAGGACATCATCGCTATCCTTGGCCTTGACGAGCTGAGCGAGGACGACAAGCTGATCGTTGCCCGGGCACGAAAGATACAGCGCTTCTTCTCACAGCCGTTCACGGTCGGTGAGCAGTTTACCGGCCTCAAGGGCGAGTACGTCAAGGTCGAGGACACGATCAAGGGCTTCCGCGAGATCCTCGAGGGCAAGTGCGACGATATACCTGAGCAGGCATTCTATATGGTCGGCACGATCGAGCAGGCAATGGAGAAGGCCAAGAGGATGGCCGCTGCGGCCTGACCTTATTTATATGTTGAAACTTGAGATCGTCACTCCGGAACGCCGCGTGATCGACGCCGAGGTCGATGGCGTCACGGTTCCGACCGCGTCGGGCGAGGTCGGCATTCTGGCTAGCCATGCGCCGCTGGTCTCGGCCGTGAAGCCGGGCGTGCTGAGCTATTCAATAAAGGGTGCGTCCGAAAAGATCGCGGTCGCATCAGGCTTTGTCGAGGTCAACGACAACAAGGTCGCGGTTCTGGTGGATACGGCCGAGACGGCGGATGAGGTCGATATTGACGGAGCGAGGTCATCGCGTCAGGAGGCAGAAAAAGCCATCTCAGCCGCCGGACAGCTCTCGGCCGAAGAATCAGAGGCGATGCGCGAAGCGGTAGTTCATGCCGACGCGCGGATCGCGATAGCGTCGGGAAAATGACGGACGACAGACAGTGACATTGATACGGGCCGGGCATCGAATAAGCGGATGCCCGGCCTTTTCCTTCTGCGACGGCTGTGCGGCCGACATAAGCATTGTGACATTAGGCGAATGATTTTTGTGCAAGTGGCCGCAAATCGGTTGACATCGGTTTGTAATGGTGCTACAAATACGACAGTTAGTATTCCATAGATTAATTACGACGCTACGGCGCGGTGTAATGACATTCGTTTGCCCGGCCGGAGAAAGGTAACTTTCACAGGAGGAGAAATTTTCATGTCCAGATCAAAGAGATCGTTACGGGGTGTGGCAGCAGCCACAGTCCTGATCGCAATAGCGACGATAGTTGCTGTTGGGTCTTTTGGCAGTTTCAACATATTCATGTCGCCGAGTGCGGCGGCAGCGGGCGATGCTACGGAATCGCGTGCGATCGCCGAGGCTCCGTTGGTACAGTTGTATGACAATGGTCCATTGATCACGCACGCAACGGGAGGCCCGGCCGGTGCGCCGGCATCGCGATTGCAGAGCACGTCACTGGGGTTGAACTCGATCGGGTTCACGGCGTCAGATGCGGGTGTATTCAGGATTGCGGACGATTTTACGGTGCCGGCTGGCGGTTGGAATGTAACGACGATAACACTGTATGGGTATCAGACAGGGTCAACGACGACGAGTACTTTCGACGTTGGCCGGATACAGATCTGGAATGGGGCCCCGAATGCGGGCGGATCGATCATTTTTGGGGACACGACGACGAACCGGATAGCGTCTACGGCGTTTTCGACGATCTACAGGGACACCGAGACTACCGTTGGAAATGCGACGCGGCCGATCATGAGCGTGGACGTTACGATCAATCAGACATTGGCGGCAGGAACGTATTGGATCGATTATCAACTTGGGGGGACGCTGGCTTCGGGGCCGTTCACTCCGCCGGTGACAATACTTGGCCAGACGGGCAAGCCGGGAGCTAATGCCCTGCAATGGAGTGGCACGGCATGGGTGGCTATTGATGACGGAGCGGCAGGTACGCAGCTACAGGACGTACCGTTCTTAGTGAATGGAACGGCCGGCGGCGGTGGAACACCAAGTCCGACGCCTCCGCCGGCATCACCGACGCCGAGCCCGAATCCGAGCCCGTCGCCATCGTGTACGCCGACGTCGATCACGGAAGGATTTGACACAGTGGTCGCAGGGCCTGTGCCGATCGCGGGATGGGCCGCCCAGAACAACAGCTCGCCGCTTGGCTCGACGAACTGGTTCCAGGGCAACAGTGCGGTATTCCCGTCACACGCCGGACTTCCGACAGCGTATATCGGTGCCAACTTTAACAACACGGCCGGAACGGGAACGATAAGCAACTGGCTGCTTACGCCTGCGGTGACGCTGCAGAATGGTGCTCAGATGACCTTCTGGACACGAGGTACCGGTTCAACATTCGCGGACCGCCTGCAGGTGAGGATGAGCACAAATGGTGCGAGCACGAACGTAGGGACGGCGGCGACAGACGTGGGTGACTTTACGAATCTGCTGCTGGACATCAACCCGACCTACACCCCGACGGGTTATCCGGCGATCTGGACACAGCAGACGGTGACGGTGACGGGCGTTGGGAGCCCGACATTGGGACGGTTTGCGTTCCGGTACTTTGTAGAGAATGGCGGGCCGACGGGAGCGAACAGCGACTATATCGGGATCGACACGTTCTCATACGGAGTGCCGTGCGGGCCTGTGCCGACACCGAGCCCGGGCGTGACGCCGACGCCATCGCCGACGCCTCCGCCGGCGACTCCTACCCCAACACCTCCGCCGGCAACGCCGACACCGACGCCTACACCTCCTCCGGGATGTGCGGGGCAGACATTCCCGGCGAGCGGGCTGCCGCTGTCGGTACCTGATGTTTCGTCGGTAAGCACGAACATCGTGGTATCGGGGCTGACGGGGACGCTGACATCAGCTCAGTTGAGAGACTGGACGTGGAGCGTGCCGCACACATGGGGCGGCGACATCAAGATGACGCTGCAGGCACCGAGCGGCGGGCCGACGGCGACGATCGTCGAGCGACGCGGCAATACGGTGTGTCCGCCGACGGGCGTAGGGTCATCGGCGAATCTGGTGGGGCCATACAACTTTGGCGACGGCTTCCCGAATACCTTCCACACGATCGCAGGAGACCCTGTCCCGGCGGGCAACTACTCAGCAAGCCAGTGCGTAACGACGCCGGGCGAAGCGGTATCGCTGAATACCATCTTTGGCGGGCCGGTGCGGCCGGCGGAAGACAGGCCGGGCCTTGAGGTCTTTGACGGCATGGCACCTGAGGCGGCTAACGGCACGTGGACACTGACGGTCAGTGACGGTGCCGGCGGAGACACGGGAACGATCGGAACGCTTAACCTCTGCCTCGTGGCAGGCGGCGGCGGATCGACACCAACGCCTACGCCGACACCACCGCCGGCAACGCCGAGCCCGACGCCGACACCGGGGCCGAGCCCGAGCTGTACACCGACGGTGATCTCTGAGGGCTTTGACACGATCACAGCGAACGTGCCGGGGCCGGGCTGGTTCGCACAGAACAACAGCACGACCGTGGGATCGACGACGTGGTTCCAGGGCAACAGTGCGGTATTCCCGTCACACTCGGGTGCTGCGACATCGTATATCGGTGCCAACTTTAACTCGACCACGGGAACGGGGACGATCAGCACATGGCTGCTGACACCGGCGGTGACGCTGCAAAACGGGGCTCAGATGACCTTCTGGACGCGGACGACGACCGCAAATACGTTCCCAGACCGCCTGCAGGTGAGGATGAGTACGAATGGTGCAAGCACGAATGTCGGATCGGGCCCGACCGGCCTGGGCGACTTTACGACGCTGCTGCTGGACATCAACCCGACGTATCAGACGGGAGGCGTATATCCTGAGGTCTGGACGCTGCAGACGGTGACGGTGACGGGCGTACCGAGCCCGACACTGGGACGCTTTGCGTTCCGGTACTTTGTTGAGAACGGCGGGCCGTCGGGATCTAACAGCAACTACATCGGCATCGACACGTTCGCCTACAATGCGCCGTGCGGGCCGGTGCCGACGCCGACGCCGGGTGTGACGCCGACGCCTCCGCCGCCGACACCGACGCCGACGCCTCCTCCGGGATGTGCGGGACAGACATTCCCGGCGACGGGGCTGCCGGTAGCACCGCCGGACAACGTACCGGCAGGCGTCAATGTGACGATCCCGGTATCGGGGCTGACGGGCACGCTGACATCAGCCCAGTTGAGAAACTGGACGTGGAGCCCGCTGCACACATGGGGCGGCGACATCAAGATGACGCTGCAGGCACCGAGCGGCGGGCCGACGGCGACGATCGTCGAGCGACGCGGCAATACGGTGTGTCCGCCGACGGGCGTAGGATCATCGAATGACCTTGTCGGGCCGTACAACTTTGGCGACGGGTTCCCGAACACGTTCCACACGGTGGCGGGCAATCCGGTCCCAGCGGGCGACTACTCAGCAAGCCAGTGCGTAACGACTCCGGGCGAGGCGGTATCGCTGAACACGATCTTTGGCGGGCCTGTCCGGCCGGCCCAGGATGACACCGGGCTTGCGGTATTCGAGGGGCTTGCGCCTGAGGCTGCCAACGGCAACTGGACGCTGAACATCAGCGACAATGCCGCGGGCGACACGGGAACGGTCACGGCCGTTAACCTGTGCCTCGTCACGGGCGGCGGCGGACCTTCGCCAACGCCAACGCCGATACCATCGCCGACGCCGGCATTCACGATCAGGTTTGTCCAGAACACCTATACTGAGGACGAATCGCAGACGGCGGTGATCGGGATCGTTCGCAATGGCGACCTGTCGGGCACGAACACGGTCAACTTTGCCACGTCAAACGGAACGGCGACGGGCGGAGCGGCACCGGGTGCGGGCATCGACTATCAGACGACAAGCACCAATGTCACCTTTAACCCGGGCGACACGCTCAAGACGGTGAACGTGCCGGTGTTTGGCGATACGCTTGCTGAGCCGACCGAGACGGTCAATCTGACGCTGACCGGCGTCGGGACACGGCTGCCTGAGGTCCAGAATGCGATACTGAACATCAACGACACGGCGACGCAGTTCCGTAACACTGCTGCGATCTGTACCAACCTCGGCACGGTCACGCTGCCGCCGTCAACGATAACGGTTGCGGGCGGGCCAAATCAGATCGGCAACCTGCGCGTGACGCTGTATGACCTCGAACATCAGCTGCCCGACAACCTCGACGTATTGCTCGTCGGGCCGACGGGAGCCAGGTTCGTCGTCATGGGCGATGCGGGCGGAGCGATACCGATACCGTCTAACAATACGGTGACGCTCAGCTTCCGTGATTACACGGCGGCGGTGCTGCCCAACTCAGGGCCGCTGGTGACGGGACAGACCGAGCCGACCACATGGGAATCGCCGGTGACTAACTTTACCGGGGCACCGGCTGGCCCGTATGTCGAGCCGGGACCGTCAGTCGGCGGGCCGGTGGGCGAGACGTTCTTCGGATCGTTTGGCTTTACCAACTCGAACGGCGTCTGGTCGCTCTATGTCAGGGATGACGGCGGAGTTCCGCTGGCACCGCCTGATGTGGTCACGGGCTGCTTCAACGGCGGATGGGGCATCGAATTCCAGCCTCGCACGGCGGCAAATGCGTCTATCTCAGGACGCGTGCTGACGGCCGGCGGACAGGGAATTCGCAATGCCGAGGTCGTCCTATCGGGCGGCACTCTGACCGAGCCGATGAGGGTGCAGACGGGCAGCTTTGGATACTATAACTTCCCGAGCCTTGAGAGTGGTCAAACATACATTCTCACGGTCAACTCGAGGCGGTTCATATTCGCTGTCCCGACCCAGGTGGTGTCGCTGACCGACAACATCGCGGATCTTGACTTCATCGCACTCGACGGCGAGGCGACGAATAACTAATCAGCTCCGCCACGACGCGGACATCAAGGGCGAGGCCTCGGGGCCTCGCTCTTTTCTTGTGAGCGGGGGAGATCAGAAGTCAGAAGTCAGAAGTGAGAAGTGAGAAGTGAGAAGTCAGAAGTGAGAAGTGAGAAGTGAGATGTGAGATGTGAGACGTGAGACGGCGGAAGTAAAGTCGTTCGCCTGAGCAATTTATGTGCGAAATTGCTTGACATTGGATTTAGAGGCGTTCATAATTTTCTCAATTCAGACCGAAAAGTAGTTTTTTTCGAATTTAGGCCCTAATAGTCAATGTCGAAAGCGAGGTGTTTGTCTCGCGTATCGGCACGAGACATGTAAATTTGCTGGTAAACCGAAAGGAAGAATTAAATCAGGAGCCGCCTGCCCCACAGGCAAAAAGTTATGTCTAAAAGCCAAAAGTCGTTTCGTCTAATCATCGTCAGCCTCGCGATCATCTCGATCTCGGCTCTAGCGTTCGCAGCCAATTGGGGCAGCGTTTCCGCGTGGTCGCTATTCAAGCCCACCACGACGGCGGCCAACGCGCCGTCCGGGCGCACAACTGCGCCTGCGGTGACCTCTGAGCAGGGCGATGTGATCAGCGTGACCCGAGTCCCGCTTGCACAGACTGACACGGGCGAAGGCGGCGGATCGCAGCCTGAGAGCGGCGGCAAGGTAGAGGTGCCACCTGCCGATCTCGGCTATGCACCGACTGGCTATGTGCCTGAGGTGATCAGCGGCAGCACGTATGTGTTCTCGAGCCTCTCGGGCGTCGCCCTTGAGGACATGTCGTCGGGGACGACAACCTTGATCGCTGCGGGGAGCGATGACGGCAACTCGACCCTGCAGAGTCTAGGCTTTACGTTTTTCTACGATGGGGTTCCTGCGACGAACTTTTCGGCAAACGCGAATGGCTTTGTTAAGATCGGGGCGACCGTTGTTTCTGGTTCGAACTTTACAAACGATCTTGATTCGACAACTCAATCTCCGAAGATCGCGGGCTTCTGGGACGACCTCTGCGTCGGCACGAATGGCCTTGTTCACTGGAAGGTGGTCGGCTCCGCGCCAAATCGCAGGGCGGTAGTTGAATTCCAGAACATGAAGATCACTCGGGCAACGGCACCGTCCGGGTGCTCGGCCGTCGGGGCCGGCACGTTTCAAATATGGCTGAACGAATCTGACGGAACGGGGACCGATCCGGGATCGATCCAGTTTGTCTATGGCGGCGGGATGACGGCAAGCAGTGACAGCGGTTATTCAGTCGGCCTGCAGTCGGGCGCGGCGACGAATTTCGCGGCAGTCACGACCTCGACCAACAGCGTATCGTATGTGACCGCAAATGATACGCAGACAGATGCGATCGCCAGCGGCACCTCATTTAAATTCACGCCGGGTGCGCCGTCGGCTCCGACAGGATTGACATTCTCAAATGTCAGGGCAGGCTCATTGCGGCTTAACTGGACGGATACATCGAGCAATGAGGTCGGCTTCCCGATCTATATTTCTCTCGATGGCGGAACTACATATTCTTACATTGGCTCGGCGGCCCCTAACGCGACATTTGTGGATATCACGGGCCTGACGGCAGCAACAAGCTATTTCTTCCAGGTTGCGGCAGCGACAGAGGGTGTCCAGAGCGCTCCGATCACGGGGAGCACGACCACCGCTGCGCCCATCTCGGGGACATACACGATCGGCTCGGCGGGCAACTATCCAAACTTCCTGACGGCCGTTTCGGATGTCAACGCCGGCGTCGCCGGGCCGGTGACGTTCAATGTGGCGGCGGGCGAATCATTCCCGGAGAATGGTACCTGTGTCACCGGCGGGTCGGCGGCGAATCCGGTCATTTTCCAGAGGAGCGGCGTCGGGGCCAACCCCGTGATCGTGCCGCCGGGCAGCGCGAGCACACAGGACGCGGGCATCTGTATCTTTACGGGCGATTACATCACGTTTGACGGTATTGACGTGCAGGTCCTGCCGGCGACTACCACGGTCGAGTACGGCGTACTGCATTATGGCAGCGGAACAAGCTCGAACGGGGCGAACAATAACACGGTCAAGAACGCGAAGATCGTGCTTAATCGCAGCAATACAAGCTCGATCGGCGTCCTCCATTCATGCGCGGGAGGAGCAACCTCGGCCGCCGGGACGAATAACAGCAACACCTTTGACAATCTCATAGTTGAGAACGCCTATCGAGGCATCAGTTTGGGAACCTCGACGCTCTGTTCGCCTACAGGATTCCCGGATGTGGGCAATCAGGTGACGGATTCGGTCGTCGGCGGGACAACTGCGAATGATATCGGCGGCGGGACGACCGGGACGCAGGGCATCCGAGCCCTGCAGCAGTCCGGGGTAATTATTTCCAATAATCTGGTCAGGAATGTCGGTGCTTCGGCGGCTGTGACCGACGGCATCTTTCTGGATGCTACGGTCGGCACCAGCGTGGTCAGCGGGAATATGGTCGATACGGTTCGGAACAACAGCACCACCTCGAGTGCGTCTGCGATCTACGGCATACGGTCAAATACCAGGGGCGCTACTGCGGGCGATGTCAATAACGTTGTCAACAACTTTGTTTGGAACATTGGCTCGGCATTTACGGGTACAGCAACGGCAACGCGGCAGATCAAGGGGATATGGCTGCAGTCAGGCGGCAGCGGTGTGGGGGACTTTCACAACGTCCACAACAATACCGTGCGGATCGACGGTTCGTCATCACCTAATGTTTCGAGTTCCGCGTTTGGCCACGGTACGACCTCAGGCCCCATCTATAATGTCAGGAACAATATCTTTGCAAATGTGACCGGTCCGCAAACCGCTCCGGCAAAACACATTGCGTGGGACTCAACCGCCTTGGCATCAATTGGTGCGGCCGGCTCGTTGTCAGACTATAACGATCTGTATATAGCTGACGCCACACAGGGCTTTGTCGGTATCGGAAGCGCGACAAATTACGCTACCCTTGGCGACTGGCAGACGGCGATGACCGGCCAGGATGTGAACAGCATCTCAGCCGACCCGATCTTTGCTTCAGCAACAAATCTTCACATCTTCCCGACATCGGCTGCAAGGAATGCCGGAACGACGATAGCGACGGTGCCGGACGACATTGACGGCGAGGCGCGGCCGTCGGCTCTTGGCGGAGTCGATTACGATATCGGTGCTGACGAATTCTACGCAACGCCGGGAACGGTCGAGTACAGCGCGACGAGCTATACGACGCTCGAGGGAACGGTGGCGACCATTACGGTAAACCGCGTGAATGGCTTCTCAGGGGCGATCTCTATCGATTATTCGACGGGCGGCGGCACGGCGACGGCCGGCGCGGCATGCGGCGGTGCGGTCGATTATGTAACCACGGCCGGGACATTGAACTGGGCCGATCTGGATGTGACGCCTCAGACGTTTACGGTCACCACCTGCGGTGACGCGGTCGTTGATAATGATTTCGTCAATCTCACGCTGGCAAATCCGATCGGCGGAACGAGCGTATCGGGAACAAATCCGGTCCCGCTAAATATCACCAATAACCCGCCGGGAACGGTCCAGTTCAACTCGCTGAACTTCACGGGTGCCGAGGGCACATCGGCGACGATCACCGCTACACGAACGGGCGGTTCAGGCGGCGCGCTGACTGTAGATTACGCAACCAGCAGCGGCGTCGGGCCGGGAGCGGCAATCGGCGGCGCGGCATGCACGACGGGGATCGACTTTATCAACGCATCGGGAACGCTGATGTGGGGCGACCTCGATACCGCGGACAAGACATTTACGGTCACGCTCTGCACAGACGGCGATTCTGAGGGCCCGCAGACCGCAGGCCTGACGCTGTCAAACGTATCGGCAGGCGGCACGATCGGGGCGAACAATCCGGCGACGCTGACGATCACGGATCTTGCACCTTTCTGCAACACGGACGGGCCTATAATGATCCCGAACCCGTCACCATCACCGGCTCCGGCCAACACTCCGGGATCGCCTTACCCATCGACGGTCACAGTATCAGGGGCTGTCGGCACGATCAGCGATATATCGGTGACGTTCAATAACTTCACGCATACGTTCGCAACGGATATTGACCTGCTTCTGGTGGGCCCGGGCGGTGAGACATTCGTCCTCTTCTCGGATGCCAGCAGTTTCGCGGGGCTTGATACGGCCGTTTCCTTTACGCTGGCCGACAGCGGCATCGCTGTGCCCACGGTAGGAAACCTTGTCAACGGCGCTGTTTATCTGCCTACGGATGTAACGACAGGCGATACGTTTTCGGCACCTGCACCTGCGGGGCCATATAACAGCCCGGCCCCGGGCGGTGCGGCGACGTTTGCCAGCGTATTTGGCGGGACGAACCCGAACGGCGTATGGTCGCTCTACTCAATGGATGATGCCGGCGGCGACCTCGGCAGCCTGGGAAGCTGGTGCCTGAATATCACGACGGTCGCGGACACCAATCTGCCGACGGTGGTGATCAACACGAATCCGCCGAATCCGAGCATCAGCGGCAACGCTACGTTTACCTTCAGCGGCGGCGACACGCTGGCGCCTGAGGCCATCGCACGCTTTGAGTGCAGCCTTGACAGTGCTCCGTGGACGACGTGCACATCGCCGATCAACTACACGGGCCTCGCGGCCGGAATGCACAACTTCCAGGTGCGCGCCGTTGACAACTCAAACAACGTAAGTGCTCCGGCAAGCTATAGCTGGCTGGTCGATCCGCCGCCGGGATGCGTTATCCCGCCGAGCGGGATGGCGGCGTGGTGGTCGGGCGAGGGCAACCTCAATGACCGGACCGCGAATGCCAATAACGGCGTCAACTCGGGCGTGACCTTTACGCCGACGGGCAAGGTGTTTCAGGCGATGACGTTTAACGGTGTCAATGCGTTCTTTAACGCACCGGCGAGCGCGAGCCTCGATTTAGGCGGAGCGGGAGCACACCCGACGACGCCGGGCATGTCAGCTGACGCGTGGTTCAAGCCGGGCGGCTTTGCCGGCGGCCAGCCGATCATTGAGTGGGGCAACTCATCCTATGTCGGTGCCCACTTCTGGCATTCGGTGACCTACGGCGGAGCGAACGGGCCGGCCGACCTGTATCTGAACATCGTTGATACACTTGGTTCGAGCCATATTGCCTACACGAATCCGAACATCCTGACGGCGGGCGTTTATTCGCATGTCGCGTTCACATTTGACCAGGCGTCGGGCGATGTCCGCTTCTATGTGGACGGCGTGCCGCAGCTTATCGGCGCGAATGGCGGGCCTGTAGGCGGCGGTTCGGGAACAGACACGACGGCGAACCTCGGAACGGGCTTTACGCCGCAGACGACCTATCCGGTATATGTCGGCAAACGCCCGAATGGCGGCCCGGTGCTCAACGGCACGCTCGATGAGATCGAGATCTTTAACCGTGCGCTGACGGCGACCGAGGTTGAGGACATTTTTGACGCCGACTCGACGGGCAAGTGCACCGGCACGGTCGAATTCAGCTCGGCGACCTACTCGGCCAGCGAGGGCGCCGGAACGGCGACCCTGACGGTGACCCGCACGGGCGGAACCGACACGCCCGCAACGGCGACCGTAGCGACCGGCGGCGGCGACGCCACGGCAAGCGCGGACGGCGTATGCGATCCGGGCGAGGATTATCTCTCGACGACGCAGGTGCTCAATTTTGGCATCGGCGTAACGAGCCAGCCATTCCCGGTGACGCTCTGCGACGACGCGGTATTTGAACTCAGCGAGACCTTTGACTCGTCGATCCAACTGACGACGGGCCAGGCCGGCATCGGCACGCCGAATGTGGCGACGACCACAATTACCGACGACGATCCGATCCCGACCTATACGATCACGGCGGCGACGAGCGAAAATGAGAGCGATCCGCCAAATACGTCGTCACACGCATTTACCGTGACCAAGGTCGGCTCTACGACACAGACGCATACGGTCGATTACCGTGTCAATGACGGCACGGCGACCACGGCCGATAATGACTATGTCGATCAGTGTGGGACGCTGACATTCCCGCCGACAGGGCCAAACTCGACGACGCAGACCATCACGGTCGTCGTCAACGGCGACTATGCGAATGAGCCGGATGAGACCTTTGAGGTAGAGCTTGGCAGCGGCTGCGGCCCGAGGCCGGGCCCCGAGCTGGGCGGCCCGACAGGTACCGGAACGATCGTCAATGACGACTTCCCGTATCCGACGTTTACGGTTGACGATGTGACGCTCAACGAGGGACACGTCGGGACGACGTCGTTCGACTTTACCGTGACTAAGGTCGGCCCGACCAATCAGGTCACCTCAGTCGGCTATCAGACCGCAGACGGCACGGGAACAATTGCCAACAGCGACTATCAGGCGAACTGCGGCGTGCTGACCTTCCCGGTCAGCGGAGCAGGCTCGACCACGCAGACGGTGACGGTGCTCGTCAATGGCGATACGACCTTTGAGCCGGATGAGACATTTACGCTGCAATTGCGCGATCCCATGCTGCCGTGCAGACCGGCACCGCCGACAGGCCCACAGGGGCCGGCGACCGCCCCCGAGCGCACGACGATCGTACCGGGCAGCACGCAGGCCGATCCGACGGGCGGCAGCTCGTTTACAAATGCCGAGGGCATCACGCCGCAGGCGAGCGGCCCCGGTATTCTGCCGATGACGGCCGTGCCTGAATTGGCATGTGCAGCGCTGATCACGCACTCGACGTCGCAGACGATTACGGCGCTTAACTCGATCTCGTGTAATAGCGGCCTCGGGCATACGAACAACAGCTACTGGCGAGAATTTACGCTTGCATCCTTTGGCGTCGGCCCGACCGACACATATAACGTAACGTCGGTAGATATCGGCGTAGAAGAGGCGGATGCGGGCTCGGGCACGACACAGCCGCTCACTGTCAACCTTTACGCGAGCAGCGGGACCGCGGCGGCAACCTGGCCTGGGTCCCTGACACTGCTGGCGACACAGCCGGTCGTTGTGAGTGACCAGACAGGCACGATCCTCAATGTGCCGATCGCGGCATCGGTCCCGCCGGGGACGGTGTCACTTGTGATGGAGGTCTTTACCCCGTCGGGCCAGCCAAACAACGTTTTCTTCTTTATTGGCTCGAACGCGTTAGGGCAAACGGGCCCCGGCTACATTCAGGCCGCAGACTGTGGAGTTCTGGTGCCGACTGATCTCGCGGGAATCGGATTCCCGAGCATGAACATGGTGATGAATGTGAACGGCAGCTGCGGGATACCGCCGACGCCGACACCGAGCCCGACGCCGGTCATGTATGACAGCGGAACAGGCAACATCATCAATGATGACGGTGCTCCGACGATCACGATCAGCGACTTTAGCCATAAGGAAGAGCATGTCGGCACATTCCCGTTCACGTTCGACGTAACGAAGACGGGTGCCACGGCATCACCGGTGACGGTTGACTTTACGACGATGGACGGCATCGGCCTATTGGGTGCCAAGATCGCCGACAACGACTATATATTCAATTCCGGCACGCTGACATTCCCGCCGTCGATGACGACGGATGTCCAGACCATTACGGTCCAGGTAGTGGGCGACACGACGTTTGAAGGCGACGAGACCTATACGGTCGAGCTCAGCAACGCCTCGGGCGCCACCATCTCGGACGGCACCGGATTGGGAACGATCACCAATGATGATTTCTGTGCACCTGCACCGTTCTCAAATACGACGCCGATCGAGATACCGGCATCACCGAACGATCAGGGCCCGGCCAATCCGTATCCGTCTGACATCACCGTCAGCGGCCTGATGGGCACGGTGGGCAAGGTCACGGTGACGCTCAACGGCTTTGGCCATGTATTCCCGGATGACGCAGACCTTCTGCTCGTAGGACCGGGCGGCCAGAGCGCGATCATTATGTCCGACGTGGGCGGCAACTTCCCGGTCACCGGACTTAACATCACGCTTGACGGCGACGCGGTCAGCCCGCTGCCGGATTCGTCGGCACTGACGAGCGGCACATATCAGCCGTCTAACTACGCCCCGGCCGATACATTCCCGGCACCTGCACCTGCGGGGCCGTATGGCGGCGCATTTAATGTGTTTAACGGCACGGCACCGAACGGCACGTGGTCACTATATGTGGTTGACGACGGCGGCGGCGACGTGGGCGGCATCACGGGCGGCTGGTCGCTCTCGATAGCGGCAACTACATGCCCGCTGCCGACGCCGACACCGACGCCGACGCCGACACCAACGCCGACGCCGACGCCTCCGACACCGACGCCGACACCGACGCCTCCGACACCGACGCCGACACCGACGCCGACTGAGACGCCGACGCCGACGCCGTCACCGACGCCGTCGCCGACACCTGTAATATGGGCCGTTGACGACGATGGTATGGCGGTTCCGGGGAACTGCGATGACCCGAATCCGACGTTTAACACGATCCAGACAGCGGTCAACGCAGCCAGCGCGGGCGACATCGTCCAGGTATGTCCGGGGCTATTCCCTGAAATGGTCAACGTCAATAAGACGCTGAGCGTCCAAGGGGCCCAATTTGGCATTGATGGCCGCACGAGAACCGGCATCCCGAATCCGGCAGTGGAGACAATAGTCTCGGGTAATGCCGGATCGACGGCGGTGTTTGTCACGGCTGACGAGGTTACCTGGGATGGCTTTGTGGTAACGGGCAATACGAACGTGAACCTATTTGGTGCGGGCGTATATATCCAGCCGGGCGTTTCCGGAACGGAATTCCGAAATAATGTCGTTCAGGACAACATCATCGGGCTCTACCCGGCCAACGACAGTGCGGCCAGCCCGCTCATTATCGAGCACAATCTGTTCCGCAATAACAACAATCCGGGTGCGGCCAGCGGCCATGCGATCTACTCAGATCAATACACTGCCGGTCCGGTGAACACCAACATCCTTATCGACGAGAACGACTTTGTCGGTAATAACGGCCCGGGCGTTAACTTTGCTTCGAATCAGGCCGGGACGGTCTCGAATGTCACGGTGTCGAATAACTACCTGAGAGGTAACGGCAACGGGATATTGTTTGACTCCGGTACAGACGGGGCGATCATTAGCGGCAACATGGTTGCAGACTCTCCGTTCACGCAGATCGGCGTGTTCTCGAGCGACAACGTCACGATCACCTGCAACACCGTGTTCAACGGTGGTGCTCGCGGCATTCGCGTGGAGGACTTCGGCGGAGGGCCGGCGACAGGCGTGGTCATTAACGGCAACCGCATCGAGGGCAATGCCACATCGGGCTTGACCGTTGCGGCGGGCGGCCACACAGGCCCGGTCAATGCCGAGAACAACTACTGGGGAAGCCCGACAGGGCCGACGCATGCCGGCAATCCGGGCGGCACGGGTGACGCGGTCATCGATCCGGACGGAGTCGTGGATTATACGCCGTTCCTAACGGCACCGGATCCATGTTCACCGCCTCCGCCGTGTGACGGTGTGACGAGCTACACGGGGCCAGCCGTCGTTGTTCCTGACGACACGCCGGCCGGTGTTGATGTCGTTCTGCCGGTAAGCGGCATGGGCTTCATCGGCGATCTCGACTTCCGATTTGACGGTTCGGCACCAAGTGCCGACCCGACCTCAACCACGGTCGGCATGAACCACGGATGGGTCGGCGATCTGAAGTTTACGCTGACGTCGCCTCAGGGGACGAGCGTGACCTTCTTTGACAGGCCGGGCGTGCCGCTCGACTTTACGGGCTGCAGCAATAACAATCTGCAGCTGCTGACCCTCGATGACGAGGCAGGCTCGCCCGTAGAGACAGCTTGTGCCGGCCCGGGCCCGAACGGCGACCCGAATCTGGCATTCCCGTCAGGTTCGTTCACGCCGAATAATCCGCTGTCGGCCTTTGACGGCGAAAACCCGAACGGCAACTGGACGCTGAACGTAAGCGACAACGAAGGGTCTGACACAGGTGCGATCCGAGCATTCTCGCTCGTGATCACCGCCTCGTGCCCGGTCCCGTCGCCGACACCGACGCCGACGCCAACGCCGACGCCTTCGCCGGTAGAGACGCCGACGCCGACGCCGACACCGACGCCGGTAGAGACGCCGACACCGACACCGTCGCCTTCGCCGTCACCGTCGTGCCCGCCGGGAGGCAACACGACGAGCTATGCAGGCACGGGCGTTGGGCCGATCCCCGACAACTCACCGCTGCCAGCAGGACTTGACGTTACATTCACGGTCTCAGGGCTGCCGCCGGGAGCTCCGACTAATGTAGAGGTCGATATGTCGTTCCAGCCGATCCATACATGGGCGGGCGACGTCGATGTCGAACTCAGGGGGCCGGGCGGCTCGCCTGTCCATGTCCTCTTTGCATCCACCGGAGCAACCACGCCGACTGGCTTTGGCGACAGTTCGGACCTTGCAGGCCCGTACACATTCGCCGACAGCGCGGCCGGGATCAACTGGTGGCTCGAGGCATTCAATCAGGCTGGCGGTGTCGCCTTGACGTCCGGCAGCTATCGAACGACGCAGGCCGGGCCGCAGGCGACCAACAACAACTCGCCGGTGACCAACATGACGGCGGCGTTTGGCTCGGTGGCCGACCCGAATGGGACATGGACGCTGCACTTCTCAGACAATGGAGGCGGCGACACCGGCGCGGTCTCAGCGGCGACCTTGAGGCTGACGACGGCCGGCATCGGCTGCCCGACTCCGACGCCTACACCGACGCCTCCGCCGGCATCGCCGACGCCTACGCCGTCACCGGTCGAGACGCCGACACCGACGCCGAATCCGAGCCCGAGCTGTACACCGACGGTGATCTCTGAGGGCTTTGACACGATCACGGCGAATGTGCCGGGGCCGGGCTGGTTCGCACAGAACAACAGCACGACGGTCGGTTCGACGACGTGGTTCCAGGGCAACAGCGCGGTCTTCCCGTCGCACTCAGGGGCCCCGACATCCTACATCGGTGCTAACTTTAACTCGACCACGGGAACGGGGACGATCAGCACATGGCTGTTGACACCGGCGGTGACGCTGCAGGACGGTGCACAGATGACCTTCTGGACGCGGACGGCGACGGCGAGCCCATTCCCTGACCGCCTGCAGGTGAGAATGAGCACGAATGGTGCAAGCACGAATGTCGGAACGGGCCCGACCGGGTTGGGCGACTTTACGACGGCTGCTGCTCGACATCAACCCGACGTATCAGACGGGAGGCGTATATCCTGAGGTCTGGACGCTGCAGACGGTGACGGTGACGGGCGTACCGAGCCCGACACTGGGACGGTTTGCGTTCCGATACTTTGTGGAGAATGGCGGCCCAACGGGAGCTAACAGCAACTACATCGGCATCGACACGTTCGCCTACAATGCGCCGTGCGGGCCGGTGCCGACGCCGACGCCGGGTGTGACGCCGACGCCGACACCGACGCCTCCGCCGGCAACGCCGACGCCGACGCCTAATCCGAGCCCGTCACCGACGTGTCCGCCGGGCGGATCGGCAAGCCTGAACACGTCGACGGTGTCCAACAACGGCTCTGGCGGTGTCTTCCTGCAGTTGACGCCGGCGACGTCCAATCTGACGGTGACCTCGTTCGACACGCAGTTCAATGGGGCTGCTGGGAATACGGCCAATGTTGAGGTTTGGACGCGTCCCGGCCCGTACGCGGGCTTTACGACCAGCAGTGCGGGGTGGACACTGACTCAGACCGTTCCCGCGACGACCGCCGGAACGGCAACGAATGCTCCTGTGGTGCTAACGACACCGTTGAATATACCGTTCGGTGGTACGACATCGGTCTACCTGCATTCGGTTTCAACCGGCTTCGGTATCAGATACTTCGGCACGGGGACAACGTCGACGACGACATACATCAATGCCGACGTTACGATGTTCACTGATGTGTCGCGTACCGGAGCTGTTGCGTTCGCAGGTTCGCAGTTCACGCCGCGGGCATTCTCAGGCAACGTGAACTATACGACGGGAGGCTCATGTGCAACGCCGACGCCGACGCCTCCGCCGGCAACGCCGACACCGACACCGACGCCTCCGCCGGCAACGCCGACGCCGACGCCTCCACCGCCGACGCCGACGCCGAGCCCGACACCGACGCCGACACCGTCGATCCAGTTCAGCTCTGCGGCCTACATCGAGGATGAGGGGCAGACTGCGACGATCACGATCACGAGGACGGGCGATCTGACGGGGACGAACACGGTGAACTACGCGACGTCAAACGGCACGGCAACGGGCGGCCCGAGCTGCACCGCCGGTATTGACTATGTCAGTGCGGCAGGCTCGGTCACCTTCAACCCGACGGAAACGACCAAGACGTTTACCTCGGATATTTGTGCCGACCTGCTGACGGAACTGCCTAACCAGACAGTGAACCTGACGCTGACCGGAGCAAATCTCGGAACGCCGAATACGGCCGTGCTGACGATCAACGATACGGCCACGCAGTACGAGTCGCCGGGGCCGATCATTCTCGGGCCCGGGCCGCTGGCACCTGAGGTGGCAGTACCGATCGTAGTGTCGGGTGCACCGGTGATCATCGGCTCGATGCGAGTAACGCTCTATGACTACTCGCATACGAACCCCGAGAACGTCG
Source organism: Chloracidobacterium sp. (assembly GCA_016715795.1). Lineage (NCBI taxonomy): Bacteria > Pseudomonadati > Acidobacteriota > Blastocatellia > Chloracidobacteriales > Chloracidobacteriaceae > Chloracidobacterium > Chloracidobacterium sp. The sequence goes on from JADJXP010000002.1 coordinate 655,977, forward strand.
ATGCACTGCTCGTCGGGCCGAGCGGCCAGGCATTCGTAATGATGGCGGATGCGGGCGGCAACTCGGCCACGGGGCCTGTTACGCTGAGCTTCCGCGACGCGGGACCTGTACTGCTGGCTGACAATGGGCCGCTGACGACGGGACAGTTTGAGCCTACGAGCTGGACGACGCCGATCGCCAACTTCCCGGCACCGGCACCTCCGGGACCGTATAGTGAGCCGGGCAGCACCATTGGCGGAACGGGAACACAGACGTTCTTTGGCAACTATGGCCTGACCAATCCGAACGGAACGTGGACACTCCACCTCCGGCAGGACGGCCCGGGCACGGGTGTCATCCAGGGCGGCTGGGGCATGGAGTTCCAGGTGCCGACGGCTGCGAGTGCGTCGATCTCAGGCCGCGTGATGACCGCCGACGGACGGCCGATACGCAACGCCACGGTCACCATCACGGGCAACTCGCTGATGGAGCCGCGCACGTTCCAGACGGGCACCTTCGGATACTATATGTTCGACGGCCTGCAGACGGGCGAGACGTATGTCGTAACGGTGAATTCACGCCGCTTCACCTTCCAGGTGCCGGCACGCGTGATCAGCCTGATCGACAACGTCGTGGACGCTGACTTCGTCGCCGACCCGACGCAAGAGTAGGCCAAACGGATGAGCCCCGCCCGCACATCGCGGGCGGGCATGGAATATGAATGAAGGGCAGGCCGAGCGGCCTGCCCTTTCTTTGTCGGTCCTTAGCAGCAGCAACCTGCTCATTGCGGACTTGAACCCCCGAACCGGACGAGAACGGGGGAGGCCAAGAGGCCGCCGCAGCATTTGCAATAATCGCGAATCTCATTATACTTACTTGTAATCAGGTAGTTTGTTCGTTCTGTCGCAGAGATGTGTGTGCCCACCCGGCCGCCGAAGCTTGCGAGGCAGAGTCACTAAATCTTTATTTGGAGAGAGGATCAATCATGTCAAGACGTGCCCGATCGTATCGCACAACCGCCAACCGTTCCCTGATACTAGCCATCGCCGGAACGGTTTTTCTTTCGATAGCCGCAGCGGGCACAAGCGCCGCTTCGTTTTCGCTTCTGGATGCGATCCGAGGGGCGTTAGGCATTTCAAGCCCGTCAGCATCGGCCCTCCCGCTAGGAAACGGGCCAGATTTCATAAATGAGGTGCTATTCAACCCGCCCGGAGCTGACGGCCCGAATGAGTATGTCGAGATCCGCAGCATTCCGAACAGAACGATCCCCGCAGGTACCTATCTGGTTGGGATCGAAGGCGATTCGGGAAACCCGGGTGATGTTCAGACGATCTTCGATCTAAGCGGACTGACGATAGGCAGCAACGGCTATTTGACCATCCGGCAGATGAATAATACCTACACGGTTGACGGTGCCTCGACGTCGATCGTTGGAACCGGAACCGGCTTTACCGGAGCCGCCGGCTTCGCCGCCGACTCGGGTACCGATATAGAGAATTCCTCGGCCAGCTTTTTGCTCATCACGACGTCGACCGCGCCGACCCTCACTGATGATATTGATCCCGATAACGATGGTGTGGCGGACGGAGTGATCTATGCCGGTTGGGTGATCCGAGATCCCGGGGTGGGCGTCGTCGATGCCGCAACCGACTCGGCGTACTCTCCGGTTGTCTATTCGACGAGCCCGACATTTGTTGGCTCGGCGGGCCGAGACGTCGTGGTGACGACCACCGCGATGGGTTATGTGGGGCGGCAGGGAACTGCACAGGGAAACTCATCGGCTTCTGACTGGTATGCCGGCGCCCTGGGCGGCACGGCACCGAATTGGACGATGAACGCCGGCGACTCATATCCGGCCGGCTACGGTGGTCAGGCCCTTAATCATATTGGTTCATTGAACCCACTCCCGGGCGTAGCCACCCCGACGCCGACACCACCGCCGGCAACGCCGACGCCATCGCCGACACCTCCACCGGCATCGCCGACGCCGACACCTCCGCCGGCAACGCCAACGCCAACGCCGACACCACCGCCGGCAACGCCAACGCCAACGCCGACACCACCGCCGGCATCGCCGACGCCGACGCCGACACCTCCTGCGGGATGTGCGGGACAGACATTCCCGGCGAGCGGGCTGCCGATTGCGATACCTGATAACTCGCCAGGCGGCGTGCCAATTACCATCACGGTATCGGGACTGACAGGGACGCTGACCTCAGCACAGTTGAGGGATTGGACGTGGGGCCCGGCGCACTCATGGGGCGGCGACATCAAGATGACGCTGCAAGCACCGAGCGGTGGACCGACGGCGACGATCGTCGAGCGGCGCGGCAATACGGTGTGTCCGCCGACTGGATTTGGGTCATCGAATGATCTTGTCGGGCCGTACAACTTTGGCGACGGGTTCCCGAACACGTTCCACACGGTAGCGGGCAATCCTGTGCCTGCGGGCGACTACTCAGCAAGCCAGTGCGTAACGACGCCGGGCGAAGCGGTATCGCTGAACACTATATTCGGCGGGCCGGTGCGTCCGACAGCGGACAGTGCAGGCCTTGAAGTGTTTGACGGCATGGCACCTGAGGCAGCGAACGGCAACTGGACGCTGACGGTCAGCGACAATGCGGGCGGCGACACGGGAACACTGTCATCCGCAAACCTCTGCTTGGTAGCAGGCGGCGGCGGACCTTCGCCAACACCACCGCCGGCCTCACCGACGCCAAGCCCGAATCCGAGCCCGAGCGTGAATCCGACGCCGAGTCCGTCTCCGACGTGTGTGCCAGGCGCCGGGACACCGGGAACATGGTCCAACGGAATTGTTGGCCCGGCAGCCCGATACCGTCACGGTGCGGTGAGCGACGGCACCTTCGTCTATGTATTTGGTGGAGGTGATAGCGTTGCGAGCACCCGATTCAACGATCTGTGGCGGTGGGACCCCACTACTGGTACCTGGACGCAGTTAGCGAACATGCCGACGGGTAAACAGAACATTCAGGGTGCCTACTGGAATGGCAAGATCTATGTGCCGGGTGGATACAACGCGACGCCTGCGCATATTACGGAGAATGCGATCTACGATATTGCAACGAACACATGGTCCACCGGTGCCCCCGAGCCTGCAGCAGTGAGCGGTGCCACGGTTGCCTATAACAACAAGGTCTACGTCTTTGGCGGCAATCCGGGCCCGACGGCAATAACACGCATCTACGATATTGCTGCGAATACGTGGAGCACGGGTGCGTCGATGCCCACAGCGACAACTTACGGAAGAGCGGTGGTTGTCGGTAACTTCGCCTATTACATAGGTGGGATTGCAGGAGCGACGACGGCTGCGGTCCATCGCTATGACTTGGTTGCGGATACCTGGTCCACAATGGCGCCGCTTCAGACCGCTCGGGCAAGTGCCGAAGTAATGGCATCACCCGACGGTACGTCGATCTTTGCGGTTATGGGTGGTGATTCCACCTTCTTTACCGGCGTTCCGCTTGTGAACTCGGTGGAGATATACAACATCGCTGCGAACAGTTGGAGCTATGGGAATCCCGTCGTTACCAAGGCTGCGGCTCCGGCCGGTGGCCTCGCCGGCGGCAAACTGATGGTGCAGGGTGGCGTTGACACGACAACCTATCTCAACGCCGTGCAGATCTCAACTCTGAGCGGTGGCGGAGGCTGTCCGACACCGACACCTCCACCGGCATCGCCGACGCCGACACCTCCGCCGGCAACGCCGACACCGACGCCTCCGCCGGCAACGCCGACGCCGACGCCTCCGCCGGCAACGCCGACGCCGACACCGAATCCGAGCCCGTCGCCGACGTGTCCGCCGGGCGGGGCGCTACAGCTATACGCGGTCGATTCATCGCGTGCGCTGTCTACTATCGACATAACTACAGGGGCTAAGACCTTGATAGGGACGGTAAGTGCGAATGCCGGTACAACCTCCGGGATGGCCTACGACCCGGTAAACAATATCGTGTATCTGAGTTCGAGCGGCAACGATTCCGTGTACACGCTGGACCTGGCAACCGGCACGGCGACGTTGATCGGTGCCTTTGGCGATGCAGCCATTGTGATGCATGGCCTGGAGTACGACACGTCCACCGGGATCCTTTACGGGGTTTCTTCACACAACAACGGCCTCTACAACATTAACAAGACCACAGGCGTAGCGACGCTGATCGGCACCTCAACGCTCACGTCGTTTACTAATATCGGATTCAACTCGACGACGAACCAGATGTTTGCGACCAACAGCGGTGCCGACAGCTTTTACTCGATGGATCGCGCGACCGGGGCTACCACTCTGATCGGCCCGTTGTCGGGGCCGACCAACCCCAACGGTCTGGCTTACAATCCCAACAATCAGAATCTCTACTTGGTCGATAACACCACCGATAGTCTCTACACTATCAACACGGCCACGGGGGCCGCGACGCTGATCGGCTCGACCGGGGCGGGGAATCTGCTCGGTCTAACCTTCGCAGGCACAAGCGGCGGCGGCTGCCCGACACCGAGCCCGACGGTATCGCCGACACCTTCGCCAACGCCTCCGCCGGCATCACCGACACCGACACCTCCGCCGGCATCGCCGACGCCGACACCGACACCGGGCTGTACGCCGGGGGCCGGCAACAGCTATCTCTATGCGCTAAACGACGATTCGGCCGGCAGCAATATCTACGGCTTCCAGGTGGATGAATCGACTGGAACGTTGACCGGGCTGGCGGGATTCCCGGTGGCGGCAGGCAATGGCGGTATCAATTCGATCGTCAGTGAACGCATGACCGTGGACAATGCAAATGGCCGGCTGTATGTGATCAACGACAGCTCTGACACGGTCAGCGCCTACGCGATCAATCCGGCTACAGGGGCGTTGACAGCGATGCCGTTCAGCCCGATCGCACTTGGCACCGGCGGATGGAATTCGATCACGGTGCATCCGAGCGGCTCGCCGCTCGTGGTAGCCAGTAATAGCACCAACGGGCCCGTTCAGAGCTTTGTGATCACGCCGACGACGGCGACATCCGCGGCGGGCAGCCCGTATCCGATGGGGGCCGCCGTCGCCGGCTTCTCGAGTCGCATGAGCCAAGACGGCAACTACTACTATGTTGGCGGTAATCTCGGTGCCAACATAGGCGGATTTAGCGTGGACGCGGGCACGGGCGTGCTGACCCCGATCGCAGGGGCCCCGTTCCCGACGGTTGCCGCGTCCCTTGGATATGCCACGGACAGTGCCGGCCGCCTTTACAGCGTCGATACGACGAACGGAATTCGCGTATTTACGTCGTCGGCAGGAGCCCTGTCACCGGCTGCCGGCAACCCCTTCCCATCAGGGCTCTCGGCGCGGCGAATGGGCTTTGTCCATCCGAACCAAAACTTCTACATGGTTGCCGGAAATAGCGGCAACAATGTAGGCGTTTACCAGATATCAGGCAGCGGTGCGGCGACGACGGTCGCGCCGGTCGCGGGGTCGCCATTTGCGACGGGTGCAACGACCGCCAACGGGCTGGTCACGAATGCCGCAGGCACATTCCTGTTTGTCAATAACCGCATCAGCCGCAGTATTACTACGTTTAGCGTGAATACCGGCTCAGGGGCGTTGACCAATCTCGGCTCGCAGCCGAGCAACACGCTCGGGTCGATCGGAGCGATCAACGGCATTGGCTATATGACGTTTGCGGGCGGCGGATGTCCGACTCCGACGCCTCCACCGGCAACGCCAACACCTACGCCGCCGCCGGCGACACCGACGCCGAGTCCGGGCGGGACGCCGGAGATACGCTTTAGTGCGAATACGTACTACTGCAACGAGTCGATGAACGGAGTGATCACGCTTGTGCGTAACTTCAACACGACAGGGACGGATACGGTGAACCTCGCAACGTCGAACGGCACAGCGGTCGGCGGAGCGGCACCGGGAGCGGGCATCGACTATCAGAACGTCAACACAAACGTCACGTTCCTGCCGACGGAGGCGTCAAAGAACGTGAACGTGCCGTGCTATGGCGACACGCTGACGGAGGCGACCGAGACGGTGAATCTGACGCTGAGCGGGCCATTCACGAGGCCCGGCGGTGGAGATGAGGACGAAGGCACGACAGCGGCTGCACCTGAGGTGCAGAACGCAGTGCTGAACATCATCGACACGGCGTCTGCATTCCGATTCACGAACCCGATATGCGTGACGTTGGGCGGGACGGCTGATGCCTATCCGGCACCTATTCCGGTGGCAGGCGGGCCGGCATCGATCGCGGGGATGCGTGTGACGCTGTATGACCTGTCATACACGTTCCCGGACCACATCGATGCACTGCTGGTCGGGCCCGGAGGGCAGAAGTTCGTGATGATGGGCGACGCGGGCGGAGCTCTGCCGATACCGCCGGGAAGCCCCGTAACGCTGAGCTTCCGAGACATAGGGCCGGGCGTACTGCCAAACTCAGGGCCGCTGGTGACGGGCAACTTTGAGCCGACCACGTGGGAGACGCCTGTGACCAACTTCCCGGGTGCGGCACCCGCAGGGCCGTACTCTGAGCCCGGATCGACGATAGGCGGCACGGGAACACAGACATTCGCGGGCAATTTTGGCGGGACGAACGCCAACGGCGTGTGGAATCTGTGGATCCGCGACGATGCGGGCGTGCCGCTGGCACCAGAGGCCATCTCAGGCTGCATCAACGGCGGCTGGGGCCTTGAGTTCCTGTCAACGACGGCGGCCAACGCCTCGATCTCAGGACGCGTGCTGACGGCCGACGGGCGGCCGATACGCAATGTGACGGTATCGGTGACGGGCAACAGCCTGAGCGAGCCTCGCGTGGTGCAGACGGGCAGCTTTGGCTACTACAACTTCGATGACCTGAGGACGGGTGAGACGTATGTGATCACGGTACAGGGACGGCGATACTTCTTCCAGATGCCGAGCCAGATCGTGTCGCTTACGGACAACATCGCCGATCTCAACTTCATCGCTCTGCCCGACGACAGCCAGACACAATAGCTCCGCACACAGCGGACATCATCCAAGGGCGAGGCCTCACCGGCCTCGCCCTTTTTTCATGCCCCGGCGGCCTCACCGTCGGGCAGTGCCTGCAGGCGCGTTTTGGCTTGCAAATCTGATCGAATGTGCCTATAATTCACGCGTAATCCAAAAAACTGAACGCCATCTCCTGCTGGCTGGGTAGGAGAGGGCTCTATGATTATCGGCTTGCGTTCGTCCCGTCGTCTGTTTGGTGGTATCGGCCTTGTAGCACTCATCGGTGCATTGCTTCTCACAACGGCCGCCATCGGCTCGAGCGCCGCCGGCTTCAACCTCTGGGCCCCGCTGAGCGCGATCTTCCGTTCGGCGGAGATGCCTGAAACAGTGCGAACAGGTGATGGTGACTCCCCTTCCTCTGTCCTTCTCACTGAGGACTTTGACTTTTCCGGACAGCTAACAAGTAACGGGTGGACTTCTCACAGCGGAGCAGGGAACAGTCCGATCTCGACAACCAGCGGATTGACATACGCAGGTTATCTTGGAAGTGGCGTTGGCAACGCGGCTCAGGTGGTTGGATCGTCCAGTAGTGCCGAAGACGACAACCGAGGTCTTTCGGCGGACCAAACCGGTAATGGCACCACCGTTTATTACTCCTTTTTGGTTAACATCACCGACACGGCTAGCTCAAAAACGGGTGACTATTTCCTTCATATTGGCAACAGGACGAGTTCGACGGTTCTTACAAGCCTCGCGGGGCGTGTCTACGCCCGAATCGTAAGTGACAGCGTCAACTTCGGCCTAACCAACTCGACCGCCCCTACTTACGGAGCTACGTCATTCAGCAAGAATCAAACTTATCTATTGGTCGTAAAGTACACGATCAATACCGGGGGAAACGATAGTACTCAGCTATGGGTCATTAGTTCCGGCGTTCCTGCATCCGAGGCTGCCGCCGGTACTCCAGAGGTGAACAATACTGGGACCGCCGGACAGGACACGATCAATGCCATCGCACTTCGTCAAGGGGCGGTCGCACAACCTCAAACGGTTGTCGACGCCATCCGCGTCGGAAACACTTGGCCCGAGGCCTCCGCCCCGGATCCGACTCCGACGCCGACGCCAACGCCGACACCAACGCCGACGCCCACGCCGACACCGACTCCAACTCCGACACCTGAGACTTCGGTCTCGCTGTCGGCGGGGACGGTAACGATAGAGGATGATAACGGCGGGACATCGAACGACAACGTCACGATCTCGTGCAGCGGGGGCAACCTCGTTATTACGGACCCGGGCAATACGGTGAACGGCGGGGCGGGGACGACGAATGTCCCGCCGAATACGGTGACGATACTGATGTCGTCGATCACGGGGGGCATATTCTTCAATGGCCATGATGGCAACGATACGCTGACGGTCGATCTCGGCGGCTGTCCGATAACCGTGCCGATCTCATATACGGGAGGCGGCAACGAGATAATACCGATGATGCCGGACGGGCGCCCGGCAGGGCCGCTGGTCGGCGGCGATGCGCTTGTGCTTACCGGCGGAGGGCCCTTTGCCAATGTGACGCATACGCTCGAGAGCGAAAGCTCGGGCCGCGTGAACATCTCGGGCAACGGGCAGATCTCATACACCGGCCTCGAACCGGTTACGGACAACCTGAGCGCGGTGGACCGCGTGTTCACGTTCACAGGCGGCGCCGAGACGATCACGCTCTCTGACCCCGCGATCGCCGGCATGACGCAGATCGACTCAAACCTCAGCGAATCGGTCACATTCACCAATCCGACGGGCTCGTTGACGGTCTATCCGGGCACGGGCGGGGACACAGTGGATGTCAACGGGCTCGGCAGCGGGTTTAACGCGCACCTGAACCTGTATGGCGACGCGACGCTGCGAACGACGCTGCTTGGCACGTTTGACTATCCGGTTGACGGCAATAACAACCCGGGCAACCAGATGGACGCGAACCCGAACGGCGAACTCGTGTATCTCGGCAGCGGCTTTGGCCAGACGCCGTTTCGCAGGATAAATGCATCGAATCCGGCCGCAATGACGTCGGACATCACATCGAGCAACGGCGCCGGCGTGGCGGTAAATCCTGTTACGGGTCGATTTGCCGGAACAAATATCTCGACGCTGTCTGTCTTTAACGAGAACGGTTCCGTTTACGATTTCGAGGGGATCACAGGATGCGGCGGCAGCATCGCAGCGGGTAACGGCACGTTCGGTATCGGCACGCAGTGCGCCGACCGATTCATGCTCTATAACGAGGCCGGAGCCGCTCTTACGTTCACGTCCGGAGCACTCGCGGTGGGCTCGAACGTGCTCTACAATCCGGGAACAGCATATTACTACTTCAGCCGCAGCCCGGGCGATACGTTCTATCTGAATGAGGCCACACCGGCGATGAACGGCACGATCGCGGGACCGAATTCACCGTACTTCCTCGCGGTGAACGGTGTGACCAATCGTTTGTATGCGACCGGTCTTGTCAACACGCAGGTCAGGGTTTATGACGGCACCACTCCGGCGACGCCGACGCTGCTCACCACGGTGAGCGTCGGGACGGCGGTGCAGGACTTTGCGGTGAATACGCTCCGAGACCGGCTCTATGTCCTGACAAGCAGCGGCGAGATCAGGTCGTACTCGGGTGATGGCTTAACGTCATTCGGCACGGTATTTACGCTTCCCGCCGGTGCTCCGCAGCGGATCGAGGTCGCGGCGGGATCAGACCGCATTTACCTGACCAGCCACAACGGCTCGGGGACGGGGCGGCTGTATGTACTTGATGCCGGCGGTGACACGAGCGGTGTTGACGGCGACACGGTCAACATCAATTCGACACTTGCATTGCCGACGGACCGCAACATCTATGTCACGGGCGAGAACGTCAATACACCGAACACGACGAGCGACGTCTCGACACTTGGCACCGGCACGATCACCGCCAACGCAGGCATCCTGACGATGTCGAGCGGGTCGAGCCTCTCGGCCGCGAACGGCGCGATCACGATGAAATGCGACCAGATCCTGATGGATCCGGGCGTCGTTTTGACCGACCTCTTCTCCGTTCGCATCGCTCCTCGGACGCCGGGCAAGCAGATCGACCTCGGCGGGCCGGATTCAGGCTCATTCCTCGGCCTCACGGACGGTGAGATCGATACGATCACGTCGCCATTGCTCGAGATCGGCGATGCTGGAACAGGCAGCATCTCGTTCAGCGGCCCCGTTCCCATTGACGTTACCGACGGGCCGAGCATTGCGAGGCTCCATCTGACCTCGGGCGGCGGGATCAACAGCAATATGACGATGGGAGTCCTTGATGTGATCGCCAACGAGCTGGGCATGATCAGCGTGTTGGCAATCGATGCTGAGATGGATTCCGACATCTGTTTCACCAGTTCCGCAAATCTCCAGAACCTGCGCGAGCTCAACACGGTAACCGTCGGCAACAACGACATCAACGCCAGCGGCTTTACGCTGACACTCTCGGGCGGCCGCTTTAATACGATCGCGGGCGGCGGCGACATCCTCGCGAATTCGGTTCAGGTGCTGAGCGGCGCTACGGTCGGCGGCACCGGAAGCGTAACGACCTCAGGTGCGACGAACGTCCAGAGCGGCGGTGCGGTCGGGCCGGGCCTCAGTCCGGGAATTCTGAACACTAACAACGTCACGTTCAATAGCAGTTCCACCTTCATGGTCGAGCTAGACGGGGCGACGCCCGGCACCGGCTATGACCAGCTAAATGTAACAGGCGCGGTCTCGCTCGGGAGCGCGACGCTGAATGCCACAGGCACGATCACGTCGTCACCGGGACAGTCATTCACCATTATCGCGAACGATTCCACGGATAGCGTGAGCGGGACGTTTAACGGCCTTGCAGAAGGCTCCACCGTAACGGTAAACGGCGTAAACCTGACGATCAGCTACTTTGGCGACACAGGCAATGACGTGACCCTGACCGAACTCATCGCCCCGACACCGACACCGACACCGACGCCGACGCCGACGCCGACACCGACGCCGACGCCGACGTATGTACTCAGCGTCACTAAGGGCGGGACGGGCACGGGGACGGTGACCAGCGATCTACCGGGTATCAACTGTGGATCGAGTTGTTCTGCATCATATGACAGCGGGACAACGGTGGTGCTCACGGCATCTCCGGATGTGACCGCAACCTTCGCGGGCTGGAGCGGGGACTGTACGGGGACGGGAACCTGCAGTGTGACGATGGACCAGGCCCGAAACGTCATCGCAACATTCAACCTGAAAGCGGCGGACCTTGTGGTGACAAAGACGGACTCGGCGGATCCGGTGACTGAGGGCGATCAGTTTACTTACACGATCAGGGTTCAGAATAATGGGCCAGACACGGCGACGAATGTGACGGTTACCGACACTCTTCCGACGCAGTTGTCGTTTTTTGACGTGTTCTTTGACCTGAATATCGAGGCGGGCGATCAGACGATAGAGACGGTGGCGGGCGTGCCGCCGGGGACGACTGGCACGATACTTCAGCCTGTGCCGCCGATACCGCCGAATTTCTTCGGGCCGGGGTCGGACCCGTTCATTGGGCAGGTATGGATGGGGCCGCCGCCGGTGCCGCTCGGTGCAACGGAGGACGGCAACGGCACATGCGCCGGGCCGGCGGGGCTCGGCGTGGGGCCAAATGGCAAGCACGAGGGCACGACGACCGATCCCGGCTGCGGCGGGGCGGGACTGTTCGGGACCGATACGATAGTCCGGCGCACCGGGCACGGGCACATTCCGAATGTCGGCGGCACGGACGTCATACCGATCGAGATGGTCGCACTCGAGCTAAGGAGCGTCCAGCCGATCACGGTCACATACAGCGGCGGGTCGAACCCCGAGCCGTGGAATGTCGGTGTGATGCTGCAGCCGGGGCCGCAGCCGCCGGGAACGATGTCGCTGACGCGAACGACGCTGAACGGCGGCACATTCTCATCAACGCTGCCGGTGCAGCCGGTCTTCGTATTCACGCGGACGTCGCCGCCGGCCACGCAAACTCTGCCGTTCCCGACAGTATTCAACCAATCGGGGACATTCACCTCGCAGGGATTTACCTGCACGACGCCGACCGTCGGCCAGACGGGCACGATCAACTGCACGGGCGGAAGGATACCGAGTGGCGAATACTGCGATATCCGCATCACGGTGACGGCCGACCCGGGCTCGGGCGGCCAGACTGTGACCAATACGGGCACCGCCACGGCCAACGAAGCGGACCCATCGACACCCAACAGCGACAACGAGACGACTACCATCGTCGTCCCGACACCGACGCCTACTCCGACACCGACGCCGACGCCTACGCCGACGCCGATGGCGGACCTGACGATAACGAAGGTTGATTCGCAGGATCCGGTGACGGTGGGCAACTACCTGACCTACATGGTCAACGTAACCAACAACGGGCCTGATCCGGCGGTCAATGTGGTGATGACCGACACGCTTCCCGCGACGGTTCAATTCGTTTCGGCGACGGGCGGGGCATGCGGCCATCTGCTCGGTATCGTTCAGTGCAGTCTGGCATCGCTCGCAAACGGCGCGACGGCGACCTTTACGATCACGGTTGTTCCGCAGGTGGCCGCCGGGGGCACAACGATTACGAATACCGCCGACGTAGAGTCGGAGACCGCCGACCCGACCACACCGAACACGGCGACGGCGACGACGAGTGTTCTTGCTGCGGCCTGCACCGATCCGCCGTCGTCGCGCATCGCGTACTACAAGGCTGAGGGCAACGGGAACGACAGCCAGGGCCCGACGTTTGAGAACGGAACCCTGCAGAACGGGGCAGATTTCGTACCTGGTAAGTCGGGGCAGGCATTTGACCTCGCCAACGCGGGGAATCCCGATGACAGAGTCAATTTGGGCAATGCGCCTGCGTTAAACGTTTTTGGAGGCGATTTCACGTTCGATATGTGGATCAATCCGACTTCCGTCGGCGTCAAGCATGAGATCTTCTCCAACCGAAATGCGAACAGTCAGTATTTCTTCCTTACTTTGCCGAGCACCGGCAAGATCCGTTACTTTGACAGCGACGGCGTAAACTCTAACGACCTCACCGGCACGACTACCTTCACAGCAGGCCAGTGGCACCATGTTGCCGTAACCCGGACAGGGAATGTTTATCGGGTCTATGTCAACGGTGTTCTGGATGTAATGGCCACTGGTACAGCACTGAGCCCGTGGTCAGGCGAGAACGTCATCATCGGCGGGGAAAACAACGTCTTGCAGGACCCGTTTTCGGGACAGATCGACGAAGTCGAGATATTCAACCGTGCGCTGTCTGCAAGCGAGATCGGGGCAAGGTACAACGGTTCGTCGGCCAGCGGCATGAGTGCGTGGTACAGCGGCGAGAACAACGCCAACGACCGGTTTGACCTGCACAACGGGACGATGAACTTCGGTGCGACGTTCGCGGCCGGCAAGGTCAATCAGGCGTTCAGCTTCCCGGGCGGTGACAGCAACATGACCGCGAACTACGGGGCCGGTGAGTTCCCGTCAGGATCGGCCGGAACGACGATAGACTTCTGGGCAAACCTCTCAACGGTCACTGGCAACAACGGTATAGTGAGCGGTTCGAATCATGCCGGCGGCGGCGGCGGAAATGATATTCGCTACCGCGTCCTTGTTCAGAATGGTTTCATCCTGTATCAGGTAAGGCGCGCCGGCAGCGGCGCATACGACGTTGTAGGATTTACGACATCGGCGGTCATAGCGGCGGGCGTGTGGAATCATTATGCCCTCGTGGCGCAGCCGAACCAGCCGATCCGTCTCTATCTCAATGGAGCGTTCCTCGATAGCAGTATTTCAAGCATTGGCCCCCTCATGCCCGACGACCTGAGCCGCGTATTCGTGGGCAGCGGCGAACAGGCCGATGTCCATAACATGGTCGGCTTGGTGGACGAGGTCGAGATCTTTGGACGGGCGCTGTCTGCAGCTGATATCGCGGCCATATACAACGCTTCGAGTGCGGGCAAGTGCCTCGCCCCTGAGATCGTTGTCGAGGAGCCCGTCAGCACGGGGCTGGTGGACAACATCTCGGTTGACGATTTCGGCAGCCACACGGTCGGTGTGCCGAGCGCGGCGAAGACGTTCGCGATCCGCAACACCGGCACGACGACGTTGAATATCTCGTCTGTCTCGGTCTCGGGTGGCAATTCGATCGACTTCATGGCCAGTGCCGTCGGCAGTCCGACGCTGGCCCCGAACACGAGTACGACGTTCAACGTGACATTCACCGCCACTGCCGCCGGACTGCGCACGACGACGCTCCTGATCGATACCGACGACGGCGACGAAGACCCGTTCAACGTCACCCTAACCGGGACAGGAGTGGTTCCAACTCCGACACCGACGCCAACGCCGACACCGACTCCGACGCCGACGCCGACGCCGACGCCTACACCGACGCCAACGCCAACGCCAACGCCAACGCCAACGCCGACGCCGTCGCCGACGTGTTATCCGGCACCGAGCGGGATGGTGGCGTGGTATAAGGGCGAGAACAACGCCAGCGACGCGACCGGCCTTAACAACGGCACGCTCCAAGGCGGAGCGGGCTTTGCGGCTGGGATGGTCGGGCAGGCATTGAGCCTAAATGGCACGAACCAGTGGCTCGAAGCCACTGACAGCCCGAGCCTGCGGCCAAGCGCGTTCTCGCTAGACGCGTGGATCTATAAAACGAGTGCGGCTTCGGGAGGCATCATTGCGAAGGAGCTCGGCTCCGGTAATTGGAACTCGTACTTCATGTACGACGGCGGCGGGACGCTCAACCTGCAGGTCAATAACCTCACGGCCGGTGCCTACGCCGACTGGGCCGTCCTCTTCAATCCGACCCCAAACACTTGGTACCACGTCACAGCTACGTGGGCGAATACGAACGGCAACATCAATGACGCCCAACTTTACATCAACGGCGTTCCGCAGCCGATCGCCGGGTTCAATCCCAGCAACTACAACTCGGGCTTCACGATCGAATACAACAGCCAGCCGTTCTATGTCGGCAGGCTGCAGTCTGGCGGATATTTCCCCGGCCGGATCGATGAGGCCGAGGTATTCAACCGCGTGCTGGCACCGGCCGAGGTGCTGGGCATATACAACGCCGGAAGTGCCGGAAAGTGTCCGCTGCCGACACCTACACCAACGCCGACGCCGACACCGACGCCGACACCGCCGGATCCTGCACCGACGGCGGTTGGGAATTCAGTGGACATAACGGCCGCGGGCGGCGTGATGCACTTCTTTGACGTGACATACACGGACACGGGCTTTAATGCGGGGATGAATGTCTCTTCGCTCGATGGCGGCGACATACGCGTGACCGGGCCGGGCGGGTTTGACGTGCCTGCGGCGTACTTTATCGTGGACAATCCGACAAACGGCACCCCAAGGACGGCCCAGTACGGGATCATCCCGCCGGGCGGGACGTGGGACTTTGCCGATAACGGGACGTATCAGATCGTCGTTCAGCCGACGCAGGTGGCAGACATCGGGCCAAACTTTGTTGCAACGGGCACTGTGGAGACATTCACGGTGAACATACCCTTCGTGACACCAAGCCCGACACCGACACCGACGCCTACACCGACGCCAACACCGACACCGACGCCGACACCGACGCCAACACCGACGCCTACACCGACGCCGACGCCGACGCCTACACCGACGCCAACACCGACGCCGACACCGACACCAACGCCGACACCGACGCCGACGCCGACGCCGACACCGACGCCGACGCCGACGCCGACACCGACGCCGACGCCGACGCCGACGCCGACGCCGACGCCGACACCTACACCAACGCCGACGCCTACACCGACGCCGACACCGACGCCTACACCGACGCCGACACCAACGCCGACGCCTACACCGTCGCCTACGCCGTTCATTACATTCGGCTCTCTGACGTATATAGAGGACGAATCACAGACGGCCGTGATCGAGATAGTGAGAACGGGAGACCTGTCAGGCACAAATACAGTGACGTTCTCGACCTCTGACGGCACGGCAACCGGCGGAGCGGCCTGTACTTCGGGGATAGACTACATAACGGTCACGGGACAGATAGTGACGTTCAACCCGGCCGAGACGCTGAAGCTGGTAAATGTCACAGTGTGCGGCGATGTGATACCTGAGCCGAACCAGACGGTTAACCTGCATCTGACTGGGCCATTCACGGGCCGCGAGGCAGAGGGCCACTCTTACATGCCTGAGGCCCAGAACGCCGTTCTGAACATCAACGACACGGCGAGCCAGTTCCGCAATGCCGACCCGATGTGCGTAACGCTGGCCGGAACGGCTGCTCCGTATCCGTCACAACTCACCGTCTCGAATGCCCCGCTGGCCCTTGGGTCGATGCGTGTGACGCTGTATGACCTGTCATACACGGTGCCTGACAACATAGACGCCCTGCTGGTAGGCCCGCTGGGGCAGAAGTTCGTGATCATGGGCGATTCGGGCGGAGCACTGGCCATCCCGACGGGCAACCCCGTGACGCTCAGCTTTACGGATGCCGGTACGGGCGTGCTGCCAAATGCAGGGCCGCTTGCATCAGGGAACTTTGAACCGACAACGTGGGAGTCGCCTGTCACTAACTTCCCGGGAGCGGCACCACCGGGGCCGTACTCTGAGCCGGGCAAAGACCATAGGCGGCACGGGCACACAGACGTTCTTTGGCAACTACGGCCTGACGAACGCCAATGGCACATGGAACCTCTACATCCGCGATGACGCTGGCAACCCGCTGCACGCACCTGAGTCCATATCAGGCTGCTTTGCGGGCGGCTGGGGCCTTGAGTTCTTTGCGACAACGGCCGCACAAGCCTCGATCTCGGGCCGCGTGATGACGGCAGACGGGCGGCCTATACGCAACGCCACGGTCACCATCACCGGCAACTCGCTCAGCGAACCGCGTGTCTTCCAGACCGGCTCATTCGGCTACTACACCTTCGACGGCCTCGCCACCGGCGAGACGTATGTTGTCACGGTCACCCAACGCCGCTTCATCTTCCAAACCCCAAGCCGCATCGTAACCCTGACCGACAACATCGCCGACCTCGACTTCATCGCCGGCCCCGGCCCGGAGGTGATGGACCCATAGGAGATCCCAGCCCCGTTATACGGGCATGTGACGGCACGGCAGCGGCAATAGGTGCCACTGCCGTGCCATTTTCGTATAATTCAGACAGTAATGGAGAATAAGTCGATTTACGACGGCCTGAAACCGATCGATCTGTCGGGTGTGAGCACATATGAGCTTGCCTCGCGCCCGAGCAAGGTCACCGTGGATGATTTCGCCAGGCCGCCGGCACCTGATGATACGGCCGCGGACTTTCTGAAAAAGCTCCCGAACATTCTCGCCGTCCAGAGCCTGCGCTCTGTCGCCGCACAGATCAAGCGGGCGCGTGACCTGAAAAAGCCGATCATATGGGGAATGGGCGGCCACGTGGTCAAGACCGGCCTGTCGCCGATCCTGATCGACCTGATGGAGCGCGGTTTCGTGACCGCGCTGGCCGGAAACGGCTCGGTGCTGGTGCATGACAGCGAGATCGCTATGGCCGGTTTTACGAGCGAGGACGTCGATGCGACGTTGGGCAAGGGCGATTTTGGGGCGGCACGCGAGACCGGCGAGATGTTGAATGCCGCGGCTGCGCGTGCCCAGCGAGAAGGCGTAGGGCTGGGCGAGGCGATGGGACGAGAGCTGACAGCGGCGGCACCGCCGTTTGCTGAAAAGTCGCTGCTGTGCCGGGCATACGAGCAGCACATGCCCTTTACCGCCCATCTCACGATCGGGTCTGACATCGGCCACTTTCACGCGTCGGCTGACGGGGCGGCCCTCGGCGCGTCGTCGCACACGGACTTTCGTTTGTTCTGTTCGCTGATTAGGGAGATGAATGGCGGCGGCGTCTATATCAATTACGGGTCGGCCGTCGTAATGCCCGAGATATTTCTCAAGGCGGTCACGGTCGTCCGCAATCTCGGACATGAGGTGCAGGACATCACGACAGCGAACTTTGACTTCGTCCAGCGCTATCGCCCGATGACAAATGTCGTCCATCGGCCGACAGCCAACGGAGCCGGCAAAGGCTACTCGATCACAGGCCACCACGAACTGACGATGCCGCTGCTGGCCGCGCAGCTGATTTGCGGTGAATGATCACGCGTCGATCCAAGGGTCAACCTGCCAATTGTGCTTGCGGAATTTGGCCTCGGTCCAAAAGCCCCTGAACAACTCGATCTCGGTGACAGCGTGCTTTGGCATCAGCACGGTGACCACATCAAAACGGAATGGCATATCGATGACGCTGAACAGACGGCGATAGAGCTTTGCGGTTCGCGTGATCTGACGCTGCTTGCGGAGGTCAACGTTTGTGATGATCGGCGTGAACTCGGCGGAGCGTCGGGTCTTAACTTCCACAAAACAAAGGGTTTCGCTGTCTAGGGCGACAATATCAATCTCGCCCGTTACCGCGACGCCCTTGCTGTTGCGGCCGACAGGAATCTTGAAGTTTGTGACGACGATACGATAACCGTTGTCCTCGAGAAACCGCGCGGCCGCACGTTCACCGACCTCGCCTAGGTTCGGCCGCAGCGTTGTCGGCGATTGTGTGATCGACACTGTTTTGTCCAAACCTAGATGACCGGTTCCTCGTAGATCCCGTAAACATCGCGCAGGGCAACGCAGATCTCTTCGACGGTAGCGTATGCTGCGACGGCCTCGATGATCGCAGGCATCGTGTTTTCGTCATTCTGCGATGCGGATCGCAGCTTGTCGAGGGCGATTGTGACAGCTCCATTGTCACGTTTCGCCTTGGTCTCGGCAAGGCGTGCAAGCTGGTGATCGCGCACCGTCTCATCGATCTGGAGGATGTCGGTCTGGTGGGTCTCCTCATCCATTGCGTACTTATTGACGCTGACAATAGACTGTTCACCGCGTTCGACCGCCTTCTGATACTGATAAGCCGACTCCTGTATCTCACGCTGCGGGAAACCGGCCTCGACCGCCTCGACCATACCTCCGAGGCCGTCGATCTTATCAAAGTAATCGAGGCACCCCGCGATCATCTTTTCGGTGAGCGATTCGACATAGTAGCTGCCGCCGAGCGGATCGACCGTATTTGCCACGCCAGTCTCCTCGGCGATGATCTGCTGGGTGCGAAGGGCGATCAACGCGGCGTTATCCGTAGGCAGAGCGAGCGCCTCATCGTACGAGTCGGTGTGCAATGATTGCGTCCCGCCGAGCACACCGGCGAGGGCCTGTATAGCGACGCGGGCGATATTGTTGAGCGGCTGTTGGACGGTGAGCGACACGCCGGCGGTCTGGGTATGGAAGCGGAGTTGCATCGTTCGCGGATCCGCCGCGCCAAAGCGTTCCTTCATGGTTCGGGCCCAGACGACGCGGGCGGCACGATATTTGGCGATCTCCTCAAAGAAATCGTTATGGGCATTGAAGAAGAACGAGATGCGCGGCACGAATTCAACTACGTCCAGTCCGCGGTCAATGCCGTATTGAACGTATTCGACGCCGTCGCGGAGCGTAAAGGCCAACTCCTGAAGGGCCGTCGCCCCGGCCTCGCGGATGTGATAGCCGCTGACGGAGATAGGATTGTATTTAGGCACGTACCGCGAACAATACTCAAACGTGTCGATGACCAGCTTCATGGCCGGGCGTATCGGATAGATCCACTCCTTTTGTGCGATGTATTCCTTGAGAATATCATTCTGCAGCGTCCCGGAGATCTTATTGAAATCAGAGCGCTGTTTTTCGGCGACAACCAGATACATCGCGAGAAAGATCGGTGCAGGGGCGTTGATCGTCTGCGACACCGTGACCTGATCGAGAGGAATGCCGTCAAAGAGCACCTCGAAATCCGCAAGGGACGATACGGCAACGCCGCATTTTCCGACCTCGCCCTCGCTCAATGGCGAGTCGGCATCAAGGCCCATTAGGGCCGGCAGGTCGTAGGCAACCGAGAGGCCGGTCTGGCCCTGGGCCATCAGATACTTGAATCTGCGATTAGTGTCCTCAGGTGAAGAGAACCCCGCAAACTGCCGCATCGTCCAGAGCTTTCCACGATAACCTGTCGGGTGAATACCGCGCTTGTAAGGAAACTCGCCGGGAAAACCCACCTCGATCTCATCGGTATCGGCGGATGTGTAGAGCCTGTCGACAGGCTCTAAGCTCACGCCCTCAAATGACGTTTTTCTTTCGGGCGTTCGCTCTATGACAGGGGCCAATATCTCTTGTTCCCAGCGTTCGACCTCGATATGGACCGCACCCGAAGCAGCTATCTTTGATTTCGACATAGGATTTATGTAAGGTGAATCTATCTCGATCGTGTTCAAACTCTGGGCTATTTTATCACTTTTTGCTGTTTGTGCCGTTCTGTCGGGCTGTGTTGCCGGCTCCGACGAGAAGGCGAACTCGCGCCCGCCGTCGGGTGTCGGAACCGGAAATGAGAACGCGGCTGCTCCTAAAACAAATGTTGAGGAATTGGGCCTGCTTGTCAACGTCCCATATGAGGCGGAGGACGTCGTGTGGAAAGAGTCGGTTTCGACAAAGAAGCTAGTGGCCGTGCTTCTATTTTCGAAGGAAACGGCGAACCGCGTGGTCGCTGACGCCGAGGCCCACGGCCGGGGCCAGCCAGCCACGCTTTCTGTCGAGACATGGTTTCCCGAAGAGTTGATCGCTCAGAGCGAAATGAGCGGTGACGCCGCCATCCGCGGCACAGCGTACCCTGCGAATGCCTTCTTCAGCGACAGATACAACAGCGGCCGCATTACGAGAGTCGAGGGCGGTGAGCATTTCGTCCTCGAGGTCTCGGCCCAATAAGATGCGGTTTCACGCCGCTGCGAGCTTCGTGTTAGCATCGGTATTTATCTTGTTGATCCAATGCGGTTTATAAGAACATTGGGGCCTATTCTCGTGATCCTGGCCGTATGCCTGACGGCTTGGGCGCAGGAGACAAACCCGGTCGAACGGCAGATCTCGAATCCGATCACTGACACACCAAATATCAATCCGATCTCGGCAGAACAAAGTATTGCCGCACCGAAGCCCAAAAGGCCGACGGTAGAACCTGAGGGCGGTGATGGTGAGGTCGTGGTCTATTCTGAACGCCAAACGGTCGAAGGCGATAAGGGAAAGCGGATCGTGCGTCATTCGGGGAATGTTGATCTGAGATACGGCATCTATCGGCTGCAGGCTGATGAACTGACGATCTATGAGGCGGAGAATCGCGTCGTGGCCCGCGGCAGTGTGGTCTTTGATCAGGGTAATGATCAGCGTATTACGGGGGCGACCGCAATCTGGAACTACAAGACAAAGCTCGGCTCATTTGAGGATTCGACCGGATTTACAAACCAAACGAACGACGGCACGGTGATCTACTTTACCGCGGCAAGGGTCGAACGGGTCAGCCTAGACGAGATCGTCGTCACGAAGGGGAAGTTCACCGCCTGTGAAGAAGCCGTACCGAAATGGAGCTTTACGGCGGAGCGTGCTCGGATCAGGACAAACGACAAGATCAAACTTCGCAGCGTAAAGTTTCGTGTCAAGGACGTGCCGCTGCTGCTGTTGCCCTTTGCATCGATACCGATCAAGGAAAGGGACCGCAGTTCGGGATTTCTCACACCGGCAGGTGGATATTCGAGCAGGAAGGGCGTGAAGCTGTCGGGCGCATACTACCTGACACTCGGCCGGTCGGCGGATGTGACATTGCGTGCCGACATTTTTTCGAAACGCGGCGTCGGGTATGGGGCAGATGTCCGGACGCGGGCAAATTCCCGGTCGTATCTGAATTTTGGCTTCTATGCGGTCAAAGACCGTCTCTTTGGCCCAAAAGCGGATGCACAGCATCCCGACCAGGGAGGTTCGCTCCTATATGCCGAGGGCGTTCACTACTTCCCGAATGGTTTTACGGCGTCGGCGGACGTTAGGCTGACGTCGAGTCTCGCTTTCCGGCAGGAGTTTGCCGAGGGCATTCAGCAGATAATTTCTCCGATAGAGGTGTCGCAGGTTTTTGTTAACAAAAGCTGGAACGACTATACGCTGAATTTTCTGGCCCGGAGCCAGGTGATCTCGATCCCGAATGTTCGCGAAAAGACGCGCAATTTACCGAGTGTGCACCTTGAGAAACGTCCGACGATGCCATCATTTTTGAAGGGGCTCTATTTCTCATATAAGGCGGCTCTCGAGGGTGTATCGCGGCGAGAAGAGGTGACCGATCTTGCACTTTACCGCTCGATGACCGGGACCGACCCGGTGGTTTCGCCTTCGCTCGTGCAGCGTCTTGATATTTACCCGCAGGTCACGCTGCCGCTGCAGACGAAATATTTCAATTTTACGGCTACCGGTTCGGCGAGGGTTACCTACTATTCGAATTCGTTCAATGATATGCGCCAGGTCGTGAGCCGTGACGTGATACGCAAATACGGCGAATTCGCTTTCGACATTCGACCGGTCGCACTTGCCAAGAACTATTACGGCAAAGACAACGCCTTCAAGTTTCGTCATGTGATCGAACCCTATGTGACGTATCGACTCGTGCGAGGTGTCAACAATTTTCACCGCGTCATCCGCTTTGACTACGTTGACACGATCGCAAACACGAACGAAGTTGAGTATGGGGTCATAAATCGTTTTTACACAAGGAGATACGGTGAGGCGGTAACGCCGGCAGCACAGCGGCAGCAGTTGAGGCAGCC
The DNA here is from genome assembly GCA_016715795.1 of Chloracidobacterium sp. Taxonomy (NCBI): domain Bacteria; kingdom Pseudomonadati; phylum Acidobacteriota; class Blastocatellia; order Chloracidobacteriales; family Chloracidobacteriaceae; genus Chloracidobacterium; species Chloracidobacterium sp. The sequence goes on from JADJXP010000002.1 coordinate 678,673, forward strand.
TAACACGACGGGCGAGAGATCGGCGGATGTGCAGCCCTATGAGGTCCTGACGCTGACGGTCCGCGGAAAATACTACTTTGATGACACCTTTGGTGGTGCCCTTATTCCGGGCCGCAGAAACCAGATCGAACCGATCACGGCGTTGAGCTTCTATACATTTGGCGGCGTGCCCCGACGGCTGTCGCCGCTAGCGATCGACCTGAATTACCGGCCGCGCAGGACCATTTTTGCCAATACTCGAATGGACGTCGGCCTGAATGGAGACGGGATAAGGGCCATTTCAGCAACAATCGGCGTGGAACGGCCGCTGATCAAGCTTTTTCAGACGTTTTACTACACGCGTGCAGTAACACTGATGCCATCGCTCGCCCAGTATGCGGGGCCGGGCGGAAAAGAACCGGGCACACTGCGCGGTTCGCAGTGGAGCCCGTCGGTCTTTGTCGGAAACCGCGACCGAGGCTTCTTTGGCGGTACGTCATTCTTCTTCGACTTTCAGAACCGCCGTGCCTCGCGCCAGTCACCAATGGTCAGTTCCCTGGCAACCATCGGCTATGCCTACGACTGCTGCTCACTCGTCCTGCAATACTACACATTTAATATCGGCGTGCGAAAAGAGAATCGCCTCATCTTCAGCTTCCGCCTGAACGGCCTCGGAAGCCTGGGCACCGAGCTGCCCGGCGGGGTTCTGGGGCGATAGGCCGGATCGCGGGACTATCTAGGCATTAGCCGTTTTTTTTTCATCAGTGTTGATGAAGGTCAGCCATGCCTGCTCATTCGGGGCCGGCCGGTCGGCGGCGAGGATCCGGAAGAATTCGTCCTGAATAGCTGCGGTCATCTCACCGCGTTTGCCTGAGCCGACGGTGATCTTGTCGACCGAACGGATCGGCGTGATCTCGGCGGCGGTGCCGGTGAAGAATAGCTCGTCGGCAAGATAGAGGGCCGATCGCTGAACCTGGGATTCGACGATCTCGATACCCATTTCACGAGCGATCTGGATGACCGAATCGCGTGTGATGCCGGGCAGTATCGAGGCTCCAAGCGGCGGCGTGATGAGCCGTCCGCCGTTGACCAAGAAGATGTTCTCGCCCGACCCCTCGGACACATAACCACGGTCATCGAGGGCGATACCTTCGCTGTAGCCGCCGAGCAGGGCCTCCATCTTGATGAGCTGCGAATTCATATAATTCGCCCCGGCCTTGGCCATAGCGGGCATCGAATTTGACGTTATGCGAGTCCAACTCGACACGCAGACGTCAATGCCGGCATCGAGCGCCTCTTCGCCGAGATACTTGCCCCACTGCCAGACGGCGATGTAGGAATCGATCGGGTTGGGGAACGGGTTGACGCCGAATGCCGGCTTATCTTCATCCAGCCCGCGCATGATGAGCGGGCGGATATAGCAGTGTTCGAGGCCGCTGTCGCGGATAAGCTCGACGGTAGCGTCGCAAAACTCCTGCCGGCTGAACTTAGAGTCCATACGGTAGATCTTTGCCGAGTTAATGAGCCGCTGCATATGCTCGGTAAGGCGAAAAACGGCCGATCCCTTGCTCGTCTCATAGCAGCGAATGCCCTCGAACACGCTGGAGCCGTAATTGACGACGTGCGACATCACGTGAATTCGCGCGTCATTCCAAGCAATAAGCTCACCATTCTTCCAAACCTTAGGTGCGATCTTCATTGTGCTGACGTCTTTTTCGGACATAATGATCAGAAGAGCCTCCAGGCGCAACTAAACTGCGAAACAGCTGCACGTTCTCGAAAAATAAGAGGTCTTACTGCCATTCAGTATATCACGGCGGGTGATGCAGTTACAGGATAGACACACGCGGGGCCGTGTCCTCAAGCCGAGAGCTATAGACGATCGTGCCGAAGGTGGTGAATACGACGACAGGCTGGTCTCCGGCATGGTCGAGAGAGGCCGGAAGCTCAAAATCGAGAGTATATATCCCGGGCTCGACCAGGACAGGCACCGATCTGAGCGCAATGCCGCCAATATTGGTGCCGCCGATCTTGACGATCAGCCCTGTTGTGTGCGGGACAACGCCGGTAAGATAGAGGCGCAGGACGCTTGGGACGAGGCGATTGCCCTTGCGTCTGATCGTCCGCACTGAAAACGGCTCGGTCGTAAATACGGTATTGGTGACGTTAAAGAGTCTAGCCCGTCCACCGGGCGCGGGGATCAATTCGACATTAAAGATATCGGGCCTCGCAGGAACGACGGTGACGGTCGTTTTCATCTGAACGCCGTTATTGTTGATCACGAGCGGATAGGTCGTGCCATCAGCATCGGGCAACAGGCCTGCGGGAGCGACAAACTCGATGCGACGACGATCGACGTATTTCAGGCCACATGCCACGCCGTTGATCGTCATACTTAAACCGCTCAACTCGATAGGCAGGTTAAAACTGCGCAAGATCGACCCGGTTGCACTGCGGGCAACGGTGGGCGGAGAAATACCCGATTGATAATTCAGCACCGCGAGCATGCCGGCGGAGATGCCGTGAACGGCCGGCGGCGTGACCGGCGTAGGTGTCGGGACCGGCGTAGGCGAGCCCGTCGGGCTAGCCGTCGGTGTTGGGCTCGGTGTTGGCGTTGGGCTAGGCGTCGGTGATCCTGTCGGGGTCGGACTGGCAGTCGGGCTCGGCAGGGCCGTCTGCGATACCGGCATGCCGCTGGCACCGGTCGCCAGATCGACCGTCACAGGAGTGCCGGTGTTGACGTTCGGCTGCAGGAAATAGAACACCTCTGACTGCAGATCGACATTGCCCGTTCCCAACTCTGAGAGTGAGAAATTGAAGGCCATGCGTTTGATCGAATCACCGGTCAGCATCTGTGTCGAGCCAATGAACAGCCCGGCGCGAGGGAAGTTAGCGAGTCGCGTGAATGTCGCGTCGGCCGCGGGAACATTCAGCGGATACGAGTAGATCTGTGCCGGGCGAGACGGATCGGGATTAAGGCCATCAGCCGCCGTTGTCGGAATGGTACCGTCGGCTCGGATGTTCAAGCGCGTTTCGAGGACCAACAATGCAGGCGTACCCGCTCCATTGTATTCGGTGAATGCCGGATAGCGCTGAATGTCGCCACCCGTGGCGGCCGAATCGGCGTCGCTTCGAAGCCCGATCTGGCGGATGCTGTTGGCGGCAGCATCGTAGAGGAATGTCGCAAAACCGGGCAAATTTGCGCCGTTTGGCGACGTTCCGAGGTCGGCATACGAATCGAACGCAATAAAGCGCCCGTCCCGACTCATACGCCGTCCAAAGTCATACAGGTTAACAGGGTCGCCCGGGTTTGTCGGCGTCGTCGTGGTCACTTGCCGGCCGCCTGTCGGGACGCCGTTCACAAGGTCGGCGTAAAATATCTCTTCGTTACGGCTCGACTCAGGATTGCTGCCGGTATCAAAATTCGTGGTGCTATTCGGATCGTCGATCGGATCGTCGGCCGTGCTGGCGAATGCCACACGCGAACCGTTGCCCGAGATAGTAGGGAACTTACTGTAGATCGGGTTGACGATCGGCCCTCTCGGGGTTTTGGTCACCTGATTGGTCTGGGCGCTGGCTCGGACGTAAGTAAATATCTCATCATTGTCCTCGGCCGGAAATGGATTACCCACTGCCGGCACGAGATCCCTTGTCGAACCGAATGCTATCATCTCGCCGTTATCAGTGATCGACACGTCATGATTGTCGTCGGCAATGAACGGCCCGGTCGTTGGAGTACCCGGACGAGGCAATTGGCTGGGCAAAGTATTCGTAACGCGAGTAAAGGTACCGCCGGCAAGCTCGGCCCTTGGTATCTCGTCACCGGTCGACAGGTCGGCCACGGCAGCGTAGGCGGGAATCTCATAGAGCCATATCTCGAGGTTGCCGTCCTGAGCCAACGGATTAGGTGCCGGTGTCGGCGTAGCCGTTGGTGTCGGGCTGGCGGTCGGCGTGGCTGACGGCGTCGCGACCGGAGTCGCTGTAGGTGACGGGGTCGGTGTGGGCGAGGTATACACGTTTCCGTCAAAGGAGCCGGGATTTGTTGCGTCGGGCACCGACGGTGTCGACGCGGTCGCATTCGAACTGAACGCGATCCAGCGGCCATCCGCACTTATGACCGGACGAGTGTTTGATATCTCGACGCGAATATTAAAAAATTCGGGCGGCTTGGTCGTGTCAAAAAGCACACTCTTTGTATCCGTGATCTGATAGATACGGCGCTGGGCATAGTCAAACAGGAATATCTCGGTATTGTTGTCGGCGTTTCGCGGGTTTTCAGTCGCGATGTTGCCTCTCGATTCAAAGACAATAAATCGGCCGTCGCCGCTTATCGCCCCCGCAAACGATTCTGCCGGTGAATTCGACACCTGGCCGATCACAGACTCGGTCTGGCCGAGCGCGATGTGGGCGCCCGCCGCCAGGCTGAGGAAAACCAATAGAAGATTGCGGAAAAACGTCACAGAGAACTCCTCCAACTCAAACCCGATCGTCACGTGGCGATCAAAAGTCAACGAATGACCCAAAATACTCAATTTTAGGCGTCCGGCGATGGTTGTGCAACCACCTGACCCGTGAAAAGCGTCGCTCTACACAAACTTGGAGGTTAGATGCGGCCGGAATGCGGCCGGTTGTCGTTTTTGCCTTGTTCTGTATCCTAAGTATGGAGAAGCGTGCAGACACCCACCAATATCATGATGGTTGCAGGCGAAGCCTCAGGCGACTTGCTCGGGGCAAAGCTAGCGGCTGAGCTTCGAGCCTTATTCGACGATGGCGATCTGCGGCTGTTTGGCTGCTCGGGCCCGCGAATGCGGGCTGCCGGTGTCGAGGCCGTGGTCGCTGCCGACGATCTGTCGGTAGTGGGCCTAGCTGAGATCGGACGCTCGCTTCCAGTCTTTCTCAGGGCAATGGGAAAACTGCGCGCGGTTGCGGCGGATAGACGGCCTGACGTCGTCGTGCTCATTGACTTTCCTGAGTTTAACCTCAAGCTTGCTCGGCACCTTAAGAAGCAAGGGGCCAAGGTCGTTTACTACGTCTCGCCTCAGTTGTGGGCATGGCGAAAATACCGCTTGGCATTCATCGACCGCTACGTCGATCTGCTTCTCAGCATCCTTCCATTTGAGAGGGCGTGGTATGCGGCGCACGGCGTGCATCATGTTGAGTATGTAGGCAATCCGCACATTCGCGAGGTCCACCCATCGGTGGACAAGCACGAACTTTGCACGAAGCTGGAGGTGGATCCTACGCGGCCGATCATCGCGCTATTGCCCGGGAGCCGGGAACGGGAGATAGCCCGTATCCTTCCGACTATGCTGGCGTCGACGTTACTTGTCTCAGCCGCCGCCCCCGATACGACCTATGTGGTCTGCGCACCGAACGAGCGGGCCGCCGAACATTGCCGCCGGATACTCGACGGGGCTGACACGGGCGGCGGTATCCGATTGGTTACGGATCGAACATACGACGTATTGGCCGCGGCGGATGCGGGGGCCGTTACCAGCGGGACGGCAACGCTCGAAGCAGCGATATTGAATCTCCCGATGGTCGTGGTCTATAAGACATCGCGACTGAATTACGGCCTGCTCAGGCCGCTTATCGACGTCCCACATTTTGCTCTGATAAATCTGGTTGCCGGTCAACGACTCGTCACAGAACTCATTCAGGACGACTTCACGCCAAGCCATCTCGCGGATGAATTGACGGAACTGCTGCAAAATGATCGGAATCACGCCGTCCGGGCCGATCTAAGTGCTGCCGTCGAGAGACTCGGACACGGCGGCGCATCAAAGCGCGCTGCCGAGCTAATCCGAAAACTGATCAGCCCAACCGATCCCTCAGAGCGGTAAGCAGTTCTTCGAGGGCTTTGACCCTTTCACTTAGCCGAGAGAGGCCTTTGACGCGGGCGTTTTGGCGTTTGTATTCGTCGAGCGGCTGAATGGGCGTGCCCCACCAGATGCCGGGCCGGACGATCTTGCCGGGAAGGACGCCTGCCTGTGAGCCAATAACGGCCCCACTTTTGACGAGGGCGTGGTCTCCGATGCCGACCTGACCGCCGATAACGCAATCATCCTCGATGATCGTGCTGCCTGAGATCCCTGTTTGGGCCGCGATCACAACACGCTTGCCGATCCGGACGTTATGGGCAATCTGAACGAGGTTGTCGATCTTTGTTCCGTCGCCTATGCTTGTCTCACCCAGCGACCCGCGGTCGATACAGGTGTTGGCCCCGATCTCGACATCATCGCCGAGAACCACTCGGCCGATCTGCGGGAATTTGTGGTGAGTGTTTTCCTGATCCGCAACGTATCCAAAACCGTCAGCCCCAATGACGACACCGGCGTGAAGTGCCACTCTATTGCCAATTACGCAATCGTCCTCCACGACAACGTTGGCATGCAGGATGCAATCTGATCCGATCCTAACGTTGCTGCCGATCCTTACCCCGGCTGCAAGCACGCTTCGGTCGCCAATCGCTGAACCATCGCCGACGGTAACGAATGGCCCCACGAAGACACCGTCACCGATCTGTGCAGATCCGGCGACGACCGCTGACGGATGTCGTTCGGCCGCATAGCTTCTTGGTGGGCGGAGCAGGGCGGCGACCTTGGCAAAGGCAAGCTTGGGATCCGCAACCCTGATCACCGCGTCGGCCGCTGCGTCAGCGTCGCGTCCGATGAGCAGGCATGCGGCGTTACTTGCGGCCACGGTGCCCGCGGAATCGTCAACGAATGCGATCTCGCCGGCAGCGGCCCGTTCCAGGTCACTGATACGTAGTATCTCGGCCTCACCATCGCCGGTCAGTTGTCCGCCAACAAGGCGAGCGATCTCTTGCGCCTTCATGGCATCAAATGTAATTCGTTTCTGATAAAAATGTAAGGTCGGCTCATGCTCGTTCTGCCATATCGACAGCAGATTGGAGAAATACCTCGACGCCCTCGATCTTTGCCATACCGCTTCGTTCCATCTGTCTCAGGACCGACGCCGCTTCGCTGTCAAGAAAATCAAGAGCGGCAAGGTCCACGATGACCGCATTGCCGGTTTCCTCATACGTGTCGGCAACGATCCGTTGCAGCAATGCCGCGTCGTGGTAGAACATCTCACCGTCGATGCGGAGTAACACTCCTCGTCGGTCATCCAACTCGGTCTTGGTGATCTGGGTGGGCATCTTGATGATTAGATGCCTGAAACCGCAAAAAAGCAACCTCGCGCCCGCTTGTCGATGATCTCTTACTGACCAGATACACGCCGGCAAATATGAGCGCGGCGGAGCCAATGAAGGCGAGGCCGAGGTGCTCACCGAGATACATTACGGCCAGAACAAACCCGATCAATGGCTGCAGGTAAACGAATACGGCAACCGTCGAAGGGTTGACCTTGGAGAGTGCCCACGCGTTCAGCAGATACGGGCCGGCTGTCGCCCCGATACCGATATAGACACTGATCAGCCAGATCGACGCCGGCACGGCTGCAACGTCGATCGTTGAGAGCGACCAGAGGCCAAGCGGGACGCAGACAATGCTCGCGAAGATAAAGACCCACATCATCGAACGGAAGGTCCCGTTTCGCGTGATGGCATCCTTTGACGTGGCGACGTATACACCGTACGCAAAGCAATTGATAATGATGAATAGATCGCCGATCGTCGTTTGAGATGAGAAGGATGCGCGTCGCGGATCGATCAGGATGACGGCGCCGACAGCGGCCAGCGCGATCCCGGCGACCTTGCTCGCCGTTAAGCGTTCGCTCCCAATGAGGGCGCCGATGGCCAGAGTGAAGACCGGGATCATCACCGCGAGCAGGGAAGTGTTTGCCGCGGAAGTAAGCGAGAGGCCGCCGATAAAGAACAGCTGGTTGAGCACGACGCCGAAGAGGCTGAGCAATGCGAAACGGCCATAATCTCGCTTTTCCTTGAGCCAAACGCGGCCTCGAAACGCTTGAATGACAAACAGTATGATCGCTGTGATCGCCGTGCGGATGCCGACGAGTGCTATCGGCGGTAAGACGGTCAGGACGACCTTGCCGATGACGGGCAGCGAGCCAAAGAGCAGCTGGGCCGGGAGCAGGGCGAGGACGGCAGACGGTGGTCGGGCTTCTTCTCTCAAGCCGACATCATCCCGGGCTGTTCGAGCATTTGCCTGAACGTCTGGAGGAACTTCGCACCGGTCGCACCGTCGACGACGCGATGGTCGCAGGACATCGTGACGTTCATGATGCTGCGGATGACGATCTCGCCGTCGCGAACGACGGGTGTCGATTGTGCGCTGCCGACGGCGAGTATGCCGGCCTCGGGCGGATTGATGATCGCGGTGAACTCCTTGATGCCGAACATACCGAGGTTTGAGATCGAGAAGGTCGCGCCGGTGTAATCCTCAGGCTGGAGCTTTTTGGCCTTGGCCTTCGCGGCCAGGTCCTTGATCTCGGCAGATATTTCCAGGAAACCTTTACGGTTCGCGCCGCGGATGACCGGTGTTATCAAACCCTCGTCTATCGCGACCGCGACGCCGATATCGGCCTGGTCGTAGAAACGGATCGTCTTGTCCTGATACGACGAGTTGGCGAATGGATGCCTTACCAATGCCATCGCTGCCGCCTTCACGATGATGTCGTTGACGCTGATCTTTTGATCTTCGCTGATGGTCGAATTGACCTGCTTTCGCAATGCGAGCGTGGCGTCCATTTCGATCTCGAGAGTGAGATAGAAGGTCGGGATCGGCCCTATGGACTCAGCCAGACGGCTCGCGATGACACGGCGCATTTGCGAGGTCGGTTCTTCGCGATAGGCGGCGGCTCCGACTTGAGTGGACGGAGCAAACGGTCTTTGGTCTTCGGCCTTTGGCCTTTGAATTCCCCCTGCGAGGGCTGTCTCGATATCGCGCTTGATGATGCGGCCGTTCGGGCCGGTGCCGGTCACAGTGCGCAGGTCGAGGTTGTTTTCGGCGGCCATTCGGGCAGCGATGGGCGAGACGATGAGGCGGCCGTTAGCGGGCGAGGCCTGTTGAGTTGGTGCGGTGCCGGGCACACTCGCTACCGGTCGTGTTTCTGCCTGTGCGGCGATTGCCGCGCGTTCCGGCTGAAGTTCCTTCCCGTCGGCTCCATTGCCACCTGCTGACGCAGGCGGTTCTGCCTTGGCTACGCCGAGAGCCGCTGTTTCGGACAGCAGCTCCGCGATGTCTTCGCCCTTTTGGCCCGTGATGGCGATTGCTTCGCCGAGGGCCGCGGTGTCGCCGGCTTGTTTTAGGATCTTGAGCAAGGTGCCGCCGGTGAGGGCGGTCATCTCCATTGTCGCTTTGTCGGTATCGACCTCAGCGAGCGTTTCGCCGGCCTCGTAGGTGTCGCCTTCGTTCTTGACCCAACGGGCGATCTGACCCTCTTCCATCGTGGGCGAAAGCTTTGGCATTAGAAATTTTTCAGCCATATAGTCAGAACCACCTGCGGTAGCGGGTGGTTAAACGTCACAAGTAACAAACTTCCTTCACAGCCGCCACTATCTTCTCAACGCTAGGCAGCGCCGCAGCTTCGAGGTTTTTGGCGTATGGCATTGGAGCCTCGGCGGTCGAGATACGCTTGATCGGGGCGTCGAGATGGTCGAATGCGTGATCCATGACCTGATAACTGATCTCGGCGCCCACGGACGCGAATTCGTGCGATTCCTCGGCGATGACGAGGCGGTTCGTCTTGCGGATAGACGCAACTATCGTGTCGATGTCGAGCGGCTTGATCGTTCGCGGGTCGATGACCTCGCACGATACGTCAAATTCGCTTTGGATCTGTTCGGCGGCCTGCAGCGCAAGGGGCACGGTCATCGAACGAGCGACTATGGTGCAATCTTTGCCCTCTCGTTTGACGTCGGCGACACCGAGTGGGATCGTGAAATCCTCATCCTCGGGGACCTCGCCCTTAAGCCCGTACATACGTTCCTGCTCCATGAAGATCACAGGGTTATCGTCGCGGATCGCGGATTTCAACAGGCCCTTTGCATCGGCAGCAGTCGATGGCATTACGACCTTAAGCCCGGGAAAATTAGCGTACATGCCCTCAAGCGCCTGAGAATGCTGCGATGAGACCTGAAAAGCTGAGCCGTTTGGCCCGCGGAAGACGATCGGGATGTTAAAGAGGCCGCCGGACATATACAGCATCTTTGCCGCATGATTGATGATCTGATCGGCGGCGAGGATCGAGAAGTTCCACGTCATGAACTCGATCACCGGCCGCACACCGGCCATCGCGGCGCCGACGCCGATGGCGGCAAAGCCGAGCTCAGTGATCGGCGTATCGACAACGCGCTTGTCACCGAATTCCTTCCACAGCCCGCGGGTCACCTTATACGCGCCGTCATATTCGGCGACCTCCTCGCCCATGACAAAGACGTTCTCGTCCCGGATTATCTCTTCTCGAAGGGCCTGATTAAGGGCGTCGCGGATGGTCAATACTGCCATATTACTGAATTGTTGACTCTGATCCTGTCAGCGTTCCGCAAGGTAACCGTCGAGCGCCTCCGCTTTGTTCCGCCCGAAGTGTTTCTAGGGTTGAGACAACCACATCATCTTCCTCAGTCCATTGAGGGATTAGCCCATGATAGAGGACATAAGGATCGATATCCGCACCATTCTTCCAACTAATGGTCGGGCTATCCCCTACGGAAAATTCTAGGAAAGCTGAGCGATCATTGCGGAGTGGTTCAAATATCGGTCCCCGCAGATATGGCTCCAGATCAATGTCCTTTTTTGTGCCGTCGGAGAACTCAAACCCTACCACAAAATCTTCTATAGCTGTGGCTGCTATCACTCTTATCGGTTTCATACTATCTATTCGAGCGGGGCTATCCCTTTAAGCTCTTGATTCTTTCGTGCCGCCAACCAGTTTTCCATTAGTTCTTGCCGATGTAGATCGGCCCATTCCAACACCATATTGTGAACTCGGCGTGGCAGCTGACCTCGATATACGTTCAGGGTCATGATCTCGATCAGTTCCTCGTACTCACCATACTCCGCATGAAAATGCGGCGGGGCATGGTCATCAAAATACATGTAGATCAAAATGCCAAAGAATCGACTAATCAACGGCATAACGATCACACAAGCACATCAGTCATCAATTCACTCTCATCCGGCAGCGGGCTCTCGTCAGCAAATTTGACCGCACGCTCGACGGCGTCGGCTACCTGCCCCTCAATTTGCTCGAAATCCTTATCGGTCAAAATCTTAGCCTCCTTGAGGCTGGCTTTGAAGAGTGTGATCGGGTCGCGTTCCTGATATTTTGCGATCTCGTCACGGGTCCGATAGTTGCCGGGATCGGACATTGAGTGGCCCATGTAGCGATACGAGCGGACCTCGAGCAAGGTCGGCAGGCTCTCGTTCCGGGCGCGTTCGATCGCTCGTCGCGTCGCGCCGCGGACGGCCATCACGTCCATTCCATCCACGAACTCATTGGCCATCTCGAACGATTCGGACTTTCGAGCAATGCTTCGGGCGGACATAGCGCGTTTTTGCGACGTGCCCATTCCGTACTGGTTGTTCTCACAAATGTAAATGATCGGCAGCCGCCAGAGCTGGGCCATATTGAGCGATTCGTGAAAGATGCCCTGGTTGACCGCCGCCTCGCCAAAGAAGCACAGCGTAACCTGCTTTGTTCCTTTGTATTTAGCGGCGTATGCCATTCCGGTGCCTACGCCGATCTGACCACCGACGATGCCGTGGCCGCCGTAGAACTCATGCTCTTTTGAGAACATGTGCATCGAGCCGCCCTTGCCCTTAACACAGCCGCCGGCCTTGCCGTAAAGCTCGGCCATTACGCTCTCGGGTGACATTCCCTTGATCATCGCCTGCACGTGGTCGCGATACGACGTGATAACCATGTCGGTCGGCTCAAGCATCATCATAGAGCCGACGCCGATGGCCTCCTGGCCGATGTAGAGATGGCAAAATCCACCGATCTTGCCCATTCGATAGACCTCGGCACACTTTTCCTCAAAGCGGCGGCCGAGCACCATCTGATAGAGCATCTCGCGAAGGACCGTCTTGTCGGTCTTCTTGATCGCAGCAAGCTGGGCCTCTTTGCGATCCTTGTACTCCGCTATCGCGAGTTCGACGTCAACAAAATCGCCATTACCGGCGCCGTTCGCCGACCCTTTTGCCGTTTTGGCTGACTGTTTTTGGCGGGTTGCTGTTTTGGGCAAGCTCGATTCCTCCGTGACTAGCGAAAATACAATATTATAGGTGACGCTCGGTTAAACTGCAAAAATCTACGCGCTCTCATGTGACTCTCCGTTCCGCTTCTGTTCCGCCTCTGTTCCACCCCTAGGCGGAACGCTGTAACTGATGACTTTATTAGAGTTACAGCCGTATTTTGAGTGCGTTCCACGGATCTCGCGCAAAAAACGAACTTGTTGTCTCCAGCGTTGCATTGATGCAAGAATGTAGCACAATCAGCCTCAAAAGTCAAGAAAGATCCGATGCGCACGCGGGATCTAACCGTGAAATGTTATATTTTCCTTTTAGTCGCCGATGAGAAAACTGTTCCCGCGGATACTGATACTACTCACACTTTCGACGTCGGTCCTCGGCCAAGACGATCCGACGAGGTGGAGCCTGTCGTCAGATGCTAAGAGTGGAGCGCTCAAGGCCGGTGAGGCGATCCGGGCGGACCTAAAGGTCGTTCTCGACACGGGATGGAAGCTCTACGCTACGGACCAGCCGCCGGGCGGGCCGTATGCGACCAAGATCACGGCTGCCGAGGGCAGGCCATTTGAGGTCAACGGCAGCGTTGAATCGCCGAAGCCGACCGTCAAGCCGGATCCGTTGTTTGTCGGCCTCGACGGCAAAGCCTTAGTAACAAAGTACTTCACTGAGAGCGCAAACTTCAGGGTCCCGTTGCGGGCAACGGCGGACACGACCTCCGCTGACGTGGCAATTGACGTCCGTTTTCAGGTCTGCAACGACACGATCTGTCTTCCGGCCCGCACGGTTCGCGTTTCGGCGGCCGGGGCTGAGGTCGTCAAGAGCATTTTTGGCGCCCCGCAGGGAGCAGCCAGCCCGACGCCGGCAATATCAAACAACGAGCTGCGGACCACAAGCAACCAACAGCCCACCGAGCTCTGGCCGTTCATTTGGCTGGCGATCACATTGGGCGCGTTATCGCTGCTGACGCCGTGCGTGTTTCCGATGATCCCGATCACGGTGTCGTATTTTACGAACCATGCCGCGGGGAACCGAGCAAGGTCTGTCAAGCTTGCTCTGATCTACTCGCTCGGGATCATAGCGACATTTACGCTGCTCGGCATGCTGCTCGCGGTCTTTGTCGGGGCGGCCGGAATCAATCTCTTTGCCGCGAATCCGTGGATCAATCTGCTGATCACGGCGATCTTTCTGTTTTTTGCCTTTAATCTGTTTGGTGCCTACGAGATAACGATACCCACCAGCATTTTGACGAAACTCGACAGCCTCACGCGGAGCAAAGAGGGCGAGGGCAGCGGCGTCGTCGGAGCTCTCTTGATGGGCCTTACGTTTACGCTGACATCATTTACGTGTACGTCGCCGTTTGTGGGCACGATCCTCGTGTCTGCGTCGCAGGGCGAATGGCAGATGCCTTTGGTCGGAATGCTGGCGTTCTCGAGCATTTTTGCGCTGCCGTTCTTTGTGCTCGCGCTCGCTCCGCAACTCGTCTCGCACATGCCCCGTGCCGGCGGCTGGATGAACTCGGTCAAGGTTGCGATGGGCTTTCTTGAGGTTGCCGCGGCGATGAAATTCATCTCGAACGTCGATCTGGTATGGAAATGGGGAATCTTCACCCGTGACGTCGTGCTTGCCGTCTGGATCGCGATCGGGGTCGTTCTGGCCCTGTATCTATTGGGCAAATTTCAGTTGTCGCACGACTCGAAGCCCGAACGGCTCGGTGCCCTGCGAATGTTTTCCGCCGTGGTTACGCTGGCGGTGACATTCTATCTGCTCACGGGTCTTTTTGGTGCAAGGCTCGGTGAACTCGAATCATTCCTGCCGCCGGAGCTGGGCAACTCATCCTCGCGGCCGCTCGGCGCGGGCCAGGATGAGCCGAAATGGATGGTCAATGATTATGAGGGCGCTCTCGCCAAGGCAATGGCCGAGAATAAGTCCGTCCTTGTCGATTTTACGGGCTATACATGCACCAACTGCCGCTGGATGGAGGCCAATATCTTTCCGAAGAAAGAGGTCGCGGCCGAGCTTAAGAAGTTTATTCTGGTCCAGCTCTACACGGACGGCGAAGGTGAGGTCTACGAGCGACAGCAGCGGATGGAGCAGGACATGTTCGGCACCGTGGCATTGCCATTCTATGCGATCATGAGCGGCGACGGCCGCCCGGTCGCGACATTCGCGGGATTGACGAGGAACGCAGACGAGTTTGTTGAGTTCCTAAAGAAAGGGCAATAGAATAGGCGAGCTACGTTAGAAATCTCGATGCAGCGAACTCTTTGTGTTCTTAGCATTCTGATCTGCGCGATGGCGGCCCGCGCGCAGATCGGCATTTCGGCCCTTGATGTGATGGGCGACAGCATCTCAAAGGGCTTTAACGCATCGAGCGCATCGCCATGCTCGAACGGCGATCAGGAAAACTACAACTGGCTGACGAGCGATACGCACGGTGTGAACCTGTGCGCGGCCGGCAGCGAGAATGTATTCAGCGTTTTTGAGCGGATGGAATGTTACCGCTCGGCACAATTGACCGCGCCGAATGCCAATCATGCCTTCTCCGGTGCGACCCTGGTCCGCGATCTCGTAATGCAAGCGGGAAATGTAAAGGCGTACCTCCAATCGATCCCGGCCCAGCGAATGGCGGTCGTGTTTATCGGGCACAACGATAGTTGTTCTGGAACGATCGCAAAAACGAACGCGTCGTGTTCGAACTCGGACCTTGACCCGGCGAACTACTGTCGCACACGGCCGGACGCTTTTGAGAGGGAACTCCGCAAGGGGCTCGACATACTCATCACGACCGGCGATACACGTATCGCAGTCGTCGCCCCGGTGCGTGTGTCGCAATTGTGCAATTTCGGCGGCAAATCGAACTGTCAGCTCGGCGGATCGTGTTCTCTGCTATGGTCGCTAGTCAATATCTGCGGTTCGCTGACGCGGGGCTGCTCGTCGACCCGAGTCATCGACACCTACAACACGATGAGCCGGTATCGGGATATCTTAAGGAGCGTCACGGCGGAGTACGAGGCGATCGCGGTCGGAGATGCGTCGCCGACAGTGATGATCGGCGGAGCAACGGTCGGGGGAGCGATCAAGGCCGCGGGGACGACGTTTGGCTATTCTGACGCTGCGTGGTTCTATCGATTCAAGGCGGACCAGTTGTCGTGCTGTGACTGTTTTCACCCGTCGGCGTCGGGTCAGGATACACTCGCACGGTTATTAAGTGCGGGCCTGACATGCTCGCGGACAAACCCGTGCTGCCGCGATACGGGCGATCCACTGAACGACGGTAAATGCCTGACGACGAACCGCAAGGCAACCTACTATCGCGGCTTGTTTTAGATTCTGTTACAATCGCTTGCATAAATGGTCAAGATCGAACATCTGATCGCGGGCTTAAGAGAGATCCCGGACGTGAGTTTTACCTGCGATGAGGTGTATCAGTACCTCGCCGATAATCCGCTCGAGGTTGATTCGATCACACACTATTTCTTCTGGAGCCCGGATTTTTATACGCGGAACCTTATCTATCGAGACGACCGGTTTGAGATGCTGGCGATATGCTGGGAACGCGGCCAGGCATCAACGATCCACGACCACGCGGGACAGAAATGCTGGATGACTGTGCCGGTTGGGCGTCTTCGCGGACAGAATTTTGCGGTCGAGGAGATGGATCCGTCTCGCAGCTATTGCCGGCTGCGGGAAACCAACAGCTTCGAACTGTCGGACTGCATGGCCGCAAAGGTCGAGCTCGAGGAGCCCATTCACCAGATACTTAATCTGGCCGAATACGACGAGCGTGCCGTCAGCATCCACATCTATTCCAGGCCATACTCGAGCTGTCTGTCATTCTGCCCCGACACGCACACATTCAAGGAAGTCCAACTGGGCTACGCAAGCATCGACGGTAAACTCTGCACGGCGTAAATGGCTGAGTCGCGCATCTTTCGCTTCGTCGTTCTGACGTTGCTGGTCGCGGCCTACGTCGCGGCGCGGCTGTGGGGGCTGACGGACGCGTGTTTGTGGTTTGACGAGATCTTCAGCGTGCATGCCGCCGAACACGGTTGGGGCGAGATAATGAATTTCGTCGCCCTCGACCTGATCCATCCGCCGCTCTTCTACGTCTTATTAAAACTCTGGATCGCCGCGGGCGGCGAGAGCTTGCTGTGGCTGCGACTGTTTCCGGTTTTCTGGTCAGTTATCGCCATCTATCCATTTTTGCGCCTATGCGGCGAACTGAAGGTCGGCAAATGGACACGCCTCCTGGCTTTGTTCCTCTTCGCCGTCAACGGCTCGCTGATCAAGTATTCGCAGGAAGTACGGATGTACGCTCCGCTGATGTGCCTGTCGCTGTTCTCGATGTGGCTGTTTGCGAGGTATTTTGTCAAGGGTAAGAGCTTCGTGCCGCTGGTCATCGTCAACGTGCTGATGATCTACACGCACTACTTTGGCTGGTTCGTGGTCGTGAGCGAGGTGCTTCTTATCGTGTGGTTCCAGCGGATCAAATGGCGGCGGATCGTTGCGATGCTCGGGGTTACATTCGTCGCTTTTGTGCCGTGGCTGGCCGCGGTGATGATGGCGGCAAGCCGCGGGTCCGCACTATCACAGAACATCGGCTGGATGCCGCGGCCCGGCATTGCGCAGATCGGTAAATTTGTGCTCGACCTCGTCGAGCCCTTCTATGCTCAGACGAGCACGGCAGAGCCGGGATCTATTTATTCGTTGTCGCTGCCTGTCTTGGCGATCCTGATCGTGGCGAGCACGGTATTATCAGGGGCGATCCTTAAGCGGACGGCGAGAGATGAGACCTACGTTCTGCTTTTCTTCATCAAGATTCCTGTATGGCTCTGCCTCGTCGCGAGTTGGCTGCTGCCGTATTCGATATGGGGAACACGGCATTTGATCATTGTCTTTGCACCGCTGTGCATATTTTTTGGAGTTGCGATCGCGTCGCTCACGGATAAACGCCTAAAGGCCGCCTCTGTGACGCTTCTACTTCTATTCTCCTGCTATGCCGGCGTGTTGCACGGCAAGCGGGCAACGCCCGTCAATTCATGGTGCTCGTGGGAGCAGCTTACGGCATCGACCGGAAATGTGCCGGTCTATGCGACGGAAGATCTGATCGCATATCATGCGTGGTTTGCACGCCGGGGCGGCCAGAACGCGAGGGTCTATAAGCTTATGGGCATCGAAGGAGTGAGTGAGGACAATGCCTATTTCTTACCGCGTGGATTCGATGGCGTTGAGGTGGCTGAGTTCGAGATGTTGAACGAGGCAAAGCTGTGGCTCGCATTCCGCTCGCCGTTGATCTCGGAGAGCGAGCCGCCGCTCAGGCAGTTCCTTGTTCGCGGTTATCGGATCACGGAACGGCGGAGCATAAGGTCGGACCGTGAGACGGCGGCATTATATCTGTTGGAAAAGTGAACGCTACCTTCGCTTCCACCTGACGCCGTCTTTTGTGTCCTCGAGGATGATACCGCGATCCACCAGTTCGTCACGGATCTCGTCGGAACGGGCAAAATCGCGGTTGTGGCGGGCTTGTTGACGTTCCTCTATAAGGGCCTCGATGTCGGCATCGAGTAGTCGATTTTCCTCAGGGCCGAAGATCCCAAGGACGGCATCGAATTTAGCGATGGCATCAAGAACGGCTGTTTGCTCATCCGTCGTCAGGCCGCCCGAAGCTATGGCCGTGTTTACCTCGCGGACCATGTCGTGCACAGCGGCCAAAGCTGCCGCCGTATTGAAGTCGTCGTCCATGGCGGCTTCAAAGTCCGCCAAGGCTTTGTTTACAGCTTTTAATGCCCCGCCACCTGAACTATTCGCTATTCTCAAATCTGAAATTATGGATCTGAAGCTGCGGAGCCGTTCCACCGTCGATTCCGCGCCCTGCAAGCCCTCAAACGTAAAATTCAACTGTTTGCGATAGGGAACCGAGAGCAGAACGTAGCGGATCGCGAGGGCGGAGTAGCCCTGTTCACGCAGGTCCCGGAATGTGAAGAAATTTCCCTTTGATTTCGACATCGTGACGTCGTCGATCTTTAGGAACTCACTGTGGATCCAGTATTTAGCGAACAGTTTGCCGGTCGCGCCTTCGCTCTGGGCGATCTCGTTCTCGTGATGCGGGAATTGCAGGTCCTGGCCGCCGGCGTGAATGTCGAATGTCTCGCCAAGGTACTTCATCGACATTGCCGAACACTCGATATGCCAGCCCGGGCGGCCGCGGCCGAATGGCGCGTCCCAGCCGGGTTCGTCAGTTGGGCCGACGAGTTTCCACAGGGCAAAATCGCGGGCGTCCTCTTTATCGTATTTGTCGGTATCAACGCGTTCGGAGCCGCCGGCGATGTTGCCCTCGAAACTGATCTTTGACAGCTTGCCGTACTCGGGAAACGCCGCGATGCGGTAGTAGATCGAACCGTCCGATTCGTAAGCGTGGCCATTTGCGAGCAGTGTTGAGATGATGTTGATCATCTCCGGAATATGCTCGGTCGCCCGCGGCATTATCTCAGGCCGCTCATTACCCAACGCGTCAAAATCCTCGAGAAAATACTGCGTATAGGGCGCCGTGAACTCGTTAATGCTGATATTCCGCGCAGCCGCCTCGTTGATGATCCTGTCGTCGATATCGGTCAGGTTCATCACGTGCATCAGCTCGTAGCCCTTGAACTTCAGATACCGCCGCAGAATGTCGCCAAAAACAAACGTGCGAAAATTGCCTATATGTGCAAAATTCCACACCGTCGGCCCGCAGATATAAAGCCGCACCTTGCCGTCCTCAAGCGGCTGAAAGTCCTCGACCTGTCTGGATAATGTATTGAAAAATCTAAGCATTACGATACTCAGTTATGATAAACGATACTCTTCGGAATAAGTGAAAAGGCAAAAGTAAAACGTGATAAGTTCGGACTTTTCACTTAACACTTATCCCTAATCACTTATTCCCGATCTGATCGTCCAGATCTCCATCTACAAACTTCTCCCGGGCCTCGTCAGAAAACAAGAACTCCCGACTGTAAAACCGCATCGGATAGTCCTTGTCGTAATTCGCCACAAGCTCGTTGGCTTTGTCCAAGAGCGACGCACCGTTCTTTGCGGCGTTAAAGTCCGCCACGGTGCGCATCCAGAAGACCGTCAGCGTTTCGTGATACGGCATTTCCTTGGTCAGATCGACCTCGAACGCACCCAGAAGTTTGAAAATGCCGGTGCGCATCTTATCGGTCGCCGTCTCGATGTCGTGCAGCGTGAGGTAATGCAGCGCGACGGTCAGGTGTTCGGCGTGTTTCCACGCGTCGCGCCCTATCGTCGCGTCCTCAAAGCCTCGAACGACCTCGGCTATTTCTTCCTCATTTTTGAATCTCATCATTTTCTCCAAATATTCTAAAACACAAAAAAGCGATCGCGGGTCACAGGCCCCGCGATCGCGTTTGTTCAATAACTTGTCAGCTTTTATGCTGCCATGACTGTTGCCTCCTGGTCAACATCATCCATGAACAAATACTTTCGCCACTCGGGCCGGTTCTCAGCGTAATGACAGAGCAGAACGTGGTCGAGGCCGAGACGAAGCAGTTTTTGCGACGTCAACAGCGGCATTCGCGCCTGCTCGGGCGTACGGTTGCCCTTGCGCTGGTTACACTTGACACACGCCGTCACGAGGTTCTGCGGCGTTGCTTCGCCGCCCTGTGCACGCGGGTAAATGTGGTCGAGCGTCAGGTCCTTAGCATGCTTGTGCTCGCCGCAGTACTGGCAGCGGTAGCGGTCGCGGATGTAAATTCGCGCACGCTTCATCGTCGTTTCGCGATTGTTGCGGCGAACGTGAACATAATGCCGCAGCCGAACCACCGAGGGCACCGGAAAGATGGTGGAGGGCGAATGCAGGACTTTGTCGCCGTCGTTCTCCTCAACAAAAACCGCCCCGCGAAACCACAGGCAGACAGCGCGCGCCACGCCGACCGTGCCAAGCGGCTCGTATGAGAAATTGAGGAGCAATACTCGTGAGGTCAGGACGGACATCGCAATTACGTTTTTCTCTGATGTAATGTAATATCAAAGGCGAACAAACGCAAGCGAAATCTAAGAAAGGTGCCACAGCGAAATCGTGGGTGTCAGCGTGTATCCGATGATGAGATCGATCAAAGAACTACGTGACCCAATCGGTTTTTTGATCCCTGCCTTGTTGCTTGCGGTCTCGTTTGTCACAGTCGCTCTTACGGGAACCGATCGGAGTTTGTTTCTCTGGCTGAATCAGCATTTGCAGGCGATCGGCGGCCCGGTCTTGCAATGCATCACGATCCTCGGCGATGGATTGGTCGCCATCGTGATCGCTCTGCCGTTTGTGAGATCGAGGCCCGAGATCGCGTGGAATACGCTGGTCTCGTCTCTGATCGTCCTGATCCTCGTGCAGGCCCTGAAGTATATTTTTGGTTCGGCACGGCCGTTGGAAATACTTCCGAGCGATGCATTCAGCGTTGTTGGGGTTCCGCTTCGAGCAGGGGGCTTTCCTTCGGGGCATGCTGCGACAGCATTTATGCTCGCGGGTATCCTGGCCCTCCACTTCCGGCGTCCTTGGGTCCGGATCGGCCTGATCGGTGCAGCCGTCGTGGTCGCGGCTTCTCGGATCGCGGTTGGCGTTCACTGGCCAACTGATGCCCTCGCCGGCGGCGCGATCGGCTGGTTATCTGCCGGCCTTGGGTTCCAGCTTACTAGCGGAAGTCGTTTCATTGGGCATTCAACTGCGAAGGCCGGCCTGCAAATGCTTCTTGCGGGAGGCGCAGTCTCGATGCTTCTGTACGATCATACGTCTTACCCAGTCGGATTCAGGTTCCAACAGATCATCGCCGCAGTCTGCCTGGCGATCCTTTCGCTACAGATCCTGCAGGACATCAGGTTGTTGCCGCAGCTACGGGGCTCGCGATAGTCAGAAGTGCCGAAAGCCCGTCGGCTCGATTTCTTCGATTTTCCCATTCCTGGCCAGACGATAATCATCTGAGGGATCTGTGACTTTGCCTATATGGTGAAAGCCGAGGTCTAGTGCAAGATCACAGTTTTCGGGGTCGACGGTCAGAAGGAGTTCGAAGTCCTCTCCGCCGCCTATTGCAAACTCAAGCGCCTTGGCAGAAAAATTGGGGAAGGCAAAGATAGCCGGGTCGATCGGGATAGTGTCAGCGGTAAGGAGCACGCCGGTGCCACTGGCACGGGCTAGGTGAATCAAGTCCGACGTTAGTCCGTCGCTGATGTCGAGCATTGCAGTAGGTAAAGCATATTCTGTCAACAGTTTACCTGTTGCGACATGCGGTATTGGTTGAAGTTGTCTCAGCAACAGATGTCGAGTCGTCGTTCCCGGACTTGCATCGATCCTGATGCCGTCAAGCAACATTTCGAGCCCCGCGGCAGCTCCGCCAAGAAATCCGGTGACAAAGATCAGATCGCCGGGCTGAGCGCCAGACCGGAGAACGGCCTTTCCCTTCGAAACATCACCGACCACCGTCGAATCGACGAAAAATTTGTCCGGCGAGCGCGAGATATCGCCGCCGACCAACTCGACACAGTGTTTTCCCGCCAGATCATGCCATCCCGCGTAGAATCGGTCAAGAAAGTCGGTTTTCCACAGGCGCTCGGGGACGCCGACAGAAAGAAGTGCCGATCTCGGCGTTGCACCCATCGCGGCGATGTCGGATAAAGATACGGCAAGTGCCTTGTGGCCGAGAAATTCGGGTGTCGTCCACTCGAGCCGAAAATCAATGTCCTCAACTAGCAGATCGGCTGTAATGACCATGTCTAAGGCGTCATCCATTGGCATGACAGCACAGTCGTCGCCTATGCGGCTGAGCTCGTATCGCGAGCGAATGTCATCAATAAACTTAAACTCGCTACGCATCGGATTGACACAAGTCACTTAAATACATAGAATAAGCCTCACGCTTTTACAAGAAACTTTAACACGGCATCAGCATCAATGGCACAGGAACCTGTAGTGATACCTGAGAAGATATACTTCAAGATCGGCGAGGTGTGCGAGCTTCTCGACGTTCAGGCCCATGTGCTCCGATATTGGGAGACGGAGTTTCCGATGCTCTCGCCACAAAAGAATCAATCCGGTCAGCGAAGCTACCGCCGTCGCGACGTAGAGATGGCACTAAGGATCAAGCAGCTCCTCTACAAGGAAATGTTCACCATCGCCGGCGCGCGCAAGAAGCTCCAGAGCGAGAGCCGTGACGGCAGCAGGTCGAAGACTATCGAGACCACGACGAGAACGTCTCCGGCACCCGACGCGTCGGCTCCAACACTTTTTGATTCGCTGGATGATGGCGTGGCGAATGGCGAAGCGGCACCGACAGGTTTTACCGGCAGCCAGAAGGACACGATCCGAACGATCGCGGGACACCTGCTGGAATTGAGGGAATTGCTCAAGACGAAGCCGGCGCCATAGTCCGATCAACCCAACGTGCGGCAAATTTGACAAAGATTTGCCGGAAACCTACTCTAAAATTCGACGATCCGGGACGTGGCGCAGTCTGGTAGCGCGTTCGCTTGGGGTGCGAGAGGTCGCTGGTTCAAATCCAGTCGTCCCGACCATTTGATCGAGGGCTTTGGGGTTTCCAGGCCCTTTTTCGCTTTTGGGGCAACGTTAGGATTCGACGATCTATACTCAATGCAGGTGTTCGGGCTGGCCCTGTTGTAATTTTGTCCACTCGGCCCTGAGCATAAAACTACCGTTCGTTACGACACGTTCGCCTTGAGTTATGCCGTCCATTACGGGGAAGCGGCCTCCTGTTTCTTGGCCGAGGCGAACCGGGCGAAGTTCGAATGTATTCGGATCGGTGGTTGCCACAAAGACGATCTGACGATCATCGATCGTTTGGACAGCCGAAGCGGGAACGACGGGCGTCGTCCGCTCACCGGTCTGCAGACCGCCAAGCGAGACGCCCACATACATTCCCAGCTTCAATGCACTACCTGGATTGTCGAGCTCTATTCTGACCTTCGCCGTACGGGTTGCCTCGTCGATCTGTGGATCGATGTAAGCGATCTGCCCGCGAAAGACTCGGGCCGGAAAGGCATCGCTCTCGATCGTTGCCGGCCCTCCGATGCGTAGCCGGGTGATATCGCGCTCATAAACCTGTGCGATGACCCATACGCTGGAAAGGTCAGTTACGCGCAGTAGCTCTTTATTTGCGTCGATCACCTCTCCGGGATTGACGGAACGGCTGGTGACCGTACCCGAGATCGGGGCAGGCACCGCGAGCTCCGCCCGCACCTGCGAGGCCGAGGTCAGACGGTCCACCCGGCCGTCGGACATTCCAAAAAGGACGAGCTTCTGTCTGGTTGCCGCAAGTTCGCCCTCGGCGGCACGGAGCTTATTGAGGGCCTCTTCGTTGGCCGAGCGGACCTCCGGGCCAACGGGCAAGAGCTTTGATGCGCGTTGCTCACGAAGGTGGGCCTCTTCCATTTCCGCCTCGGCCGTGCGCAACTTTGTGTTGTCCTGTTCGAGTTCTTCGCGGCTTGCAGCGCCTATGCGCAAGAGGCGAGACGTGCGTTCGTACCTGTTGCGCATCTCGCTAAGCGCCGCTTCGGCCGCGCGGCGTTGTTTTGTCGCCTGTTCCAACTCGATGCGGCCGGGCGAGTTGATCGCTACGAGCCGCTGAGTTCGTTCGTGGTTTCGGCGAGCCGTTTCGACTTCAGTGCGGAGCGCGACATATCTTGCTTGAGTTTCGGCAAAGCTATCACTGAAAATGACCGCGATCGTCTGCCCTGCGCGAACATTGGCCCCCAGTTCCGGCAGTACACGCCTGATCACGCCGCCGGCCAAAGCTACGGCGGGCGTCTGACGATATGCGTTTGCCTCCACAACGCCGGCTGCGGCCGTGGAGTCGCTCTCGGTCGTTAATTGTTCGCCGATCGCCTCGATCGTGACACCGGCGTTTTGCAACTGCTCCGGCGATAGAGTGATGGTTTGATTCGCAAGTGGCTGCTCCGGCGTTGTATCAACGCCGACATTGCGAGGCGGCGGAACGGGCCGGCCGGAATTTCCTCCAAGCGGGCCGAGCCACCAATAGCCGAGCGCAACTGCAAGCAATCCCGCGAGGCTAAGGCCAGCGATCAGCAATGGTTTGGAGCTCCGCGTTGCTCCGCCTTCCATTAGCACCTCCGGATCGGATCCTGATCCGTTATCGTCCGAGGACAAGTTCTCATTCTCACTCATTTGTTTCTAAGCTCCGGAGCATTCGAGGCCCGCAGCGCCTCGACACGCGCAAGATATACCGCGAGCAACGCGTCAATATAGCCATTTTCCGTTTCGATAAAGCGTCGCTGTTCGCCGATGTAGTCGAGCAGCGTTTTCGAGCCGAGTTCGTACGTCTGACGGACGGTGTTGAGATTGGCCGCCGCCTGGCCGCGAACGCCGACACGATAGATCTCAAGTGCCCGGCGAGAGCGGTCGTAACTGACGAAGGCGGCCGCAACCTCACGTCGGACAGTGAGTTCGCCGAAGGTCCGACGATCGCGGGCAGCACCTTCTTCGAGAAGTGCCGCGGCGACCATGCCCTGATTCCGATTGCGCACCGGTAACATGATCTTCACGCCGAACGTAAAGAACTTCATCTTTTGATCGATAGGCAAAAGGGCACCGGTATCGGCTTCGATGCCCAGCAAAGGAAAGCCCGACTGCATTCGCTGGTAACCGAGCATAACGTCCGCGTCGATGCGACCCTCAGTGCGGGCTTGGTCGGCACGAGCAGCGGCGAGTTGCTCGACCGCTCGCGCTCCCACGAGGTCCGGCCGTGTTTGAAGGGCACGTTCGGCCGCACCGACATTCGAAGGTATGGGCTCGATAAGGCCCTCCAGGTCACCGCTAAGGGCCAGCGGCTCTTCAGGCGACATTCCAAGGAGGTTACGGAGCTCGAGCAGTCGGATCTCGGCCGCAGAATCGGCGGTTTCACGGATCGCTCGGATCCGATTCAGTTCGACGGTCTCCATGCCTTGATCGAGCGGGGCTCGCCGCCCTTCGGTAACCTGAGCCGAGACGAGATCGAGGTTGTTCGTGGCAAGGGCGAGCAGATCCTCTGTAAACTTCAGCTTCAATACGGCGGCAAGAGCCTCGCCAAACTTGTTTCGCACTTCTGCCGCCAACTGCAATTCACGTGCGGCGGCAGACTGTCGGCGGATCTCAAGCTCCTGCGCCGCAACACGCATCCTCGCCTTTCTGCGTCCGCCGAGCTCGAGCGGGAGGCCGCCTTCGATCATAAAACTGTTGTCAGAGCCGCCAAGCTGATTTGTTCCGCGAACCTCGAGCGTCGGATTCGGCCGAAGGCCTGACTGCCTGAGAAGGGCCTCGCCGGCCTCGGCCTCCTTTTTCATTGCGATCAGATCAGTATTGCGCTCAAGTGCAACATCGACCGCCGTGTCCACGGTCATGCCGCCTGCTTGATCAAGGTATCTCGTATAGCTTGTCGAAGGAGACGGTCGGGAAGTTTGGGCAAGCAGACCAATGTCCGAAACCAAGAAGGTTGCCAGTATCGATCCGATTGATAATGCCGTTTTTAACACAAATTACCGGTGATCGTGCGTTTCAAGAAATTCGCCACGCGGGCCCACGCCCTCCTTATGAACAAGCTCTGCACCGTGATGGCCGGCCATGGCTACTGCTGCTGCCGCTGCGGCCAGGAGCAATGTCGCCACAGCCTCGCTCCACCAAGAACGCTTTAGGACAAAATTCGACAAGGTTTTGACCGCAAGACCCGCGACGGTAAACCAGAACGTAAGCGAAGCGAACTGCTCGTGTTCGAGTAACAGCCGTTGTGCATTCTCGTTGAGTCCGGCCGTGTGCGGGTGGAACGTGTTTGAGGAAAGCCAGGCAGTCACCGCGCCAGCGAATGCAAAGCAGATCACCAACCATGCCATCTCGCTGCGGAAAACGCCGAGTGATATCAATTGCAGCACCGCGGCCAGAATGATCAGCATGATCGGAAAGTGAACGATCAATGGGTGAAGCGTCGGGAATTCCGAATGGCTCGAGCGAGATATCGGTGTAGCTGCTGCCGGAGTCTCAACGACGGAATTTGCATTGCCGGCCACGCTTGTAACGACGCTCGGCGACTTCTTGTTGTGATCCTCATGCCCTGCCGCCGGGATCGTTCCAAGCGCGGACAAAAGTATTGCGAAAAGTATGTATTGCCTGAGATGATCAGCTTTCACACGGCACCTCCTGCTTCGATAGTTCGTAAAGACGCAGCCAATAGAAGATGACCGGCGTGACGATCAGAACATGCGCCAGACTCGAAACCATACCGCCAAAAACGGGAACAGCCAGTGGTCGCATCACCTCGGCACCCGCTCCGCTACTCCACATTATCGGCAACAGGCCGGCGAGAATGGTCGTAACCGTCATAACCTTTGGCCGCAGGCGCAGGAGAGCACCCTCTGTAACGGCATCCAAAAGCGATTCGCGGTCCAGCGTTCCGAGCTCGGCTTTCTTGCGGGCAACCGCCTCCTCTAGATAGACGACCATCACAATGGTCGTCTGGACCGCCGCGCCGAACAGCGCAATGAACCCCACCCAGACGGCAACTGAGAAGTTATACTGCAGCATCCACAGCAGATAGAATCCACCCGTCAAGGCAAATGGTACGGCAAGCAGAATATGCCCGGCCTCAAGGAAGGATCGATATGTGAAATAGAGCACCGCAAATATTATGAAGATCACGATCGGTACAACTATCATCAACCGAGACCGTGCACGCTGCTGATTCTCATACTGTCCGCTCCACGTGAAGTAGTATCCGCCCGGCAGTGAAACTTGCTGCTTGATCAGCGGGTCGGCCTCGTCGACAAAACTTCCAATGTCCCGTCCACGAACGTTCAGGAGCACCGTCCCGCGGAGCAGCCCGTTCTCGCTTTGTATCATCGAGGGGCCTTCCACAGTGCGTATCTCGGCAAGCTGTCCAAGCGGGATCGGTGCGCCCGAAGCTGATGCCACAGGTATTCGGGCGATGGCCTCCGGCGTGCGGCGAAACTCAGGGGCATAGCGAACGCGGATCGGAAACCGATTGCGTCCCTCTATCGTCACGGTTAGATTCACCTCGCCGATGCCGTTCTCAATGACCTCCTGGATCGCTGCCACATCGATGCCGTAACGGGCCGCGGCTGTCCGGTCGATGTCGATGTCGATGTATGGTGCCCCGCCGATCTGTTCGGGATATACGTCCGCTGCCCCCTCGACGCCGCGAACGACCTCGGCGATCTGGCGGGAAACATGTTCGAGGGCGTTGAGGTCATTGCCGTAGATCTTGATGCCGATCTGTGATCTGATGCCCGTCGCCAGCATCTCAATGCGGTTGATGATCGGTTGGGTCCAGATATTCGTCACGCCCGGCATGCGCAGTGCAGCATCAAGCTGGGCAACGAGTTTTTCGCGCGTCATGCCGTCACGCCACTCCTTCTCCGGCTTCAAGTGGACAACTGTTTCGTTCATGTTTATCGGCGCCGGATCCGTTGACGTTTCGGCACGGCCGGCCTTGCCGACCGCTGAAACGACCTCAGGAAATGAGGCGATGATCTCATTTTGCTTGCCCAGGATACGTGTCGCTTCATCGAGCGAGATGCCGGGATCCGTCACGGGCATATAGAGAAGGTCACCTTCATTGAGCGGCGGCATGAACTCACTGCCGATGGCGGTAGTCGCGACCATCGCTCCGACAAAGAAGAGCAAAGCGAGGGCGGCGGTGATCACTCTATTCCGAAGCGCTAATTCGAGGAGGGGCCGATAAAAGCGACGCAGAATGCGCATTATCGGGTTGGCCTCTTCCGGCTTAAGCTTGCCTTTAAGGAGAAATCCGCATAGGACCGGGCCGAGCGTAATTGCCATGACCGCCGCGGCGATCATCGCGAATGACTTGGTGTAAGCGAGCGGGTGAAACAGCTTTCCTTCCTGGCCCGTGAGAGCAAAAACCGGAATGAACGCGACGACAATGATGGCCATGGACGAGAATATCGGCCGGCCGACCATCTTTGTGGCGTCGCGAACTATTCGCCAGACCTCTTCACGGTTTGAGAGGCTGATCCCTTCCTTTTCGATCGCTCGGTATGCATTCTCCGTGACAACTATGCCGGCATCTACGAGGTCGGAAACGGCGATCGCGATCCCGGCGAGCGACATTATGTTGGATGTCACTCCCATAAAATACATGAAGAGAAACGACACGAGGGCGGCCATCGGCAACGGGATAGTGACGATGAATATGGAACGAAAATGAGCGAGGAAGATCAGATTGACGAGCGTGACGAGGATGAACTCCTCAGTAAGGGCCCATTTTAGCGTGTCTGCTGTTCGATTGATCAGGTCGGTGCGGTCATAAAAAGGAACGAGGCGGACGCCCGCGGGCAGGCCGGGCTTGATCTCGTCGATCTTCTTCTTGACCGCATCGATCGCATCGAGAGCACTGACGCCATAACGCATTATTACGACACCGCCGACCGCCTCCTTGCCATTCTTATCGAGCGAACCGGTCCTGAACGCATTGCCGAGCTGAACCTCAGCGACGTTCCGGACATAGATCGGGGTGCCGTTACTGGCTCCGATCACGATATTCTCGACATCGGCAACCGACTCGACCAGGCCAAGCCCGCGGACGACTGCCCACTCACCGGCCTGTTCGACGACGTTGCCGCCGACATTGTTATTCGACCGTTCGACGGCATCGACGACGGCGGACAAGGGAATATTGACGGCGCGCAAGCGGTTTGGATCGACATCGATCTGATACTGCTGCACATAGCCGCCGACGGTGGCGACCTCCGCGATGCCGGGCGTCGAGTTCAGCTGATAGCGCACGAACCAATCCTGCAGCGTCCTCAGGTCGCGCAGACTCATCGTGTCAGATTCGAGCGTGTACCAATAGATCTGGCCGAGGCCCGACGCGTCGGGCCCGAGCGTAGGCGTTACACCGTCAGGAAGCTGTCGGGCAACAAGGTTGAGCCGTTCAAGAATGCGCGTTCTCGCCCAGTAGAGCTCGACATCGTCTTCGAAGATCACGTTGATCATCGAAAAGCTGAATGCCGAACTTGCACGCACGGTCCGCACCCCAGGCAGTCCCTGAAGGTTTGTGACCAGCGGGTACGTTACCTGATCCTCGACCTCCTTGGGTGACCGGCCCGGCCAGTCGGTAAAAACGATCACTTGGTTGTCGGAGACATCAGGTATCGCATCGAGCGGTGTTTGTGTAAGCGCCCAATAGCCGGCCAACGCGATCGCGATATATATAGCGATCACGATGATGCGATTCCTGATGGACCAATCGATGAGCCAGTTGATCATCTTTTACAACGGATCATTGGGCTGTGATCGGCACCATAGCCTTTCCTTTTCCGACCGGCCCCTCGTACGTGATCTGAGCCTGCCATTCACCCGACATCGCCAGGTTGACGTGACCCGCATAGACGCCGGGCGTGCCGGTAGTTGTGAGCGTAGCCGGATCATTCATAGCCGCCATCGACCCCATCGCGGGCATAAAGAAATTGAGGGCCGCAGCTCCGACATCAACCGGCTTTCCCGACGCGTCGGCGAAGGTTAACGTAAAATCCTGCTTGCCCTTACGGAGCGTGCCGTCAGAGCTTGAGAGCGTTGCGGTCAGATTATTTCCCGCAGGCCCGCTCTTGATCTCCTTGCCGGTAGAACTGCCGCTCGCTCCACATGACAATGTGAAGGCAGCGAGGACAGTGATCGATATTAATGCGATAGTTTTTAACATTATTGAGTTTCCTTAATACTCCTGTATTGAAAATGTGATACGCCGTCACGCTGCAACACGCGCGCGTGACCGCCGGCCATGAAGGCCACGGATAGCCGAATAGATTATTCGATTAGATCAGAAAGGCGTGATGGCGCAGGTATAGCTCGGGAGGCCGTGGACGTTTGAGGCGGTGACGTGCGGCCCGCCGTGTGGGAACGGATCTTTCAACCGCGGCCCATTCGACCGAGATCGGCGGGAAAGAAGTCGTAGGCCTGGCCGCCTGAAGATTGATCTGTGGTGTCGGGTTTGAACGGTCCTGCGTGAGCCGGTCAGCTTGGCGGACCTCGCAGTCTGCGGCGCAGCAATCCTTGGCCTTTATCGCATCACCGCCGGCTTTATTGCTCTTGCAGCAGGAATGCGTCGCTTCATCATCGCCGCCCAAGCATCCGCAAACGCCCGCATAGACTTGGCCGGCGATAGCAAATATGAACAGGAGTGATGCGAATCGTTTGAGCATACCCTCTCCAGAGAACTATGTGCCGAATCGCGATATTTGTCAATAGGATTTCCGGCACGATCAAAGTTCAGGCCTCATCCGCATTGTCGGTCGGGCCTTCCGGCGTGGCTTGCTCAGTCTCAGCGGCTGGAGGAAATGTGAGCTTTCGCAGGCGAACGAGAACAAATTGGTCAACAAAGGCCACAACAAAGACCACGACGATCAGGACAGCGGCAAAGATGGGGCCGATGCCGTCGCCGGACGAAAGACCGTTAGCTGTGCGGAACTCCGCCGCCGCAGGCTCGAGCCAAAAGGATCGCAGGATACTAAATATGGCGAAATAGATCGCACTCAGCCACAATGCCCATGCTCGTCCGCCGGCCCAGAATACGGCGTTACCAAGCAGGAGCAAAACCGCGGTCGTAAGCCAAAGCGCCGTCCAACCGTAGGTCGAATGGTACTCGTAGCCAGCCATCGCGGCCGCCGGGGCACCAACACTTTTGAGCCAACTGCACGAATAGCATGTAAAGAACGCCATCAGCGCCATCGATACAGCCAGGATGCCCAGATAGATCTTGCCAAACATACCGCAGTTTTTAGCACAGAATTCGGACAAATCAAAAGGCTGTCGGGCACACAGTCCTCGACAGCCTCGTTCTGTTGCTCGGATTTTCGGCTAGCTAGGACGGACCGTTAGGTAGATAGTTTGACCCCGTCGTGAGATCAGGAGAAGCACAGGTTTGTCACCTGATGCATCAAGCGCCGTCCGCACGTCAGCGGCTGATCTGACCGCTTGGCGATTTATCTCGAGGATGACGTCTCCCCGCGCTACGCCCTCCTCGGCCGCGGGCCCATTAGGATCAACGTCTGTTACGACCACACCCTCGGTGTCGGGTCCGAGGTCCAAGCGGCGGGCCATTTCAGGTGTTAAGGGTTCAATGTTAAGCCCCAGCTTGCCGCCCTGGTCCTGCGGACCCGGGCCATCGCCGCGATTCCGGCCGGGCGAGTCGCCCTTCTCATCGCCTATCTGAAATTCATCGAGCGTCGCTGTCAGGTCCATTTGCTTACCATCGCGAATGACGCTTAGCTTGATCTCAGTTCCCGGAAGCGTGCCGGCGACCTTATTCCGAAGCACGTTGCTATCGTCGATCTTTTCGCTGTTGATGGCGGTGATGATGTCGCCTCGTTTGACTCCGGCTTTTTCGGCCGCACTGCCTTGGCGAACGTTGCTCACCAACACGCCGCTACGCTCCGTGATGCCAAGGGCCTCTGCCGTGTCGTCAGTGATGTTCTGAATATTGATACCGAGCATTCCGCGACGGACCTTTCCGTTCTTGATCAACTGGTCCATCACGCTGCGGGCCATATTTGACGGTATCGAAAATGCAATGCCGATATTGCCGCCGCCAGCGCCGCCCGAGAGTATCTGCGAATTGATACCGATCAACTCGCCGTTGAGGTTGACGAGAGCGCCGCCCGAATTTCCGCGATTGATAGGAGCGTCCGTCTGTAGAAAATCCTCGAAGCTTCCGTCGCTAAGGCCGGTGCGGCGGCCCTTTGCCGAAATGATGCCGGCCGTGACCGTCTGGCCAATGCCGAGTGGATTGCCGATTGCGAGGACGATATCCCCTACACGCACGCTGTCAGAGTTGCCAAGAGTAAGAAAGGGCAGATTCTCGCCTTCGATCTTGATCACGGCAAGGTCGCTGGGCTGATCTGAGCCGACAACGGTCGCCTTGAATGACTTGTTGTCGCTCATCAGCACGGTGATCTTTTCGGCTCCTTCAACCACGTGATGATTGGTCAGAATGTAGCCGTCAGCCGAAACTAACACGCCCGAACCCAGGCCGCGTTCGAGTTGAGGACGCTGGTTGGGCTGCGGGATCTGAAACTGTCGAAAGAAGTCGTCCATACCGGGCGACTGGCCGCGAGCCGGAGCTTTTTCACGATGATCTGCCTCTATCCTGACGACGGCCGGCGACGTTCGCTCGACGATATCCGCGTATGACGTTCGCATGCCGTCAACGACGACAGGCATCGGCGAGGCGGCAGGCGGAACTTCAGCCGGCGGCGTCTGACCGCCCGTAAAAAGACCTGTCGTGCAGCCGGCGAAAAACAATGTGGACGCCAGCGTGAAAAGAAAAATAGTGCGTGTCATGTGTATTTACTTCTCCCAATCATTCATCGTATACGAAACCAAGGTCAGGACTGTTCGGCAAAACACGCCCTAAGCAAGCCTCGGTGATTCATTTTTGAAGATGTAGGCGAGCGATTTATAGACAAGTTTTGCACAAAGAAAAGCCGGAGAGTCGTAGGTATCGACATAGGAATACTCGACAAGGTCCATCCCGACAACCCGTTTCTTTTCCGCGAGTTTCCGTATCAGCGTCAAGGTCTCGTACCAGCCCAATCCACCTGGCTCCGGTGTGCCCGTGGTCGGCATCAGTGAAGGGTCGAGGCCGTCGATATCTATCGTCAGGTACACGTTATCAGTCAACCCGTGAATTGCATCGTCGATCCAATCCGTTCGTCCGACGATGTCGCGCGCCCAAAAGATCCTTGTCGGCAGGCCGTCTTTTAACGAACGTGCCTCGTCGGCTGAGATCGATCTGATGCCGACCTGGACGGACGGTATCCGCATGTCCTTGACTACACGAGCCATTATCGAGGCGTGCGAGTGCGGCGTGCCGTCGTAGGTATCCCGCAAGTCAGCGTGGGCATCGATCTGCAGGACGCTGAGATTCTCGAACTTCTCGTTGTGCGCCTGAATTATCGGAGCCGAGACCGAATGCTCGCCGCCCAACATACAGATGAACTTTCCTGATTCAAGCAGTTCTTTTGCGCTGTTGTAAAGCCCGAACATCATCGCGTCGGGCGTATCGCGGGGCGTGAACTCAGGCAGCGTGTGGATGCCGAGCTTATAAGGTTCGGTATCGGTCTCTTCCTCATAAAGCTCCATGTTCCGCGACGCATCGACTATCGCCATGGCTCCGGCGCCTGTTCCGGTGCCGTAGGAAACGGTTCCTTCATATGCGACGGGCCACACAAGAACGCGCGCGGCATCGAACGAAGAATATTCCTCGTCGTCGATACCGCCGAAGTTCATTGGAAGGGAAGCTGATTCGCTCATGGAAGTTTCGATTTGCCATTTGCGACCTTCCGGGAGACCGCAAATTGAAATTCGCAAATCGCAAAGTCCTACGGAACGTCGATGCTCATCTCGCGGCCGGCGAATCCAAACGTTGGCCGTTTGCGGCCTTTCATGAATTTTGCAGCCGTCTGCGAGAGAGCCGTAATGACCATTGGAAGTGCGATCGAGGGGTCGCAGGCAACGTGCGCCGTGGTCGCATTCTTCAAGAGCTTGCCGAAGACCGATGGATGGTCGCTGTTATACGACGGTGTCCTCGCACCTGCGCCGGCGAGGTCGTTCGCGATCGCGATCGCGTACTTATGACCTCTCGGGTTAGTGCGGGTAATGTAAGAGGCTATCTCACCAACATTTACGACGTGCTGTGTGCCGGCTCCACCGAGCGTGATGATGCCCGAATTTCTGGTTCGCTGCGCGATGGACATGATCTCCATCGTGTCCGGTGTCGTGTCGAACGATATCTGCAGCTTCTTATCGAATTTTGCGCGTGCGATGCCGATCGCCATCTCAGAACCGGGCAGGTCCGGACAATAGACCGGTATTCGCGATTTGAAGGCAGATGTCAAGATCCCGTCCTCATGGGCTATCTCGGACAATTCGCGGCCGAGCAGCAGCAGGAACTCGCGAAACGAGTACGGCCGGCTGGTGTCGAGTTGGTTGATGACGCTACCGATCCATTCGTCGGCTTCCTGATATTCTTCACGGTTTGCGATGACATCACCAAGCCTCATAACGTCAGCTGCATCAAGGTCCTCATCACTCATGCTCGGATGGGCCTGAAAATGATTGCGCCCGAGCGTCTCGTGGATGTCGTGGTACAACACCGTCCCGGACATGACGAGCACATCGACAAAGCGATTCTTGATAACGTACGACAGCAGCCGGCGCATGCCTGAGGTGATCAGATTGCCTGAGCCGCAGACATATATCGTCGAATTGTCATCAAGCATATCGAGCCAGATGCGATGCGCTTCGGCGAGCTGACGGGCGCCGAACCCGGCCCCTTCCATTTTTTCGAGCAGCCCGGCTACGGACCGATCACGATCTACGGGAACGGGCCGCGTCGGAACGGTCAGGAACTTTGAAGACTTGCTCTTGTTTTTCGATACCATAAGTTTATTTCCACCAATAGTTTAACTATTTTCCATTCGGGGTCAGGTAAGTGTATGTCTCGGCCTGTCCCTCATAAAATTCTATTACCTTGCTGCCCTCCGTATTCGACAGCCGGCCATCCTTGATGCTTTCGAGCACCGATTTACGAAAAGTATCGTGCAGCTGTCCCGGATCGAACCTTACCGACGAAACCGCCTCGCCCAGTGTCGCACCAGAAATTACCTTCTTAATGATGTAACCATCCTCACCGATAAACACATGGGCCTCGTGGGGAACGCCAAAAAGGTTATGGTTATTGCCCATCACCTCCTGATACGCCCCGACAAGCATCATTGCGAGATAGTAAGGTTCACTTTTAACGAGCTTGTGCAATTCCAACACTGGTTTGACGTCGTGAAGGTCAACGAACTTATCGACGATACCGTCAGAATCGCAGGTTATATCACAAAGCGTAGCATATTCGGCGGGCTTTTTGTTGAGTTTATGTATAGGCACGATCGGGAAGAGTTGTTCGAGTGCCCAGTTGTCCGGCATTGAGCGAAACACCGAGAAATTGGCCAGGTATTTGGCGCACATCAGGCGGCGAAGATCATCAAATTCCTCCGATACATACTTCTTTTGCTGGGCGAACTGGTCTGCCTTTTCGCAAATGTCCCAGAACAGGACCTCGCCCTTGCCTTTTGATTCCAGCGTGAGCAAGCCGAGATTGAACATCGTGAAAAGTTCCTCGCGATGTTCGAGGGCGTCGTGATAATACTCGCGATAGTTCTTTCCGTTGATTGATTCGCGAAGGTCAAAGAGCTCATGCACGATCTGCGGGTCGTCGCGGTCAGGGTCAACGAGGCCGTGGTCCTCGACCACAGTCTCGATCTCGTCCTGGACGTTCGTGACCAGGATCGCGTGGTATGCCGAGAGGTAGCGGCCCGATTCCTGAATGATGGTCGGATGCGGGACGGTCTCGTCCTCACAAACCGTCTTTATTATATAAACAACATCGTTGGCAAATTCGCGTGCGTTGTAGTTCGCTGAAGACTCAAATGACGTTCGCGAGCCGTCGTAATCCACGGCCATGCCGCCGCCAATGTCGAGATACTCGATCGGGATCTTCATTTTGCGGATCTTTGCATAGGTCCGCGCGGCCTCGCGCATGGCGTTCTTGATGCGTTTGATGTCCGTGAGCTGCGAGCCGATATGGAAGTGCAGCAGCCGCAGCATATCCAGCCGGCCGGCGTCTTGCAGGCGGCGGATCACTTCGAGTATCTCGGTCGTCGTCAGGCCGAATTTTGCTGCTTCGCCGCCTGATTTTTCCCACTTGCCTGAACCTTTCGAGTAAAGTTTTACTCGGACGCCGATCATTGGCAGCGAGATATCCGGACTTTCCGCGGCGATCTTCGAGGCGATATCAAGCGTGTGGTCAAGTTCGCTGAGCTTCTCGATCACAATGACGACATTCTTGCCCGCGAGAGCCCCGGCAAAGGCCAGGTTCAGGAAGTCGCGATCCTTGAAGCCATTGAGAACAAGAAGGCTGTCCTTGGCCTGTTCGAGTCCGAGGGCGGCGTAGAGTTCGGGCTTCGAGCCGGCCTCGAGGCCAAAGGCGTAACGCGAACCTTCGCGAAGGTATTCCTCGATGACGGCTCGGTTCGAATTGACCTTCATCGGAAACACGCAGAGGTGGCCGCCTTCGTATTCGAATTCTTTTATCGATTTACGAAATGCCGTCTGTAACTTGCGTATCTGGCCAAAGATAAGCTGAGGGAATCGTAGAAGCACGGGCGTCGAAACGCCTCGCTTCCTCAGGTCATCGACTATTTCCTTAACATCTGCGGTTAGGTTGTCGTTTTCGGGAGCGCGGACAACAAGATTGCCCTTACGGTTTACACCGAAATAGTCGGCCCCCCAGTTATCGATGCCGTACGTCTCTATGCTCTGATCTACGATCGCGCTCAAATCGGTTGTCTATCTCCGGCCAAAATGTCCAATCGGGCATTCCAAAGGCAAAGTTTGTAGTGTAATAAAATAATCCAAAAAAACAAACACGGTGTTTTGACCATCGGTAAAATTCCCAGTGTCGTCATCTTGTATTTCTTGGCATAACCCTTGCACATGAATCATCCGGGCGATGGCAGATCAGCCGGAATGAGCCACTAGATCCAGCAAAATGCCATATTCGCGGCAATATAACGCAGCCAGCATGCCGAAAGTTGTCAAGGTCGATGTGACAAAATACGTCACTTCTGAATATTTTCGCGAAGCGAGGTGATCCGATGAGAAGTACGAGAGAACAGGGATTTTCGGTGGTCGAACTGCTGACCGTGTGTGCTGTGATCGGCATAATAGCGTCCCTTGCGATCCCGCATCTTCAAAAGGCGTTGCGGGCCTCGGAAAACGGCAATACCTTTGCGACGATGAGAACGATCGCCTCGACGCAGGTCAATTTTTTTACTCAGAACAGCCGCTTTGGCAGGATAACCGAGATCAATAACCTCCTCTCCAGCAGCATCGGAACCAATTCCGGCAACGAGGTTACCCGAGGGAAGTTTGTGATATCAATGACGCCGGCCGCTCCGACGGATGCTGAGTTACGCAACGGCTACACCGTTACCGCGACACGGAACGTCGCCGGCGAAGGTGTTACGTATGTGTACCAGTTGACCCAGACCGGAGAGATCCGGCAGATACTGCCCTAGCTCGCGCCTCTCTTTCCGCCCGCCTCGATTCCCGCCCTTAGATGAGTGCCCACCATGAACGTATTCGAAGAACTTGTCGTCGAACTTAAGCAGGAGAACCTGCTCGAAGAGACGGTCATTGATGATCACCTGCTAAACGGGACGGATACAACGCATCTGGATCGGACCGACGAGCCAAACAAGCCTGAAGACGGTGCTCCTGTCGCGCGATCAATTGACGAGCAGCCGGAGGGCGATCCGATAGAGGAAGAGCCAACGGACCTTCAGGATATTGCATCCGAGTCGGCCGCCACGACCGTTCCGGACGAGCCGATCAGGGTAAAAAAGGGGCCCCAGTTCTATCAAAAGCGTGCGATCGCCGAGGTTTCATGCCTGCAGATGGTCGAGCATGTCCTCACCGGCGTCGAGCGCGAATATCTCAGGATCGTCCCGAGAACATACGACGATTTTAATGCCAAGAAGGCGCTGAACACATTTCTTAACGTTGCCGAAAATGTCGAGTCTGACGAGCACAAGACCGCAGAATTTCACCTGCTGCATGAAACCGAGGCGTGGTGCAGCGCGTTGGCCGAGCGTGACGGAGACATTCCTGTCGCGAGCTTCCGGCTGTGCTGTGAGAATTCGCGTCCATCGCTGAGTTCACAGGCGATGCTGGGGCTGGCTCGCTTTTATCGCAATCTGCCATACACCGAGCCGGTAAGGGCAAAGTTTGACTTTATTATCACCAGGCTCTTCTCGCGGCCGATCGACGGCTCAAAACGGGCGTACTTGTTCAGTCGGGATGACGCGCTCAAGCATATCAATACCTTATACGGCGAATGGTCGAGCGTACCGCTTTATGAGGCCGGCGATGAAGACTCAGATCTTCTGCTGACAGCGCTCAGTTTTGAGGATCTTGCCACCGAGGCCGAGAATGCAAGCGCATTCGACCAGTTGATCGCGAATGATTTCTTCGGCCGTCTGAGGCTCTTTAAGGAGAGCATCAATGAGCTGTTCTTCGCCCCTAACGTTGTAGTGGCAGCGATCGAGTGCAATGTTCGCGTCGGTAATGCCTACGTAGAACTGCTCGAACGTGAGCGTAGAAAAATGGACGACGAGAGTCTCCAGTCGAAGTACGCCGAGATACAACAGGATGCTGTTTCGGACGCTGCCGCCAGG
Source organism: Chloracidobacterium sp. (assembly GCA_016715795.1). Taxonomy (NCBI): domain Bacteria; kingdom Pseudomonadati; phylum Acidobacteriota; class Blastocatellia; order Chloracidobacteriales; family Chloracidobacteriaceae; genus Chloracidobacterium; species Chloracidobacterium sp. Next base: position 717,135 of record JADJXP010000002.1, read on the forward strand.
ACGCTCGACCTCGTCGATCTTCTACGAAATCCGCCGGTCCACCTGCCCGTGCAGGAAGCATCCGTAACCGAGCCGATCGCATATGAGGCCGATGATACGAGCCAGACAGAACAGGCCCATCCTGCCTCGGTCGAGGCCCGGCCAGTGCCGACAGGTCTAGTTCAAAAGGCCATTCATCAGGTCCGCTCGATCAATCGGACGCTATTGACGGTCTCCTTGATCCTGGTTGCCGCTTCCGTCGGTATTTGGATCTGGTCGGGGTATGCCGAGGAGAATATCTCAACTGCGGGTGTCAACCAGATCACGGTCGAAGGGACGTTCCTCGACGAGCACATCAAGACTGCCAAGGTCAGCCAGGATGTTTTCTACGGCCTGCTGAAACCATCCTGGGACGTTCTGCCAAAGGAAAAGCGGTTGGAATATCTGCAGAAGGTGTTTGGATCATGCAAAGAGTTCAATTGTACGCAGGTCAATCTTCTAACGAAAGATGGCAAGGCAGCCGCTTACGCATCAGCTACGAGACTGGACGTTAATATGCAGTAAACTCACAACTCATGTGTTTCGCGACGGGCCGTCTGCAGAGGCGGCCTTTTTGTTAGCGCCTTGCTACAATAAAAGATTACGGTTTGGGATGAAAAAGGTAGGATTCGTCAGTCTTGGATGCCCAAAGAACCTCGTGGACAGCGAGGTAATGATGGGCCAACTCGCCGAGGCCGGATATGAGATCACGAATGACGCATCGGACGCCGATACGGTAGTTGTCAATACGTGCGGCTTTATCGAGTCTGCCAAGCAGGAATCTATCGATGCCATCCTCGAAGCTACGCGGTGGAAATCTGAAGGGGCGGCGGGACGCGTTATCGTCGCGGGCTGTCTCGTTGAGCGTTATCGAGACGATCTGATGAAAGAGTTGCCGGAAGTCGATGCGTTCATCGGTACGTCGCAGGTCAACGACATATTAAAGGCTGCGGATGATGAGTTTGATGCACGCCAATTGACAATTACTCCGGTCGGCAACAAGAGCGCGACATACCTCTACGACGAGTACACGCCCAGGATGCGTGCGACACAATCGCATACTGCATTCATTAAGATCGCCGAGGGCTGCGACCGGCCGTGCGCATTCTGTTCGATACCGTCTATGCGGGGTTCGTTCAGGTCGCGGCGATTCGGTTCGATCGTGGAAGAGGCGAGAATGCTCGCAAAGCAAGGAGTCAAGGAGGTCGTGCTGATAGCGCAGGATTCATCTCGCTACGGCGAAGACCTCGGCGAGATTGATGCTCTTCCCGCCCTGATCCGTGCCCTTGGCGAAATCGAGGATCTCGAATGGGTTCGCGTGATGTATGCGTATCCTACCCACATATCGGATGCATTCTTGTCTGCCATTGCCGAGACCCCAAAGGCAGTAAAATATCTCGACATGCCGCTGCAGCATGCCTCGCGGAATGTGCTAAAGCTGATGAAACGCGGCGGCACGCGAGAATCCCTTGAACGGTTGATCGGCCGTGTTCGTGCCGCTGTGGACGGGATCACGATACGGACTACGTTCATCACTGGTTTTCCGGGCGAGACGGATGAGGATTTCGAAGAATTGATCGCTTTTGTCCAAAATTGCCGGTTTGATAACGTCGGTGTCTTTACTTACTCGGACGAAGAGGGCACGCCGGCCTATGATCTACCAAACAAGGTCGATCCTAAGATCGCCAAGAAGCGTCGCGACCGCCTGATGAAGGAACAAGCCAAGATCAGCCGCGAACTGAATCGATCAAAGGTCGGGTGGACGTACAAGGTAATGTTCGAGGGCCTTTCAGAAGAATCCGACCTGCTGTTTCAAGGCCGGTTCGAGGGCCAGACACAGGAGATCGACGGCCATGTTCTGATCAACGACGTTCCCGACGGGCTCGAACCCAAGATCGGGACGATCTACGACGTCCGCATCACCGAGGCCCACGATTACGACCTGGTCGGTGCGATCGTTTGATTCATTCCGGACACTACTTACTAATTAACAAATTAATAGTTAACAATTATTAGACAGCTCCTTATGACTGCACCAAACATCGAGACCATTGTTTCCTTGAGCAAGCGCCGCGGATTTGTTTATCCGGCGTCGGATATTTACGGCGGCCTCGGCTCGTCGTGGGACTACGGGCCTCTGGGCGTCGAACTGGCGAATAACATCAAGCAAAGCTGGTGGCGGTGGGCCGTTTACGAACGCGACGACATAGAGGGCGTCGATTCGTCGATCATTCAGAATCGATTGGTTTGGAAGTACAGCGGTCACGAGGACACGTTCAGCGATCCGCTCGTGGATTGTCGTGATTGCAAGACGCGCTTGCGTGAGGACAAGCTCGAAAAGGACGCTGATGGCAAGTTCGTGTGCTCGAATTGCGGCTCGACAAATCTGACCGAGTCGCGTGCGTTCAACCTGATGTTCAGGACTACGGTCGGAGCGGCTTCGGCCGAGGATGATCCGGCGGCGTTGGCTTATTTGAGGCCCGAGACCGCGCAGGGTATTTTTGTGAATTTTAAGAATGTTCTCGACACCTCACGTCGAAAGCTGCCGTTCGGTATAGCGCAGATCGGCAAGGCGTTTCGCAACGAGGTGACGCCGGGCAACTTCATTTTTCGCACACGGGAATTCGAGCAGATGGAGATCGAGTATTTCTGCCGTCCTGGGGATGCGCCGCGTATCCATCAGGAGTGGATCGACGCATACGACGGGTGGCTTCGGTCCATCGGCATCTCGGGCGAGAACGTCGTTCATTACGAACAGACGAAGGCTGAGCTTGCCCACTATTCGGATCGAACGGTCGATTTTCTGTATCGCTTTTTCCCGGAGCGGGAAGAGGAAGACAGGCAATTTGACGAGCTTCTTGGCATCGCCAACCGCACTGATTACGACCTTCGAGTCCACTCGAAAAAGCCCGAGGATGCCGCCGGAAAACGTATCAATCCCGACACGACCGAGGATCTTTCATATTTTGACCCGCAGGCCAACGAGCGTTTCTATCCGTATTGCATCGAACCGTCGATCGGCGTCAACCGCACGCTGCTCGCGGTGATGATGGACGCCTACACCGAGAAGACAAACGACAAAGGCGAGACGCGCGTGATCCTGAAACTCAAACCCGAAATCGCCCCGATCAAGGTTGCCGTCCTGCCTCTTGCCAAGAATAACGACGAGATCGTAACTCTCGCCAAGAAACTCAAACACGATCTGCAACCCTCGATGCGTGCCGTTTACGACGACACCGGCGGCATCGGCAAACTCTACGCCCGCCAGGACGAGATCGGTACGCCGTTCTGCGTCACGGTCGATCACGAATCCCTCACCGACAACGCCGTCACTGTCCGAGACCGTGATACATGGGAGCAGGAGCGTGTCGGATTGGATAACCTCACAGAGCTTTTACTTGAGCGACTCAAGCAATGAGCTTGGGCCGACGAAAGAGACTGCTGCGGTACGGCATTTCGGTCGGTGCCGTTCTGGCAGTCTCGTTTGCTTTGCTCTTGGCATCCGAACGTATCAACCAGATCACAGTAGCGATGGCGTTCCTGCTGATCGTGTTGTCGTCGGCAACGTTTTTCGGGCGCAATCCGGCGTTGTTGGCGTCGTTTGCGGCGATGCTGTGTTTCAACTACTATTTTTTGCCGCCTATCGGCGAACTGCACATCGCGGAACCGCAAAACCTCATCGCGTGGGCCGCATTTACGGTTACCGCGATCATGGCGGGCGAACTTTCGAGTTATGCTCGGAGGCGAGCTCGCGAGGCGGAACGGCTTTATGACGAGTTGCAGGAGGCCTTTGAGACGGCAACCCACACTGAGGCACTAAAGCAGAGTGAAAAGCTAAAGTCCGCACTCCTCGATGCCGTCACGCACGACCTGCGGACGCCGTTGACATCGATAAAGGCTTCAGTAACAACGCTTCTCGACAGCGAAGGCGGTCAACGCACGATCGAACTCGACAGCGAGGGCCGAGCGGAATTCCTCTCGATCATCAACGAAGAGACTGACCGGCTCAACGGCTTTATCGAAGGGATGGTCGCGCTCGCACGCGTCGAGGCGGGCTCGACTGACGCGGGTTCGATATCTAGCGTCGATGAGATCATCGTGGCGGCCGTTGAGCGTGCCATGCCCGTTACGGGGGCGCACATCCTTAAGGTCGATACGGGCGATCAGCTTATGGTGAAGGCAGATGCCGGAGCTGTTGCCGAGGTAATCTATAATTTGCTTGAGAATGCGGCGAAATATTCACCTTCGGGATCGACGATCGCGATCAATGCAGCTGCCAATAGCGGCAGCCTTACGATCTCGGTCAACGACGAGGGCAGGGGCATCCCGAATGATCTGCGGGAACGGGTATTCGAAAAGTTTGTCCGGCTGGGCGAAGGCCCGGCGAGTGGCTTGGGCCTCGGCCTTGCGATCGCGCGCGGCATAGTCGAGGCTCAGGGCGGAACGATAAGCGTCGAGGATGGCGAGCACGGGCGAGGTGCGAAGATAGTAGTCGAGCTTCCGGCGGCCAACAGATGAGTGAGAACAAAAAAGTTCTTGTGATCGACGACGAACCGCAGATCACGCGGGTCCTTCGACACAGCCTGTCGGCCCACAGGTATGATGTGCGCACCGCCGCGGACGGCGTCTCGGGCTTGGAGACGTTTCGTGACTGGCATCCGGACCTTGTCATTACGGACTTACAGATGCCCGAAATGGACGGGATCGCTGTCTGCCGTGAAATACGAAAGGCTTTTGCCGTGCCGATCATCGTTCTGTCCGTTCGCGGAGAGGAACGCACTAAGGTCGAGGCCCTCGACGCCGGAGCCGACGATTATGTAACAAAACCATTCGGCATTGATGAGCTTTTGGCCCGCGTCAGGGCTGCATTGAGACGATCACGGAATGAGGAAGATGCGTCTGCACCCCTCGTTGACGGCGATTTTAGGATCGACACCGCGACGCGACAGGTGATTGTCGCCGGCAAGACGGTGCATCTTACACCCAAAGAGTTTGACCTGCTCAGCTTCCTGTTTCGCAATCGGGGCCGCGTAGTGACGCACCGAGCGATCCTCGCCGCTGTCTGGGGCGGCGACTACACCGAACAGACAGAATACCTTCGCGTCTTTATCGGCCAACTCCGCAAGAAGATCGAGGCCGAGCCCTCGCAGCCGCGATATATACTGACCGAGCCATGGGTCGGCTATCGCTTTTCGCCCCTACCTTTATAGACTTTTTATAAAGTCATTACGCACAACTTACGTTCGCGCGGATATCTTCGCGATGTATGGCAGCGCGACTCGACACGGCAGCGGCGATCTCACGGGGCAATGCCGTTAGGCCGACGGAGCGGCCGCGTTACGGGCTAATCTTCGCCCTGCTGATCTCACTGGTCGGCGGCATCACGTCGCCGCTGCTTGGATTGGTACTGAGCGTTGTTCACGCGCTTGTGCCGGGTGACGCGCGCTTTGCAGCGGCCTCAATGGTGTTTACGTTCATTTCGATCCCGCTGCTTTTCGCCGGCGCCCACCTGATGGATGTATTTGACCGTCATCAGCGTTAGCCGCCCACATGCACGCTCGGACGCAGCTCAGGGTCGGGTTCGGCCTGCCGCAATATCTCACGAGTCACGGGGGCAGTATCGCCCTCGCCAAAAAGGATGTAACGAATAAGGTATTTGACCGGGTTTCCCTCGCTCCAGCCAAAGTAAACGTGCGGTATCTTGCCCGTCTTGTCCCTCAGGTGCAGCAGCAGCGCGGCAATAGCGTTTGGGACTGCCGGTGCGTGTGTTCGGAGGATCCGATAGCCGTCGATATCGACACCCGTGATCCTGAGTTTTCCCGAAAACTCAGAGGCATCACCGATTTCGATCTCATAAAAAAGGATCGGGTCATTCGCCGGAATGTGATTATCGACGCGTTTCTCATGTTCCTTAAAGCGATACTCGGTCAGATCTCCTTCCTCGCGGCGATTCGTAACGATGCGAATATCACCCTCAGCAAGGTCTTCAATAAACCTCTCGGCCGTCCGATCCATCTCTATCTTCTGGATACGAACCTCGGTCGTCCGCATTGCCCTGGAAATGAATGATGCGACTACGATGCCGAGGATGAATAGCGATGCGATCTTTATACCGTCGGGCCGTTCGACGATGTTTGTGATCGTCGTGTATGAGAACACCACGGCTATGAACCCAAATGCCCATTTTACGGACTGTTTGCGGACCCATGCCGAGATCGTGACAGCGATCGCTCCGGATGTGATCAGCACCAGGACGCCCGTGGCATAGGCGCCGCCCTGGGCCTCGACATCTGCGGAAAAGATGTAGGTGATCGCAAAACAGATCACCGTAAAGATCAGCACGAGCGGGCGCGTTGAACGTGCCCAGTTCGGGGCCATTCCATATCGCGGCAGATAGCGTGGGACGATACTCAGCAGCCCGGCCATTGCCGACGCACCCGCAAACCAAAGGATCAGAATCGTGCTGACATCATAGACACTGCCAAATATCTCGCCAAGGTATTGATGTGCAATAAAAGCCAGAGCACGCCCCTGAGCTTTGCCGCCCTCTTCGAATTCCTGAACCGGGATCAGGACGCTCGTGATCAGGCTGCTGAAGATGAGAAAAAAACTCATTATCAACGCCGCCGTGCGGAGCAGCTTTCGCGTTTTGCGGATACGGTTAGGGTTGTCAATGAGGGGCATCACGGCAACACCTGTTTCAAATCCTGACAGGCCGAGGGCGAGCTTTGGGAAAACAAGCAGGGCAAGGCCCGCTATCATGAACATGCTTCGCGTACCGCCGGTCGCGGCGTTGGTAAAGACGGCAGTCCGCCAATTTGCTAGCAGCGACGGTTCGAGCAGCAGGTGATAAACACCGGCTGCGATCACGACAAGATTCAGCGCGAGATACACGGCGACCAGAAACACGGCAATACCGATCGCTTCCTTAAAACCTTTGAAGAAGACGGCCGCGAGCAGGGCGATCATCGCGAGCGTGACCGCGACCGGATGGTCGAACTGGGGCAGGTGCTCCTCGATAAAACTATTGTGGATCACATGAGCAGCGGCATCAGCTGCGGAGAGCGTGATGGTGATGACAAAATCGGTCGCTACAAAGCCAAGCAGGGCGAGGACAAACAGCTTGCTCTTCCAGCGTGAAAGCAGATGCTCGAGCATCGAGATCGATCCTTGGCCATGTGGGCTCTCGGCCGCGACGCGATTATAGATCGGCAGCGCTCCAAAGAGTGTCAGCATTACCAGGATCAGCGTGGCGATCGGCGAGAGGACACCGGCGGCCGCGAAGGCAATGCCCGGCTGGTAGCCGAGCGTCGAGAAATAGTCGAGGCCCGTCAGACACATCACCTGCCACCAAGGGTGTTTTTGATGATGCGGTTTTGTCGCAGGTTTGGCTGCTGCCCGGCGGTCGCCGTTGGCCCAGCTTCCAATGGCCTCGTTTGTTGCTGTATTTGCTGATGACATAACAATGCGGCGGAACACCGAAAGGCGATGGCCGCACCGCAGGTCTGGCCGCAACTGGGGGCCAGCTTTTTCAGAATAAGTTTCGATGTCTAAAGGCTGTGTAAGGAGCACATAAAGATTTCATAAAGACGGCCAGGCGACACAGGTGCGGCCGAAAAACTGGGTTAGACTGATTAATGATGAGCGACGCTCCAACAACCGTGCTCGACCTGGCAACGGCCGTCCGCGATGCGGGCGGGCGGGCGATGTTGAATGGCGGCTGCGTTCGCGATCCGTTGCTCACGCCGCCGCAGGCATCGAAGGACTGGGACCTTGAGATCTACGGCGTTGAGGCGGAGCGGCTGCGTGAGATCATTGCGAGATTTGGCGAGGTCAATGTCGTCGGCGAGGCGTTCGCGGTCTATAAGGTCGGGCGGCATTTGGACGTTTCGCTGCCGCGCCGGGAGCGAAAAGCGTCTCGCGGGCATCGCGGGTTTATTGTCGAGGGCGATCCGTCGATGTCGTTTGAGGATGCATGCAGACGGCGGGATTTTACGATCAACGCGATACTGAAAGACCCGCTCACGGGCGAGATCGTCGATCCGTTTGACGGTCAGAGTGACATTGCACGCCGCACGCTGCGGATGGTATCACCCGATACATTTGCCGAGGACAGCCTCCGAGTGCTGCGCGGGGCGCAGTTTGCGGCGAGGTTTGAGTTTGAGATCGAGCCCGAAACGGCCGACGTTTGCCGCACGATCGATGTGACCGATCTGCCGCGCGAACGCATCTGGGGCGAGCTTGAAAAACTGCTGCTAAAGGCACGGCAACCGTCGATCGGACTGCGTTGGCTTTATGATCTTGGTGTTGTCGATCAGATATTTCCAGAGCTTGCGTCGTTGGTCGGCGTGCCGCAGGAGCCAGATTGGCATCCTGAGGGCGACGTTGACGTTCACACACTGATGGTCTGCGACGAGGCGCGAAGGCTGATCGACGATCTCGATCGCGCACGTCAGGCCGCCGTCATGCTCGGAGCTCTTTGCCACGACCTCGGCAAACCGCCGACAACGGAGCAGATCGACGGCCGTATCCGCTCGCGCGGACACGACGAAGCGGGCGTTGAACCGACATTATCGTTGCTCGACCGTCTCGGCATCTTTACGCTTGATGGTTTTGATGTGCGCGAACAGATCGTCCAACTCGTCCGCTATCACCTCGTCCCCGGCGAATGGCACAAGGCCAAATCGCCCGTCGGCGACGGAGCATTCCGCCGCCTCGCCCGCAAGGTCGAGCCCGACCTGCTCTATCGTGTCGCCAAAGCCGACACCCTCGGCCGCTACCCGCAAGGCGACCGCAGCAAGATGATCTTCGGCTCCGAAGCGCAGGAATGGTTCATCGAAAAGGTCCGCTCCCTACAGGTCGAGAAACGCGCCCCCGAACCCATCCTAAAAGGCCGCCATCTGATCGAACTAGGCCTCGAACCCGGCCCGGACTTCAAACGCATTCTCGATGCGGTCTATGAGTTGCAATTAGACGGGAAGATAAGGGACCTGGAAGAAGCGATAGAAACCGCGAAAAACACGAAAACACACTAAATCGAGGTTTTGCGTGTTTCGTGTTTTTCGCGGTTACTGCTTATGGTTTTCCTTCGAGAAAGGCTTTTAGCCGCCGCGACCGCGACGGATGCCGCAGCTTTCTCAGGGCTTTTGCCTCGATCTGGCGGATGCGTTCGCGGGTGACGGCGAAGTGTTGGCCGACCTCTTCGAGCGTGTGCTCGCTGCCGGTCGAGCCGAGGCCGAAGCGCATCTTGATGACCTTTTCCTCACGCGGCGTGAGCGTGGCGAGCACTTCGTCTGTGATCTCGCGGAGGTTTGAGAACGTCACCGATTCGGCCGGATTCAGTATCGAGCGGTCCTCGATAAAATCGCCGAGGTGTGAATCTTCTTCTTCGCCTATGGGCGTTTCGAGCGAGATCGGTTCCTGCGCGATCTTTAGGACCTTGCGGACCTTTGAGACCGGAATGTCCATCCGCTTTGCGATCTCCTCGCTCGTCGGTTCGCGACCGAGTTCCTGAACCAGCAGGCGCGAGGTGCGGATCAGCTTGTTGATCGTTTCGATCATGTGCACCGGAATGCGGATCGTGCGTGCCTGGTCGGCGATAGCACGCGTGATGGCTTGGCGGATCCACCACGTGGCGTAGGTCGAGAACTTATAGCCGCGTCGCCACTCGAATTTATCAACGGCCTTCATCAGGCCGATATTGCCTTCCTGAATGAGGTCGAGGAACTGCAGGCCGCGGTTGGTGTATTTCTTGGCGATCGAGACGACGAGACGCAGGTTGGCCTCGACTAGTTCGCGTTTGGCCTTATTGGTCTCAAATTCACCAACGTTGATCGTCTGCAGCGAACGCTTGATCTCGACGGCAGGCAGGCGGTACTTTTCCTCGATCTCAGCGATGACGGCCTTGGCCTCGCGGACCTTGGCGTTAAGTTCTTTCTTTACAGGTGCTTCGGGTTTTTTCTCGAGCTTGTCCTTGGCCTTCTTGATCGTTTTTTCAGCGTCCTTGATATCACCCACAACCTTTCGAATGGCTGCGATCAACACCTGGCGCGAACGCTCGGTCAGGTTGAGATTCTTGATCTCCTGGGCGATATCGAGACGCAGGCGGGCGGTGTTTCGCTTGAGGCGAAGCAGCTTTTTGGTCTTTTTACCGGCCGTCTTTTCCTGCTCGTTGAGGAGTTGCGTCCACGATTTAAGTGCTACTTGATAGTTGCCGCGAATGCTCTCGATGCCCTCAAGCGTCCAGCGCAGATACTCCTCGGCCTTGTCCTCCTCGACCGAGATCTCGGCCTGTTCGCTAAATACGACCGTCTCGCGGATGCCCTGTTTGCCTGCGACGAGGTCTTCGCCGATCTTGAGCAGGCGTTCGACGGCGATGGGCGAACGCGAAATGGTCTTATGCGTTTTGATCTGGCCGCGCTCGATGCGCTTGGCAATAGCAACCTCGCCCTCACGGTTGAGCAGCGGCACGACGCCCATCTCGCGCAGGTAAAGGCGAACCGGGTCATTTGATTTATCGAGCACACCGGCCGACAGATCGAGGTCGAGATCCTCTTCCTCTTCCGCCGTTTCCTCTTCGTCGTCGAGGGCGAGACTTGAGGCGCGTTCGAGCAATTGGGCATCCGATTCGGCTACGGAGATATCGGCGCTCTCCAGGCGTTCGAGGACATCCTCAATGTCCTCAGCTGAGAGCATATTTGCCGGCAGCTCACGATGAAGGTCATCGAGGCTCAGCCCCTTCTTGCGCTTGCCGCGGGCTATCAGGCGGTCTACTAAGTCTTGTTTCTCGTCGTAATCGGGCATATTCAGCGATAAATGCGGTTTGATCTATATAGCGTGAAGATAGTTGTTCTCAATATTCTAACGGCGGCGGCCGGGAAAATGTTGCGCCCCTGCCGTCCGGAATCAAATCGTAAAGTATATCACAAATCTTTGATGCGTTGCTGAAGGCTGCGGCGAATCTTTTCCAACTCCAATTGCTCGGCCGCGAGTTGATTGGCGAGCTTGATATTGCCGGATTGCGTGGCCAGCGCAGCCTCGCGGCTGATCTCGGCAACCCGATGTCCAATAGCCATGCCGCGAAGAGCAAAAATACAGTCCTCGGCTTCGCGCAGAACGCGGTCGATAGGCTCGTCCGGGCGCGGCCTTGCGGCCTGAAGGACCTCGTGAGCTACGTTGAGCATGTCTTCGTCGTCATCGAGTTGTTCCATTAGCTCCTCGGGACCGATATCTTGCTTTCGCTGCTGTATGGCGACAAACGCCGCGAACATCTCGGCGGTCGCCAGGTGCTCATAATCGCTCGGTTCGATTATCGGCATTACCGTGTCGCGAAGCTCACGGTCGTAGGTTAGCAGCTCGAGCAGGCGGCGTTCGGCGATGGTGGTCTTTGGGCGGGCAGCGCGCGATATCTTCTGCGTGACCGCGGGTGAGATGCCGTGACGTTGTTGTGATAGGGAATTCCACAATTCACGCCTGAGGCCGGCGTCTTCGACGTGAAAGAACTCCATTGCCTGGTCAAAACTCTCGCGTTTCTGGATGCTGTTGCGGATCGCGGCAACGACAGGCAGGAATTCCTCGATCGCGGCGGCCTTTTGCTTGGCGTTTGCGATGTTTCGCTCTCCGACCGAGGTCCGCATGGCGAACTGCATAAAAGGCTCAGCGTTGCCGCGCGCCTGATCATAGGTCTTTTTCCCGTTCTCGCGGATAAAATCGTCAGGATCCTTACCGTCGGGCAGCACGAGCACCTTGACGTCAAAATCCTGCGGCAAAAGTTGTTCGATCGCCCGCCGCGCAGCCTTGATGCCCGCCGAGTCGCCGTCGTAATTGATGACGACGCTCTTTGCAAAGCGGCCAAGCAGCTTAGCCTGCTGCTCAGTAAACGCCGTCCCGAGGCTCGCTGCGACATTGGTCACGCCAAACTGGACGAGTGCGATCAAGTCGAGGTAGCCTTCGACGAGAATGCCGAACGTCTTCTTGCGGATAGCGTCCTTGCCTTGAAAGAGACCGTAGAGATGCTCGCTCTTGACGTATGCCGGCGTCTCGGGCGAATTGAGGTATTTCGGCTCATCGTCGGGTTTTAGCGCGCGTGCGCCGAATGCCACCGGCCGCCCGTTGACATCGAGCACCGGGAACATGATCCGCCCACGAAAGCGGTCGTACGTGCGTTCCTTCTCTTCGTTTACCGAGACAAGCCCGCTTTGCGCGATGACCTTTTCGTCCGCACCAAAGTCACGCAGCACGCTGAGCAGGCCGTCCCATTTATCAGGCGAAAGGCCGATGCGGAACCGCCGTTGTATCTCTTCAGAGATGCCCCGATTAGCGAGATATTCCCTCGCCTCTTTTGCCTTTTTACTTTTTCCTTGTAGTTCCTTTTCCCAAAACTCAAGCGCTACCTCGTTTAGCTCGATCACTTGATCGGCAAGCTGCTTCTTCTCTTCACGCTGCTGCTTTGACCGCTGAAAACTGACGTCATCGACCGGCTCGGGCAGCGGTACGCCGCTCATCTCGGCAACACGTTTGACGGCCTCGGGGAAGTTGAGCCCTTCCATCTCCATCAGAAAATTGAAAGCCGTCCCGCCCTTGCCGCAGCCGAAGCATTTATAAAATCCCTTTTCCGGACTCACCGAGAATGACGGTGTCTTTTCCTGATGAAACGGACAACACGCCATCCAGTTCCGCCCCTTTTTCTTCAAGTCCAGCGCATACGGCTGTATTATCCGCACCAGATCGGCCCGGGTCTTCAGGTCGTCAATGAAGTATTGGTCGAAGAGCATCAACCTTTCGAGACGAGACTCAGGAACTCAGTCGGATCATACACAGGAACCGGTGACGCCTCGAAATCACTGAAATTCCGCGTGACGATCGCGTCGAGGCGCTCAGCCACGGCGGCGGCTACCTGAACGGCATCCTCGAAATCAGATATTCCAAGATTCAGGGCGGCGTTGAGAACGCTTTCGTCGGTGCGGCAAATGCGGGTCAACCGGACAATGCGGCGAACAGCTTTAAAAGCATCTTCTCGCCCTTTAAGTTTACGTCCGATATAAAAAATATTGACCGGCGTGACGCTGGCTAAATGGATGGTGATTTGTTTACGAGCGTTGAGACGGAAGATCTCATTAGCATTCGGGAAGAAGGGTTCGCGACGAAGAAGAAAATCCAACGCGACATCTGTATCGAGCAGGATTTGCATTAGGAATGTTTTTCGGCAAGGTACTCTTCGATCAGTTCCCGGTCTTCTTCGCGAGTCATCGGGACATACTTGCCATCTGGTCGAAGCGAGCCGGCCAGACTCTCAGTTATTGCGATCCGCTCGTGGATCGCAACCTCGCCCATATCGTCTTCCAGTTCGTCGAGCGAATAGCCAAAGATCGACACTCCATACTTTCCGAGAGATTCGAGGAATTCTCGCTTCGATACCCCGGCCAAGTTCGCCGCCTGCCCGCCCGAGAGAGTTCCGTCTTCATACATCTTTGCGGCGAGCGTCATTTTCAGATCAAAATCACTAAGTTTGACGGAATCGGGCAAATTTATCTCAAGCGTCGCGGTCATAGTCAGATTTTCCGCCTAATGCCGTTTTGTGTCAACGAGAACCTCAAAATCGCGGCACGCATCTTCAGGTCGTCGATGAAGTATTGGTCGAAGACCATTTATCGTTTGAGTTCCGCAATTGTAGCACCGTGGCCGCCCTGGTTGTCGGGGGCGAACTCGAAGCGGGCGACTAGGTCGCTGGTTTTTAGGAAGTGGTGGACGTAGTTCTTTAGCGCTCCGGTGCCGAAGCCGTGGATGATGCGGACGCGAGGAACGCCGGACATGTAGGCTTCGTCGAGGAAGTGGTCGAGTTCGTATTCGGCGTCGGCGGTGGTACGGCCGATGAGGTTGAGTTCGGCGGCTGTGTCGGGGGCGTCGATGGGGCGGCCGAGTGGCATGCTGTGCTTACCTTTACCACGAGACAACTGGCCGCCCGCTGACGCAGGCGGTTCCGACAAGCGCAGATCGACAAGTTTTTCGCGGAGGCGGAGGTTGCCGACTAGGACCTCGGCGACCTCTTTGTCCATACGCTCGATGGTGCCGGTGTTACCGAAGGATGTGATGACTCTGCTGCCGACCGAGAGAACCACCCCGTCCGGCGAAGCGGCGGCCACCCCTCCTTCGTAAGGAGGGGAGCCTGATCTGGAACCTCCGCGTCTCGGCGTCTCTGCGGTTGAAATCTTCTGCATGACGGCGCGGTTTAGTTCGGACTTTCGAGTCAGGCGTTCTTTTTCGAGGCGGTTCTTGAGTGCTTTGTCTTCGATGGTTTTGAGAAATGCTTTCGACTGGCGGTCGAAATCGTCGACGGCGGCGGCTAGCTGACCTTCGAATTCTTTTTGCCGTGCTTTTTCCTTCTTTACAGCCTCGATCTCGAGACCGGCGAATTTCATCGCCACGGCTTCGCGTTCTTCTTCGAGAGCAGCACGAAGATCCTCGGCCTGGCGGGTTTCGGTTTGGAGTTTTTGGAGGTATTTTGCGGCCTCTTGGGCCGAGATGTCGAGATTTTTGCGTGCCGAGTCGATTACCTGCTGATCGATCCCAAAACGACGGGCGATCTCGATGCCGGATGAGGCACCGGCGAGGCCGATTAACAACCTATAAGTTGGCTGGAGCGTTTTTTCGTCGAATTCGACGGAGGCGTTGACGACGCCTTCGTCGTTGGCGGCGTACATTTTGAGGCCGCGATAGTGCGTCGAGGCGATGACGTGTGCACCGCAGTTGCGGCGGAAATGATCCACGATCGCCACGCCGAGGGCCGAGCCTTCGTCGGGGTCGGTCCCCGTGCCGGCCTCGTCGAGCAGGACGATCGATGGAGGTCGGCATTCGCGGATCATGCCGGCTATGTTCGACATATGAGATGAGAATGTCGATAGGTTGGCACTGAGCGATTGATGGTCGCCAATATCGGCGAGGACCGAGCGGTAAAAGGGAATTTTTGCGCCCTTTGCGGGAACTGGCAGGCCTGAGATCGCCATCAGGCTTAGCAGGCCGGCGGTCTTTAGAACGACCGTTTTGCCGCCGGCGTTGGCGCCGGAGATGATCATGACCGACTTGGTCGCCGTGAGAGTGAATGAGCATGGGACGATCTCGTTGTCCTCTCGGGGCACACTCCCTACCGGTCGTGTTTCCGCCTTCGTCGCCGTCGCCTTCAGGTTCTCTTCAAGCAATGGGTGTCGGGCATCGATGAGGTCGAGGGTGTCGTCCGTTATTTGAGGCACGACGGCGTTGAATTTACGGGCGAATTCGACCTTGGTCTTGATCGCGTCTAGCTCAGCGACCGCGTCAACGGCGGACTCGACGGCCGGGATCTGTTCGCGAAGCATTTCGGTTAGCGAAAACAGTATTTGGGCGACCTCGCGTTCCTCTTTGCCCTTGAGGTTTTGGAGTTCGTTGTTCGCCTCGATGGCGGCGAGCGGTTCGACATAAACGGTCTGGCCGCTGGATGAGAAGCCGTGCGCTACGCCGCCGACCTTGCCGCGAAAGTCGGCCTTTACGGGAATCACAAAGCGGTCGTTGCGGACCGTGACGATCTCGTCCTGGATCGCCGTTCCGGCCGCCCGCATAGCGGATTCGAGCGACTTTGTTAGTCGAGCGCGTTGGGCGTTTATCTCACGTCGGAGCGCGGCGAGTTCGGGCGAGGCATCGTCGTCGATCTCGCCGCTTGGTAGCAACTTCTTGTTGATCTGCTCGGTAACGGCGAGCAGCGATGGCGGAATATTCTCGACTATTTCCCACAGCGTCGGGGCCGCGTCCTTTTCTGGTTGGATAGCGGATCGGGCGAATAAAGCCTGTGCGCACACGCGTGAAATTTCGAGTAAAGCCATCGGTTCGAGGGCTGCGTTCTCGATGCGCAGCATGGCGAGTGGACCAGACGGGTCTCCGAGGCCGCTGAATGACCACGAAACTTGTTTCTCGTCAACGAGTTCGATGGCCTCAGAAATTGCTGCAAGGGCGGCGTCTAATTCGATACGGTTCGACAGCGGACACAGCGAGATTACCCGCTCCCGGCCTATGGGTGTTTGCGCGTTGCGGGCGACCAACTCGAGCAGGCGGCCGAATTCTAATGTGTCGAGCGAATAACTCATGAAAGAAGAATTAACCACAGATGAACACAGATAGACACGGATAGAGTTCTAGATGATCTGTGTGCATCTGTGTTTATCTGTGGTTATTTATTCATAAAAACCGATCTTTTAAATCGGGCGTCGGTATCATGCACACGTCCTTTTTGCCGAATAGTTTGTAGCGAAATTTTGCAAACAGCTTATAAAACCAGTCACGGATGAACGTGGGTATGACAATGAATGCGTATCCGAGCGACCATATTCCGCCCAATCCGCGAGCGATCTTCAGGGCAGCCGATGAGTGCGTGAACGCCTGACCGTCCTCAACCAAAATTATCGAATCAATATCATCACCGATATCAAGCTTAGCCCGCAGACTTTGGCCTGTCTCGGATTGCAGCGGCGCAAATTTGAAGCGTCCGTCAGGGTCATTCCTGATAATAAAATTCACCGCGCCGTTACAAAAATTGCAGACGCCGTCAAATAGAACGATCCTTTCCATCAATAAAAAATTCTACCGCAACAATCGGATAGATTTTAGCTGTGGCTGGGGATAGACTCGCAAACATGGATAGGGAACTGTATTGGCAAGCTGTTGAAACGAATGACGCGAGGTTTGACGGGGCGTTTGTGATCGGTGTGAAAACGACGGGCATATACTGCCGTCCCTCGTGTCGTGCCAGGCTGCCAAATCGTGCGAATGTTGATTTTTACGCGACGGTCGGGGCTGCCGAGAATAACGGCTTTCGGGCTTGCAAGCGGTGTCGTCCCAACGAGGTCAACTCGGTCGATCCGCAGGTCGACCGCGTGCTTCGAGTGTGCGAGTTGATCGACGGCGACGCTTTGACGCTGGGCGAACTTGCGGCGGCGGTCGGGTTGAGCAGCTATCATTTGCAGCGGAGCTTCAAGGAGATCATCGGAATTACGCCAAAAAAATACGCGGAGGCAAAACGAATGGAAAGGTTCAAGGATGAATTGCGGTCAG
The DNA here is from genome assembly GCA_016715795.1 of Chloracidobacterium sp. NCBI lineage: Bacteria > Pseudomonadati > Acidobacteriota > Blastocatellia > Chloracidobacteriales > Chloracidobacteriaceae > Chloracidobacterium > Chloracidobacterium sp. Next base: position 734,229 of record JADJXP010000002.1, read on the forward strand.
GCAGCGACGTGGTGACGGCGATGTATGAGGCGGGCTTCGGGTCGAGCAGCAGGTTGTATGAAAAAGCTTCAGATGGGCTCGGTATGACGCCGGCGGTTTACAAAAAAGGCGGGCAGGGAATGAAGATAAATTACACGATCGCCGATTGCGAGCTAGGTAAATTGCTCGTCGCGAGAACGAAACGCGGCATTTGCAGCGTTACGTTTGGCGATACCAAAAAAGAGCTCGCCGACGGCCTCTCACGGGAATTTCCAAACGCCGAGATCACCGAGGCATCGGACGATCTCGCCAACACGGTCGATGCGATCATCAAGTATCTTTTGGGCAAAAGTAGGCGGCTCGTCCTGCCGCTTGACCTGCAGGCAACGGCGTTTCAGATGCAGGTTTGGGATTTTTTGCGGAAGATACCTTATGGCGAGACTAGGTCGTATGCCGAAATTGCGGAGGCGTTGGGCGACAAAAAGAAGGTCCGTGCCGTCGCCCAAGCGTGTGCAAAAAATCGTGTGGCTGTACTTATTCCGTGCCACCGCGTCGTAGCGAGCGACGGCAAACTTAGCGGCTATCGCTGGGGCGTGGAGCGAAAGGCAAAGCTACTTGCCCGCGAGCGGACGGCTACTCATGCCGAATAGACTAGTGTCTTGTGGGTCACACTTTCTGCTCGACCGGCTCACCGTCCCGAAAAAACTCGAGCGACGCTGAATTCAGACAGTAGCGCAGCCCCGTAGGCGGTGGGCCGTCAGGGAAGACGTGGCCTTGATGACCACCGCAGCGGGCACACCTGATCTCGACGCGTCTCATTCCCCAACTGTTATCCTCGATATTGATTAGGTGCTGCATATCGAACGGAGCATAGAAGGACGGCCAACCTGTCCCTGAATCGAACTTGTTGGCAGATCTGAACAACGGCAGGCCGCAGAGACGGCAAGCGTATATGCCATCCAGCTTGTTATCGAGGAGCGTTCCGCAAAATGCCGGTTCGGTACCGTGGTTCAATAGAATCCGGTACTCGTCATCGCTAAGGTCCTGGGCGAGGCGTTGGATGGTGTCGCCTGACAACGGCGTTATGTCGTAGCCGGAATCTGATGTTTTCATAACAAAGGGTTGCCGCCCTATGATTACGGTTCGGCCCCAAAGACCTTCTTCTCTAGTTTTCTAAGCCGGGTTGCAAACTCGCCAAGCCTCCTGAACGCCGCAGTCGAGCGGAGCCAGTCCTTATTATCGAATCCCGGAATACCGGATATCACTTTCCCCGGTTCGACATCGTGGGAGGTCGCGGACTTCGCAGTGATTATAACGTCGTCACCGACCTTCAGGTGGCCTGCGATGCCGACCTGGCCGGTCAACAGGACGCGTTTGCCGATGTGCGAACTTCCGGCCAGGCCTGTTTGCGAGCAGATGAGTGTATCTTCGTCAACCGTGCACGAATGGCCTATCTGGACGAGATTGTCGATCTTTGTTCCGCGTCTGATGCGTGTCTCGCCGACCGAAGCGCAGTCGATCGCGGTATTCGCACCGATCTCGACGTCATCCTCGAGGACTACGCGGCCGGTCTGCGGTATCTTGAGCCAGCGTCGATTCTCGGTCTTCGCATAACCGAAACCATCGCATCCGATCGTGGAATTGTTGTGGACAATACAGTTGCGGCCGATCTCGCAATTCTCACGGACAGAAACGCCCGAATGAATGGTCGTGTTCTCCCCGATGCTGACCCCATCGTAGATGGTCGCATTCGGCATGATCCTTACGCCGTCGCTGATCGTGCAACCAGCCCCGATCACCACATTCGCGTGTATCTCGACCGCGGCGGCTACATTCGCGGAGGGATCGATAACGGCCGTCGGATGCTGGAAGGCAAGCACCTCAGGCTCTGGGAAGAAGGCCCTAAGCGCAAGCGTGTAGGCGACGTATGCATCCGTTGCACGGAGGATCGCGATGTCCTCGCGGTCAATATCAACACCTGAACTCAGGAATATTGCCGAACCCTTTGTCGTAGCGACCTGCGGTGTGTATGTTGGATTCGCGAGGAAGGTTACCTCGCCCGGAGCCGCGATATCGAGCCCTGCCGCCGACGTAATCTCGGTATCGGGCGATCCGCGTTCAACCGTAGCTTTTGTGACAGCAGCGAGGTCGGACAGCTTCATCTTTCGAAATTTTACCGAAATCCAGCAAAAACGGTTAGTCGCCAATTAGCACGGACGGGGGCAGTTTGCCGGCCATGCTACATCAGGTTTATTGGGTCGATCTCGATAAAGACGCTTCGCATGTCGCATCCGCGAGCTTCTGCGTTCGCGATGGCGTTGTCGAGAGTGTCGCGAAGAGCGCGCCGTGAGAGGCCTTTGATGATGATCTGGATGCGGTATTCGTTCTTTAGGCGGCTGATCGATGCCGGTGCGGGGCCGAGTATGCGGACGTGGCGTGTGGTGTTTGCGGAGTCCAGGGATTGCCGCAGAATGTTGGCCTGCCGCATTGCGTGGCCGTGGTCGCGGTGCTTGATCATCATCGACGCGAGCACGACAAACGGGGGATACGCCAGCCTCTCGCGAAAGCGAATTTCCTCATTATAAAAGCCCTCATAATCCTGCCGCATCGCGTGCCGCAGGGCGTAGTGGTCGGGGTAATAGGTTTGGATCAGGACATTGCCGGGCTTGTCGCCACGGCCGGAGCGGCCGGCGACTTGGGTTATCAACTGGAACGTCCTCTCGGCAGACCTTAGGTCGGGCATGCCGAGGCCGATATCGATGCCGACAACGCCGACCAACGTTACGTTCGGAAAGTCGTGCCCCTTCGCGATCATTTGCGTGCCGACAAGCATGTCGAGGCCGCCGGCGGCAAAGTCGAGCAGCACCTGGTCGAGCTCGCCCTTGTGCGTCATCGTGTCGCGATCGACACGGGCGATCCGCATCGCGGGAAAGCGTTTGATCAACTGGTCGGAGAGGTTCTCGGTGCCCTCGCCGATGAAATAGAGATATTCGCTCTCGCACTTCGGGCAAATTCGCGGCGCGGTGATGCGGTAGTTGCAGTAATGGCAGATCAGCTTGCCGTCGCGACGGTGGAACGTCAGCGTGATGTCGCAGTTGCGGCATTTGATCGCCTCGCCGCATGAGCGGCACAGCACGAATTGCGAAAAGCCGCGGCGGTTGAGCAGCACGATTGATTGCTCGCCGCGAGCATGCGTGGCAGCGATGGCTTCGAGCAGTTCGGGCGACAGGGCAACGTCCTTGCCCGCACGCTTGAAAACCTCACGCATATCCACGATCCGGGCGTCGGCCAGCGAGCGTCCCGCGATGCGTTCGGGAAGCTGTAAATATGTGTATTTGCCACTTTTAGCATTGTGAAAAGATTCCATCGCCGGCGTCGCCGAGCCGAGAACGGCGACGGCATTGGCAAAATGCGCACGCATCACGGCTACGTCGCGTGCATGATAGAAAGGTGACTCGTGCTGGCGATACGATCCGTCGTGTTCCTCGTCCACGATCACGAGGCCGAGATTCTCAAGCGGCGCAAAGACGGCAGAGCGTGTTCCGATGGCGATTCGCGCCTGTCCCAATCGAATTCGTCGCCATTCGTCGTAGCGCTCGCCGGTGCCGAGGCTCGAATGCAGTATCGCGACCTGCGACCCAAACACTGACCTCAGCCGCCGCGAAAAGATCGGCGTCAACGCGATCTCGGGCACGAGCATCAATGCCGACAGCCCTTCGTCGAGGGCCGCGCGCATCGCGCGAATATAAACCTCCGTCTTGCCGCTGCCCGTCACGCCGTGCAGCAAAAACGCGTGATACTCGCCTTTCTTCAACGCCTCAACAACGCTGTCCAACGCCGTCTGCTGATCGCTCGTCAGCTCGAATTTCTCAACGTCAGGGAACTCGGCCCGGTTTAATGGGTCGCGGCGAACGTCCTCGACATAGACCTCGATACAACCGCGTTTCACGAGCGTGTTCAGCGGCGACGCAGTGACGTCCGCTTGTTCCAGCACCTCGGTCCACAGCATCGTGCCGCCATTCGAGGCGAGCATCTCGATGACGAATTTCTGCTGTTCGCTGAGCGTTTTGTCGCTGTCCAGCGGAATGTCGCTGAGCAAGCGAACGGCCTTGCGCCGCTTTGGCCGGACGCGTTCAGCATGAAGCCCGGCGGGCAACGCCGCCTTGAGCATCTCGCCCGGAAACGACGCGTAATAATCCGCCGTCCATTCGGCGAGCTTTAGTATTTCCGGTGTGATGAGCGGCTCTTCGTCGACGATCTCGTAAACGTCCTTGAGTTTCGATTCATCAAGGTCCGCGGGCATCTCGCCATGCAAGCCTACGGCGTAGCCTGTCAGGTTCCGCTTGCCGAACGGCAATTTCAACCGAGCGCCGACCACTATCGAACCGCGCAGCTGTTCCGGCACACGATACGTAAAATGCCGCCTCAACGGCACCGGCAACGCGGCCTCGACGAATTTGGGTTGTTTCTTGGGCGGCACTCAGAAGTAACTTTAACCTAAAGACACAGACACGTGAAAACCTACGCAAATTTGGCCGCGGATAACGCGGATAACACAGATAAAGAAAAGATGGATAAGCGCTTTTCATATCTGTTCTTATCCGTTTCATCCGCGTGATCCGCGGCCAAATTCGCTTTCGTGACTCTCTGCGTTAGAATAAACGCGCATGCAAGAGATGTTCGCCGCACCTGAGAAAAAGCGTATCAACCCGATCCTGATCATCGGCGCCGTTATCGGCCTTGTGGCCGTTGGGGTCGCTATCGCGCTGCTAATGCGGACGCCGTCGATCGAGGACCAGACGGCGGCGATCCTTGCCGGGTCGCACCGCGAAGGCTCGCCTGAATACGCCGACCTCAACAAGGACATCATCCTCTCGACCGACGACCGAACGGTTCAGTCGCCGACCGGCCTCGGCACGATCTCGATGTTCATCCACGGCAAGGTCCGCAATAAGGGCACGCGCACCATCACCGCCCTGGAGGTAAACGTCGCCGTCGTCACACAATTTGGAGACGTGCTGAAAGAACGCCGCCTGCTTGTCGTCCCCGTCCAACAGCCGACGCTCGGCCCCGACGAGACCGTGCCCGTTACGCTCACGCTCGACGGCTTCAAAAAAGAGGACGACCGCGCGAACATTCGCTGGAAGGTCACGGCGATCAGGGCAGAGTAGTAAGATTGGCGCAGGGTGCATCGCCGAAAACCTAACGCCCGCTAATGCTCGAGAAAATTAGACGGCTTAATTCTCGGTGGAATGATCGATGGTGTTATCTTTTGGTCTAAGGTCCTTACTTCGAGAGGATGCCCGGTTTGCTGCTGCGGTGCCGTAAACCGCGGCGGCGGATCATATCCATCGGGCCTTCCGGCACAAACGCCGCCACCGGACGGTTGTGGTACGCACACCGAGCCGCTTGGGCACATCACACGTCGCAATGAGGGGATGAGGACAACCCCATTTTCGCCGTCGCATACCTGCGCAGCATTGAAGAACTCAGCAGACCCATTCGTAGTTAGATCGCAATCTTCATCACGGTTCTGAGCATCCCAAACCTCACGATTGCCGGGACTAATTGCAGGGTCAGAATCGTTACAGTCTCGACCGCGACATTCAATTGACGCATACCCGTCGCTATCTCTATCGGCACCCGCACATGAGGAGGGGGCACACCCAATGCGTTCAAAACAGGTCTGATCCCGACCGCACTTAACTGGCGTTCCGGCTCGGCATCCACGCGAGTCGGATCCGGGCTTACCCGGGCGACAAAGCTCATCGCCATTGCAAAACCTATGATCTGCACAGTCAGAGTCGCTTCTGCATTGGCCTACTGGATTGAGCAAGTTGCTGTAAAGGGTCAGCGTTCCCGCGCCAGTTAGTGTCTCTGGTGAGCCGGCTCTCCTTCCTAAGGGCTCATGGTTGGAGAAGTCAAGGTCGAGGGAATATGGCTCAGAAAGAAACTTGTCGTATGCTCCTGGGCGGAGACAATATACGTACAAGTCGTCCGGGAAGAAACTCCAGGTATCAGGCTTAAGCAGCAGGCCGTCGCCCGGATCCAATCGATAAGTCAATGTAACCAGACGAACTTCTCTTAACAAGTCGTACGGGGACTGAATTCGCCAGGCTGGCCTGCCGGCGGGAATCGATACCCCGGCCCTTGCTAACGGCATTGTGAGCCTTTCGCCCCGCTGAAACAAGACCTCAACATTTGCAAAGGTTGCAGAGCCGCCGCGAAGGTCATCCAAGATATGGAGGCGGATTCCAACCCAACACTCGGCATACGCGGAAAGTGGTAGAGCCCATAAGACAAACGCAACCCCAAAGATACACCGCGAAGCGAATGACCACGACAACCTCATAGGATCTCAACCTCCGAGCCCTCAGCAGCAGATCGGCTGCTTCTACGGACTTTCGGGAATAATAGACCTAACTGACGCATGTCTGCAAGCGATCGAACGATCACGCATTCGTACTCTCCGCTCCTCTTCATTCAACGGTTTTCCGAACAAATAGTTCTTCCAAGGACTGTTTAACGGGTTGTATCGAGGTCAATCGGCCCCCTGCGGCCCGCGTGGTCTGAAGTACGGCCTCGATATCGGATTCGTCCATCACTTGAATACTCGCACCACTGGGCTTAGGCCTGATCGAGGCTCCCGCTATGAACTCGATCTGATCCCGTATCGCGTCAAACTCAACGCCCTGAACATTGATCTCCAATACCCAGGATTCGTCGTCCGACGTCAAAAGCTCATCCAGTTTGCCTGAAGCGGCGAGTTTACCCGCGCGAAGGATGGCTACCTCGTCGCACAATGCCTCGATGTCCGAGAGAATGTGCGTTGACATAAAAACGGTCGTGCCTTTGTCCCTGAGGCCTGCAATTAGCTCGCGGATCTCGCGACGGCCGACGGGGTCGAGGCCGGACATCGGCTCGTCGAGAAAGACGATCTCGGGGTCGTTTATTAGCGATTGAGCGAGTCCGACGCGTTGGAGCATGCCTTTGGAATACTTGCGAAGCTGCCGTTTGCGGTCCTTCTCGGCCAAGCCGACGGCCGTCAGCAGAGCGTCGGTCTTTTCCTTACGTGTCGCTTCGTCAAACCCGAACAACTGCCCAAAATAGTCCATCAATTCGTTCGCCGTCAGGTAATCATAGAAGTAAGGATTCTCAGGACAATATCCGATCCGCCGGTGCATCGCGACATCTGCGATGTCGCTGCCGAGTATTTTCGCCGAGCCCTCGGTGGGGAATATCAGTCCCATCAAAAGCTTGATCGTCGTCGTCTTGCCCGCACCATTGCCGCCCAGAAACCCGAATATCTGCCCGCCGCGAACGTTCAAGCTCAACCCATCCAACGCCCGGACCTTGGTCTTTTTGAGAAAACCTTTCTCGTAATCCTTGCTAAGGTTATTTATCTCAATAACAATTTCCATCAACAATATGATTCAACCACACAAAATCTCCAGGTCAGGAATGGGCCTTGGCCCCGCTCTCACTGGCCTCTACCTTACCGGCAATTTTGTCCTCTCAACATCCAGTTTTACTTTGCACGCTGCCTGGTCGAGCACATACGGAGCATCGGTCGGATCGACAATGCGGCGGCTGGCATCGATACGGAATTCGCGGCCGTCGGGCAGATCGACAGCCATAAGGATCGGTTCGATCTCGGCAAACGACTGAGCGCATCGGCCCGTCCGCTGCTTGAATGCACTCAGGGCCGCGTTAATTGCGTCGCGTTCATCGAGCGAATCGAGTTCGAGCAGGTTCTTTTTGGCGGTAGATCGGACGGCATCGTCATTTGAGCTCTCGAGCATCTGTGTATAGATCGTACGTGCGGTCGAGCGGCTGCCGCCGGCGCTTTGCATAGCGGCGGCCATCAGCTTCATGAAGGGCGGAGCTCCTTCGATCTTTGCTCCCTGATCGAATGTTGCGGCCGCAGCATCATACTGCTTGAGGCGCCAATAGACATAGCCGAGATACTGATATAGGCGCCATTGCGTCGGGTTGTTCGCAATGCCTTTCTTTGCGATAGCGATGGCCTTTTGCGGGTCGATCGCGGGCAGAACTATCGCACCGTAAGAGTAGGCGATCAAATAATTCGGGTCGAGGTCCGTCGCGCTGTCGAGCAGCGGATACAGCAAGCGTGGATTCAGATCGCTGAGGTCGTCGAGATTGATGTCCCCTTTCTTTTGCAGCAGTTTATAGCCGATGTATTGGAGAGCCCGGATAAAATACCAGTCCGCCACCAACCCTTCCATCCCAAAGACAAATCCTCGCAGTCTCGCCCCTTGCACCTGCAGGTCGCTGTCGATGTATGAATCCGGCAGCGTCGGTCGGTGCTTCTCGGCAAAGTTGCTGAGAGGAATAGAGATCAGAAGGCTACTAATTACTATTGCTGCCTGCCAAAATAATTTTGGGCTAATTCTGTTCATGGTGTTGTCCACTCACCAATCAAAATCTCGAGGTTAGAAAGGGGCCTTGGCCCCGCTCTTACTCACTTAAAGTTCCGCCTGCTGAATATCACGACCGCGATCCCCAACAGCACGATATCCCAAACGCCGGCGTAGGCTGTTGACGCGCCGAGCATCGCGGGCGGTGCGGCAAGGCCGTTCGCGGTCTCGGTAATAAAGCTGAAATGCGAGAAATTTGGCAGCAGGTAATAGACGGCGTCAATCACCGTTCGTGCGGCTTGCGACGGCATCGACTGGGCCAACTCGCGCAGGCTCGTGCTGAAATGGGCGATCACAAAGACCGCAAAGGTCAGCATCGCCGACAGCGCGGGCGTCGAGAATGAAGAGAACAGTATCGCAACGGCCGTGATGACCGTAAGTTCAAGAAAAATAAGCCATATAGCTGGCCAGATCGCCCACACGAGCGGCCCACCACCGACGTAGAGAAGGGCAAGCGTTACGCCGACGCCCATCACGGCGACATTCACGAGCAGCGTCAGACATAGGCCAAGATATTTGCCGATGATGAACTGCGAGCGGCGGACGGGCTTTGAGAATATCGAGTAAACGGTGCGTTTCTCGATCTCTTTCCACACGAGGCTGACGCCGACAAATATCGAGATGAACGTCCCGAAAACGAGCATCGCGCTCAGCCCCAGATTGACTATCACACGCGATTCCTGCCCGACGGTCAGTTCACCAATAAACACCGCGCACGCCGTGATTATCAGCACGAACAGTATCAGGTTATACAGAATGCGGTCGCGCACCGCCTCGCGAAAGGCGTTGCGTGCAATTGCAGGTATAGGTGACCCGGAACGGGTCGAGTTGGCACTCATTTGGGACGCGATTATTCTACACTAAATGCGACATATAGGACACATACGACCTATCAGTCCCATCTAATGTCCCGGCACGGCGTCCAGGTACTGCCTAACCGCATTGCCCGGGACAAGGTCGGCCGGGGCGGCGGCTGTTGGGTCACTTTGCGACCTCAGAAATGCTGCGACACTGCCGTCCTTTATCAGCGAATACCAGCCGTTCGCCTGTTGAGGATCGATGTTGCGGGCGACGGCCAGCATGTAATCAGAATCCCTCTGGCGACCGATACTGTCGAGAAGGATAGCGTATTCGACACGCAGATATGCCGAGCGGGGAAACACGGCGACGGCCTCGGCCAATGTTTTTTCAGCGGCGGCGGGATCGCCTGCTTTTCGCTGCAGGTTTGCGAGCTTGGCATACGTCAGTGAGACGCCCAGGCCGCGGTCGATCGCATTGCGAAGTTCGACCGCCGCACGATCAAACTGGCCGGCGGTCTCAAGGTGCGATGCGAGGACGCCGCGGGCGTTGGCGTTGTCGGGATCGATGCTGAGGGCGCGTTCGAGGCCGCTGATCGTGTCGGTGCGTTCCTCGGCGGCCTCGGCACGATAGACGTAATATTCGCCAACTGCCTTGGTCGCGAAAAATGCGATCCCTGCCAGATAGCACGCCGCGATGACAGCGCACGGCCATTTGGCGGGCTTTGAGGTGGCCTTTGATCTCATTCGGCCCAATGCGACCGCCGCGACGAGCATGAAGGCGACGCCGTTCTGCACGGCGCGGAACGAGAATGAACTGACCATCGAACTCACCGCAAACGCAGTCATCCCGCCGATCGCGGCCCACATCATCGGCGAGAGCCGCCAACGGCGGCGGAATTCAGCAAATATCTTGAGTTTCAGTGCCCCAAATCCAACGGCGAACAGCACAAAGCCAATCAAGCCCAACTCGGCAAAGATCTGCAGATATTCGTTGTGCGCACGTTCCATGACCGCATCCTCAACGATCTCGGTCTGCGGCGGTGTTGTGTTGCGTGACGCGAGGTCAGCTCGGGCGGCATTTGTGAATGCCGCGAAATTATCGGCCCCGACGCCGGTCAACGGATGTTCTGCGATCATCCGTCCCGCGATCCGCCAGACCAGCATTCTATGCTGTGACGAAAGGGCTGCATTACCGGCCCTTCCCGCAAAATAGTCCGCCGTCGCAGGCATCGGCGATGTCAACGTAAAGAACACCTGCACGGCTATCGTCACGCCCAGCCACAGGGCCGCGAGGCCGAGCACAGGCCGCCGAACGGCTTTGTTCGAAAAGAGCAAACAGCCCGCAAAAACTACTGTAAAACCGATAACTCCGGCGAGCAACGCGCCCTTGCTGAGCGAGAGCATCACGCCCGTCCAGCCAAGCACTCCGGTGGCGATCAGGCCTAGTTTGTGCCGCCGTTTGCGGACATAAACGCTCGCGATCCACAACACCGGCAGGATCGTGGCCAGCAATTCGGCGTGTTTGGCATAGCGCGACCTGATCGTGAATTCCGCCGACGCAAAATCCGTCACCGTCAGCGTATCGGCCACCGAGGCAAAGCCCACGATCAGCGAAACGAACGCAAAAACCGTCGTTGCAACCCAAACACCGTTCGATCTCAGTGCCAGATACAGCACTCCGAGATACATCGCCCAAACCAGCGTGTGATGCGCCACGGGCAGCGGATATGTCGCCCAGACCGCCGAGACCGCGCTCCACAGCGTGAATCCGCCGAGGGCGAGGAAAACGGTCTTTGATCTGTCCGGCCGGTCGTCGTTTCGTAGTGGCCTGACCACATCGAATATCGCGATTCCAAACAAGACAATCGCCGCGGCCAATTCCACACGCCACGGCTGGCTCGTCCCTGCCGCTGCCCGCGGCCACGGCATCAGCGCCGCCAGCAAAATGGCTGAAAAACCCGCGACATGAGGCCACCTCGACGTGTCTTTTGTGTTTCGGACCATGAAACAAACCGAGATAACTAAAGTTGCACCACACGCGGACGTTTCACCCGCCAGATGTCCTTAACGGTCTATTGATTCGTAAATTACAGCTACTTGGGCGTTTAGCCGTGGGAGGTCTTCTATCGCAGTCTTCCAAACCAAGTCGAGATTTATTCGAAAGTAGTGATGGGCGATCTTGTCGCGCATACGGGCGATCTGAACCCAGGCAATATTCGGATGAGCTTCTTTTAGCTCCTGAGAAAGATTCTTGACTGCTTCGCCAATAACTTCGATATTGCGGACGAGGGCGTCCTGCATCATTGGGTTCACATCGTAATCCGACTCGACGACGCCATTCACATAGTCCGCGACCCTCTCGCAGCATTCGATAATGTCATATAGATATAGGCTGTCATGCCTACTTTTCATATACGATCTTGAGGTCGGCAAGAACACTGCCGCGGATCAATGGATGGAGGGACGATTCGGTCGCGAGGTCGACACGTCTGCCCAGAACTTTGCTGAACGAATCTTCAATATCAAAAAACTTAAATAGTCCGACGGGCTTGTCCAGCCTTACCAGCAGATCGACATCGCTATCCGGTTTATCCTGACCGCGGGCCACGGACCCGAATACACCCAGCATGCCGATATCGTTGTCTCGGCAAATCGATATCAGTCTATTTAACAACGGATTGATGTCCATCATTGCGCCTCAGGCGGATTTTAGCATATTTCACAGATAGACCCTTAAAATTGATACGAACCGGCTCGTGAGTTGGCCATATTGCCGTTCCCTTTAGCGAACGGTGAGGATCTTTATTGGTCTTGGGTTTTAGCCCAACTGGCTGTTTGGGCTAAAGCCCGGTGATGTTTTGTGCCGCTAACCGTTGCCTAAAGGCAACGGCAATGTGAAAAAAGAGGCAGCCAAACGGCTGCCTCTTTTCATAAATGACCTTAGCTAGGTGCTTAGTTGGCCAGTGGGGAGACCGCATTTACGCCGGCGATATCCGGGAATGTCGTTGCAAGGTTAGCAGGTGTGCTGTCAAACCTCATAACGCCATCCGTCGCGATACCAAAGCGGCGTGAACCCGTCTGGGTGACACCACTCGTGGTCGTCGGATTAGCCGAGAACCAGAACTGTGCCGGAGCCGTTGCCGAAGGAGCAACCTGTCCGCCAAAGAAGTTGTAACCACCCTTGGTGCCGGTCGCGAGAACCGCGTCAACCAGACCCGGTGTTCCGAGAGCCGTCAGAGCAGCAACCGTAGCGGTCGTGGCACCAGCATACTGGCCGCCGCCATAGGTCGAAGCATACGTCATCTGAGCACCATGCAGTGTACGCATAGCCGAGATGGCCGAACCTTCGTTAGCCGAGCGGCGTGTCCCCTATTTGGGGTATGTGTGCCAGTTATGCAAATTTTCTCTTGACAAGGATGTTGCATTAGCGCAACAATGGTATTCGAGCCGGTCATGGATTCAACGCTCTCACAAGGATGCAACTCCCTTTGCGCGTCTTCCACATCCTGCTCCAAACCAAAAAGGAGAAAAATTATGAAACACCTAAGTACTTTTCGGCTTAGTCTTTTGATCGCCGCATGTGTCGCGTTTATTTCAGCGGGATTTACGGTGGACGCGAGTCTTAGAAATTCGTCGCAAAACCAACCCGAGGTCCTTTCGGCAGCAACAGATGTTTATCTGTTCTCCCAGAAACTTGTGGTTTCGAGTCCGTCCCCAGTAGGCCAGGACAAGTTCGGAACGTCCGTCGGGATTTCCGGCGATAGAGCAGTTGTCGGAGCTCCCGAGTTTGATAGCAATAAAGGTGCCGTATACCTCTATAAACGGGTCGGGAATGATTGGCAACAGGTCCAACGAATCACCGGCGAGAACGCCGGCGATAGATTTGGTGAGAGCGTGGGGATATCCGGCACGACAATCGTTGTAGGAGCGATCCATTACGGTAGCAACGACAAGGGGGCCGCATACGTCTATACTGAGTCGTGTTCGCCAACCTGTACGTGGACTCAACAAGGGTCTCGGCTTGAAGACACCGCGGATTATGCCGGCGATGACCTCGCAAGCGACTATTTTGGGAAGTCGGTCGCAATCGATGGCGACCGGATAATCGTTGGAGCGTACTTCGATTCAACGTCTGCCTCACATTTTTTTGTATCCGGATCGGCGACAATTTTTTCGCGGTCTGGAACGACATGGTCAGTCGCTGAGAAGTTGGCGGGACCTGGGGCTGGTAGCGCGACGCCCACTCAGTTCGGGTGGAGCGTAGATATTGCGGGTGATCAGGCCATTGTTGGGGGTAACAATTATTCACCTTCTAGTCCAACCGAACTCGGATTCGGCCTAGCGTTTATATTCGAACTGAGTGCGGGGGACTGGATTAAGACTAAGGAATTCGTCGGATCTGCGTCCAACAGCGCACTGGGCCATTCCGTGGCTATTGACTCTGATACAGCAGTGGTTGGAGCGCCGGGCAATGTTCAAACTGCATATACGTCAAGCAAGACTTGCTCGGGAGGAAGCTGGTGCAGTTTAGCCGCACTATCTCCGAGCGGCGGTAACGAGATCGGAACGAGCGTTGACATTGACGGGGATATGATCGTTGTCGGCGTCCATATTACGAACGCTCGTGGCGAGGTACTCGTTTTTAGAAAAATCAGTGGGACTTGGACACACAAGGGCACAATGGCAACCGCGCAAACGACATCTCTCGACTTTCTTGGCTCGGATGTAGGCGTTGATGGGAATCGCATCATAGCAGGCGCCAACGTCGATAACGGCAGTGCTTCGCTGTTCTCTGTGACTCCACCAGTAAGATTTGACTACGATGGCCGGTTCTCCGCTTCAACGCCCAGATTTGACAACTACGGGATCTGCGGGGCTGAGGTGGGCGTATTCAGGCCTTCAAATGACACTTGGTATTTCGACCAACCCTATTGCGGACCCCCGCTGGCGAGTCCGACGCCAACCCCTCAACTGTTTTCGACTCCGTGGGGTACCACAGGAGACAAGCTTGCACCAGCTGACTTCAATGGCGACGGACGGATGGATATCGCCGTATTCCGGCCGTCCGACAGTACATATGATTGGTATATCCGTGACAGCGCCACCGGCAGCACCATTTATAAGGATTTTGGCTCTGTCGGGGATATTCCGATGCCGGCGGATTATGACGCGGACGGGAGCGCGGATGCCACTGTCTTTAGACCGTCGAACGGAACTTGGTATGTGCTGAAGAGTAGTGGAGGAACAATTACCCAGCAATGGGGACAATCAGCCGATATACCCATCCAGGGGGATATAAACGGCGATGGTTATAGTGAATTGGTTGTTTTCCGGCCTAGCGATGGAACGTTCTACTGGTATGATGTCGTGGCATCGCAATATGGGGGCGTTCAGTGGGGGACGAGCGGAGATATCCCTGTTGGTGGTGATTTCGATGGTGATCTTAAGTCGGACTTCGCCGTCTTTAGACCTTCTAATAGCACGTGGTATATCCGGAACTCTTCTGATCTAAGCACTACACAGACACAATTTGGTCAATGTGAGGACATCCCCGCTCCCGCTGACTACGATAGTGACGGTGAGACCGACATTGCTGTATTCAGACCCGGCAACGGAACATGGTACACCGTGGCCTCTCGAAGCGGAGATATCAGATATACCTACTTTGGAACTAGTGGTGATATACCCGTTGCAGCTGCGTTTCAGCGTAACGACTTACTCTGCGAAGAGTAATAACCAAAAAGAGGCGGCCAAGGGCCGCCTCTTTTACTAAGTTCTTGTAAGACCTTAGTTTGCTAGCGGGGATACCGCATTAACCGCAGCTATATCTGCGAATACCGTTCCGAGGTTTGCAGCGGTGCTATCGAAACGCATCACACCGTCAGTGGCAATACCAAATCGGCGTGAACCGGTCTGCGTAACACCGCTCACGGTCGTCGGGTTAGCCGAGAACCAGAACTGTGCCGGAGCAGCCGCTGACGGAGCAACCTGTCCGCCCACGAAATTATAGCCGCCCTTGGTCGCCGTCGTGCCGTTACCGGCGAGGACCGCGTCGACAAGACCCGGAGTTCCGAGAGCCTGCAAAGCTGCGGCCGTAGCAGTGGTAGCACCGGCGTAGGCGCCGCCGCCATAGGTCGAAGCATACGTCATCTGTGCGCCGTGCAGTGTGCGCATAGCCGAGATGGCCGAACCTTCGTTAGCCGAGCGGCGGGCCGCCAGCAGGTTGGGGATAGCGATCGCGGCGATAATACCGATGATCACGACAACGATGAGAAGCTCGATAAGCGAGAAACCCTTTTGATTTTTCATTTTTTCACAGTCTCCTAAAGTTTGAAAATACTTGTACCTTTCCCAGGCCGCAGGAGTAGTAACAACCGCTGTGCCAGAGACACTGAGTTCGGCGTCTGGGGTCTTAAGTCTTGAGAAGACAAGGGGTTACTGGACTTGATGGCACGATAACAAGCAGTGCTGATGATCGGTAAGGCGGGCGAATTCACAGATTTTGGTAAGGCGGGAATGACAAAAAGTGTCAGAATTCCCATCAAGATGGCAGGACAGGCGGAAACACGACCGGTAGGGAGTGTGCCCTGTCCGGAGCACGCCCTGACGTGTGGGGCACCCTCGCTACTGCTCGGGTTTCCGCCTGCATCGCATCTGCACCTAGGTGAATGCGAGGCTAGTCCGCACTTCGCATCTGGGCTGACAGGCTGCGGATGCTGTGCTTGTCGAGCAGATGGCGGAGTGAGCGAACGGGAATATGCAGGAGCTCGGCCGCGCGGGTCTGATTGCCGCCCGTTTTTCTCAATGCCTCGACGACGTAGGTCTTTTCGAGATTTTCGATGTGGCTGGTGAGATTAATCCCATCATCGGGCAGAGAAAACTCGGCGGCGATGCGTTCGGGATTGTAGTTCGTTATGTGGTCGGGAAGCTGCTCGGGCTGGATCTCGGTAGAACGCTCAAGTGCTACGGCCCGCTCGATCGTGTGCTCAAGTTCGCGAACGTTGCCGTGCCATGCATATTTTTCGAGTAACTGCGCTGTTTTTGGCGAAACCGTAAGTTCTTTGCCCGACTGTGAGCAGAATTTTTCGACAAAATGCTCGATCAGAGCCGGAATATCGTCCGCCCGCTCTCGCAGCGGCGGCAGATGGATCGGTATCACCGAGATTCGGTAGAACAGGTCCTCTCGAAACGCCCCTTCTTCGGTCATCGCCTTCAGGTCTCGATTCGTGGCAGCGATCACGCGGGCATCGACAGCCAACTCATCATGAGCACCAACGGGGCGGACGCGCTTTTCCTGCAGGGCACGCAGAAGCTTGACCTGCATCGCCGGCGACATCTCGCCGATCTCATCGAGAAACAGGGTTCCGCCATGTGCGGCCTCGAACAGGCCCTTCCGATTCGTGTTGGCACCGGTGAATGCTCCTTTTACATAACCGAAAAGCTCGCTTTCAAGCAGCGTTTCGGTAAACGCACCGCAGTTTATCGAGATGAACGGCTTTTCGCTGCGCGGGCTAAGATCGTGGATCGCTCTCGCGACAAGCTCTTTACCGGTGCCGCTCTCACCCGTCACGAGCACGGTCGACTGCACTTCAGCGACTGTCTCGATCATCTGAAAGATCGCCGCCATCTTCGCCGACGAGCCAACGATGTTCTTGACCGAGCCGCGCTCGTGCTGAGCACGCTTGAACGCACGATTCTCGACGATCAACGCCTGTTTCTCGAGCGTTTTCCGGACGATGAGCTTTAGTTCCTCGACGTCGAAGGGTTTTTCAATAAAATCGTCCGCACCGAGTTTGAACGCCTCTCTTGCCGTTTCGACCGACGCGAACGCCGTCATAAAAATGACGCCAACGTCCGGAAGGGTCTCGCGAACCGTGCGAAGCATCTCGATCCCGTCCATATCCGGCATCTTTACGTCCGAGACGATAACGTCGGCCATTTCCTCGTCAAGCGCGGCAAGGGCCTGGCGGCCGTTCATGGCCGTCCGGACCGAGTTGCCGGCCTCTTCAAACACCAAGGTCAGCAACTGGCGAAAACTTTGCTCGTCATCAACGATCAGGATATTTGCCATTGAATTGTCGGTTTCTAGATGGTGTGGCGAGCGCGTCGCACCATTCTCGATTGTCACAGATTAGGGCTTTAGAATACAAGGATTAAATTCCGGGGCGCAAAAGATCATAAAAGCAGCTATTAGCTAATAGCTGTCAGCTAATAGCTACATTCTAAGATCATACATGCTTGACAAATTCGATGAGGATGTGCTATATATGCAACAGTGGTTCTTTGACAATTGAAGATGCGGAACACGGCAAGGTTTTTTGCGCATCGGCGGAACACCGTTGCACGAGGCCGTAAGCCCAGTAGAATCTATCAGATACGGCGTTCCATGAGGGCAAAAGTGTAGTGGAACATGCGTCGTTTTAGCCGCAGACGACGTCTTTTGTGCCACAAGTGGCCAAAATAGGGTCGTCTGTTCCGGCTGTGGCTACGCTTTCGGCGGGTGTTCTTCGACGTGGAGGAACTCGCCCAATCGCGACGGCTCGGCGGTGTCATCGAGGCCGTTTGCCGCGGCCGGGGCACGGCGGTTCTCGCGTGGCAGATCGATAGTGATCGTTGTGCCCTTGCCCTCGATGCTGCGGACGTTTATCGCTCCGTTATGGTCCTTGACGATCTGGTAAACGATCGACAAGCCGAGGCCGGTGCCGCCTGTGGTCGATTCGGAGAATGGTTCAAAAAGCTGCTCGACCTGCTCCGGCGACATGCCCCGGCCGGTGTCTTCAAAGATGATCCGGATTCGGCTATTGGGGATCGCCTTAGCCGTGACCGTGAGCGTTCCGCCGTCCGGCATCGCTTGCATCGCATTTCGGGCCAGGTTCCAGAATATCTGCTTGAGCTGGGCCTGATCGGCCGAGATCATGAGCGGTTTCGCGGGGACGTCGTTCAGCAGGACGTGGCCCTCGCGGACGTCGGGGCTGTGTTTTAGCAAGGTAACCGTCTCACGCAACGCTTCGCCGACGTCGATCTCGACAAATTCACCGGCCGCAGGCCGCGCGTAGCTGAGGAAATTGGTGATGATGCTGTTGAGACGATCTGATTCCTTAAGGATAATGTCCATCAGCCCCGCCTGCGTCGATCCTTTGTCGGCTGTTGATTCCATTACCTGGATCGCCCCACGCATGGCTCCGAGTGGGTTTCGTATCTCGTGTGCCAGGCCGGCCGCGACGCGGCCGACGGCGGCGAGGCGATCCCTGCGCCGCACGCTCTCCTCCATTGAGCGGATCTCGGTCAGATCCTGAAAGGTCACGATCAGTCCCGTTGCCTCGTTTGTCTCGGAGAACAGCAAAGAGACACTAAACCCGATCCTTATTGCGAATCCGTCGGGCGTAAGCAGGTCGGTCTCGAATCTGGGCAGCTGCTCGCCATCGCCTGCGGCGGCCAGGCTGAGGTCGATCTGCTCCTGGATATCGCCGAAAAGTGAACTGATATTCTTGCCCTCCACCTCGTCAAGCCTGTTACCGGTGATCTCTGATGCGGCGGCGTTTATTGTATAGATCGTGCCGTCCAGGTCCGTAGTGATAAGGCCGGAACGGATCGATTCAACAATACGTTCGTGACGGACGCGGAGGCTGGCGAGCGTTTTTGCCGTTTCCGCGAGTTCCTGTCCCGACGAATATCGGCCCGAGAGTTTTGATGCGAGCAAGCCCACCACGAGCAGGGCTACGATATGAAAGCTGACCACTTGCACTGCTCTGCCGGGTTCGATCCCCGGGCCGAATGTGTCGATGACCGCGTTTCCGGTCAGAACAGCCAGCGATACGAACAGCAACGTGCACACGGCCGCCATAAGCAGCGTCGATAGCGGCCGAAGAAAGAAGCTCGCGACGCTTATCAGGACGATATACAAAGTTATGTACGGCGACGACAGATCGCCCGTCCGCCAGATCAGCCACGTTATCAGCAGAGCATCGAGCAGGAATTGCACTCGTATCTGCCATGCATAACCCCGGCTGAGCGTGAGCAGGAAGAAATAGACGATCGTTAGCCCCACCGAGATGACGAAGACGAGGAATAGGCCCTGGGGGAAATTCTCAAACGATAGTCTCAGCGTGCCCGAGGACCAGATCCAGCTTGTGATGAGAAGCACAAAAATGACCATTAGACGGCCGATGATCAAGCTCTGGAGACGCCACAGGGTGCCTGCGTTGGCGTTGGCGTCCTTTTCGTCTAAACTGTGCATACTCGCTAACGCCGAATATGGAAAGCAATCTCGAATCGCCAGCCTATGAAGAACGGCCTTGGGGCAGTTTTACCATATTGGACGAGGCGGACGATTACAAGGTAAAGAGGATCGAGGTTTTGCCGGGAAAGCGTCTTAGCTATCAGCGGCATCGCAGCCGCGCCGAACATTGGATCGTAGTTCGCGGCACTGCTAAAGTAACATTAAACGGTGTTGAAATTCTAGTCAATACCGGCTCGGCCGTTGACATCGCCGCCGGCGACGCGCACCGCGTAGAGAACCCATCAGGCAGCGAACTCCTTATCTTTGTCGAGATGCAGACAGGCAATTATTTTGGCGAGGACGACATCGAGCGGCTTGAGGATGATTTCGGCCGGGCATGACACTGGGTGGTCAGGCCGCTGAGATGATCGCGGCTGCCTCGCCGAGATCGTTGGCGATCAGATCCGGCGGATGGTCGAGCATGCCTCGGTGGCTGGAACCATAGCCCGTCAGAACGAGAACCGTTTTGATACGGGCATTCTTGCCGCAGTTCACGTCTGCATCCTTGTCTCCAACCATCCATGATCTTTGAAGATCGATGTCGAGGTCTCGGACGGCCGCCTCGATCATTCCGGTCCGTGGCTTTCGGCAGACGCAGCCATCGCACGGCAGGTGTGGGCAGAAGTAGAACGCGTCGATGGCGTGATCAAGCTGCACTTGGATCGATTCGTGAATGGCGTGCATATCCGACTCGGTGTATATGCCACGGCCGATACCGGATTGGTTGGTGACCACCACGACAAGGTAGCCGGCCGCCTTGAGCATTTCGACCGCCCCCTTGGTATAGCGAAAAAGCCGAAGGTCCTCGCTGCGCGAGAGGTAGTTGACCTCTTCGATCAGCGTTCCGTCGCGGTCAAGAAATATCGCAGGGCGTTTCATAATGATTCTCTGGCACGCTGTCGTGAGCGTTGAACACATCCTCAATTGCAGCGAGGACGGCCTCGGGCGTGATACGTGTCATGCATCGATGGTCTATGGGGCAATCACGCAGCATACACGGCGAGCAATCGACCGGCTCGCGCACGACAATGGCGTTATTGCCCCACGGCCGCGTGGTCTCGGGATTTGTCGGGCCGAATATCGTAATGGTCGGTGTATTTAGGGCTGCGCTGACATGTGCCAGGCCCATGTCGTTAGAAACGAGCAGATCGACGACTGCCAATACCGCAACGGCTTGTGCAAGGTCGGTTTTGCCGGTCAAGTTGATCGGCGGCCTCTCGGCCAGAGATATGACATCGGCGGCCACGTCGCCGTCCGACTTATCACCGACGAGGAGGACCTTCGCGTCCAACTCGGCTTGCAGCATATCGCTCAGAGCGGCGTATTTCTCCGCGGGCCATCGTTTGGCTCGCGAATTTGTCGAACCGACGCCGAGAGCGACGGTCCTTTTCGCGGGATCGATGCCGGCGGCGGTCAGGAACCCTTGTGCCGCGTTCCAACGCTCGTCCGAGATCTCGATGAGCGTTTCCGGCCACGTTCGTGAGACGGTATCGCGGCCGAGGACGCGTTTTTCGACCTCGCTGATCAGGTTCAGATAGTAAAAGACCTCATGCCGCCGGCCCTTCCACTCAGGGACTGCGATAGGATCGGTCAGCAAGAGCCCGCGAGCGTCCTTGTTGTAGCCAATGCGTCGGGGCACTCGCATGAGGAAGGTCGTCATAGCGGATTCGAACGAGTTCGGCAGCATTATGGCAAGGTCGTAGCCGTCGTCACGCAGAAATTGCGAGTTTCGGTAAATGTCTTTCGCCGCCCAACGGCTCCGGTCATATGTCACCAATTCGTCTATGAACGAGGCATCCTGAAAGAGACCATCAGCCCAGCTCCGTGTGTGCAGGGTGATCCTCGCGTCGGGAAATATTCGCCGCAGCTCACGCAGGGCCGGCACTGACATAACGGCGTCGCCTATCCAATTTGTGCCGCGGACAATGATCTTCATCTCGCGTCAAACAGGCTCTTCAGCCCATCATCGAGGGCCACTTTGGGCTTCCATCCGAGTTCTTGCGTAACGCGGCCGAGGTCGGTTATATATCGCCACGGCACGGGATCGGGTAAAGGATGTTTGGCATCGATATTGGCCTGCAGGCCCGAGACGCGTTCGAGTTCGGTGATCAGGTCACGAAGGACGAATGCGTTTGCTGTGCCGCCGCCGAGATTATAAAGGCCGTGGCTGATCACGGAATCGGAAAACGCATTGCATGCCGCCGCAAAGTCGTCAACGTGGAGAATGTCGCGGATCGCACGGCCTCGACCGGGCAGCCTGAGCGATATGCCGCGGTTAAGCGTGTCGGCAAAATGACCGACGAAGTTTGGCACATTGCCTGCGCTCGGCGGCGCGTAAACCGTTGAGAGCCGAAAGATACACGACCGAAAGCCGCGCGTGTGGGCGTAGTATTCCACGTACCTTTCGGCGATTAATTTTGACCATTCGAGCGGCGACTGGCCGCAATAGTAGATCGGGCATTCCTCTGTGACCTCGGCATAGTTATCGGCGAATCTGCCATAAACGTCCTTTGTCGAGGCAAAGATGAACGCCGCGCCTTTCTTCACGTTTTCAAGCACGTTGATCGTGCCCTCGATATTCGTTTCGAATATGTCGGCCTCGGCATCGCGCGATTTGTCGAGCAACGCGGCTAGATGGATTACGACATCGTATTCGCCTATGCGGGAGCACTGTTCAGCATCCAGAATATCGCCGCCCGAGCGGCGTGACAGGTCATCAGCCGAGAAATACCGCGTCAAATGCGTGCCCAGATAGCCGCTGCCGCCTGTTACAAGGATATTCGTTGCCATAAGTTCCGGAAAGCAATAAACTAATCGAGGCTCATCCGAAGTCGATAATCTCACTTCGCCCCGCGTATTTCCAACCTCTGATGCAGGACAACCTACCGGCAAAAAGCACTCGCTCAAAGATGCCGCCCAAGGGCTGGGTCAAGGCACGCCGGCCTGCATCATATCAGGCCCCGCCGTCGCCAAGGTGGAAGCGATTCCTGCGCGTCGTCTTCAACGGCTGGACGATCTCGATAGCGTTATTCATAGCCTTGGGCATCTTTCTGACGCTGACATATTTTTGGTTCGAGTTCTCAGACCGTATTGATCGCAGGCTTTTGAGCGGCGACGTATTCACCGCCTCAGCCGGCATCTATTCGGCTCCGAAGACGCTCAAGGTCGGCGAGACTGCAACGGCGACGGCCCTTATCGATTACCTTAAATCTGCCGGCTACATCGAGCGGAATAATCAGGCAGATCCGTCGCGCAGCCGTTACGCTGTTGACGGTGACGTACTCGGCATCGAGCCGGGAACGGGCGGTATGATCGATGGGCAAAAGGCTTTTCACGCCCTGTCGGTAAAGTTCTCAAAGGACGGCAAGTCCGTCGCCGCCATCGGCGACCGTGACACGAACACCGAACTTGCTGAGGCCAAGCTCGAACCGAGGATCCTCAGCTCGATCGCAGCCGAGGGCGATGGACGCCGAAAGACCGTCACCTTCAACGACCTGCCGCCGCATCTCGTAAAGGCGATTACCGTGACCGAGGACCGTGCGTTTTTTGAGCATTACGGCGTGAACTTCCGCGGCATCGCCCGCGCTCTTTGGCGGCGTTACGAGGGCGATGAGGCTTCGCCGATCGCAAATCAGGGCGGCTCGTCGATCACGCAGCAGCTTGTCAAAAACCTTTTCCTCACCCGCGAGCAGACCTGGGAACGCAAGATCACCGAGGCGTACATGTCGATGATCCTCGAAACGCGGCTTGAGAAGAAAGAGATCTTCACGCTCTACGCCAACCAGATCTACCTCGGCCAGCAGGCGGGCGTCTCGATCTACGGCGTCGGCGAGGCGTCGAATGCCTATTTTGGCAAGGACGTTTCGCAATTGACGCTGTCAGAAGCGGCATTTATTGCGGGGATTATCCGCAGCCCGAACCGCTACAACCCTTACAAAACGCCCGATCGCGTCAAGGAACGCCGCAACCAGGTGCTCGACTCGATGTTCGAGGCCGGCGAGATCACCGAGCAGCAGCTTGTCGAGAACCGCGGCGCCGAGATCGTGCTCAAACCGATCTCGAACACCAAGGACCTGCAAGGGATGCCGTATTTCTCGCAGTTCGCGATCGAGGAATTACCAAAGGTTGTGAGTGACCCTGAGGCGTTGCAGCACCTGCGCGTTTATACGTCGATCGACCCCGACCTGCAGCGGATCGCCTACGAGACGGTCGCAAAGCGGCTCGACAAGCTCGACAAGTTCTTCCCCAAAAAAGAGAAGGGAACTCTCAACGCCGCGCTCGTTGCGGTTCGCCC
Organism: Chloracidobacterium sp.; assembly: GCA_016715795.1. Classification (NCBI taxonomy): domain Bacteria; kingdom Pseudomonadati; phylum Acidobacteriota; class Blastocatellia; order Chloracidobacteriales; family Chloracidobacteriaceae; genus Chloracidobacterium; species Chloracidobacterium sp. The sequence continues at coordinate 758,019 of JADJXP010000002.1, forward strand.
CAAGACCGGCGAGATCGTTGCGATGGTGGGCGGACGCGACTATCTGATGAACCAGTTCAATCGGGCGACGGACGCGATGCGGCAGCCGGGCTCGGTCTTCAAGCCCTTTGTTTACGCGGCTGCGATCAACTCGGCTTACGACAGCAGTTCGCGTCAGTTCACGGCGGCGAGTATTCTCAAGGACGAGAAAAAGGTTTTTACATTCGGCACCGAGACGTATTCGCCAAACAATTTTGGCGATACGTTCACGAATCAGGACATCACCCTGCGCGACGCGCTGGTCCGCAGCAAGAACGTCATTACGGTCGATCTCGCGATGTCGCTGAACATCGGCAAGGTAATGACGCTCGCCACAAAGGCCGGCCTCCCAAAGGTCGAGAAGGCCTATCCCTCAATGGCCCTCGGCACGGCCGAGGCGACGCCGCTGCAGGTCGCGACCGGCTACACGATGTTCGCGAATCTCGGCGATCGCGTCCTGCCAAATCCGATCACGCGTGTCACGGCCGGCGACGGCCGCACGGTGCAACTGCCCGTGCCCGACAAAAAGAACGTCATCCGACCCGACGTGACCTACGTGATGAACGACATAATGAAAGACGTCATCAACCGAGGCACCGCGGCGTCGGCCGGTGCGTGGGGCATCCGTAACGAATCAGGCAAACGCGCGTTCGCAGGGAAAACGGGAACTTCGCGTGACGGTTGGTTCGCGGGATTCACGCCGGAGATCGTGTGCGTGGTCTATGTCGGCTTTGACAACGGCGACGATCTCGGCATGAAAGGCTCCGATTCCGCCCTGCCGATCTGGGCGGACTTTATGCAGGAAGCTCTTAAACTACATCCCGAATGGAACGGCGACTGGGCGATGCCCGCCAACATCCGCAAAGCTGAGATCGATCTCCGCAACGGCAGCCTTATCCGAGAACTCGACGCCTTTGCGACCGCATCGCCGACACCGACGCCGCCTAATCCCAACCGTCAGTCCACCGACCCTAGCAGCCCGTATTACGAGGAACCCGTCACTGAACCTCGCGAAATATATGTGACCAACGTCCCGGCCGAATTCCGCCGCGTCGAGATCTTCGTCGCCGGCACCGTGCCAAACCGTTCGATAATTCCGCTCGACGACGACAGCCCCGCCGACGGCGGTGCCGAACGCCCCGCCCCGAGCCCGTTACCCGTCACCGAAACCTGGCAGGATGGCACCGAACCATCCGAAGCTCCGAAACCCGAACGCCGTGACCTCGATCCCAACGAGCGCGGCCTCACCGTAATGATATGTCCTTTGACGGGAATGCGTGCAACGGTAAATTGTCCCGATAAGCAGGCCAAGTCGTTCCGCTCCGGAAGCGAACCGAAGGAATTTTGCTCATTCCATCGATAAGTCTGATTCGCCACAGAGATCACAGAGAACTCAGAGAGTTATTGAGTTCTCCGTGATCTCTGTGTTCTCTGTGGCTATTCGCTAATCCTCACTCAAAACAATAATGCGGTCATCAGCCGCGAATGTGACGTTGTCGGATTTTTTCGGGTTGAGGCGGATGCCGTAGTGGTTGTCAGAGTCGCGAGAATCGGCGGCGATGCGGTAGCCGATGGCAGATTCATTGAGTTCGGCGGCTGAGGCGAGGACTGTGTAGAAATCGACCTCATTGCCGGGCCCGACGTAGCGGCTGACTGGCTTTAGATAGATCTCAGAGCCCTCGGCCTCGAAGAGGACGTCGTAGACCTTCTTTAGCTCGCGATTCTCACTGATTTGGCTGAGCATCAGGCTGACGAGGTTGTCGCTGACGACGAAATCGTCGGCCTTCGCGACGCGGCCGAGTTCCCGGTTACGCATGTCGAGCATTTCGGTGACGATCGAGTAATCGACGCCCTCGGCATCGCTGATGGCTCTAAGATGAAGCAGCGTGATCAGCGTCTTAGCATCGGATTCCTGAATGTCGATCGAGCGGTTTGACAGCACGATGATGTGGTCAAAGCTGCGCGTGTTGATGTCGAGCAGCGTCTTTTTCTCTGCCGTGTTGCCCTCGATAAAGGCGATCTTTTGATTCTGTAGGTCCGCTGCGAGCTTTGTTACTGCAACATCGACCTCGCGGTCGTTCGCGACCACGAGAACGGCCGAATCGCCGCGGACGTAGTTGTCCAATTCGGCAATGATCCGCGGCGCGATGTCATTCCAGCCGAGGATGAGGGTTGTTTCCTGCTCCGGATTGTCGTCTTCGCGGCGGTCGAATGTTTGCGGGGCCGTTGTTGTGCCGCGGCCGTTGGCGATGACGGTGTCGTCGTCTTCGGAGATGGCGATCACCTGCTCGCCCTCTGAGAAGATGCGGTCCATTGGAGGATTTATGAGGACGCGGCCTGCTGATGGAGCGGCGCCCTCTCTCACGGTCGGGCTACTGACGCCTTCGCCAGCCGTCGTGTACACGCCGATGACGGAGGAATCCTCGTAGGCGAAGAGCGAGTCGCGATACGTCTTGCCGACGAGTTTGTCAGGAATATCGGCGAAGTATATCTCGTCGCCCTCGAACTCGAGCAGGTCGGCGTAAACGACGCTGAGGCCCGACTGGCGGCACGTCTGTGCGATCACGCGCGAAATCAGGTCTTCGGAGAGGACATAGACGGCCTCGCCGTTACCGACAAGCTCGGCGGCGTCGAGGTTACGTTCGTCGCGGATCTCGGCGACGATGTGATACGGTTCGTCGCGACGATTCTTGCCGTTGGTGATGCCGAGGACGGTTTTGATGACGTAAGTGTCCGGATTCTCGACCTCGGGCGAGAGCACGATTATCGAGCGTGCCTCTTGGATATTCACCATCTCGGCTGCGGAGGATTCGAGCGTCGAACCGCTGCGGACCACGACCTTTGTGTTTTTTGTGTTGGGAATGCGGGCACGTATCTCGTCCTCTGCCTCGACCTTGTCCATGTCGGAAAGAATGACGATAAACGGGCGTTTTTGGTTGGAATTCGCCTCGACGATCTCTTTGATGATGGTGAAGATCTTCTCGGACCAGCCGAGAATGAGCGTGTGGTTGTCGTGGATGACACGCGAGCGGCCGCGTTTGAGTTCTTCGATCTTTTGATCGATGCCCGACGCGATCGAACCGATCAGTATCGAGATCAGAAAAATTCCAGTGAGAGTTGCCGCAAAGCGAACGAGGCGAAAATCCCAATTCTCGTCGCCGCCCATCGTTCCGGGGTCAAGCGTCGCCATCAGGCTCGCCCACGCCCCTTCGAGGAAGCTGAGCGGTTCCGCGTCGGGCTCATTCGAGCGGGCAATGCCCAACATGACGATCACGCCGCCGAGCACCAGCACCGACGTGACCGACACGATAAACAGCCAGCGTATGACCGCCACCGGGCCGCCTGACATCGTGTTCTCAAAGTAGTAACGGAGCTTTTCGCGAAGCGTATGCTTGGCCATAGTTCAAGCGGCCTCGGCTGGCCGGTTGCGGTATTGATTCAGAGTGTGAAGGACGACTGTAGCAATTATAATGATTCCGCCGAGGATCGCCCAGTTTGACGGCCGCTCGCCGACAAACAGAAAGACCCAAACCGGATTCAACAGAGGTTCTATAAACCCGATGATCGATGCGTCGAGTGGCCGCGTGCCGCCTGTCACGCCCTTGATAAACAGGATGTAAGATATGCCGATCTGGACAATCCCGAGAAAGCTGACGGCCGCCATATCGAGAGGCGTGATCGTCGGAACAGAGGCGATTCCCATCGGCAGCGTGAGCAAAGCGAGGAGAAAATTGCCGTATATCACGGTCGCGACGGGCGAGTAACGTCGGTCCGTCTGCAGTCGTCGCGGCGTGTCGACAGCGGAAACCGGCAGGTTCGCGGCCCGCGGCCCGGCAAATCGCGGATGCTTCAGCAACATTATGTAGAGGCCGAGAAAGATGCCCGAGCCGAGGGCCGCGACATTTCCTTGGTAGTCGCCGATAGTGAGGTCGCCTACAAAGAATAGCGACATTCCGGCGATGCAAAAGATGACGGTTGCGAGGTCGCGAATGTGGAACTTTTCACCGATCACGAATGGAGCCAGCACAAGGATGTAAACTGGCGCGGTGTATTGCAGAAAGATCGCATTCGCGGCAGTCGTATGCTTGGTCGCCCAGACAAAGAGGAAAAGCAGGATCGCGTAAATGAGCGAACAAAATACGCCGAAGGCATTTATTCGCAAGCCGCTTCGCCTCGTGACGATCAGCACCGTGAGGCCTGCGAGCAGCGAGCGGAAAAATGTTACCTCGTATGCGTCGAGCGTCGTGAGTTTTATAAAGAGGCCGCCGGTGCTCCATAGAAGGACCGCACCCAGCACATACCAGATCGGTGAAAACTTAGTTCGTTCGGTCGTCACAGTTAACCGATTCTCGTTCGTCGGGCCGAAGAATCAAAGTCGCTGAGACGAGTTTTTGCAAGCGGGGCCGCGCGTCGGCCGCAGCCGAAGCGGTTGGCCGTAGCCGGAAGCTACCAACGCGAATCCATCACTCTACGCTTGACACGGCGGAGTTGAATACATACTATCTAAAGTTTCGGACTTTTGGGTCTGGGCGTTCTTTATGGCTGTAAGGCAATAAAGACGGGATTTTTGAGAATTCGACGACAGGAATTGTAGCGTAAGCGAGCGGTCAGCACCGGCCGCCGGCAAACTAAAAACCCGCGAGGGTTCTTCAAACGGCCACGCTACAGCAAAGTCCCGGTTTCTTTAAGAATCGATCACATATAGCAATTCGGGTCAGCGAGAGCTGCTTGTGCTAACTGCCGGACACGTTCCGAGCAAGAGTCAGGTAAGACGTAAGTTTTGCCATTTGAGCAATTAGAATATGCCGACTATCAACCAATTAGTTCGCAAAGGGCGCCAGCGGGTGAAATATAAGACCGCGAGCCCCGCGTTGCAGTCAAACCCGCAGAAACGCGGCGTTTGCACGCGTGTTTATACATCGACGCCAAAAAAGCCGAACTCGGCTTTGCGTAAGGTGGCACGTGTTCGTCTGACCAACCAGATCGAGGTTACGACCTATATTCCGGGTATCGGCCACAACCTGCAGGAGCACTCGATCGTGCTTATCCGCGGCGGCCGTGTAAAGGACCTTCCGGGTGTGCGTTACCACGTAATTCGCGGAACGCTCGATGCATCGGGCGTCGGCAACCGCAATCAGGCCCGTTCGAAGTACGGTGCGAAGCGACCCAAAGGAGCGAAGTAGTTCCGAATGCATAATGCACAATGCACAGTGCAGAATGCAGAAAAGTTCAGCAATTGTGCATTGTGCACTGTGAATTGTGCATTGACTGATTATGCCAAGACGTAGAGTTGCAGCAAAAAGAGAAGTCCTGCCGGACCCGATCTATAACAGCATCGCCGTAACGAAATTTATCAACGGCTTGATGTGGAAGGGCAAAAAGAGTGTGGCTGAGCAGATCTTTTACGGCGCGATGGAAAAGATCGCTGAGAAGACGGGCGAGGAGCCGCTCAAGATATTTAAGGGGGCACTCGATGCCGTTGCCCCGGCCCTTGAGGTCAAGTCACGCCGTATTGGAGGTGCGACCTATCAGGTGCCGCTCGAAGTTTCGCGTGATCGCCGCAACACGCTCGCGATCCGTTGGATCGTGACCAACGCTCGCGGCCGCAGTGAAAAGACGATGGAAGACCGGCTCGTCGGCGAACTGATCGATTCGATGAATGGACGCGGCGGTGCGATGAAAAAGAAAGAGGACGTTCACCGCATGGCGGAAGCCAACAAGGCGTTTGCACACTACAGATTCTAGTTTTTAGCAATGGCTAACATTAGCTTAGACAAATTTAGAAACATCGGCATCATGGCCCATATCGACGCGGGTAAGACCACGGCGACTGAGCGCATTTTGTATTACACCGGTGTTTCGCACAAGATCGGCGAAGTTCATGAAGGAACGGCGACGATGGACTGGATGGAGCAGGAGCAGGAGCGCGGCATTACTATCACGTCGGCCGCCACGACCTGCTTTTGGACGCGTAACGGCGTCGAGCACCGCATTAATATTATCGATACGCCGGGACACGTTGACTTCACGATGGAAGTTGAGCGGTCCCTTCGAGTTTTAGATGGTGCGGTTGCAGTTTTCGACGGAGTCGCCGGTGTCGAGCCGCAGTCCGAGACAGTTTGGCGTCAGGCCGATAAGTACGGCGTTCCGCGTATCTGTTTTGTTAATAAGCTCGACCGCGCTGGTGCGTCGTTCGAGCGGAGTTTCAAATCGATCCTCGACCGGCTCGGAGCAAATGCCGTTGCGATGCAGATCCCGATCGGCCTTGAGGAACACTTCAAGGGCGTCGTTGATCTGATCACGATGAAGGCGCTCATCTGGAGCAACGAGGCTAAAGGAGCGAATTACGAGACTGTCGAGATCCCTGCCGACCTTGTCGATCAGGCAAAGGCGGAACGCGAGAAGCTTGTCGAAGCGGTTTCGGCCATCGACGACGACCTGATGGTGAAATATCTCGAGGGCGAGGAGATATCGGAGGACGAGATCCGAGCCGCCCTGAGAAAAGGAACGCTTGCCATGAAGATTGTACCGGTGTTTACCGGTTCGGCGTTTAAGAACAAAGGCGTCCAGACGCTGCTTGACGGTGTTGTCGATTACCTGCCGTCGCCGCTGGACGTTCCGGCTATCGAGGGTGAGAATCCGAAGACGGGCGAGTTGGAAACACGCGGAGCGGATGCAAAGGAACCGTTTGCGGGCCTCGTCTTTAAGTTGATGGCCGATAAGCACTTAGGCCAACTCGCTTTTGTTCGCATCTACTCTGGCACCGTCACCTCAGGCTCCTACGTCTATAACACGATCAAGAATTCGAAAGAGCGCGTCGGTCGCCTGATGATGATGCACGCCAACAAGCGTGAGGACGTCGAGAAGGCAAGTGCGGGCGAGATCGTCGCCATTGGCGGCATGAAAAACGTCACGACCGGCGAGACGATCTCGGATGAGTCGAAGCAGATCATTCTTGAGTCGATGGAGTTCCCGGATCCGGTCGTTCGTGTTGCGGTTGAGCCGAAAACGCGCGCCGATCAGGATAAGATGGGCATCGCGCTTAATCGGCTTGCTCAGGAAGATCCGAGTTTTCAGGTCTCGACCGATCATGAGACCGGACAGACGATCATCGCCGGTATGGGTGAGCTTCACCTTGAGATCATCGTTGACCGCATGAAGCGTGAGTTCGGCGTCGAGGCGAATGTCGGTAAGCCGCAGGTTGCGTACCGCGAGACCATTACGACCGGTGCGCCGGGCAAGGAGATATTCAAGAAACAGTCGGGCGGTCGCGGGCAGTTTGGCCACGTAGAGCTCGAGATCGAGCCGGCACCGGGCGAGGGCTTTGTCTTTGAAGACAAGATCACCGGTGGAGCGATCCCGAAACAGTTCATCAAGCCTGTCAGCGAAGGCGTCCGTGATGCTATGCGTCGCGGATTTCTCGCCGGCTACGAGTTGGTCGATATCAAGACGACATTGATCTACGGTTCGTATCACGAGGTTGACTCGGACGAACGTTCGTTCCACATCGCAGGTTCGCTGGCGTTCCAGGATGCCCTTAAGAAGGCAAAGCCGGTTCTACTGGAGCCGATCATGCGTGTCGAGGTCGTAACGCCTGAGGAATATATGGGTTCGGTCAACGGCGACCTGAACCGCCGCCGCGGCCAGATCGAAAAGATGGAGCCGCGTCCGGGAAATGTTTCGGTCGTGACAGCGTTCGTGCCGCTTAGCGAGATGTTTGGTTATACGACGGATCTTCGCTCGGCGACGCAGGGACGGGCGACAAGCTCGATGCACTTTGAGCGCTATGCCGAGGCACCGAGGAATGTTGCCGAGGAAATTATTGCGAAGGTCAAGGGAGCAAGTAACTAGTTTCTATCACTAATTAGTAATTACTAATTACTTCTGAGAGGAGAATATGAGCAAAGAGAAATTCGATCGTAGTAAGCCGCATGTGAACATTGGGACGATTGGGCACGTGGATCACGGCAAGACGACGTTGACGGCGGCGATCACAAAGGTGATGTCGAAGCACAATCCGAAGATGGCGTTTCGGTCGTTCGATTCGATCGACAACGCACCTGAGGAAAAGGCACGTGGTATCACGATCGCGACGGCACACGTGGAATATGAGACGGCAAATCGTCACTACGCACACGTCGACTGCCCGGGCCACGCCGATTATGTGAAGAACATGATCACGGGAGCCGCACAGATGGACGGAGCGATCCTCGTTGTGGCTGCGACCGACGGCCCGATGCCGCAGACGCGTGAGCACATCCTGCTTGGAAGACAGGTTGGTATCCCGACGATGGTCGTCTTTATGAACAAGTGCGACATGGTGGATGATGCGGAACTGCTCGAACTCGTCGAGATGGAGATCCGCGAACTGCTCAGCTCATATGAGTATCCGGGCGACGACATCCCTGTTATCCAGGGTTCGGCCCTGAAAGCCCTTGAGGGCGATGCGACGTGGGAAGCAAAGATCGACGAGCTGATGCAGGCTGTAGATGATTTCATTCCGACACCTGCACGCGAGACCGATAAGCCGTTCCTGATGCCTGTCGAGGATATCTTTACGATCCAGGGCCGCGGAACGGTTGCCACGGGCCGTATCGAGCGTGGACAGATCAATGTCAACGAGCCGGTCGAGATCGTCGGCATCCGCGAGACGCGGAACAGCGTTGTTACGGGCGTTGAGATGTTCAAGAAGCTGCTCGACTCGGGAATGGCAGGCGACAACGTCGGTCTGCTGCTGAGAGGCGTTGAAAGAAAGGAGATCGAACGCGGCCAGGTCATCGTCAAGCCGGGCTCGATCACTCCGCACACGAAGTTCAAGGCCGAGGCCTATGTGCTGACCAAGGAAGAAGGCGGCCGTCACACGCCGTTCTTTACGGGCTACCGCCCGCAGTTCTACTTCCGCACAACTGACGTGACCGGCGTAGCACACCTGCCGGCAGGCGTCGAGATGGTCATGCCCGGCGACAACATCCAGATGGAGATCGAGCTTATCGCTCCGATCGCCATGGAAAAGGGCCTCCGCTTCGCCATCCGCGAAGGCGGCCGCACCGTCGGTGCCGGTACAGTGTCGGAGATCGTGGAATAAGGAATTATGTTGAACGAAAAGATCCGCATCAAGCTTAAGGCCTACGATCACCGTGTTTTGGATCAGTCCACGACCGAGATCGTGGATACTGCAAAGCGAACGGGGGCGAGGATCGCCGGGCCGATACCTCTTCCGACCATCAAAAACAAATGGACGGTCCTGAGGTCGCCGCACGTCGATAAGAAATCGCGTGAGCAGTTCGAGATCCGCACGCACAAGCGTTTGATGGATATTCTCGACCCGACTGCCGAAACGGTCGACGCGCTCATGAAACTTGACCTGCCGGCGGGTGTTGATGTGGAAATTAAGGCCTTTGGCCGATAGTTAACCGAGTCACAGAGTTGCCCAGTAGCGGAGTTCGCGGGAACTCAGCTTTGGAACTCTGAAACTCCGTAACTCTGGAACTAAGAGATATGGTTAGCGGAATCATTGGAAGAAAGTTGGGCATGACGCAGATCTTTGCTGAGGATGGCACGGTAACGCCCGTGACCGTCATCAAGGCGGGCCCTTGCGTTGTCGTCCAGACCAAGAGTGCGGCGGGCCGCGACGGTTATAACGCCGTTCAGCTCGGCCTCGTCGAGGACAAGCCGGTGCGGTTAAAGAACGTTTCGAAGCCGCTGCAAGGGCACTTTGAAAAGACGGGTGGCGGATTGCCGCCGACGCGCGTTCTGAAGGAGATCCGCCTGACCGGCGAGCCCGAGGCAGCAGTTGGCGATCAGGTGAAGGCCGATATCTTTGTCGACGGTGACAAGATCGAGGTCGTCGGTAAATCTAAGGGACGCGGTTTTCAGGGCACGATCAAACGGCACAACTTTTCACGCGGGCCTGAGTCGCATGGTTCGATGAATGTTCGCAAACCGGGTTCGATCGGCCAGTCGGCATATCCTTCGCGTGTTATCAAGGGCACGAAATCGTCGGGCCATATGGGCGATGAGCGTGTGACTGTAAAGGGCTTGACCGTTGCCAGGGTCGACGCCGAGAACAACCTTTTGATGGTTCGCGGTGCTGTGCCGGGAGCGAACGGCAGCCTGGTTGTCGTCAGGAAATCATAACGGAGTAGATTATGCCTACCGTAAAGGTTCGCAATTTGAAGAATAAAGAGGTCGGCGACATTGCGTTGTCGGATGCCGTATTCGGCGCCGAATTGAACGAGTCGCTGATACACGCAGCCGTACGTAATTTTCAGGCCAACGGCCGTCAGGGCACGTCGGCCACGAAGACTCGTGGCAATGTCTCCGGTTCGGGCCGCAAGCTTTGGAAGCAGAAGGGCACGGGTCGCGCACGTATCGCGTCGCTTCGCTCGCCGCTCTGGAAAGGTGGCGGCAACGTCCATGGCCCCCAGCCACGCGACTGGTCGTACCAGATGCCGAAGAAAATGCGCCGCGGCGCGTTGCGCTCGGCACTGAGCGAACGGCTTCGCGAGGGCAATCTGATCGTGATCGACGAGATCGCATTCAAGGCGCCGAAGACAAAAGACTTTCTTTCGGCAATGGCTTCGCTGGGACTGATCGAGAAAGCAACGCGTGCAAAGACGCTGTTCATCGACTCTCTTGATAACGCGAACCTAGTGCTTTCGTCACGGAATGTCGAGAAGACGAAGGTCACTAACAGCTTTGGCCTCAATATTTACGACATCATCTATCACGAAAAGCTCGTGATCTCGAAGGCGGCCGTCGAGGAACTGACCAGACTGCTCGATCCGAGCGGTGAGGTCGCCGAGGTTGTCGAGACTCCGAAGGCAAAGAAAGAGGCGAAGCCAAAGGCTGAAAAGACTGAGCCGGCCGAAGAGAAAGTCGAAAAACCGAAGGCTGAGAAGAAAGCCAAGGCCGAGGAGCCTGCGGTGGACGAGGAAGTAGCTCTCGAAGTCCCTGCCGAGGAACCGGCGGCTGAGGAGGCAAACGAGAATGAGTAGTTTAGGCGTTTGGGACATTCTGAAATCGCCGGTCGTTACTGAAAAGAGCGTGCTGCTCAAGGAGGATTCGACCGACGAGGGCGGTAAGCGCAAGGCCGGACAGGTGCTGACGTTTCGTGTTGACCGCAAGGCAACAAAGCCGCAGATCAAGAGCGCGATCGAAGAGATCTTTAACGTTAAGGTTGCGGCCGTGCGTACGGTCCAATACGACGGCAAGTTGAAGCGGCGCGGCCGTATCGAAGGACGTCGCCCAGCCTGGAAGAAGGCGTACGTTACTCTCCGTGCGGGCGAGCCGATGGTGGATTACGCGGAGGCCATATAAGAGATCTCAGATTTGAAATTTGATATTTCAAAGTAGGAAATATGGGTATCAAGAGATTAAAACCAACATCACCGGCACGTCGATACCAGACGTACCTGACGCGTGATGAATTGACTCCGAACGCAGTCCCCGAGAAGTCACTGCTGGAGCCAAAGAAGAGGATCTCAGGCCGCAACAGCGACGGCCGGATCACGATCCGTCGCCGCGGCGGGGGCCACAAGCGGTTTTACCGCGTGATCGATTTTAAGCGTGACAAGGCCGGAATTCCGGGCAAGGTCTCGCAGATCGAATACGACCCGAATCGTTCGGCTCATATCGCGTTGATCACCTATCTCGACGGCGAGAAGCGATACATCATTGCTCCGCTCGGCATTAAGGTGGGGACGATGATCTTGAGCGGCGAGGACGCCGATATCCTGCCGGGAAATGCCTTGCCGATCACGCATATCCCGCTGGGAACCGAGGTGCACAACATCGAGCTTCGGCCCGGAAAGGGCGGACAGATGGTTCGTTCGGCGGGCGGATTTGCCCAGATCATTGCGAAAGAGGGCGATTACGCACAGCTTCGTATGCCTTCGGGTGAGGTCCGCAAGGTGCCTGTTGTGTGCTATGCGACTGTCGGCCAGGTAGGGAATACTGAGCACGAGAACGTTTCGCTTGGTAAGGCCGGACGCAACCGTTGGAAGGGCAAGCGGCCGAAGGTTCGCGGTGTCGCGATGAATCCGGTCGATCACCCGCACGGTGGCGGCGAGGGCAAGACCTCAGGCGGACGCAATCCCGTAACGCCGTGGGGACAGCCGACACGCGGTTACAAGACGCGTCGCAACAAGCGGACAAGCAACATGATCGTGAAGGATCGCAGAAGAAAGTAATATGCCACGTTCACTGAAAAAAGGACCTTTTATCGACCTGAGCGTTCAGAAAACGCTTCGCCGGATCAACGACGGCGGGCCAAAGCCACCGGCGATCAAGACATGGTCGCGACGCTCGACGATCACGCCGACGATGGTTGGGTTGACCTTCGGCGTTCACAACGGCAAGCGCCACATCCCGGTATTTGTGACCGAGAATATGGTCGGCCACAAGCTTGGCGAATTCTCGCCGACACGCGTGTTTAAAGGCCATCCGGGCACAAAGGCCGAGAAGATGGCAAAGAGGAAATAATGGAAGCGGTAGCAAAGACAAAATATCTTAAGGGCTCGCCCCGCAAAGCGCGTCTCGTGATCGACCTGATCCGAGGCGAGAATGTCGGGCGGGCGCTGTCGATCCTCAAGTTTACGGACAAGCGGGCTGCCGATCCGATCGCGCAGTGTCTAAACTCGGCGATCGCTAATGCGACCTATAAGGCCGAGCAGGAGAATATCGCCATCGATCCGGACGATCTGTGGATCAACACCTGCTTTGTGGACATGGGGCCGACGAAGAACCGCCGCCGAATGCGCCCGGCACCGCAGGGCCGTGCGTATCGCGAACAGAGGCACTATTGCCACATCACGATCACGGTTACGAGCGAAGAAAAACCGAAGTCCGAGAAAGAACTCAAGGCCGAGGCCGCAAAGGCGAAGAGGGCTGCGGCGCCGAAGAAGGAAAAGAAGAAAGCCGCACCAAAGGCAGCTGCGAAAAAGGAAGCCGCTCCGGCTGAGATCGAAGAGGCAGTGGGCGCACCGGTTGAGGAAGTGGTCGATGCGGCAGCGGTCGAGACCGTTGAAGAAGTTGTAACCGAAAATGCAACCAGCGTTGATGAGGCAGTTGAGGCTGTGACTCAGGAGGCAGCCCCCGAGGAAGCTGCAGTTGAGGAACCGGCGTCTGAAGAGGCCGTCGAGGCAGCTACGACTGACGAAGTGGCCGAAGAGGCTCCTGCCATCGATGAGACGTCGACAGAGGGCGAAGGGAGCGAGGAAGCTGAGAAAGAGTAAATATGGGACAGAAAGTTCATCCATACGGCTTTAGGGTCGGATACAACAAGGACTGGCACTCGCATTGGTTCGCCAAAAAGGAGTTTGCCGAATTCCTCGCCGAGGACCTAGAACTCAAGCGCGAGCTTAAGAAGAAGTTCGCGGGCGGCGGCGTTTCGCACATCGACATCGAGCGTGCGGCCACACGGCTAAAGATCCTGATCTACACGGCTCGTCCGGGTATCATCATCGGCCGCAAAGGGGCCGAGATCGAAAAGCTTCGCGAGGACCTGACCCGCAAAACGGGCCGCGAGGTGATGATCTCGATCCTCGAAATTCGTCACCCTGAACTGAATGCTCAGCTTCAGGCCGAAAAGATCGCACAGCAGCTTGAGAAGCGAATCGCTTTTCGTCGTGCGATGAAAAAGACGATGGAGGAATCGCAGCGTTTTGGTGCACAGGGCATCAAGGTGATGATCGCCGGCCGGCTGAACGGTGCTGAAATTGCCCGAACTGAATGGTCGCTGCAGGGCCGCCTGCCGCTGCACACGCTGCGCGCGGACATTGATTTTGGCTTTGCTGAGGCGTTGACGACATTTGGGATCATCGGCGTCAAGGTTTGGATCTATCGCGGTGAGATCCTCGATCCGAACGCTTCGATGGCACGCGGGACGACGACCGATCCGATGAACGAGGTCAAGGTCGATCGCGGCGCGATGCGTGATCGCCGACCGCGGCGGGATGATCGTCGGTAACGGAATTTGTTTTCATTAGTAATTGCTAATTTGCAAATTAATAATTATTAATTCGGAAGATTGGGATTAGAAAGTTATGTTAATGCCAAAAAAGGTCAAGCACCGCCGGGTGATGAAAGGCCGCATGCGTGGAAAGGCCACGCGTGGCGAGAAGCTCAGCTTTGGTGATTTTGGCTTGAAAGCAATGGACGCAGGCTGGATCACGGACCGCCAGATCGAGGCGGCTCGTATCGCGATGACGCGCCACGTCAAACGCGGCGGCAAGATCTGGATCAGGATGTTTCCGGACAAGCCGATCACGAAGAAACCGGCCGAAACGCGTATGGGTTCGGGTAAAGGTGCACCGGATCACTGGGTGGCGGTTGTTAAGCCCGGTCGTGTTCTGTACGAGATCCAGGGCGTTAACGAGGCTCTTGCGCGTGAGGCCATGCAGCTAGCTGCGCAGAAGCTCCCGATCAAGACGAAATTCGTCACCCGTGCCGACCTCGAAGGAGGCGTAGTTTAGAAATGAAACGCAAAGAACAGCTCGACCAACTCGGCGACATGAGCGTTACGGAATTGAAGGATCAGGCGGATGCGTTGAAAGAATCGCTCTTTCGGCTCAAGTTTCGTCGCACGCTGGGCGTGGGCGATGTACTCAAGGACATTCGCCGCGAGAAGAAAACGCTCGCACGGGTTTACACTCTGTTGAACAAAAAAGAGGCTGACGCTAAGACCGCCGAGGCCTAGGGCAAAAGAGAGAAGAAATGCCAAAGAAGAAGACTGAAGAAGAAGTTCAAGCGACCGAGACCGAAGCTGTAGAAGCGACGGTTGAAGAGGCGGTTGTCGAAGCTGCGCCTGTCCAGGAGAAGGCGAAAAAGGCTACGAAGACGAGGAAGGAAAACGCGGCAGTTGATACGGACGCTTCGGCGAAGAAGGTACTGCACAAGCGGGCCGAGAAGGTTGGCATCGTTGCTTCGGACAAGATGACCAAAACGGTCACCGTCCGTGTCGACCGGCTCGTCAAGCATCCGGTCTATCGCAAGTACGTCAAGAAGCGCAAGAAATTCATGGCGCACGACGACCTGGGGGCAAAGATCGGCGACAAGGTGAAGATCGTCGAAACGCGGCCCTTGTCAGCGAGAAAGCGTTGGCGTGTAGTCGAGATCATTCAGCGGGCGGAAGTTTAGGGTTGAGGTAACAAAGTTATGATCCAGATGCAGACCTCCTTGGCGGTCGCAGACAACTCAGGAGCAAAGCGGGTCGAGATGATCATGCCGGTCGGCGGTTCGACCAGCAAGATCGCTCGCCTAGGGGACACCATCAAGGTGACCGTGAAAGAGGCATCGCCCGATGGAACTGCCAAGAAGGGCAAGGTTTACAACGCCGTAATCGTCAGAACGAGAAAGGAAATTCGCCGTAAGGACGGATCCTACATTCGCTTTGACGAGAATGCGGCGGTGCTGATCAAGGACGACGGTACGCCGGTAGGAACACGCGTTTTTGGGCCCGTGGCACGCGAACTTCGTGAAAGGAATTTTATGAAGATCGTCTCGTTGGCACCAGAGGTCATATAGGACTGAAATGAGTAAGACAGGAACAGTTACAAGCAGGATCAAGCGCGGCGATCAGGTCGTATTTATTGCGGGCAAGGAATTCAACCGCTACGACAGCGCCGGCAAACGCCAGCCGTATCGCGGCAAGGTGATCGCCGTCGATGCACGCAACCGCAAGGTCAAGGTCGAGGGAGCGATGATGGTCAAGCGCCACCGCAAGCCCGTTCCGCAGATGAACCGCGAAGGCGGCATCTTTGAGCAGGAAGCGTGGGTGAGCATTTCGAATGTCGCCCTCATCGACCCCGAAACAGGTTTGCCGACACGAGTGAAGTACGAAATACGTGACGGCCAGAAGGTTCGTGTCGCAAAAAGCGGCAAGGTGATCGCCGAAATCGCCTGGGTGAAGAAGGAAGCCAAGAAGACGGTCGACGAAGAAACCGTCGCGGCCGCAGCGGCCGAACCGGCTAAAGATGAGAAGCCGGCTAAGGAAGAGAAAGAATAGCGTTTTAGTTTGGAAACGGTATTAACAAGCCGAGACCCAGACAAACAAAGAAGATGGCCAGACTTAGAGAAAAATACAAGAAAGAGATCGCTCCGGCGCTCGCGAAGGAATTCGATATCAAGAATCCGATGGCAATCCCGCGTGTCGAAAAGATCATTTTGAACATGGGTTTGGGCGAGGCTTCGGCGAACGCCAAGATCCTCGATGTTGCGACCGAAGAGCTTAAGGCGATCAGCGGACAGAAGCCGGTGATCACCAAAGCCAAGAAGTCGATTGCGGCGTTCAAGCTCCGTCAGGGAATGTCGATCGGCACCATGGTTACGCTTCGCGGTGCGAGGATGTATGAGTTCCTTGATCGTCTGATCTCGGTTGCTTTGCCGCGTGTCCGAGACTTTCGCGGTGTTTCGGCAAAGGCGTTTGACGGACGCGGTAATTATACACTCGGCGTTCGCGAACAGCTTATCTTCCCGGAGATCGATTTTAACAAGGTCGACAAAACGCGTGGGATGAATATCTCGATCGTTACGTCGGCAAAGTCGGACGATCAGGCACGCTCTCTTCTGAAGGCACTGGGGATGCCCTTTAGACAATAAGTTTTTATGGCAAAGATCAGCAAAGTTGTAAACAACAATCGACGCAAAGAAAAGGTCAAGCTCTATGCCGAACGGCGTGCGGCGGCCAAGAAGATCATCAATAACCCGCGGTCGACACCTGAAGAGGTCGATGCGGCAGTGATCCGCCTGCAAAAGATGCCGCGTGATGCCAGCCCCTCAAGGGTTCGCAATCGCTGCTCGCAGTCGGGCCGTACACGCGGATATCTGCGTAAGTTTGGTGTTTCGCGCATCGCGCTTCGCGATCTCGCTCTTGAGGGGCAGATCCCGGGCGTTGTTAAGTCGAGTTGGTAGGTTTTGATTACGGTAGGCGGCCCAACGAGTAACAGGCCGAACCGCCATAATAATTTACGGAGTTATAAGAGAATGACAGACCCAATAGCCGATATGCTCACACGGATACGAAACGCGATAGCTGCAAAGCATACTCGTGTAGATATCCCGGGCTCAAAGCTAAAGATGGAGGTTGCCAGAATCCTCAAGGAAGAAGGCTACATCAATAATTTTTCGACCAAGGGCGAAGGGCCAAAGTACATGATCCGAGTTTCGCTTCGCTACGATGCCAGGGGCCAATCGTCGATCACTCACCTGTCGCGCGTGTCGCGTCCGGGCCGCCGCGTTTATGTCGGCTCGGGTGAGATACCAAAAGTGCTCGGAGGATATGGTGTGAATATCGTTTCGACGTCAAAGGGCCTGATGAGCGGCAAGCGCGCACGTGCCGAACACGTCGGCGGTGAGATTCTCGCAGAGGTCTATTAAAGGTTTAGAGTTATGTCACGAGTAGGAAAGAAACCGATCAGCATACCGTCCGGCGTGACCGTGACGATCAATGATTCGGCGATGGAAGTCAAAGGCCCAAAGGGCACGCTGACGACGCCGATCCCGGCGGGCGTGACCTTTAAGCAGGAGGACGGCAGCCTTGTGGCCGAGCGTGCGGGCAATGAGCACGCGGCGTTTCACGGGCTCGCCCGGGCACTCGCGAACAATGCCGTTGTCGGCGTGACCGAGGGCTTTTCGAAGGACCTCGATATCGTCGGCGTTGGTTACAAGGCAGACGTGCAGGGCAAGAAGATCGTGTTTGCTCTCGGCTATTCGCATCCGATCGAATACGTCTTGCCAGAGGGCATTGATGCTAAAGCCGAGCGTGTGAATACGAAAACGTCGATCAACCAGTATCAGACGACGATCACGCTGAGCGGCATCGACAAGCAGAAGCTCGGCCAGGTCGCGGCGGAATTGAACCGCCTACGCAAGCCGGATGCTTACAAAGGCAAGGGTGTGCGCTACGCCGACAAATACTATCGGCTCAAGCCGGGCAAGACCGGCAAATAGGTAACAGAGTTATGGGACAGAAGAGTAGAGCAGATATTCGCCAAGGCGTTCACAGCCGCATTCGCAAGAAAGTACGCGGGACGGCGGATCGTCCACGCCTAGCGGTGTTCAGGAGCCTGAATCACATTTACGCACAGGTGATTGACGACGGCAGCGGCAAGACGCTTGCGACCGCTTCGACGATCGAGAAATCGCTAGGCCTCAAGACTGGCGGCAATATCGACGCGGCAAAAGCAGTCGGTAAAGCAATTGCCGAGAGGGCCCAGAAGGCTGGCGTTTCGAGCGTGGTTTTCGATCGCGGCGGCTACGTTTATCACGGCCGTGTAAAGGCATTGCTTGATGCCACGCGTGAGGCGGGATTGAACAAGCACGAGGCAAAGGCTGAGCCGGCATCGGCCGATGGCAGCGAGGAATAATGAATAAGCAGAGAATCTCACCAAACGGCCTGATATTGAAGGACCAGTTGATCTCGATCAACCGCGTGACCAAGGTCGTCAAAGGCGGAAAGAACATGTCGTTCGCGGCACTCGTAGTTGTAGGTGACGAGGCGGGACACGTAGGTTTTGGGACAGGTAAGGCCAAGGAAG
The DNA here is from genome assembly GCA_016715795.1 of Chloracidobacterium sp. Classification (NCBI taxonomy): domain Bacteria; kingdom Pseudomonadati; phylum Acidobacteriota; class Blastocatellia; order Chloracidobacteriales; family Chloracidobacteriaceae; genus Chloracidobacterium; species Chloracidobacterium sp. The sequence goes on from JADJXP010000002.1 coordinate 776,573, forward strand.
TGCCGAACGCGATCAAGAAGGCGGTCGAGGCCGCCAAGAACAATCTCATTCGCGTTCCATTGATCGAAGGCACCCTGCCGCACGAACTGATCGGCGAATACGGAGCGGGCCGCGTGTTGCTCAAGCCGGCGGCTGAGGGAACGGGCGTTATCGCTGGCGGTGCCGTGCGTGCCGTGCTTCAGAGCCTCGGCGTTCACAATGTTCGCACAAAGATCCTGGGTTCGAACAACGCCCATAACGTGATCCGTGCGACGTTCAACGGCCTGATGCGGATGAAAGACCCGCTCGAGGTTGCAAGACTGCGCGGAAAGCAGGTGGAAGAATTAGTTTGAAGTTGCAGAAGTTGCGGGGTTACGGAATAAACTCTGCAACTGCCTGTAACTCTGGAAACTCTGTAACTTAAAGAGATGGCAAAGAAAGAGAGCAGCGGCGCAACCATCAAGATCCAGTATTACAGGTCGATGATCGGTTATGCCCAAAAACAGAAAGATATCGTTAAGAGCCTCGGCATCACGAAGCTCAACCAGACGGTAACGCGGCCGGATTCACCGGCAAGCCGTGGCGTCGTCGCAAAAGTGCCGCATTTGCTGCGGATCGTTGAATAAGAGGGAAAGATGGCTTTATCGTTGAACAATCTTCATCCGGCCCCGGGCTCGACGCACAAGAAAAAGCGTCTCGGGCGCGGCCCTGGTTCGGGGCTTGGCAAAACGTCAGGCAAAGGACACAAGGGGCAGAAATCGCGTTCGGGTTATTCGAGTCGCCCCGGCTTTGAGGGGGGCCAGATGCCGCTCCAGCGTCGCCTTCCGAAGCGCGGATTCACCAATATCTTTAAGAAACAGTGGATCGAGATCGCACTCGCCAAGATCGATGCCAACTTCAATGCCGGTGACGACGTTACACCAGAGATCCTGCACCAGCGGGGACTGATCAAGAAGGCCAAGCACGATCTCGTCATTCTCGGCAACGGTGAACTGACCAAGAAATTGAACGTCTCGGCCCATCGCTTTACCAAAGCCGCGAAAGAGAAGATCGAAAAGGCCGGCGGTTCCGCGACGGTTATCGCAAAGACCGTTCCGGCAGAATAGTTATTGGTAGTTACTAGCCGACACGAATATGGAGAAGTTTTTTAGCGCCGTCCAGAACATGTTCAAGATCCCTGAGCTGAGGAAGCGTATCCTCTTCACGCTCGGGATGTTGGCGGTCTATCGTTTTGGTGCTCACGTTACGGCACCGGGCATTAACAGCGCTCAACTCGAACGCGTTTGGGGCGAGGTCGCGGGCACACTGCTCGGCGTTCTCGACTTGTTTTCGGGCGGTAATTTTCGAACGATCTCCGTTTTTGCTCTCGGCGTGACGCCCTACATTACTGCGTCGATCATCATGCAGCTTTTGCCAGTGCTTTCGCCTGCGATGAAGAAGATCCAGGAAGAGGGTGAGGTTGGGCGGCAGAAGATGAACCAGTGGACGCGGTATTCGACTGTTGTACTTTGTTCTGTCCAGACGTTCTTTGTTGCGACCTGGCTATCGCGCAACAACATCATCGCAGAGACGTGGTGGGCGACGGCCATGGTCGTGATCACCCTTACGACGGGAACTGTTTTTGTCATGTGGCTTGGTGAACAGATCACGGAGCGCGGCGTCGGTAACGGGATCTCGTTGCTCATTTTTGCCGGTATCGTTATCGGCCTGCCGAACGGCGTGACGCAGGTGATGAGTCGCGTAGGGGCGGGTGACCCTGTTCAATCGCTTGGCGTGATCTTTCTCGTCGTCGTTCTGGTCGCGTTGATCGCATTGATCGTTTATGTTGAGTCTGCCCGTCGGCATATTGCTATCAGCTATGCGAGTCGGCGTGTTGGCAACCAGACATTTCGCGGCCAGGAAACGAGCTTGCCGCTCAAGATCAACATGGGCGGCGTCATCCCGGTCATCTTTGCATCGTCGGTGCTGGCGATGCCGCAGACGCTGTTCTCGGCCTTTCCGCCCGACCCGAACGAGCCAAATTCGACATGGTCAAAGGTGTTCGCATTCTTTCAGCAATTCCACGGCGGCGATCCGTATTACGAATTGGTGTTTCTGTCACTGATCGTGATCTTCACGTTCTTTTACATCACGATCATCTTCAATACCGATGAAGTGGCTGACAATCTGCGTAAGCACGGCGGATTCATTGCCGGTATTCGCCCCGGCGCCCCGACCGCAGATTATCTGAACCAAATCCTGACGCGATTGACGACGGTTGGCGCCCTGTATCTCGCATTTGTCGCGTTTGTGCCTCAGTTGCTGTTGAGCGGTTTTAAGGTCGCACGGCTGCCGTTCATTGGCACGTCGCTCGACACTTTCATGGGCGGGACTCCGGGATTAAATTGGATACCGACGGGTCTTGGATATCAGTTCTTTTTTGGCGGCACTAGCTTGCTGATCCTGGTCGGTGTGGCGATGGATACCGTGGCCCAGATCGAAGCCCAGCTCGTTATGCGGAATTACGAGGGTTTTCTCGGCTCCGGCTCGCGCTTGCGAGGACGCCGAGCCTAGCGAATTACGAATTACAAATTACGAATTACGAACACCGGAAGTGGTAATTCGTAATTCGTGATTGTTTTTATGGACAAGATCATCGTTCTAATAGGAGCACCCGGGGCAGGTAAGGGCACGCAGGCGAGGCTGCTAGAGGAGCGGCTTGGCATTCCGCAGATCTCGACGGGCGATATGTTTCGCGAGATGAAGAGGGCGGATACGCCGTTGGCGCGCGAGGTCCAGGCGATCATGGCTTCCGGCAAACTGATATCGGACGACATCACATATAAGATTGTCCGTGAGCGTACGTCGCAATCCGACACGCGGAGCACTTACGTGCTTGACGGCTATCCGCGGACCGCCGTTCAGGCCGAACAGCTTGAGGAACTCGCGAACGAGCAAGGGAAGGACATTCAGGCGATCGAGATCGATGTGCCGAAGAATGAATTGCTCCGACGTCTAACGGGTCGGCGAAGCTGCCCGGTTTGTGGTGAGATCTACAATATTTACTCCCGCCCACCAAAGATAGAGGGCGTTTGCGATGATCATCCGGAGAGCAAGCTTGATCACCGAGCGGACGATAACGAAGAGAGCGTGAACATTCGTCTGGACACTTATGCGGCGAACACTCGGCCATTGATCGACTACTACGACCGCTCCGGCCGGCTAGAGAAGGTCGACGGCACGGGCGACATTGAAGATATATACGGACAACTCGAGAAACTTGTCCGACGGTAATACCAGTGATCATCGCCAAATCCGCAAAAGACCTTGATAAGATGCGTGCCGTGGGCGAACTCATCGCCGAGGTGCGAGAAGTACTCCGTGGCATGGTCGAGCCTGGTATTACGACGATGGAGTTGAACAACGCGGCTGACCGTATGATCCGAGATGCGGGGGCAATACCGACATTTATCGGCTACCATGGATTTCCGTTCGCGATATGCTCGTCGGTCAATAATGAGATCGTGCATGGATTTTCGAAGCCTGAGCCGCTCGCGGAGGGCGACATCATTTCGCTCGACATGGCGGCCACGTATCATGGGTTTGTCGGTGATACGGCGATGACGGTGCCGGTAGGCGAGATCGCCGAAGACCTGAAGCAGCTAATTCGGGTGACGGAAGAATGTCTTGAATTTGGTATTGATGCCTCGCGGATCGGCAATCGCGTTGGCGATATCGGTTGGGCGGTTCAGCAGCATGCTGAGAAATACGGCTACGGAATCGTTCGCGATTACACAGGTCACGGTATCGGGAGGCATATGCATGAATCGCCGCAGATACCGAATTACGGGCGTGCAGGGACAAAAGAGAAGATACGGGCCGGATACTGCTTCGCGATCGAGCCGATGCTAAACTTGGGCACGCACGAGACGAGAACACTGAGCGACAAATGGACCGTTGTTACCCTTGACGGCAAACCGTCGGCCCACGCCGAGCATACGCTGGCAGTCACCGCGGACGGACCCGAGGTATTGACGCTGACAAAAGAGCAGAAACGGTGGCGTGCGGCACGGACGGTTGAAATTGCGGCTGCGTAACTTGAAAACTTGACAGCAGAACGCTAGTATTAATAGTTTGTCCAACCATTCAGCAGGTTGGCTTAGTCGAGATGTCTAAGGAAGAGGCGATCGAGGTCATGGCGACCGTGCTGGAAACACTGCCTAACGCGATGTTCAAGGTTGCCGTCGATGATAACAATCACGAGGTCCTCGCTCATGTCTCGGGAAAGATGCGGAAGCATTTTATTCGCATCCTGCCGGGCGACAAGGTACTTGTCGAGCTTTCTCCCTACGACCTGAAGCGCGGGCGGATAACGTACCGCTATAAATGAGAGGCGAACAATGAAAGTAAGGCCTTCGGTAAAGAAAATGTGTGACAAGTGCAAGGTGATCCACCGCAGGGGCGTCGTGCGCGTCATCTGTGATAACCCCAAGCACAAACAACGACAGGGATAGCGAATTATGGCTCGTATAGCAGGAGTTGACCTACCGCCCAACAAACGGGCACAGATCGGAATGACCTATATCTACGGTATAGGCAAATCGCGCGCTACCGACATCCTTGGCAAGGTCGGCGTCGATATCCACACAAAGATCAAGGACATCAGCGAAGACGATCTCAATAAGATCCGTGCTTTGCTCGACACCGAAGGCGAGATCGAGGGCGACCTTCGCAAGCGTGTCCAGATGGACATCAAGCGGCTGATGGACATCGGCTGCTATCGTGGCCTCCGACATCGTCGGAGCCTGCCGGTTCGCGGACAAAGGACGCATACCAACGCTCGTACACGCAAGGGGCCGCGCAAGGCAGCCGTTGCCAAGAAGAAAGCTCCGGGCAAGAAGTAATCACTGAGATATGGCTAAAGCAGCAGCTACTAAGAAGAAGACCTTTAAGAAGCGCGAGAAGAAGAACATTCCGGTCGGGATCGTTCACATATCGGCCTCGTTCAATAATACGCTTATCTCGATCACAGACGCCGAGGGCAACCTGGTCGCACAGTGTTCGTCCGGTGCGCGCGGGTTCCGCGGCAGCCGAAAGGGAACTCCCTTTGCGGCCCAACAGGCTGCGACGGAAGTCGCTCGTAAAGCGCTTGATGCGGGAATGCGTGAGGTTGAGGTCCGCGTCAAAGGACCCGGTGGCGGACGCGAGTCGGCGATCAGGGCTGTAAGCCAGGTCGGCATCCGCGTGACGTCAATACGCGATACGACGCCGATCCCGCATAACGGCTGCAGGCCGCCGAAAAGGCGAAGAGTTTGATCTTGGTTCTGATGTCATACTAAAGTTTGACCTCAGACCGTTTTATCGAAAGGAAGAAGGGCATACGGGCCTGTAAACTTTTCCGCCCGAAGAGGCGGAGGCAGAAAATAGATTATGGCTAGATACAGAGATGCGGTGTGCAGGCTGTGCCGCCGCGAAGGTGCAAAGTTATTCCTCAAGGGTGACCGGTGTTACAAGCCGTCGTGTGCTATTGAAAAACGCGGAACCAATCCGCCGGGCCAGCATGGTGCTGCCCGCCGCAAGATGCTCCAAGGCTATGGTGAGCAGCTTCGCGAAAAGCAGAAGGTAAAACGCATTTACTTTATTCTCGAAAAGCAATTCAGGACGTATTTTGAGAAGGCTCGCCGCCAGAAAGGCGTTACGGGTGAAAACCTGCTTTTCATGCTCGAAAGACGGTTGGATAACGTTGTGTACCGTTCCGGTTTTTCGACCTCACGCCGTCAAGCCCGTCAGCTGGTCAATCACGGCCATGTGACGGTCAATGATCGCAAGGTCAACATCCCTTCCTTCCAGGTAAAAGCCGGTGATGTGGTCGCGGTCAAACCTCGCAGCCAGAAAAACCCGCACATAGAAGGTGCATGGTCGACGGCTATTGGCCGCGGGCGTCCTGCATGGCTAAGTGCTCCAAGCAAGGAATTGGCAGTAACTGTTTCGGGCCTGCCGAAGCGCGAGGACATCGACGCAAATATCAATGAGCAGCTGATCGTTGAGCTTTACAGTAAGTAACAAGTAGCGGGTTGGCCGAAGTAGCCGGGCCTGAAGAGTCGTTCTTCTCTTTGGCCGTTCGGGGACAAAGCCAACCTTTTGGACAAAAAAGAACAAATTATGACGCAGAGCAATCATTGGACAGATTTTCAGATGCCGAGCCGACTCAACGTCGATAGCGAGACACTGACCAACCGCTATGGAAAGTTTCACGCCGCACCATTCGAGCGTGGCTTTGGGACCACTATAGGCAATTCGATCCGACGGGCATTACTTTCCTCGATCGAAGGGGCGGCGGTAACAGCCGTTAAGATCGACGGCGTAGAGCATGAGTTTTCATCGATCAAGGGCGTGGTTGAGGACGCGACCGACGTGATTCTCAACCTCAAGCAGGTGCCCTTTATCTTGCACGGCACCGGCCCGAAGTCACTGTCGATAAGCAAGAAGGGTGCCGGCGCCGTCATGAGCGGCGACATCGAGACGGACAGCGACGTTGAGGTCCTCGATCCCGATGTACACATCGCGACTATCAGCCAGAGCGGCAGCCTAAATCTTGAGATGCGGCTAAAGCGGGGACGCGGCTATGTTTCGGCGGAGTTTAATAACGACGAAGATCTCTCGGTCGGATATATTCCGATCGATTCGGTCCACACCCCGATCAAGAAGGTCAACTTCAGCGTCGATAAGACACGTCAGGGCTCGAACACCGAATACGACCGCCTCACGATCGAGGTCTGGACTGACGGCTCGGTCAGGCCCGAAGATTCGATCGGGCTGGCGGCGAAGTTGATCAAAGACCACATGTCCATCTTTATCAACTTTGAGGAGGAGGAAGAGGAATACAAGTACGAGGACATAGCTCGGCCGCCTTTGATGCGCAACGATCTGCTGGACAAATCGGTCGATGAGCTTGAGCTTTCGGTTCGCTCGTACAACTGCCTGAAGAACGCAGATATCCGATCCATACGTGACCTTATCCGTCGTAGTGAAAAGGACATGCTGGGCACCAAGAATTTTGGCAAAAAGTCATTGACCGAGATCAAGGATATGCTCCATGGCATGGGCCTTGATTTTGGTATGGACTTTGACGAACAGGGAAACCCGATCCCGGGCTCGGGCGGACGCGACCTGGACTAGAGAAATGAGACACAAAAAGGCACATCGCAAACTAGGAAGGACCACCGAACACCGTATATCGATGCTGCGCAATCTGGCGACCTCATTGATAAACGCCGAGAATGAGCATCTGGTTACTACCGTGCAGAAGGCAAAGGAACTGCGCCCTTTCATCGAGAAAGTGATAACACTCGCGCGCAAGGCACAGACGCTGGAAGGCGACGACGCCGGCGTACGCGAAGTCCACCTCAGGCGTCAGGCGGCGAAGTTCTTCCATGCAGGTAACTCAACGTTCAAACTCGCGGCGAGCCGCTTTCGTGGTAAGAAGGGCGAGGCCAAAGAGCCGATCGAGCGTACCGCCGGAGTGAAAGCCGTCCAGCGTCTCTTCGATGAACTCGGTGCTCGCTATAAGGATCGCAATGGCGGTTACACCAGGATCATTCGGGTGGGACGCCGTCAGGGCGACAATGCCGAGATGGCTGTGATAGAGTTGGTCGATAATCCGCAGGAAATGGCGGCGAATGGGTAATCCCGGTCACGGAGGCCAGATATGACTGATTCGGCTTCAGCAAGAGCGAGCGACGTGGATAGAAAGGGCGATAAAAGGAACGCGGGCGATGCGTCATTTGACATGGACGAGCTTCAGGCCCTCGCGGCTTTGGTCAACGAGCACGGCTTCACGGACTTTGAGTTTGAGAATGAGAATATCAGGGTAAGGTTGAGCAAGATGACAAGCACTGCTGTCGCTCAGGCCCCGGCGGCCCCGTCACTACCCGTCGCTGCTCCAGTTACGGGCCCGATCGCTCAGCCTGAAACTGAAACGGCGGCGGACGCGGACGCGGACGTAGGCTTGCACAAGATCATATCGCCGATCGTCGGCACATTCTATCGGGCCTCAGGGCCTGATAAGGATCCGTACGTTAGCGAGGGCAGCAACGTCGGCCCAGAGACAACCGTTTGCATCGTTGAGGCGATGAAATTGATGAACGAGATTCAGGCCGAGGTTTCAGGCGAGATCGTCAAGATCTACGTCGAGAACGGCCAGCCTGTCGAATTCGGCCAGGCATTGTTTGGCGTTAAGAAATAGGTTTGTGAGCAGTAAGCAGATAGCGGTGAGCAGTTCTTCTCCGACTGCTAACCGTTGACTGCTTACTGCTGACTTTTTTATGCGTGATATACGCAAAATTCTCGTAGCTAACCGGGGCGAGATCGCCTGTCGGATCATCTGGACGTGCAAGGAGATGGGCATTAAGACCGTCGCCGTTCATTCAGAGGCCGACCGCGAAGCCCTGCATGTGCGATACGCCGACGAGGCGGTTTGTATCGGTCCCGCACCGTCGGCCGAGAGCTATCTGAACATTCCGGCGATAATTTCCGCCGCCGAGATCACAAACGCCGACGCCGTGCATCCCGGCTATGGGTTTCTTGCAGAATCAGCGACTTTTGCGACCATATGCGGCGATTGCAATATTAAGTTTATCGGCCCTAGTGCCGACGTTATTGCCATGATGGGCGACAAGGTCGAGGCCCGGCGGACGATGACGGCCGCGGGTGTTCCGATCCTTCCCGGCAGCCCGGACCCGATCGAATCGGCTGAGGAGGCCAAGAAACTGGCGCTTGCGATCGGCTTTCCGCTGATCATCAAGGCCGCTGCAGGCGGCGGTGGGCGGGGTATGCGTATCGTCCGGCAGGAAAGCGAACTTGTCGGGCAACTCGAGACAGCCCAGGCTGAGGCGCTTGCCGCTTTTAAGAACGGATCGGTCTATATCGAACGTTACGTCGAGCGGCCCCGGCACATCGAGATCCAGGTGCTGGCTGACGAACACGGCAATACTATCCACCTTGGCGAACGTGAATGCACTATCCAGCGTCGTCATCAGAAACTGCTGGAGGAGGCTCCGTCACCCGCGATCTCACCAGAGATTCGCGAACAGATGGGTGCTGTCGCCGTCAAAGCCTGTCAGGAGATCGGCTATGCAAGTGCGGGCACGTTCGAGTTCTTGCTGGATGAGGACGACAGCTTCTACTTCATGGAGATGAATACGCGGATCCAGGTAGAGCATCCCGTAACCGAAATGGTGACCCTCGCGGATATCGTGAGGAATCAGGTGCGGATCGCGACGGGTGAAAACATTGGTTATTCTCAGGATGAGGTCCAGATCGTCGGCCATGCGATAGAATGCCGCATCAATGCCGAGGATCCGGTGAAATTCACGCCGAGTCCCGGACGCATCACCGCGTTCAACTTTCCAGGTGGGCCTGGCGTCCGTGTCGATACGGCCGTCTATCCGGGCTATGTAGTGCCGCCGTATTACGATTCGATGATCGCAAAACTGATCGTCCTCGCCCGGACGCGTGAATTGGCGATAGCCCGGATGCAGCGGGCGCTGGACGTTATGGTGATCGAAGGGATCAAGACGACTCTTCCGCTTCATAAGGCGATCATGGCTGACGAGAATTTCCAGAAAGGAAACTTCTCGACCAAGTTTATGGAAGAGTTTAAGTACGATGTCAGCTAACAGTGAACAGGCTGGCGAGCTTTAACGGACGTAGGTAGACTGTATTGGAATGTCACCATTGGTCCCGAACCCCGTGCCCCAAAACCTTCCGTCGAGTGTTGGATGTACCAAATCCCATTTGAAGTCGTAGTATCTTGACTCAGAAAAGTTCTGACTTCGTTCATTATGCACCCATTGATCTATATTGCAAGAGGTTTCTTCAACCGCTCTTTCTCATTTCGATCACACGTATTGATCCGTAGTAATTCAGAAACGGAATGGCGTTTAGAATTGTGCCGTCAACTTGAATGGCAAGTTTGAGCGCCGTGTCGGAAAAGCCAAGGGCTTCGATAAGGTTTACGAAGGGCAACGAAAAGGCCTTTGCCTCGAAACTTTCAAATGGGGCTGCAAAGTCCTTCAATTCTCGGTCTGTTAACGGCCTTTCGTAGGGCGAGACATCGGGTGACTGGTAAGGGATCAGATTGCGGACAAATCTAATGAACTTGGAGTTTCTCACAGGCTCGAAAAAGATCGCTCTGCCACCTTTTGCTAGCACCCTGAAAACTTCCTTCGATGAAAGGTCAAGGTCGAGATGGTGTAGGATTGCAATTCCCAAGACCACATCAATTGACTCATCCTCTAGTGGCAACTCGTGGGCTGAGCCGACCTTAAATTCGAAGTCAGTGTATCCATGCAGGGCCATCCGACGCTCGGCAAGTTGTATGAGCTCGGGCGAAATATCCACTCCGACGGGCGTTCCGCCGTGCGCAGCGATAAGTACGCTGTTCTCGCCCGCTCCACACCCGTAATCCAGCACTCTCTGCCCGGAAGCATTGCCTAGGAGGTTATACGCATACTCTAACGGAAAAGGAGAATCCGCGGGCGGATCGAGGTAACGCTGAACGATCGAATCTGATAGCTCCAAATCCTCATTCTGACGTTTTTTCGCCTCAGATCCGCTCCGCTCAACCTCAATGCCTTCCCACACCGCGATGTCACTTGCATCCATCATAAATCCGATACACCTGCCAACCTTACGTAAAATTACAATAGGCGTTCATTTCCACCTAAAATCCCGGAGCAGCCAGGTCGAGATTTGCCGACATTCCGATAGAAATAGATCGAAGTGTTGGATTTGTCAGGACGGAATTGAGACACCACCTGAACCGGGAAAGAGAACAGTGAAAAGCGAGTTGCCCGATCCGTGTAAATGTTAGACAATAAAGCAGGACACTATTCACTATTAGTTAGTAGTTATTCACAAATTTTCGCGGTTTCCGCGCTTAGGACGCGGAGGGACTGCGAGCCAAAAGGAGAGGCCATCAAGGCAAGACAAAGATGTCAACATTGAAAGAAACGAAAGAGAAAATAGTTACCGATAATCGGATCCACGCCAGCGATACGGGTTCGTCACAAGTTCAGATCGCACTGCTCACGCAGCGGATCAACGCGCTGACCGAGCACTTCAAGATCCATAAGAAAGACAACAATTCGCGTCGAGGCTTGCTTCAGTTGGTCTCGCGACGTAGAAAATTGCTTGATTATCTAAAGCATCGTGATATCGAACAGTATCACGAGCTGATCAAGAAACTCGGCATACGCCGATAAGAGTTACGGCTTCTTCGAGCCGAACCATATAGAGATCCTTTCGAAGAAATTGCCCCGAGCTGCTGAACGTGACAGCGAAAACTAGCCGGGACAAGTTTGGATCTAGTCGAATCTAACGATTGTAACGACGAAAGGGCTTCACGTCATAGCTCTTTCGTCGTTGTTTTTAAGGAACAAAATGGCAAGAAAATATTTGAATGAGTCGATCAAGGTCGGAAATCAGGACCTGATCGTCGAGACCGGTAAGGTCGCAAAACAGGCCGATGGTTCGGTCGTAATTAGATACGGAGACACGATGGTGCTGGTCGCCGCCGTGTCGGCCCGCACGGCGCGTGAGGGCATGGATTTTTTCCCGCTGACGGTTGAATACCGTGAGAATTCATTTTCGGCCGGGCGCATTCCCGGGAACTACTTTCGCCGCGAGGGACGCCCGAACGAAAAAGAGGTGCTGACCTGCCGGATGATCGATCGCCCCGTTAGGCCGCTTTTCGCCGACGGTTATCGCTTTGAAACGCAGATCGTGGCGTCGGTCATCTCAGCGGACACAGACAACGATCCCGATGTTATCGCGATCACAGGTGCGTCGTGCGCTCTTTACCTCTCGGACATTCCGTTTCACAACCCAATAGCGGGCGTGCGTATCGGGTTGATAGACGGAAAATATCTGATTAATCCGACCTACGACGAGCGGCGTGAATCGAACCTCAACCTGATCGTCGCGGGCACCGAAGAGGCCATCTGCATGGTCGAGTGCGAGGCCAATGAGGTCGAGGAAAAGATCATGGTCGAGGCCCTGATGCTTGCACACCGCGAGATCAAGCGACTGTGCCTGTGGCAGAAAGAGCTTGGCAAAGCACTGAACATCACAAAGCGAGAGTACACGCCGGCACCGATCGATGAGAAGGTGCTCGCCGAGGTCGAGAAGAAGTTCGTCGATAAACTGCGCAAAGCGCTCGATTCGACGGGCCGTGAGAAGATTGAGGTTTACGCAGGCATCGACGCACTGAAGAAAGAGGTCGTCGAGAGCTTTCCCGAGGACGAGCCCGAAACACGGGCAATGGCCGGAAAGGCCTTTGGTCACTTAAAAGAGAAGATCTTTCGTGAGGACATGCTTGGGAACAAGCGTCGTCCGGACGGCCGTAAGTTCTCGGAAATTCGCCCGATCTCATGTGAGGTCGGCTGGCTGCCGCGTGTACACGGTTCGGCCCTTTTCACCAGAGGTGAGACCCAGGCGATGGTCACGACGACGCTGGGGACGAAAGTGGACGGCCAGTTCATGGACGACCTGGAGAAAGGCACGATCGACCGGCGCTTCATGCTCCACTATAATTTCCCGCCGTACTCGGTTGGCGAGACGGGCCGGTTTGGCTCAACATCACGCCGGGAGACGGGCCATGGAAATCTCGCCCGGCGGGCGATCGCTGCGGTTCTGCCGAGCGACGAGGAATTTCCATACACGCTCCGCATCGTTTCGGACATTACTGAGTCGAACGGCTCGTCGTCGATGGCGTCGGTCTGCGGCGGCATCCTGAGCCTGATGGACGCGGGCGTGCCGATCAAGAAACCAGTCGCTGGCGTCGCTATGGGTTTGGTGATGGAGGGCAACCGGTACGCGATCCTTTCGGACATCGCAGGAGCCGAAGATCATTACGGCGATATGGACTTTAAGGTCACTGGAACCGCCGATGGTATCACCGCGCTGCAGATGGATATCAAGATCAGCGGCATCAACGCAATGATCCTGCAGGAAGCTCTGGAGCAGGCCAGGAAAGGCCGCCTGCACATCCTCGACGTCATGGCAAAGGCCATCGCCGAGCCGCGTGAGGACCTGTCGCAATACGCTCCGCGAATCATAACGATCAAGATCCATCCCGACAAGATCCGCGACGTTATCGGCAAGGGCGGCTCGGTCATTCGGGCACTCGTGGAGGAAACCGGTGCCAAGATCGATGTCGAGGACGACGGCACGGTCATGATCGCGACGAACGACGGCGCGGCCGCAGAACAGGCTATCGCTCGGATCAAGGCGATCACGGCCGAGGCTGAGGTTGGCGAGACCTATCTCGGGACGGTTTCGAGGATCGTCGATTTCGGAGCGTTCGTTGAGATCATTCCGGGCCTCGACGGGCTGCTGCACATCTCAGAGATATCTGACCGCCGCGTTAAGGATGTTCGTGACGAACTCAAGGAAGGCCAGCAGATCCTCGTTAAGTGTATCGGCAAGGAAGGAAACAAGGTCAAACTCTCTCGTAAGGCGATCCTCGCCGAGGAAAAGGCCAAGGCCAGCGGCGACGCAGAGTAAACTTAGCCCCGAATTTCGGGAATAGACGGCCGGTTACTACTATTTTGTGGTAGCCGGCTTCTTCTTTCTCGACCTGAAGAAAAGCCGGAAATTCTTTGAAAAACTGTGGAAGTTTGTCCGCATTAGGCATATTTTCTGTCTGAATTAGTGGAATTTGCGTGTTTTTGGCTGGAAAGGGCGGAAATTTATCAAAAAGTAGGTGCATTTGAACTAGTTTTTTGCTATATTTTTCGCACTGCCCCCAAAAATCAAATCGACAGTGAGTGCCAACCGAACTGTGGAAGCCGATCAGGTTTTCGCCGTGTATACCGTTTAGTCAGGTTACAGACATGAGAAACATAAATGTAAGAGGGTTACTCTCGATAGTTTGCGTCATTTCGATCTTGGCGGGCTTTAGTAAGGTCGCGGCCGGGCCGGTGCAATTCGGCGACGTCATCCAACTCGTCAATGCCCGTCCGGGCAAGGCCGAGACGACAATGTTTACGCGGCTTTCGGTTGAAGGCCAGTATTCGTATCTAACGGGCGACGATGACGACGACAAGAAAAAGCAACAGGATGGCCGCGTCATTACCGAGACGAGAACAGATATCGTCCAGGATGAGGTCTGCGATTGCGAAGAGGAAGTGGTCAAAAAGCGCGGATTCCCTAAATGGGCGCTCTTGGGACTCGCCGCGATTCCGATTGCGTTCATCCTGATCAAACGCAAAAAAGATACGCCGACGCCAACCGCGACTGTGCCGTTCCAGACGCCGACGCCTGGAGTAACGCCGACACCAGGTGTTACACCGACGCCGGGGACAACTCCGACGCCACAGATGACGCCGACGCCTCAGGTCTCGCCGACGCCGCCGGAGCCAGTACCTGAGCCAATGACGATCCTGCTCTTTGGCACGGGCTTGGCATCCATTGGCCTAGCGGCCCGCCGCAGATTTGGCAAGAAGGGCGAGAAGAAAGGTGAAAAAGACACAGAATAGATATATGATGTGTGACGCGCCGCCGATTGGCGGCGCGGCCATCGTCCAGAGGAAAAGAAAAATGCGATTCAAGAGATATAACTTTCTTTTTATGGTTGGTCTGGTCCTCACACTCGGGCTGACAACGGCTTTTGCGAGTGGCGGCGACAAGGATTCAAAACGCCCCAAGAATACAGGGACGCTGAGTGTCAAGACCGCCGACAAGGCATATCCGATCAAGGTTGACGGGCAGTATATAGGAATGAGCGGCGTTGGCCACGGTGCCGAGTTCTACCTAAGCCCTGGTATCCATACCGTTGAGGTCACGGGCGAGGACGGTAAGGTTTGGCGGGACGAGATCGAGGTTCTGCGTGACCGCAAGCACTGTATCTGCCTCAAGATGATCCGCGAGACCATCACCAAGCCGTGTCCTTACCGGTTTCATCTCGAAGGGCCTGATCGTATTACGGAAGGTGACCTGGTGACCTTTGCCGCCATCAACTCAGGAACTGCACCAATTCCGCTCCGTTACGCATGGCGCGTTTCAAACGGGCGGATCACGAGCGGCTTGGGCTCCACGTCGATCACCGTCGATTCTACCGGTCTGGGCGGCAAGTCGATCAATGCCGAACTTGATGTCAACGACGACGTGTATGACAACGCATGCCGTCAGGTCATCTCGGTGCCGACGGATGTCATACCGCAACGCGAGCCCGAGGTTCCAAAGCCGTACCGCTGTGACGAATTTGAGTCCAAGTCGGCGGATGAGGACAAGGCACGGCTCGACAACTGTGTGATCCAGGCCCAGAACACGCCGGATTCGCAGCTCTACATCATCATCTACCCGGGCACCGACCGTCGCAGCTCGACCGTGAATACGTACGATCGCCTGTCGAAGCGTGCTCTGGATTACCTGGTGAAGAACCGCGGCTTTGACCCAAGGCGTATACAGATCGTTAAGGGAAGTCCACGGCTTAAGACCACGTTCGTCCTGTGGATCGTCCCGCCGGGGGCGACATTGCCACCGATCGACTAGGACGGCCTGAAATGATGAAAGGGACGGGTGTCAGTCGCCCGTCCCTTTTTAGTTCTTACACCCTCGCATTGCGATTTCCACATCGGGGCCAACGCTGTTTGCCTTTTTGTATAGCTCTAGGCTCTGGCTCACGAAGCGATACCCCGCGATAGCCCGATTCGTTTTACAGAGGGTAAGTCCAAGCGTCAGCAGAGTTCGTGCCCGAACCAAGTCCGCCGGTGATTGCGAACGATCATTAATCTCGATCGCGGTTCGGCTCAACTTTTCGGCTTCCGCATATGCCGCCTGTTCCAATGCGGCCTGGGCCTGATAGTTAAGATTTCGCGTTAGGTAATTATTGGCTTCACCGATCGTATTTTTGTAGATAACCTCTCCCTCACGGAGAAGCCCGGCCGCCTCGGCGTAGTTCCGTTGTCGAACAAGGCATTCTCCGAGCTTGGTAAGGGCAACCCCAGTTTCCCATCGCGAATTACCCGGAAGGGAGCGAAAGCCACTGAGAGACTCGCGAAGCAAGAGTTCGCTTTCGACCAGATCACCTTGGGCGAGGATCGCGGCGCCCAGATTTAGCTTTATCTCGGCCGCCAGCCCGCGTTCGTTCGCCGCCATGTCGAGTCCGGCGATCGTGGTGGATGCCTCCCGAAGGATGCGGATCGCCTGATCGGTTTCGCCCCTCATCGCGAGTGTAGAACCCAAACCGTGGAGGGCTGCGGCGAGTAGGTACACCTCTCCACCGCGCTGTCCACGATCCTCATCTCGACGCAGCATGGAGATAAGCCTCTCGTAAAGCTGCGTTGCATCCTCCAGCTTCCCAAGCTGGAAAAGGGACTCGCCAAGCTCATCCGTCGTGATAAGCGTCTCGCGATGTGCCTCTCCATAGAGCTCGGTCTGGATCGCCAGCGCTGTTCGCAGGTATTTCTCGCCTAGAGGATAACGGCCCTGTGAGTTATAGGCGTTGGCGATCGTGCGATAGATCTTCGCCCGCACATCGGGCTGATCTGCAAGCTCAGTATCGATCCTAGGTACGATATTATCGAGCATTTGATTAATGGTCACATCGCGGCCTTGGCCGCCGGCTACGGAGTTCCAACTCTGATTTGAGTACGAAAGCATCTCTTGTAGGAATTGGTTTATTTTCTCGGCCTTTGCCCGCTCGGCCTCGGCGGCATCGCGCTGCTGCCTCGCGGCCCTTGCCTGCCAAGCTGTCGTGACGATACCGCCGATCAGGATCAGAACGAGTAATGTTGCCATTGCGACCCCGATCCGGTGTCGGCTGATGAACTTCGCCGTCCGATATGTCACCGAATCCTCACGGGCAATCACCGGCAGCCCCGCAAGATGTCGACGTATGTCATCAGAGAACTGCTCTACTGATGCGTAGCGTCTTTCAGGCTCCTTGCGAAGGGCTACTAGCACAATGTTCTCGACGTCGCCCGCGAGTTCACCGGCACTAACAAGACTTTCGTTTGCAGTGTTCCCAAATAGCTGCTTTTGCGGCGAGGTTGGAGCGTCCTCGCAGATGACTCTGATCATCTCCTCGGGGCTGCGTGTACCAAACTCGTAGGGCGATCTACCCACCAATATTTCGTAGAGCACCACGCCGAGACTGTAGATGTCTGAAGCCGTCGTTATCGCTCCGCCACGAATTTGTTCCGGGCTGGCATAATCAGGCGTGAATGCGCTGAGGCTAGTCATTGTCTGGGCCTGAGTCCCATCGTTTTCGAGGATCTTGGCGATACCAAAGTCGAGCAACTTCGGCCGTCCGTCGGGGGTGACAAATATGTTCGAGGGCTTAAGATCGCGGTGTACTACGAGCCTGCGATGAGCGAAGGCGACGGCTTCGCATACTTTTTGAAACAATCCTAGGCGTTCGTGAAGATTTAGGCGCTTTACAAATTCTGTGATCGGAATACCATCGACATATTCCATCACTAGGTAGGGAAGCCCATCTAACGTTGTTCCCCCATCTAGCAGACGAGCGATATACGGGTGCTGAAGATCGGCAAGGATCTGACGCTCGTGTAGGAATCGCCGGCGGACATTCGCCGTATCGAGGCCGGGCCGAACGATCTTGATGGCGACCTGATGACGAAATTCACCGTCGAACCGTTCGGCAAGAAAAACTGCCCCCATCCCACCATGGCCGATCTCGTCAAGTACCTTATATGGTCCGAACTCCTTACCGATGATCGATGATGAATCGCCTACAATGGACGAAACTGAAAATGCCGACAATTCAATAAAATCGCCCGCACTTTCGTGTGAAGCAAGCAGAGATTGAACTTCGTCGATCAGGGTCGGATCTGGTCCGCACCGGGCAGAAATAAACTGTGTCCTTTCCGCCTCTGGCTCGTCGAGGGCGGCTAGGAATATCTCCTTGGCTTTTTCCCAGTCACCGTCAGCCATTACTTCGTGATATCTCACGGTAAAGCCAGGCCTTTGCGACCGTCCATTCGCGTTTTACCGTTGCGGGAGAGATGCTGAGTGCATGAGCCGTTTCCTCGATAGTCAGCCCTCCAAAAAAGCGAAGCTCAACAATATTCCCTTGAAGACGATCTAACTCTTCAAGAGCACTGAGTGCATCGTCAAGGTCGACCAGGTCGAGGTCACGCCCCGTCGGATAGCTCACGGCCTCGTCCAGCGCCAGCCGCTGCCAAGCCCCACCACGTTTTTCTGCCTTTCGAGCGCGAGCGTGGTCTACAAGTATCTTCCTCATCAGGCGGGCAGCGACGGCAAAGAAATGTGCTCGATTCTGCCACGACACGTTCTTCCAGTCCACAAGGCGGATGTAGGCCTCGTGGACGAGGGCGGTGGCCTGCAGTGTATGCCCGGCCCGCTCATTGTTCAAATAACCTTGGGCAAGGCGACGCAACTCGTCATAGACGAGCGGTAGCAGTTTCTCAGGCGCCTCTCCGGACCCGTCACTCAATTCATGTAGAAGGAGCGTAACTTCGTGCGTTTCAGGCATTTTTGACAGGGTGATTATACTCCTTTTAATATTCGTAGCGACAAGAATTTTCCCCTCTTCGAGTTGAACCGGACATAGAATCGGCCCCGGAGCGTGCATTTTTAGGCCCTGCTGCAATCGTGATAAAATCCTTGCGTCATTATATGTTGGAGGTTTTTTCTGCCTGATGCGTCGAATTAAGCTATTTTGTGTTGCTTTTTGTGTCGCCTTCGCTGTCTTTGCTATCGTCAGTAACGATGCCCGAATGATCGAGCGTGCCCGGGGTTACTCCACGGGGCCGCCCGCGGGATTTACCGGTGCTCCAGACGAAACGACTTGCGCGGCTTGTCACTCTGGACCGAGCAATACGGGGCAATTTTCGATAACCGCTCCCACGTCGTATGTGCCAGGACAGACTTACCTCGTTCAGGTTCACCACGCGACTACCGATGCAACGCGCTTGCGTTGGGGCTTTCAGGTCACGTCGCTTTCAGGACAGACTCCTGCGGGCACATTCACCAGTCTCGGGCCGACCACCCAGATACTGACCGAGAATGGCCGCTCGTATGCGGAGCACACGCTCGAAGGGTCGTACGGTGGCCAGATCGGAGGTGCCGAATGGGCATTCAGTTGGACGGCACCGTCGACGGACATGGGCCCGATATCATTTTGGGCAGCCGGCAATCAGGCGGACGACAATGGTTCGAGCGACGGTGATCAGATATACACTGCGTCGGCCGTTATCGCCGTCGGTTCGCCGACGCCGACGCCGACAGCTACACCGACACCACCGCAGTATCAGATATTCGACATCGGTATCGCGCAGGCCGGTGATACCGCGTCGCAGGGCTTTGGAGTTTCGAGTGGCGGCGTTGCCGTCGGACGATCGTTCAGGCCGAGTAACGCCGGGACACAGGCCTTTAGCTGGACGGAGGGCGGCGGCCTGGTGGCGTTGCCGAATCTCGCGGGCCGCTCCTTCGCCGTATCGAACTCGGCTAATGACAACGGTATCGTTGTCGGGACCGGCGCGACAACGGCGTTCGGCTCAGGCAGACTGCCGCTGCAGTGGACCAACGGCAGCGTCGCGCAACTGACCCTCCCGCCGGGCGAAACACTCGGCGATGCGAACGACGTGAATAATTTTGGCGTCGTTGTCGGCTCCGTAGATGGCGGAAGCTTGCAGCAAGCGGTCTATTACAGTAATGGTGCTCCGGAGATCATTACGCAAACTACTACGGAAGGCAGTTTCTTTGTAACGGCCTTCGGTGTAAATAACTCGCGGCGCATTGTCGGCCAGGGTATAGACCCGCAGAATGCAGCCCGTAACGTAGGCATCGTCTATGACATCGGGACGGCCAACGCTTTTGAGGTCGGAGCGTTGCCAGGAGCCAATGGGGCGCTTGCCTTTGGTGTAAGCAACGCGGGCCACGTCGTCGGAGCGTCGATGATGAATCAGGGATCGGGGCTGCCGTATATCTGGACGCCGGGCATTGGTATTGCCGCGATCCCATTACCTGCCGGTACAACACAAGGTTCGGCGCGTGCCGTGAACTCTGCCGGATGGGCGGTTGGTACTGCCTCGTCGGCATTCGCGATACCGTTCCTATTCGACGGAACGTCGTCGTATCGTTTGCAGGACCTGATCCCGCCGGGCTCGGGCTGGGACCTGTCCACTAACACGTCGTCATCCGCCCTGGGTATCAGCGAAAATAACGTCATTGTCGGTACCGGTGTCCATAATGGCGAGACCCGTGCATACGCAATGGTTCCCGGAGCCGGCCCGACACCAACGCCGACACCGACACCAACGCCGACGCCGACACCGACACCGACACCAACGCCGACACCGACGCCGAGTCCTTCTCCGAGCCCAAGTCCGAGTGTGTCGCCGACGCCTTTGTATACGCGGGGTGACTATGATGGTGACAATAAGACGGATACGACGGTTTGGCGTCCGACGGCGTTTGCACCGAATCTGAGTGCGTTCTATACGCAGTATTCGGGCAACGGCAGCTTCTTTGGGATACAGTTTGGCAATACGGGCGATGTTGCCATCGCAGGTGACTTTGATGCTGATAATAGAACGGATTTTGGCGTGTCAAGGTTTACGACGGCCGATGGCGTCGATCTCATTTATCTGGAGAGTTCGACGAATACGGCCAAGTTCCCTGTCTGGGGCAACACCGGAGACATCTTCGTCTCAGGCGATTATGATGGCGACAAGAAGACAGACGTCATGGCATGGCGGCCATCGGACGGCACCTGGTACATAGTGAATTCGAGCGGTGCGAATGGCGGATTCACTTTTATCACGCACGGCCAGAACGGCGACAAGCCGTATGCGATGGACACGGACGGCGACGGGAAGGCCAATCTCGTCTATTTCCGCCCGTCAAGCGGCGATTGGGTTGTCCGCAACAACGACGGGAGCAGCACGACAACGAACTTCGGCCTCCCGGCTGACATACCCGTACCCGCAGACTACGACGGCGACAACAAGGACGACATCGCCGTGTTCCGTGACGGGCTGTGGATCGTGCGACGCAGTTCTGACGGCCAGGTCGAGTTCCAGCCGTTTGGCACAACGGGCGACATCCCTGTCCCGGGCGACTACGACGCGGACAACAAATACGACCGAGCCGTCTATCGCGGCGGCATCTGGCACATGCTCCGCTCGACGCAAGGCTACACCGGCGTCCAGTTCGGTGCAGCGACCGACACGCCTATGCCGAAGGCTTATGTACCGTGACCGTTTGCGGCCTTAACGATGTTATTCGAAGCGAAGTTGGATCGCGATGATGGAATGCCCTGATCTTGCCGGCCAGGTTTTGGATGGCAAATACGAGATGACCCGCGAACTCGGTCGCGGCGGCATGGGCACGGTCTATCTCGCGACGCATCTCGGCACCGAGCGGCCGGTCGCGATCAAGGTCATCGCTCCGCAATACATGGAGCGGGCCGAATTTATCGAGCGATTCCGGCGCGAAGCCCGCGCGGCCGGACGCCTGCGACATCCAAATGTTGTCAATGTAACCGATTTCGGCTTCGCCGAGACGCGCAATGGCCAGGTCGCCTATCTCGTAATGGAATATCTCGACGGCTGCACGCTGGGCGAGATCTTGGACGAGGAGAAGAACCTGCCGGTGGGGTGGACGCTCGATATTCTCGAGCAGGTGTGCTCAGCCGTCCATGCGGCCCACACACAGGGCATCATACATCGAGACCTCAAGCCCGATAACATTTGGCTAGAGCCAAACCAGCGTGGCGGTTATACCGTTAAAGTACTTGATTTTGGCATCGCGAAGCTCGAAGAGGATCCGGCAGAAAGATCAAACGGCGAGCGCATTCATATCACCGGAAATCCAACCTTCGCTGACAGCGGGACGACCACGCTTGACGGCGGAGAAAGCGGGACGATGACCGATCCCGTTGCGGCAAGTTATTTTGGTGAGGGCCCCGCGGTTGTAAAGAAAGGGGCCCAAGTGACAGCTCATCTGACGCCTGCAGCCAAAGAACAAAAAACCGCCATCTACGATGTACAGACAGATCAGGACACTATTGGGACGAAGGTATTCGTTGATGAGGTAGGTATTGCGCCTATCGCCGACGAATCCTCATTACCGCGGACCCTCTATGATCCAAAGACGTCGTCAGACCTGACACGTGTTGGGGCGGTGTTGGGAACGCCGCTATATATGTCGCCTGAGCAATGCCGCGGCGAGCATCTCGATGCAAGGTCGGACATCTACAGTCTCGGCGTGATCGCGTATCAGATGTTGTCGGGTTCGCCTCCATTCGAGGGTGATTTTAAGGATGTGATGGAGGCCCATAAGACGCTCGATCCGCCGAAGCTTCGTGCCCGCAAACTTCGGCGGAAGCTGAGGAGGACCATTCACTCAGCCCTCGATAAAGACCCCGAGAGAAGGCCGCAGACGGCTGAGGCATTCGCAAGCCAGTTGCGGTCGCGGTCCGAAGGTATTTGGGGACTGCTCCGGCGGGCGATGGTGATCTACAGCGAGCATCTGGGTAAGTTCGTCTCGCTATCGGCATTTTTTTCCGCCCCGATGATCGTTCTAACCCTGGCGATGCTCGGACTCTCCTTCCTGAAAGTCAGCGAAATGATGTCTGATACAGCGAGCGGCGTAGCTCTGTGGGCGGTAGGGCTGGCGCTGTCATTTGCGAGTGCCTTTTGCACAAACCTGATCATTGGTACGATAGGCTGGATCACGATCCAATATCTCTCTGTCCCACTCAGGCCCGTGCGTGTGCGGCCTGCGCTGAAGGAAGCACGTCGTAAATGGAAGCGCATTGCCGGCTCCGGCGTGTTAACCGCGATCCTGCCATTTGTGGTCGGCGGGGCTGTGGGCATTGCAGGATTCGTCGTTTTTGCCTTACTCGGACTAGCTCTTTATCCCTTTACGGATTCTTTTGCTGTGATCCCGATAACGGGAGCGATAGGCGCCGCCGGAGCCGGTCTGCTTGGATTCTTCTATTCATATATTGGGTGGATCTTGGTTCCACCAGTGGTGATGCTCGAGAACGTGGGAGTGATCGAAGCTTTGAGAAGGTCGCGGCACCTTGTACGTCGGTCCTTTGCGACTGCGACCGGGGCTGTGCTCATCATGTTTTTGCTTCCCGCACTAATCGCGGGCAGTATTTCATTCGTTGTGAATGTCTCGGCGAAGGCCTTTGATCCTGCGCCAAAGCCCGAGAGCGAACAAGCGAGCAACAACGATACGGCCCCGTCGGACACTGAACAGGATGAAGGGTGGTTTCGCTTCACCGTGAACAGTCCGGGCTCACCGAAGGTCAAGATCGAGGGGGCCGATATGCGTTCACGCGTGCGCCAGACGCTGTTGGAATCGCTGATCCAGATCTTTTGGCTGCCGGGTCAGATCGTCGTATTCTCGTTTTCGGCGATAATTGTTGCCCTGCTCTATTTGAAGACGAGGCTGGCCGGTGGTGAGTCGATGAATGATCTCATCGAACGATTTGACGACGACGGACGTCCAAAAAAGAAGTGGCAGGAACGCGTGCGTCAGCGCCTGATCCAGTCTGGACGAGTATCGAGCAATCCGAGCAGATGAGCACCTTCGCCAAACGATCTCTTCTCACAATCTGTCTGGTGTGTGCGGCGGCCCTGTCTGTAGACGCACAGACGCGCAAGCTTACCCTAACCGAGGGCGGATCGCTCGATGTGACCAATAACTTTGGCCGTGTCGGGGTAACGGCCGTCCCTGCCAAAGAAGATGAGATGCCCGCGGAATCGACCCTTACGGCGATCTCGAACAAGCCGGTGTTGGAGTCGGATATAAGGATCGCGGAAGGGCGAATAATGGTCCTACCGGCCGAGAAGAATAAGCGTATAGATCTGATCCTGACAGTTCCAGAACGAATGAAGGTCAGGGTTGGGACGGTTGACGGGGCTGTTGAGATCGTCGGTAACTTCGCCTCGGTCGAGGCTAACACAGACACCGGCACGATCGTTACGGACGTGCCAACTGACGAACTGAAGTACTCATGCCTGTGGACAGAATCTAAGCCGCGATACCTTGCCAATTTCGACATCGAAGAGGTCCAGGAAAAGAGTGGTGGCCGCTTTGTGATAAAGGGAAAGACAAACAAGAAGCGACAAGAGAAGGAGGCAGAAACGCGAGCGGCGGCGGGTGAGCCCGAAGAAAAGGGTTATCGTCGAACGGCTGTAGGCAGAACTGGCCGGGCCGTGTCTTTGAAATTAACAACTGCCCGAGGGATCATCTTGCTGAACGTGCCTCCGAGCGAAGTGCTGTCAGACCTTCGTGAGCGGCCTCTGACCGAGGCAGCGAAGGCGATAGTTCGCAGCGGCGACAGCCTCCTGACCGAGGCAATACGGAGGGCGTCACCGAAGTACTTTGGCGATTATCTGAGTACGCTCCCGCCGGTCAAGGGCGAACCGGCGTTTGCGGTCAAGCGAGCCCCTTTGGACGTGCCCATTTCGGCCATCAAGACCGCGACTGTGAGGGTTACTGATCTGAGGAACCGTGCTATGGATGGTTTGGATGCATCAGACTTTGAATTATCTGAGAATGGACAGCCCGGCGAGATCATTTCCGTCAAGCGTTCGATGGCGCCAGTAAATCTGGTGCTGCTCCTGGACGTTTCAGGAAGTGTCGAGAACTATGTGAATTTTATCCGGAAGGCAGCACGGAACTTTGTTGAGACGGTCGATGAGCGTGACCGTATTTCGATAGTCACCTTCAACGAGGATATCAAGAAGCTCACAGACTTTTCGACCGACAAAACGGCGCTGGCCCGGAGCCTTGATCTATTCGACGCCGGCGGAGGCACGGCGTATTACGACGCCCTCGCCTACACGATCGCCGACACGCTGAGACCGCTGAGAGGTGAGCGGTCGGCAATAGTGATCCTTACGGACGGAGACGACAATCGATCATTCCTGCCGTTCGAGTCGCTTGCCGGGTCGGTCCAGGAAAGCGGGGCGCTTGTTTATCCACTCTACGTGCCGTCAGGCTTGGTTGCTGCCTCTGAAACGGGAGCGGTGATCGACCCGATGCGGATGAAGTATATGTCGCTCTCTGCCAAGAGCGAAGGCGAAGGCGAACGCCTGGCCGCGATCTCGGGTGGGGTATATTACCCGATCCGTCAGATCGGCCAGATCCAGCAGGCCTATGACGACATCGTGGCCCAACTCCGCTCGGCCTACCTGATAACCTACCGCTCAGACACTACCGCAGCGGGTAGCGGCGTTTCGCCAAAGCTCAAGATAAGGTCGAAGCGGGAAAATACGTTTGCCACAGTGACGGCCGTCACTGCCGAAGCTCATCAGTAAACCGGTGCCCTTCGCTATCTCACGGTCAGGAAGGGGCGACGACCCGGAATCGGCCGTTTTGTATCGACATTTTGGTCAGTTGTATCGACAATTTTCCCTGGTTGTATCGACATTTTTTAAGAAAGACCGACTCAGCTTGTCCCGCCATTAGTCATTTTGAGGCGCCACGATCATCGACCGTGCTTATCCCACCTTAAACGCCGTACTCGTCCTATTGGTTGGTCACGCTGCTCGTCCCGCCGCTGATGGCCGAAAACGGGCCCTTTATCCCGCCGCTCGTTCTACGCAAACTATGCATTATTGAGAGATCTAAGTCATATTGTGCATTCTCGCGTCAAAGTAAGAGATCCCGCATTGTGACCGCGTGTCGTCTGCTGTGCGGGCCGGGCATCAAATTATTCCCTTTTTTTATGCGAAGGCGAATGAGCTGGCGGACCGATCGGCCAGCGCGGCGGTCGGAGAGGATCACCTTCTTGTCAGTTCTTTGTGCCCCGAGCTGGTTATATGTTCAAATTGAATCGAGTGGAAGAACCTCTGTTCCAAGCATTGTTTGAGCAGGATGAGAGCCGGCCGTTGACGGTCTCGGAGCTAAATGCAGAGGTGCGCGCCTTCTTAGAACGCTCGTTTGCCAGTGTTTGGGTCGAAGGTGAGGTGGTGAATTTTGCCAAGGCGGCGTCGGGGCACTGGTATTTCAACCTCAACGACGGCGATGCGCAGGTCAAATGCGTGTGCTGGAAGGGAACAAATTATAGGATCAAATTCACGCCTGAGAACGGTATCACCGTGCGTCTTCGCGGAAAAGTTACGGTCTATGAGGCGGGCGGCAGCTATCAACTCGTCGTAGAATCGCTTGAACCGTCGGGTGAGGGCGCTCTGCGCGCAGCATTTGAGCAGATCAGGTCGAGGCTTGAGGGCGAAGGGTTATTCGCGGATGAACTGAAGCGCGTGATACCGTTCATTCCGCGACGCGTCGGCGTGATCACGAGCAGGTCAGGAGCGGCATTTCAGGACATTCTGACGGTTCTGACGCGGCGTGCGCGGTCGGTCAGCATTTTACTGGCTCCCGCTTTGGTTCAAGGCGAGGGAGCGGCCGACAGCATTCGCCGGGCGTTGATCGCGTTGAATGGATACAACAGCGGTTTGCCCGCCGCTGAGCGCCTCGACGTGGTGATAATCGGACGCGGCGGCGGGTCGGCCGAGGACCTATGGGCGTTTAACGACGAGGCCTTGGCGAGGGCCGTGCGCTCGAGCGAGATACCTGTGATCTCGGCCGTCGGGCATGCCATCGACGAGTCGATCTCAGATCTCGTGGCGGATGTATGTGCTCCAACGCCTTCGGCGGCGGCAGAGATGGTCGCCGCGAGGGAAGAGGATATCGTTAACGCGCTCGTTTCGTATGGCGACCGGTGCTGCGATCTGACCGAACGCAGGATCTACGAGGCGAACGCCCGGCTTGATCTGGCATCGAGTGGTTTGGAGAGCAGCTTTGAGGGCAGAGTTCGAGAGGCAAAGGACCGTTTTTCGGGCGTGGCATCCCGATTCACGCCGACCGCCATCCAAGCCAGGGCCGCGCGGTTGGGACACAGGGTCGATACGGCCTTTCAGCGGGCCGATGTGGCCGTCGGCAGGTCGATGAAAGCGCGTGAGGCCCGACTCGAACAGGATATGGCAAAGCTCAACGCCCTTTCGCCGCTCGCGGTGCTCACGCGGGGCTATTCCATCACGCAAACGGCCGCTGGCAGCGTGCTGCGTGACGCGGGACAAGCGAAGGCCGGCGATAAATTGAAAATACGCCTTGAGCGTGGGAAACTGGACGCCGAGGTCACGGCCACTGAAGTTTGATGTCTGAATTTCGCGTTATTCTTGACAACGAACCGGCGCAGAGCGTTCGCTCAGCACCGCAGCCGCCATTTGAGAGTGTTTCTCAACGAAATGGCCGGAAGGGCAAGGTGCTCGGGATCATGGTCGCGGTCGCGGCCTGCGTTGCCGCTATTGGCGGGCTCACCGCTTGGTTGTATTACCAGAGCCTGAAGGATGAACCGCAGTACGCTCTGGCTCTGCTTGTTGACGCCGCCAAACGGGACGACCAGCAGACGATAAACGAGATAATCGACATCGATGCGGTGGTGGATGATTTCATGCCTCAGATTGTGAAAAAGGCCGTGGAGATGTACGGCCGCGGCGTGCCGCAGCCGGTCATCGACAAGATGTCGCGGCTCGCTGATCCACTGATGCCCGCGATCAAGGACCGGGCGCGAACGCAGTTGGCAAAGGTCATTCGCGACCGCACCGAACGCTACGGTCGCGTCCCGTTCTTTATGATGGTAATTGGCGCCGGGCGATACCTCGACATTAACGCAGCGGGCGATACAGCGATCGTACGGAGCAGGTCCAGCGAACGGCTCGAATTGAAGATGAGCAAGGTCGGCGGCAAGTGGAAGGTCGTTGGTCTCAACGACGACCAACTTGCGACCGATATTGCGCGCACGGTCGGCCAACAACTGATCGAGTTTGCTACGCGCGGTCTGACCAAGAAGGCAGCTGAGACCTTCGGTGTGGGCAACCTCGCAGACCTGCTGCGGCAGGCGGAAGAACTGGTGAGATAAATGGAAAAAACCTTTGAAGCGTCGCTCGCGGAACTTGAAGAGATCGTTACCAAGCTCGAGGACGGCGACCTGCCGCTCGAGGCGAGCCTAGAATTATTTGAGAAGGGGATCAAGCTCTCACGCGAATGTCGGCAGCGGCTTACAAACGCCGAGCGGCGGATCGAGGTCTTGATCAAGGACGCCGACGGCCTTCATGTCGAGGAGCTTGCCACCGACGACAGATAGGCTATCGCGTCGCGACCATCAGGATCGCGAGGGCCGCAAAGAGCACGCCGACAAACGCCAGCACGACCAGCGCGACGATCACCGAATAGATAATAATGCCGGTCTGATTGTCTTTCCCCGTCTTGCCGTTATAGCCTTTGCCGCACGAAAGGCACTTAACATGGCTGAGGACCTTTGGGCCGAGGAGGCCGCCCCACCAGGTAAACTTAACTTTTTCGGCGTTTGCTGCGCCGCAGAATGGGCATGGTGCGTAATTTGTCATGGTTTTGGCGGCGCAACGACCAGTTTCTTCTCCATCAAGCTGCAAGTTTCGAGCGTACTCGTCGGGTCGATCGCTAAATTATCGAGGACGACCTGGCGGATCTTGCCTTCTTTATCGACTACGAACGTGCCGCGTTTGCCGTAGCCGCCGGCCTCATTAAACAGGCCATACTGTTTTGTAACGGCCCCGCCCCAATCGCTCAGCAGCTGAAAGCCGCTGATGCCAATCTTTTCGGCGAAGGCCTTGTTCGAGAATCTCGAATCCATCGAGATGCCCAAAACTTTTGTGTTCGCTGCCTCGAAGTTTGCGATACCAGCCTGGTACGCCTGCAATTCCTTCGTTCAGCCGCCCGTGAAAGCAAAAACATAAAAGGCCAGGACAACATTGTGCTTGCCTCGAAAATCGCTGAGGTTGACCTTATGTCCCGTGGTATCGCTCAACGTGAAATTCGGAGCAAGGTCGCCGACCTTTAACTGTGTCGGTACAAGGGCGTCCTTTTGGGCCAGAACGGCTGAGCCCAGCAGTAGGAGATATAATGCCGATATCAATATCCTTTTCATACGAGGCTCCCAAGACTGACTTGTACAGCCAAGTCTACATCAAAAAAGCGGCTCTGACGAGCCGCTTCCTCACTAGATCTTAACCGGCGGCCTTAACGGCACCTTCGGGTTCTGGCCTCGATGCGGCGAGACCGAGTTCCGGCGAACGCCATAGATTGGAGACGAGCAATTCTCGTATGAACGTCATCTCCTTTGGTAAGCGGTCGTATAGCTTAAAGAAAAGCTCGTCGTGCAGGGCGATCTCCTTGAGCCAGAGGTTGCGGTCGAGATTCATGACGGCATTAAATTGCTCTTCCGTAAAATCGAGGCCGCGAAAATCCAGGTCCTGATAACGAGGCTGCCACCCTAATGGAGTCTCGATGCCTTTTGAACCGCCGCGAGATCTTTCTACGATCCACTTTAGCACCCTCATGTTTTCGCCATAACCCGGCCACGCAAACTTGCCGTTCTCGTCCTTCAGGAACCAATTGACGCTAAAGATGCGCGGCGGATCGGGGATCTG
Source organism: Chloracidobacterium sp. (assembly GCA_016715795.1). NCBI lineage: Bacteria > Pseudomonadati > Acidobacteriota > Blastocatellia > Chloracidobacteriales > Chloracidobacteriaceae > Chloracidobacterium > Chloracidobacterium sp. The sequence continues at coordinate 806,014 of JADJXP010000002.1, forward strand.
GCGGCCAAAGTTGAGCCAGTGTGAAAAGTAATCGCCCATGTGATAACCGGCGAAGGGAAGCATCGCGAACGGATCGCGGCGAACTTCGCCGATATTGCCAAATGCGGCGGCGGTCATCTCAGACCCCATCGTCGCGGCCATGTAAACACCAAAGGCCCAGTTGAAGCTCTGCTGCACAAGCGGCACGACCGAATTGCGGCGGCCGCCGAAGATAAAGGCGGAGACCGGCACGCCGGTCGGGTCATTGAATCTTTCATCGGCGACCGGGCACTGCGTGATCGGTGCGGTAAATCTCGAGTTCGGATGGGCGGCTTTTCCTTCACTTGCCGGCGTCCAGTCGTTGCCTTGCCAGTCGATGGCGTGGGCCGGGGCATCACCGTCCATGCCTTCCCACCAAACGTCGCCGTCGTCGGTCAGGGCCACGTTCGTAAAGATCGTGTTCTCCTTGATCGATTCCATGGCGTTGGGATTTGTCGAATAATTCGTGCCCGGGGCGACGCCAAAGAAGCCGTTCTCGGGGTTGATCGCACGCAATTTGCCGGTGTCGTCGGGCTTGATCCAGGCGATGTCGTCGCCGACGGTGGTGATCTTCCAACCTTCTTCCTGAAACGGTTTCGGCGGGATGAGCATAGCGAAATTCGTCTTACCGCACGCCGAAGGGAACGCCGCGCAGACGTAATCTTTCTTGCCGTCGGGCGATTCGACGCCGACGATCAGCATGTGCTCGGCGAGCCAGCCCTGGGCGCGGCCGAGGGTCGAAGCGATACGCAGGGCGAGGCATTTCTTGCCCAAAAGTGCATTGCCGCCGTAGCCGGAGCCGTAGGAAACGATCGAATTTTCCTCAGGAAAATGAACAATATACTTATCTTTCGGGTCCGGCGAGCACGGCCATGCGACGTCTGCCTGGCCATCGCTCAACGGCATTCCGACCGAGTGCAGACAACGCGTAAATTCACCGTCGCCGAGAGCCTCAAGAGCCTCGGTGCCCATGCGCGTCATTATCTTCATATTGACGGCGGCGTAGGCCGAATCGGTCAATTGCACGCCGAATTGCGATATCGGCGAGCCGATCGGGCCCATGCAGAACGGCACGACGTACATCGTGCGGCCCGACATGCAGCCGTCGAATTTCTTTTTGAGAATGGCCTTCATCTCGACGGGAGCCATCCAATTGTTGGTTGGGCCGGCGTCGCCCTTGGCACGTGAGCAGATGTAAGTGCGGTCCTCAACGCGGGCGACATCGCTCGGATGCGAGCGGGCCAGGAACGAATTCGGCCGCTTTTCGGGGTTCAGCTTGATGAACGTGCCCGAATCGACCATTTCCTGACACATGCGTTCGTACTCGGCCTGTGAGCCGTCGCACCAGACTACATTCGCCGGCTTGCACAGCTCCACGGCCTCGGTGACGAACTTGATCAGCTCTTCGTTCGTGATGTTTGAAGGTATCGATATCTCTGCCATAACAAAAGTTTCTCCAACCTAGGATTCTATTAAACGGCCGCCAAAAAACATATAAAACGAGTAATTAGCGACAGTTTCAGCGGTTATTCGTATAGCTTATCACAAAATAGGGAAGGTATTAGGTGATCGGCATTAGGTAGTAATGGTTCAGTTTCAAATTGTGATCGTCTCTGCGATCTCTGCGAAACTCTCTCCGTTCTCCGCGTGGAATGTTTGCTGAGGTTTTTTCCACGCAGAGAACGCAGAGAATGAAACGCAGAGTTCGCGGAGAGGCGGTTTTTCAAACTGAACCACTACCCATTAGGTGATAGGTGTGACAAACACCTAATACCGAACCCAAGACGCGGGACGCTTGTGTCCCGCGTATGACCAACTGCATTTTCGTATGACCCACGCGCATGCAAAACGGACCGTTTTTGTGACGCACGGCCTTTCGGTCCGTTCGCTCCGTCCATCCGTTCAGTCCATCCACCGGAAAGTAGGCCGTAGCGGTAGTCAGCAGATCGCCTGGCCTGTCTCAGAAAGGGACAAATGCAAGAGCGTTGGGTGCAGCCCGACGGCAAGGCGGCCCCTGCGCGTGTGTTCCTGAAGGGGACATATAAACGTTCGCAGTTTAGGCGGTCGAGACGCAGATCTGTCCCTTACAGGGACATGATCCTGTGTAGATCGCTATCGTCGGGATGCTCCCGACGCTATTACATGGCTCCCTTTCAGGGAACGGACCACAAAATAGGGCTTGACAAGGTATTGCATCGTTTAATGACGATCCAATGCTCGTGATGAGGCTCGCGTAATCGGCCGTCGCGCAGCGACCGGTGGACGGGTCATTCGTCGCGACGCGACGAGGTCGGCATTCGTTTGGCTTCCGTGGGTTGAAACCCACGGCTAATGTCAATCCACCGCTACGTGGTGAGTCAGACGAATTCGCGCGGGATCGTGGTTTGGAATTGGAGCGGCTCGTTGGTTGCGGGGTGAGGGAAGTCGAGGCGGCGGGCGTGGAGGCAGAGTCTGGCATGCTCGCGGGTGGCGCGTTGTTGGTCGCCGAGGATGGGGTGGCCGATCGATTGGCAGTGGATGCGGAGTTGGTTGGTGCGGCCCGTGACGGGTTCTAATTCGACGAGGGTCGTGTCGGCGTCGAGGTTGCGGGAGAGGACGCGGTAGTTTGTGACGGAGTGTTTGCCTCTGGGGTGGACGCTCCATTGTTTTTGCATCGCATGGCGGCCGATCGGGGCGGTGATCGTACCGGCGTCGTCGGGGATCAGCCCCTCGACGAGGGCGATGTAGAGCTTTTTGACCTGTTTGCGCATGAAGCTTTTTGAAAGATTTCGATGGGCTAATGGGGTTTTTGCAACCACTATTAGGCCTGAGGTGTTCTTATCTAATCTATGGACTAAGCCCGGACGTACGGCGGCGGCGTAGCCGCTTTTTTCTTTGGTGTCGTTCGGAAAAGCGGAGCTTTTCCGCAAATAGGCGGGCGAAGCCCGAAGAGAGTCGCGGTTCAGGTGGTATGTGAGAGCATTCAAGAGCGTGCCGGTCTTTTCGCGGTGTGAGGGGTGGACGAGCATGCCGGCGGGTTTGTTGACGACGATCAGGTGGGCGTCTTCGAAGACGATCTCGAGCGGGATGTCTTCGGGGCGCATTGAGGTGCCGCGGGTTGCGTCGTAGGTTACCTCGATGAAATCGACGGGACGCAGGCGGCGGCCGCTGTTTTCGTGGGTGCCGTTTACCTCGACGTGGCCGTCGCGCACTAGTTCGCGGATGTACATTTTGCTGAGTTGGGGCAAGTGGTCGGTCAGGTATGCGCCGAGCTTTTGTTTGTGGCTTTCGGGCTCGACCTCGAAAGTCAGCCGCGTGATTTGTTCGCTTGCGGGCACGGGTGTAGATTCTAACGCGTGGCAGACACAATGGAAAAACTGATCGCCGGGCTGCCCGACAGCGGTGCCGCGCGGCGGTTTGTCGAGGACCTCGCGGCCAAACATCCCGAGCATCATTCGCGACTGATGGCGAATGTCGCGTTGCTATCAGATGCCGCAACGCTGGCGGCGTTTAGCCCGCTGCTCGCGACCACTCTGCTGCAGACGCCGGAATACCTCTGGTGGCTGGATGAGAAAAGGCGCTCTGTAATAGATCGTGACAAGGGCGCGCTGCTCGCATCGCTCAGACGCTTTGCCGAGGCAAGCCCCCCACTCGATTCGCAGGTGATATTCACGCGGTTTCGACGGCGGGAATTACTGCGGATATATCTGCGCGACATTCGCCGGCTGGCGACGATCGCCGAGATCACCGAAGAGATATCGAATCTCGCCGACGCGACGCTGGAATTAGCGTTGGACATGGCTCGCGGCGAGATCGTTGAGCGATATGGCGAGGCGGGCAATGACGCCGCATTTTGCGTGATCGCCCTCGGCAAGCTCGGCTCGCGCGAGCTGAATTATTCATCAGATATCGACCTTGTTTTTCTTTATTCCGATGAAGGCATTTCGACTGGCGGGCGACGTGATGCGGTGACGAATCGCGAATATTTCGTCAAGCTCGCTGAGCACATGATCAAGCTGATCGGCGTGCATTCGGGCGAAGGGACCGCGTATCGCGTCGATGTCAGGCTGCGTCCGCACGGCACGCTTGGGCCGCTGGCGGTGTCGTTTCCGGATACGGTTCGCTACTACCAGAACGACGCCCGGCCGTGGGAGAGGCAGGTGATGGTGCGTTCGCGATGTTCGGCGGGCGACGCGGCATTGTTTAAGCGTTTCTATGGTGAGATCGAGCCATTGGTTTTTGTTAAGGATGAGACCGTCGAGACGGCTTTGGCGAACGCGCGGGCCTCGAAGGACAAGATCGACCTGCACGCCCGCGGCGGCGGGTTTAACGTCAAGCTCGGCCGCGGCGGCATTCGCGAGATCGAATTTATCGCACAGGCGTTGCAACTTGCGTATGGCGGGCGAGACCGGTGGCTGCGTGAGGGGCACACGTTGATCTCGCTCGCGCGGTTGGCGGATCGAGGGCATCTGAGCGAGACGGAACTGACGGAACTATCGTCGGCGTATGAGTTCTTGAGACGGACCGAACACGTTCTGCAGATGGAGAACGGGCTGCAGACGCATACCGTGCCGGACGACGCGGCCAAGCGTGCTTTGCTCGCTCGTCGTATCGAAATGGCCGGCGGCGGCGAGTTTGAGAGCGACCTCGTTAGGCATTCGGAGAATGTGGCGCGGATATTTACCCGCGTCTTTGGCGAGGCCGCACGCGAGGAAACTACCGCGAGCATTGAGGTCTCGCGTGCCCCTGACCGGACGCGGGCACATGTGATGGCATCGCTCGACAAGGCCGGGATCGATGTCGGCGGCAATACGCCTGTCCTGGAGCGCCTGATCGAGGTTTCGCCTCGATTTGCGGCGATGATAGCGGCGAATCCGCAGCTTGTCGACGAGCTTGGGCGGCTCGATGACGGTGAACCGAACTACGCGGAAGTGCTGATGACGGCTGTTACGGATGCAAGCGGTTTTCGCGAGCGCCTGAGCTCATTGAGAAAGACCTGGTCGCGGCTGTTGTTGAAGATCGTCGTTCGCGACGTATATGGACAGGCAAATATGTTTGAGGCCAAACGGCTGCAGACCCAGCTCGGCGAGGCGAGCATCGCAGCGGCGATAGAGGTCGTGAGGGTTGAGTTGTCGAGAAAGTTCGTGGCCGAGATCGATGTGCTGCATTTGGCCGTTCTCGGCCTGGGCAAACTCGGGGGACGCGGGCTGGATTACGATTCCGACCTCGACATGGTGCTTGTCTATGACGACGAGCGACCGCCACCCGTCGATAAGCTGACATCAGCAGAATTCTATGCACGGGCGGCCGAATTGCTCGTGACGACGCTATCCTCGATGACGCGCGACGGCAGCTTGTATCGCGTGGACCTGCGGCTGCGGCCATACGGATCAAAAGGGCTGACCGCGATGCCGGCTTCCGGATTTCTCGACTACATGCGGGATACGGCGGCCGTCTGGGAGATGCTCGCGTTCGTAAAGCTGCGTGCGGCGGGCGGCGACGTGAAGCTCGGTGAAATGGCCGAGTCCGGGGCTCGGCGGATCATCCACGAACGAGCCTTAGCTACCAATCGTGCCGAACTCGCCGCTGAGACACGCCGCGTCAGGCTCGCACTCGAAAAACAACGTTCGCAGGCGCGTCGCGGGAAAGAGATCGACATCAAATACGGCGAGGGGGGCATGCTCGACGTCTATTTTGCAATGCGTTACCTGCAACTCGTGCACAATATTCCCGACGACACGGGCGACCGCTCGACCGTTTCGATGCTCGACCGGCTGGCCTCGATTGATACGTTGAAGGACGCAAGGGCCGAGCTTGCCGCCCTGCGCGACGGCTACCGTTTTCTCTCAGCCCTCGATCACAACCTCAGACTGACCGTGGGCCGCACGACGCGCGTGCCGCTCGGAAAGCAAGGTGTTTTGGAGATGATTGGTAGGAGAATGGGCCTTGGCTCATCCGTGGAATTGCTCCAACAGTTGACTCTCGATCGGATCGGGATTCGAGAAGCATTCGAGGAGTTGGTCGGATGACCTATGGTGCTTGCAAACGGCCATCGTGATATAGTTTCAAGTATTATTTCGAGAACAACCTGACTAGTAACTTGGAGGATCCGTATGAAGAAGTTATTTTGTTGCCTTTTATTGACCTGCCTTCTAACTTGGTCGTCGTTGGCCGGCCTTGTTGGATTCGCTGATAAGACCGTCGTCGTCCCCGACGGCACTGAGATATCCGCGGTGACGACGGAGACGATATCCAGCAAGACCGCCCACGAGGACGATGCGATCACATTTAAGGTTGACGAAGACGTCATCATCAATGGGGCGATAGTGATAGCAAAGGGAGCTATTCTGAAAGGTGTCGTGACAAACGCAAAGAAGAGCGGATTCTTTGGCAAAGGCGGCCAACTCAACATTAGAGTTGAATCGACGGTAACGGTCGATGGCCAGAAACTTAAGGTCCGAGCTTCCAAAGGTAAAGAGGGAAACGACAAGACCGGGACGACAGTAGCGCTGGTAATTCTGTTCGGACCCCTTGGCTTTCTAAAGAAAGGTAAGAACGCCGAGATCAAGGAAGGGACAAAGATCAAGGTCTTCACGGACGAGGAAAAGTCAGTTAAAGTCACCACGCAGCCATAATTACGGGGACGACGTTTTCCGGCTTTTTCTTCGGCTTGCGCGTCCAATGGGGTGCGATTATGATATGCGCGCAAACTTTCTGGAGGTAAAAGTTAATGTTAAAACGCAGTTTCTTTGCGGTTGCAATACTTGCAGCCGTGTTTGTTGTCTTTGGTTCTGAGGCGAATGCTCAGGGCGGCACGTTTCTTGGAGCCCGAACGGTGCCGGACCGGTCGGATCATGACACGCTTGTTGTCGGATCAAAACGTGGATACTTTCGCCGGCTGCAGTTCCGCGTGAAGGTGCACGGCGTTGATTTTCACAAGGTAAAGGTCCACTACGGCAATGGCGGCAGTGAAGAGATCGATCTGCGTGATCGGATCCCCGCGGGCGGGCAGACTCGCTGGATCGACCTGAACGGCGGTAGTCGAACGATCGAGAAGATCGAGTTCTGGTATGACGCTGTCACGACTCGCGGAAGAGGGGCAAAAGTAAATATTTGGGGAGCCAGATGACCTAAGCCGTCACCTCATGACGGCCGTCATCCTCATACCAGCACCGTATGCAAATGCGGTGCTTTTTTCTTTCTTTCGGCGTGTATTCGGCTGACGCTGGCAGGCGTTCGGCAAGCATTTTCTCGTCGTCGGTCAGGTCGGGCCAGCGTCGCATAGCTCGCGAGTGGCAGCGCGGACAGGTTTCGTTCGTCATCGTCTGCTATAATCTCACAATATCAGAAACATTTTCCGCCGCTCGGAAGTACTCTCGTTCAATGAAAAAAGCCAGATATTCGCTCGCCCTGTTGACGTGTCTCGTTGTATCGCAATTTGCCTCGGGCCAGCCGCAGGAGAAGTTCGATTTTTACGCTCGTGGGCCGTATTCGGCCGGAGTGCCACGGCCGCAGGCGTCGCTGCGGTTTGACGTTGGTGATCATCACACGACATACGCTCAGATGGAGCGCGTGATCGAGAACATCGCGGCTGCTGCGCCGTCGCGGGTTCGTGTTTTCGATATCGGGCTGACGAACGAGCATCGGATGATGCACGTCGTTGCGGTCTCGTCGCCCGAGAATATCGCACTTCTCGATGAGATCAAATCGAATATTGCCCGGCTGGCCGACCCGCGACGGACGTCGACGGCCGAGGCCGCAACGATCGCGCAAAACACGCCCGCCATCGCCTGGATGGCATATACGATCCACGGCAACGAATCGGCTTCGTTCGAGGCTATGATGCAGGTCGCGTATCAGCTTGCGGCATCGGACGAGCCGGCGACGCTTGAGATATTGCGGAACTGCGTCGTGCTGATCGTGACGGGCGAGAATCCTGACGGGCATGAGCGGTTTGCGACCTGGTATAACTCAGTTGCGACGGGCGACGCCAATCGCAACGCGATCGAGCACGGCGAGCCCTGGAGCGTTTACGGACGCCTGAGCCATTACCGGTTCGACCTCAACCGCGACACGCTCGCGATGACGCAGAAAGAGACGCAGAACCTGGCCCGTGCCTTTCAGGAATGGAACCCGCAGGTCGCCGTCGATCATCACGGGCAGGTATCGCAGTTCTTTTTTCCGCCCACTGCGCTGCCGATCAACCCAAATCTGCCGCAGCCCGTGACGTCGAAATGGGAAACGACATATGGCCGCGCGAACGCGCGAGCTTTTGACGCAAATCGCTGGGAATATTACGTGCGAGACGTTTTTGACGCCTTCTATCCGGGCTATTGGGATATGTATCCGAATCTCAACGGAGCGACGGGCATGACGTATGAGACCGATGGCGGAGGCACGAAGGGGCTGCGGTGGACCCGCGACGACGGGACGATCGCCACACTGCGATCGGCGATAGCAAAGCATTATGTTGCGTCGATGACAACGCTTGAAACGACGGCGGCAAACCGGGCGGAAAAGCTCAGGGACTACTACGAATTCCGTGCTGCGGCCATGCGTGGCCATTCAACGGCAAAGCTCCGCCGTGTCATCATCGATCCTGCAAAGGACACGGTGAAGGCGGCTGAACTGGTAGAGATACTTCAGCGTTCAAAGATCGAGGTCGGTGTGACAACTCAGCCTTTCACATCGCAAACGGCACACGCATATTATACCAACAGCCCGGCGATGACGAAGACATTCGCGGCCGGCTCTTACGTCGTCGATCTCAACCAGCCGCAGCGCCTGCTGATCAAGGCCATACTCGAACCTGACACGCCGCAGGATAAGGCATTCGTTGACGAGAACCTTGCACGGTTCCGTCGCAATCAGATGAAGGGTGCCGGGCAGTCGAAGGAGGACTACGGTTTCTATGACATCACGGCGTGGTCGCTGCCGCTGGCCTTCGGCATCGATGCGTGGTGGACGGAGGACGCGGGAGCCATCGCAACAAGCGCCGTAACGGCTGAGAAGATCGCGGCCGCGCGGCGCGGAAGCGTTGCCGGACGGGCCCAGGCGGCGTATATCATTCCTTACAAGACCGATTCGACGGCTGCACTTGTGACGCGGCTGATGCAGAGCGGTTATCGCGTCGCAGTCGCCACAAAGCAGATGAATGCGGGCGGACGAAACTGGCCGCGAGGCACATTCGTCATTCGCGTCAATCGCAATCCTGAGTCAGTTCACGACACGATTACCCGGCTGGCCGGTGAGATGGGGGTGCATGTAACTTCTGTCAATACAGGGTTTACGGACGAGGGTGACACCGGGATCGGAGGTGAGAATGTGATATCGCTTCGCGAGCCAAAGATCGCCATGGCGGCCGACGAGGCAGTCAATCAGACGTCGTATGGATCGATCTGGTGGTCATTCGACCGGTACGGCATCAGGTTCACTCCGTTGAGCATAAGGGCGATCCGCAGCGGAGCTCTCAAGGATTACAACGTACTGATCCTGCCCGACGGTTCGGCGAGCCAGTATAACGCGCTGTTTGGCCCGGGCGGCATTGCCGAGCTCAAGCGTTGGACCGAGAATGGCGGCACGCTCGTCACGGTAAGGGCCGCATCGGTCTTTGCCGCCATCAAGAGCGTAGGGCTGACGACGACGCGCCTTGTCGGGACCGACGAGGATGAAGAAAAGGGCAAGATCAAGCAAGACGACGCGAAGACAGCGTCACCCAGCCCGACACCGACAGATGGGAAAGGTCAAGGTGCCAGAAAGGAACCCGATGCTAACCCTTCGCGCAAAGAGTTGGCTACCGATCGGGGCGATGGTATGAGCTCGGGCCTGCCACCGATAGCGTCGCCCTCTGCAGACGCCAACAATGTGCCGGTCCCGCTGCCCGGCTCGATAATGCGGGCAACGGTCGACCGGACGACATATCTCACGTATGGTATCGAGCAGGATGAGATGCCTGTGCTGCTCGCGAGCGGCTATTTCTTCCGGTACTCGAAAGAGGGAGCAAACGCCGTAGTCTTTGATGCGAAACCCGCGCGCCCACTGACGCTTTCAGGCTTTGTCTGGCCCGATAATACCGAACGCCTGCTCGCCGGAACGTCATACGTCATCGACGAATCGCAGGGCAGCGGCCACGTCATTCTGTTTGCCGAGGAGCCGTTCTTTCGCGGGATATTCCGCTCGAACGCGCGGCTCTTCTTTAACTCGATCTTGTTCAACGGAGTATTTTAGGCACATATGTTTACTGTTCGCGCCGCGTTTAGCGACGATATTGAGATAAGGGCCGCGACGGAGAAAGTTCGGGAATTCTTTCTCGATGTTTCAAATTTCGCCGAGATGATGCCGGGCGTTGAGCGGGCCCATCTCGATAGCAACAACATTGCCCAGTGGCGCGTTGGGGCGGAAGTGCCGATGGTCGGGCAGATCATACAGGATTTTTCGCTCGAACTGACTGAAAACACGCCGGAACGCGTCGAATGGTCGCCGCTTGCGGGCGAAACGGACAACTTCCTCCGCTACTCGGCCGATTTTCTTGGAAACGGCGGCGTTACCCAGGTCCACTTTGCCCAGCAGGTCGAGCTTCGCCGCAAAAAGGCATCGGAACTCCATGCTCTGGCGTGGCTTGCGGGCGAATCGCTAATATCAAAAGAAATGACCGCAAGCATCACTGAGATGATCCGGAAGTTCATCGAGAAGGCGAAGCAGAGGCTGGAAGAGTAGCTTCGGCACTTGGAAAATGCCATCTGCTCATAGTGTCTTAATTCGTGCATTCGTGGCTAAGTACGCGTTCAAAAGAGTTGGCCACGAATGCACGAATATATCCAAATTAAGACACTACCAACATATCTTATTTATCACCGGTTATTACTGAGTCGTTGAGAGCGAGGTTTTTGATTGCGGTTAGTATTGATGTAAACTGACAACATCGGGCGTTTTGGTCTGTGTCTGGATAGTTAGAATGGGGAACGAACTGTCCGCTTCAGCTCCTGCTAAGGTCAATTTCCGTCATCCGACATTGCTCGGGCTGGCGGCGTCTCTCTTGCTGACGGTCCTCGTCATAGTCGGCTCCCGAAACCTGGAAAACTTTGATTCCGCGCTGTTCGGATACACGATCGCGAGCATCGCTGCGTTCGGGGCGATAGTTTTTCGTTATTCGGTTTGGCTGCAGCGTCCGGCGACGAGAGTGTATTTCAAACGGGGCCTGCAGCTATTCTTTCAGAAGAGAAAGTTTGCAAAACAGGCGACGACGGCGGCGAAAACGATCGCGTCCAGCCTTATCGAGCAGCGATTCATATTCAAACGGGGCGCGGGACGCTGGCTGATGCACGGCCTGATAATGTGGGGCTGCATACTGGCGGCGTTGATCACGTTTCCGCTCGTATTTGGCTGGGTGCATTTCAAGCTGGTCGGCGATATGGGCTATCAGCCATACCTCTTCGGGTTTCCAACCGGGCCGGCCCTTCAAGGCCGAAGCATATCGGCGTGGATCATGTTCCATGGGCTCGATATCTCGGCGGTGTTGGTCATAGCGGGCTGCGCGATCGCGATCCGCAGGAGATTGAGAGACCGTGGTGCTATCGCCGTGCAGCAGTTTTTGCTCGATTTCGTCCCGCATATGCTGCTGTTGGCGATCTCGGTCTCGGGGCTGATGCTGACGGCGTCCAGCCTTTGGTTCGAGGGCTATATGTACTCGTTCATATCGCTCTCGCATCAGGCGTTGGTGATAATGACACTTTTTTTCCTGCCCTTTGGCAAACTGTTTCACATTGTCCAGCGGCCGGCGTCGATCGGTGTCGAGCTTTACCAAAAACACTCGCAAGAGATGTCGCAGGCCGTTTGCCCGCGATGTCATTCGGTATTTGCAGGTCAGATGTGGATAGACGACCTGAAGATCGTCGTCGAGCGGCTCGGTTACGACTATCGCATGCCAAACGGCGAGACGCTGCAGGACTATTGCCCGCGATGTAAACGGGTAATGCGCGGGCTTGCCTATGCGGGGATCGCGAATGAGCAAGATGTGGTCTTCAAGGGAACGCGAGCCGGCGGATCGGAAGCATAAGATCGGCTATGGCGGTGGGACGGGCGTTCGCAATATGGCTGTTGATCATCATTGCCGAGAGTTTCAACGGGGCGTTGCGCGGCCTCATATTAGAGCCGCGGCTGGGCGACATGCGAGCACGACAGGCAGGCGTATTTATCGGGATGGCCCTGATATTTGCCGTGACATTCCTAATGATCCGCTGGCTCGGTATGCGGTCGAGTGCTGCACTAGTGATGGTCGGGTTGTTTTGGGTCATGCTCACAGCGGGCTTCGAGGTCGGACTCGGACGCGCTCTTGGGATGACGTGGAGCCGCATCGCCGAAGATTACCATCCGGGACGCGGCGGCCTAATGCTGTTCGGGTTGGCGTTCATGCTGGTTGCTCCGCTGCTTACTGCCCGCTTACGGGGAATTAGGCCGGAGCTTTGAATCTATGTCAAAGGTAGAGTATCTCGACAACATCATCGATCGATTCGGGCCGCACCTGCACGACGAGCCCGACGGCGGCTGGCTGTCAGACCGCGTGATCGACAAGGTCGTGGATACGCATTGCCCCTATTGCGGAATGCAGTGCGGGCTAAAGCTGCTCGTTGAGCAAGACAAGGTCGTCGGCCTTGAGCCGCGATATGATTTTCCCGTTAACGAAGGACGGCTATGCCCGAAAGGTGTGACGGCGTATCTGCAGACGCATCATCCGGATCGCCTTGAATATCCGTTGATCAAGCGAAAGGGTGTTTTCGAGCGGGCGAGTTGGGACGAGGCACTCGATCTGGTCGTCTCGAAGCTCCGGGGTTTGCAGGAGGAATACGGCAAGGACGCTGTTGCAGTCTATTCCGGCTCGTCCCTGACTACTGAGAAAACATACTTGGTCGGTAAATTTGCCCGCGTGGCTCTCGGGACTCGATACATCGATTACAATGGCCGCCTGTGTATGGCCTCGGCAGCAGCTGGGAACAACAAAGCGTTTGGCATCGACCGTGCGGCTAATCCATGGAGTGATATTCCGTTCGCCGAGGTGCTGATAATCGCAGGGGCCAACTGTGCCGAGACATTCCCGATAATCAACGGGTTCCTGTGGAAGCAGCGTGACAATGGCGGCGTCTGGATCGTCATTGATCCGCGCGAAACGCCGACAGCCCGGCAAGGTGATATTCACCTGCAGTTGAGGCCCGGAACCGATGCGGCGGTAACGAACGGAATACTGAACGTGCTGATAAACGAGAAGCTGATCGACCAGGCGTTCATTGACAGCCGGACGAACGATTGGGAGGCAACAAGAGAGGTTGCGCTCAAATATACGCCTGATGTTGCATCGCAGATCTCCGGCGTTCCGGCCGAGAAGATCGTGCAGGCCGGAATGGTTTACGGCCGGGCAAAGACGGGAATGATAATGCACGCCCGCGGCATAGAGCACCATTCCAACGGCACCGAAAACGTACTTAGCTATATCAACATCGTGCTTGCGACCGGCAAGATAGGTGCGAAAGGTCGCGGGTACGGGACGATTACGGGCCAGGGGAACGGGCAGGGCGGACGTGAGCACGGGCAGAAGGCCGATCAATTGCCGGGCTATAGATCGATGTTGAACCCCGAGCACCGCAAGTATGTCGCAGGCGTTTGGGGGATCGACGAGTCCGAACTCCCCGAGGCGGGAGTTTCGGCGGTCGAGATGTTTAGCAAGATGCGCGACGGCGAGATACGCGGCCTGCTCTCGATCTGCAGCAACATGATGGTCTCGCTGCCGGACACAAACAAGGTGCGCGAGTCGCTTGAGGCGCTCGATTTCAACGTCTGCATAGACTTTTTTATGTCCGAGGCCGCCCGCTATGCCGACGTCGTTCTGCCAGGGACGACTTGGGCCGAGGACGAGGGCACCACGACCAGTGGCGAGGGCCGCGTCATCAAGATAAACAAGGCTATCAAGCCGCCCGGTGAAGCCCGCCGCGACTGGGACATGCTGCAGGACATCGCCCACCGGCTCGGGCGTGGAAAGTACTTTACTTTCAGTAGTCCCGAAGATATCTTCGACGAGTTGCGGCTTGCGTCAAAGGGCGGCAAGGCCGATTACTATGGGATCTCATACGAGAAGATCGAGCGGCAGAACGGCGTCTTTTGGCCTTGCCCCTCCGAGGAGAGCGAGGGCACGCCGCGCCTTTTTGAGGAGAAATTCGCGCATGACGACGGCAAGGCGAGATTTCACGCAATCGAATACAAGGGGGCTGCCGAGCAGCCTGATGACAAGTATCCGCTTGTTTTTACAAGCGGCCGCATAGTGCACCAATACCTTTCGGGAAATCAGACACGGCGGATAGGTTTTCTCGTGCAACAGTGTCCGGAGCCCTTCGTCGAGATACATCCTGAGACGGCGATGAAGTACCAGATAAACGACGGCGAACGCATCAAGGTGATCTCACGCCGCGGTGAGGGAGTGTTTCCCGCTCTTGTCGTTAATACCATCCGGCGGGATACGATCTTTATTCCTTATCACTGGGGTGAACAACTCGCCGCAAATCAGATAACGAATGCGGCACTCGACCCGACGTCGAAGATACCTGAATTCAAAGCCTGCGCGGCGAGGATCGAAAAGATACATTCGCGTGAGCTTCCGATCCTGGGCAAGGGCCGTAAGGGGCGGAGCGCGAGCGAGGTGCAGCGAGGAAAATGATGCAGGAGACCATGTTCATCGATCCGCAAAGGTGCATCGGCTGCCGGTCCTGCGTGGCGGCCTGCCGCGAGTGCGGGACACACAAGGGCTATTCGATGATCTTTGTCGATTATCTCGACCGGGCCGAAACGACGGCGACGATGCCGACGATCTGCATGCACTGCAACGAGCCCACCTGTGCGCAGGTCTGCCCGGCCGATGCAATCAAACAGACCGAGGACGGTGTGGTGCTTTCGGCACTCAAGCCGCGCTGCCTCGATTGCCGGAACTGCGTGAATGCGTGCCCATTCGGCGTGCCGAAATACAACTCGGCAATGCACCTGCAAATGAAGTGCGACATGTGCTATGACCGCACGAGCGAAGGGCTAAAACCGATGTGCGCGAGCGTTTGCCCGACCGGAGCACTGACATTCGGTAAGTATCAAGACGTTGTGCCGCTGCGGCGGACGAAACCCGTGAACGTGCACGTTTTTGGCAATCAGAAGGTGGAGACAAAGGTCTTTCTGATGCTGCCAACGGATGAGGAAGCCGTCGATGTGGATGGATGCGGCGTTTTTGAAGGACGACTTGGCGTCGATCCGTCGATCCATGAGTCATGGATCGACACGCAAGTGGAAGAAACGGACAAGGGCAATGAATTCTAGCTTCGGACCTAAGATATGAGTTCAAATCTGTCAGAGACTATCGACCGAGTTCTTGCTGACGAAACCGACGTTCGGCGGGCGACGGATTCGCACCAGGCCGAGTTTCCGTATAGCCGCGATCAGGAGGCCGAGGTGACGAGACGGGAGTTTTGCAACTTTCTCGTCCTGACATCGACCACGATGTTTGCGGGTGCGGCCGGTTTTTCGGCAAAGGCTATGTACGACGCGGGAGTCGAGAAGCGATTCGCGCCGACCCCAATAGAGGATTCTGAGACCCTCACGCCGGGGAGCGCGATGAACTTTACATATCCGGGCGAGGAGGACACGGCGATCCTTATCAGGTCGCGCGATGGCAGCTATCATGCTTTCGGACAGAAATGCACCCACCTCTCGTGTCCCGTCTATTATTCGAAAGAACACCAGCGGATCGAATGCCCATGTCACGAGGGCGGATTCAGCGAGAGGACGGGCGAGGTGCTCTACGGCCCGCCTCCGCGGCCGCTCGATAAGATCGAGATCGAGGTGCACAACGGCCGCGTCTTTGCGACCGGCAGAGAGGTGAGGGGCAATGAAACCTAGCATTGGCTACAGCCGTGTCAATAGCCCGCAAAATCGCGGCCGCAAAGCCGTATCGCAGGCGCGGCTCGCCTTGCTCGTGATGATCAATATTGCCCAGATGTGGATCCTGTCGGCCGTGGTCGAGGCGGCACTTGCACACGAATTTGACCACTTGATGCCACTCGTCATCGCGTCGGGCGTCTGCTGGATAATAGCGATC
The DNA here is from genome assembly GCA_016715795.1 of Chloracidobacterium sp. Taxonomy (NCBI): domain Bacteria; kingdom Pseudomonadati; phylum Acidobacteriota; class Blastocatellia; order Chloracidobacteriales; family Chloracidobacteriaceae; genus Chloracidobacterium; species Chloracidobacterium sp. The sequence goes on from JADJXP010000002.1 coordinate 822,134, forward strand.
ACCATCCTACTGTGGTGGAAACCGGTCAAGATCAGGCGTTAGATCTCTGACCTCGGTTGCGGCACGATCACGAAATCAGCACAATTGAAGAATGGAGCCGGAATCGAACCATAAGGCCGAGGGCCGTTTGATGCGTGCCGTCGCCGATCTTTTCCCGGGCTATTTTGCCCTCGTGATGGCTACGGGAATTACGTCGATAGCCATGCATTCCCTCGGAATGCCGGGCATTGCGGCAGCATTCGTCTATGTCAATGTGGCGGCGTTCGTCATCCTGTGGGCAATGCTGCTCTTGAGGCTTGTATGGTTCTTCCCGCGCGTATTGACGGACCTCGGCGACCACGTTCGCGGGCCCGGCTTCTTTACGGTGGTTGCCGCGTCGTGCGTGCTGGGCAGCCAGTTCGTGATCGTTAAGGAAGAGTATGAGGCCGCGGCCGCCTTGTGGTTCCTCGGCATCGCATGCTGGCTGGTGATAATGTATGGCTTCTTTACGGCGGTCACAGTAAAAGAGGACAAGCCCGTACTCCAAAAGGGCATAAACGGAGCCTGGCTGGTAGCAGCGGTTGCGACGCATTCGATATCAGTTCTCGGCACGCTGCTGGCCGGCCACTTCAGCCCCTATACTGAGCCGATACTCTTTTTTACGCTCTGCATGTTCCTCGTTGGCTGCATGCTGTATCTGATGCTGATCACGCTGATCTTTTACCGGTTCACGTTCCTCGATATTACCCGCGAGACCCTTACGCCGCCCTACTGGATCAACATGGGGGCCGTCGCCATTACGACACTTGCGGGAGCAAGGCTGATACTCGCAGTGGGCGAATGGCAGTTCCTGAGCGAGATCCGTCCGTTTCTGGTCGGGTTCACCCTATTCTTCTGGGCGTCGGGAACATGGTGGATACCGCTGCTGCTGATCCTCGGAGCCTGGCGGCATTTCTACAAGAGGCAGCCGCTAAGCTATGATCCGCAGTACTGGAGCATGGTCTTCCCGTTGGGAATGTACACGGCGTGCACATTCCAGCTTGCCAAGGCAATACCCTTCCAGCCGCTGCTCGTGATACCAAAGATCTTTGTATTCTTGGCGCTTGCCGCTTGGACGGCCACATTTCTCGGCATGATCTACAGCTTTATTCCGCGGCGAGATCGACTTTAATTGCCTAGGTTACGGCGCCGCCGTCGACGATGACGACCTCGCCGTTCATAAAGGTGTTGCGGTCACTGACGAGGAACGCGGCATATTCGGCGAGCTCGGACGGGATGCCGGAGCGGCCTTTTGACACCCAAAATTCGTGTATCTGGAGCAGGCGGTCGGGCAGCGTGTTTCCGAGATCGGTGTCAAATATGCCGGCGGCGATGGCGTTGACCGAAATGCCAAAGTTCGCCGCTTCGCGCGAGAGGCATTTTGTAAATCCGATCATCGCGGCCTTTGACGTAGCGTAGTGGACAGACGTTGGCAGACTGCGGATCGCTCCGACCGAGGTGATGTTAAGAATATGGCCGCGGCGTTCGCGGATCATCTGTTTGTAGAAGGGCTTTGTGACGGCAAACAGGCTGCCGACGTTGGTATCTACGACCCAATCCCAGGATCTGTCCGTCGTGGTCGCGAAATTGTCGGGCTTATTTACCGCCGCGTTGTTTACCAGAATATCGATCGGGCCCCATGCATCCTTGATCTCGCGGGCGACGTGTTTCATGCCGTAGCGATCGGTGACCGAGACCTTGAAGGACAGGGCTCGACGGCCGTGAGACTCGATGGTGCGTTTTGTCGCCTCAGCACGCTCGTCGCTCGAGTGATAATTGAACGCCACGTCAGCGCCTTCGCGGGCAAAAACATCGCACATCGCGGCGCCGAGTCCGCGCGTGCCGCCGGACACGAATGCAAGCTTACCTTCCAGAAGCAGGCTCATAAATGGGGTAGTCGGAATTCAGAAGTCGGAATTCAGAAGCAAGAATTCAGAACCTAACCTGAAAACGAAAGTCTATTCTCCACTTTCCACTTTCCACTATCAACTTTCCGTTGTGGTTTAGGCGGCGGCGTGCACGGGTCCGGCTTGGATATTGGGCCAGAGGGCGTTGATCTCGCGGACGATCTGCTCGGTCGAATTGGGCATGGTCAGCCCCGCCGTAGCGGCCTTCATTTGAAGATAACGAGTATTGTCGCTTACGAGATCCTGGATCGTAGGGACTATATCGGCACTCTTCTTGAGCAGAACACCGGCACCTCTTGTCTCAAGAAGGCGGACGGTCCCGGCCTCCTGGGGCATCGGCGGAGTCGTTGCGTCGGCGATTATCGGCAGGCGGCAGGCAAGGGCCTCGAAAGTAGTAAGGCCGCCGAGTTTTGAAACCATGACGTTCGCCGATTGCATCAGTTTCTCGATCTCGTCGGAATAACCGATGACCTTGACAGGGAATTTGGCAGACTTTGCGATCCGCTCAGCTTCAGCTCGCAGTTCGTCATTTTTTCCGGCGAGAAAGATGGCCTGAACATCTAGTTCACCCCGAACGAGTTCCCGGAAGATCTGTGGGACATTGCCGCCACCGATCCATCCCGCGTTCACAAATACGGTGAACTTGTCGGGATCGAGGCCGTAGGCACGACGGGCGTTTTGGGCGTCTGCCTCGTCGAGTTCGTGGAATTTGGGGTGCACGGGCATGCCCGATACCTTTATCTTTTCCTCAGCGATACCGTAGTCGATCAACTGCTGGCGGGCTTCGTCGTTAGCGACGAGATAGAGAGAAACATCATCACAGGCCCAGCCCCTCCAGAATCCATAACATGGATCGGTTACAACAGTTACGAGCGGAACCTGATGTGACAGATTAAGTTCATGTAAAACCTTCGCCACAAAATGCTGCGTCAGTGGATGGACGCTGACAACGATATGCGGGCACCATTTCTCGAACACGTCGCGTGCGTAACCAAAGCATCGCTTGTGAAAGAACTCGCGTGTCTCAGGACGGAGCTTATTCACCGCCCAATAGAGGTATTTCATCCAGCCCTGCTTGTGCCGCAGGAGCCAGTTGTAAACATTTACGAGCTTTTCGGTGATGTGATGCGAGTCCTCGACGGCACGTATAGTGCGAACAGCCGCCGACTCGCCCTTCCAGAACCGTTTGAGGCCCTCGGTGATAGCAACCGCAGCCGAACGGTGCCCACCGCCCGTGTCGGAGGAGATTATTAGAATTTTGGGGTTGTTGGGCTGCATTTGAAGCGAAAATCTACGCCTTCAGAGCAACTTCGCGTCCGGTGATAAATCCTGCGTCCTTTGCCGCTTTTTTCATCTCGCTCTCGAGTTTCTTGATCTTGACGAGATGTTTGACGTTAAAAGGCAGCGACGGGTAGAAGCAGTTCGACTCGTGCGTGCAGTGACAGCCCGCACCGGCCTCTTTGCGGCGCTGTTTCATCAGGTCCGTGTTCCAAGCGGCCTGGAAATTCCAGTCGTAGTCACGCAGGTTCAGGACATCGGCCTTGTTCTCGCACGACGAAAGGGCACCGTTGTCATAGATCACGGCACCGGCAGAACCGGCGTAACATTTGAGCTGAGCCTTGTCCTCTTCCTTGGTCTTTGCGATCACGCCGTGCATGTAGATGTCGACTGCGGCCTTGAAGAAACCGCCCTTGCCGCCGTAATTGTTTTTTAACGCGGCACTCTTGGTGTCCTCTAGGATCATGTCCGACAGGCGAGCATACATCTGGTGGTCAAAGTCGAGTTCGCTCGGATCGGCCGATGGCGGGCGGATGTAATTGATGTTGACCTTGTCCGGTTTGAGGTCGTACTTGAGGAAATCGTACCAGTCGAATATCGTGTCCTGGTTCGAGTTCATCACACAGGTGCACGTCTGAATGTCGAGTTGCGGATACTGCTCTCGCTTCATCTGCTGAAGCGTGCGTGCCGTGTGGATGGCCTTGTCCCAACTGCCTTCCTTGCGGCGGATCTTCTCGTGAGCTTCCTTCATTCCGTCGATGCCGAGAGCGACGCTTACGTTCAGCTTCGGGCATTCGTCCATGATGCGGGCCACATCGGGGAAGATGCGCGGGTGGATCTGGCCGTTTGACATCAGATAAACGCTGTCGAGCTTATTATTCTCGTAGAAAGCGCGGACGATCTCGGGCAGGTCCTTGCGTGTGAACGGTTCGCCTCCGGCGAGTACGAGGACGCCGAGATTGCCCCCAAGTGTTTCGGATATGCGGGCGATCTCATCGGCCTTCATCTGCAGCTTTTTTCGCGGACGGTCATCAAGCTCATCCGTGAAGAAACAGTGTGTGCAGCGCATGTCGCAAACACTTGTCACAAGGATATTTAGGAAAACGGGTGATATCGTCCGGCCCGTTACCAGGCTGGCGTATCGCTTAAAGATCTCTTTTGTCGCAAAATCCATTACTATTGCCTCGCACAGTGGCGAACTGGCTTAGATGCAGATGCACTAAGCCGAGTTTAACTCTATCGCACTCGCACCATTTTCGCCAGTATTTGGACAGTAGGTCGCGTCTTATTCGTGCATTCGTGGCTATCGGTGGAAAAAGAACTAGCCACGAATGCACGAATAGGACCAGACTAGGACGCTATCATAAAGTAAACTATCTTCATGTTCCGCCGCGTTTACCTCGATAATGCTGCCACGACGCCGCTCGATCCTGCGGTCGTTGAGGCAATGATGCCGTATCTCACCGAGCATTTTGGAAACCCTTCGAGCATTCACTATTTTGGCCAGCAGGCACGAGCGGCTGTGGACAAGGCCCGGCATCAGGTCGCGGACCTGATCGGCGCGCGTCCGAATGAGATCATCTTTACATCGGGCGGCACAGAGGCCGATAACCTCGCTATCCGCGGCTTCGCCGAATCAAATGCGAGCTACGGCCGCCACATTATTGCCTCCGCGATCGAGCATCCGGCGGTCCGCGGTGCTTGCGAGGAACTGGGAAAGCGCGGATTTGAGATTACTTATCTGCCCGTCTATGAAAACGGGATCGTCAAAGTCGACGATCTCAAGAACGCTATCCGTCCCGACACGCTGATGGTGAGCGTGATGACGGCGAACAACGAGATCGGCACGCTCCAGGCTGTTGTCGAGATCGGGCGTGTTGTGCGTGAACGCCGCGATGCCGGACAGAAGATATGGTTTCACACTGACGCAGTTCAGGCGGCCGGTAAGACGGCCTTGAATGTCGGTGAGATCGGCTGCGACCTGCTGACGATCTCGGCACACAAGATCCACGGGCCCAAGGGAAGCGGCGCTCTCTATCTGCGGCGCGGCGTCCGGATAACCCCACAGAATCTCGGCGGGCATCAGGAGCGCGAGCGTCGCGGCGGGACTGAGTCGGTGGCCCTGATCGCGGGATTTGGCGAGGCCTGCGAGATTGCCGGCGCTGTTTTGGACGACTCAGCGAGATCATTAGCGGCGCTGCGGGACGAGTTGGAACGGCGAATCGCGAACTCGATCCCGAATACAATCTTTAACGGCGACCGCTCCGCCCGACTGCCGAATATCACGAATATTTCCTTTCGAGGAATAGAGGGCGAGGCTCTGCTCATCAATCTGGACATGCACGGTATCGCGGTGTCGACCGGCTCGGCCTGTTCATCCGGAACCCTTGAGCCGTCGCCCGTGATAAGGGCATTGGGCCGCGAGGATGGCGAGGCTCGGAGCGCCGTGAGATTCAGCCTGGGTCGGTTCAACACGATTGAGGACATTGACCGCTTGATGGAGGTGCTGCCGTCGGCGGTTGAGAATCTTCGCGGGTTGGCCGTTCAGCGATAACAAAAGGAAACAGCCGGCCGGTTTCCCGACGCGGCTGTTTAGTTTCCTCCCGGTTGGAAGTCAAGAACTAGTCGCCAACGATGATGCCGTCACGCTCGGTCGAGGTGCAGCCCGAGCCGGTCGTGTTTATCGAGACACCCGTCAGTCCGGCAACGATGATACCGATAATATCCTTGCCTGCTACGATGATGCCATCACGGCCCGCTACGATGATGCCGTCCCGCGATGTGGGGCAACCTGTCGAAGTCGTGCCCTTGTCGCCCACGATGATGCCGCCATTTGCAAATGTGCTGCCGGCCAAAACCACTGCCAATCCGATCGTCGAAAGTACCTTTTTCATTTCTTTATCTCCTAAAAAGTATTTTTTAGTCCGGAGCTCATCAGCTTCGTTCTGCCCTCCTTATTACAACCCGCGTGCCAAAGCGGCGACCGCGCGACTAGATTTCTTTAAGCCATTGTAGATCAATATGTTACACGTACCCGAGAGGAGAGTTTCGGTTACGGGCCGAAGAGAGGGATTGTGTATACTGATGTAACAACAAACCACCATCGTCGACGTAAACCTATGTATTCCAGATACTTGTAGAGTTGCATACGATATATACACTTTCTGGGTGTATAACTTGTATACATTTCGCGTTTCGGCCCACTTTTTTTCTTTGTTCTTATGCACAAAAATGTTAAACTTTCTGATGGGAATTTGTCCCTCATCGTGCGCCTTCCATTGACCATCCACGCCTCTTTCCTTCCGATGACGCGAGACAAGATCGCACAATTCGCCAAACTACTGGCCATCCTCCTTGGCATGGCTAGTGTGATATGGGCTGTCTCTGGCTTTAACACGGCAAGTCTCGGGTTGGAATTCCTGTTGGTATTGCTGTTCTCGACGCTGGTTGCTCCGCGGATGAGCCTCGCCCTGCAAGGGTCGCGGTTCGCACTCAGTTTTTCTGACGCGGCCATCTTTCTGTCATTTATGCTCTTCGGCGGCCCGGCGGCGATCATTATTGCCGGGGCTGAAACCCTCGCGAACTGTCTGTATCTGAGGCGAAAGGGCTTTCCATTCGGCCGATTGATGATCCCGACCAATGTTTCGATCAACGCGGTATCGACCGCGATAACTTACCTGGTTTATGTCAACGTGCCGCGTGCATCATTCGTCACGGCCGCTCCGGGCAGCATGCAGTTGATGATCGCGACCTTGGGCAGCTTAGCGGTTGTCCAGTTTACTGTTTCATCGATCTTGGTCGCGGTGTTCCAGGCTTTGCGAGAGGGCGCAAGCCTCTGGACGGTCTGGCTCAGGGACTGTTTCAGCAGTTCCGTGACGCAGATGGTTGGCGCGGCCTTGGCCGGACTTATTTTCAAGCTGATCAACTATGGCGACATCGTCAGCGGACTTATCGCGTTTACTGCGTTGGGTATCGCATATCTGAGCTACCGCAAATCGATCAGCGAAGCCAATCGGGCAATAAGGAACATGGAGGCGGCAGAGCGATCGAAGGCCGAGGCTGAACGCGAACGCCGCATCGAAGCCGAGGCTAACGCGGCCCAGCTTGAGCAAGCTCTCGAAAAGGAAGAGCGGGCCAACGACGCTCTGCGGCGGAGCGAGCAGGACCTGCAATTCGCGGCGCTGCATGATTCGCTGACAGGTTTGCCTAACCGAAAACGCTTCAACGACATTCTCCGACGGCTTATCGAGGCTTACAGGAATGATCCGTCAGAGACGTTTCACGTTCTGTTTTTGGATCTTTCTCGATTCAAGAACATAAACGACAGCCTCGGCCACGCTTTGGGTGATAAGGTGCTGATGATCGCGGGCAAGCGTTTCGTCAGGCTGCTCAAAGACGACGACATGGTCGCCCGCATCGGCGGTGACGAGTTCGCCGTGATCCTCAAAAACCTCGCGACGGCGAGCAAGGCACAAAAGGTGGCGCGGCGGATATTTGACAGCATCGCAGAGCCGTTCAACCTGAGTGGCAATCGCATTTCGATATCGGTCAACATTGGCGTTGCTCCGTGTGATGCCGAATACTCGACGCCCGAAGAGGTGCTTCGCGATGCCGACATCGCGATGCACTACGCCAAGGAAAGAGGGACCGGCGTGGAGCTATTCACAATGGACCTGCGGACTCGATTCATGGAACGAGTTCGTTATGAGAATGACCTCCGGCTCGCGCTCGACCGGGAAGAGCTTGGTGTAAGCTATCAGCCGCTGGTCGATCTGCACACGGGCTCTCTGCTCGGTTTTGAGGCCCTCATGCGTTGGCATCACGGCGAATTTGGCCAGATACCGCCAAATAAGTTCATACCGATCGCCGAGGATTCCGGCCAGATCGTGCCGATGACACGATGGATGCTTAACACCGCCTGCCGCCAGATCGCGGCTTGGCAGCAGATCGGCCCCGAATACGCTGAGCTGGTCGTGAGCGTCAACATCTCGGGCAAACACCTGTCGAATGACGACCTGCTCGACGACGTGCAAGCGGCCATCGAAACGGCAAAAATACGGCCCGAGACTCTCAAGCTCGAGATAACCGAGAGTGCCGCGATGGAGAATGCCGAACACACGATCGGCATGCTGCATCGCCTGAATTCGCTCGGCGTGCAGCTATCGATAGACGATTTTGGCACGGGCTATTCGAGCCTCAGCTATCTGCACAGGCTGCCTTTTGACACGCTAAAGATCGACCGCTCGTTCGTCTATAGCGTCGGCGAGAGCGGCGAAAATTCCGAGATCCTGCAGACGATCATCTCGCTCGCCAAGAGCCTGAAAAAGAAGGTCATCGCCGAGGGCATCGAGACCAGATCGCAGCTTAAACTGCTGCAAAATCTCGGCTGCGACTACGGCCAGGGCTATCTGCTCTCAAAGCCGCAGACCCGCGAAAAGATGGAGCGAGCCCTCTACGAACACCGCCGCTGGCTGCCGTCGAAACCCGGCGATGTCCCGCCCGCGCCTCGTGGCCGAAACGGCAGATCGCCCGCTATCATCAAATCCGAACCCGGCTTTTTGCACTAAAGGCCCATTCTGTATCGACAAAAACTCGGATCGTATCGACAAAAACCCCAAATTTGAGGATGTTGTAACGCGCCCGGAGCGGCCATTGCGCGGCGCCTGCACACCACTGCTCATCCGGCGGTGCTCGCTGTTCTGGAGCAGGCAGTCGGCAGTAGGGAGAAAGCAGGCCTGGAACCCAAAACACGTTGCATGCTTGACACGCACGAAAACATATGCCACATTCGGCGTATGGACAGACAATGGCGTGTTTATGGGACCGGGCCGCGAACGGCAAAGCGTGACAGCATTTACGTATCACTGAACCAACACGGAATCGTGTTGTTAAATCGAAAGGCGTTCCTCGACCTTGGCAGTCCCGTCGCAGTCGAACTGCTCGTGGACGAACGCAACAGCTCGATAGGCATGAGGCCGGCCGACCCTGAACTGCCTCATGCCTACACGATCCGCAGCCTGCACAAAGGCCACACCTACGGGTTCACCTGCCGGACGTTCTGTCGCGATCAGGGCATAAAGATCGACGGCACGGCATCATTCCCCACCGCCCGCATCGAACACGGCGTGCTCATCCTCGAACTGAAATATCGCGTCCCGGCCCGCCGCCACCCCAACACCCCAAACCCCGCCGCCCCAAAGTAACGAGGCTTTGGTGTATAATGCCCGCGTCGCATTAGCGAAACCTCAACTCCAACCTATGAATGCCTTAAGGGAATATCTCTCACATTTGAGCCGAATCCGCCGTGCGGGAGGTGTGCCCGAGACTTCAGGTTACGGGGCTATAGAGAATCTTTTCAACGAGGCTGGCAAATCGCTGAAACCCAAGGTCAAGTGCGTCATCAATCCGTCCAACAAAGGTGCAGGTATTCCCGACGGCGGTCTTTTCACACCGAACCAGTTTCAGCGTAGTTCTAATGACCTGATCGAGGGCCAACTGCCTGAGCGTGGAGCGGTCGAAGTAAAGAGTACGTCGGAAGAGGTCGATTTCACGGCAGATAGCATTCAAGTTGGGAAATACCTCGCCAAGTATAGGCAGGTGCTTGTTACCAACTATCGTGACTTTCTATTGATAAGCCTCGATGAAAGCCGTCAGCCGCAGAAGCTCGAACGCTTTAGTCTTGCGGAGGATGAAACGGCGTTCTGGGAAAAGGCTGACGGCCATCGGGCGATCACGGATACTGAAAACGAGCGGTTTGTTGATTTCCTCAAGAGAGTGATGCTCTATCGGGCAGCGTTGGCAAAGCCCGAGGACGTTGCGTGGTTCCTCGCTTCGTATGCGCGAGACGCACGCGGCCGGGTTGAGCAGGCTGATCTTCATGCTCTCGACACGATCCGTAAGGCGTTGGAAGAATCGCTCGGAATTAAGTTTGACGGGGAGAAAGGCGAGCATTTCTTTCGCTCGACGCTCGTCCAGACGCTTTTTTACGGCATATTTTCGGCGTGGGTGCTATGGCACAAACGAAATCGCGACCGCCGGCAGAAATTCAATTGGAAAGAGGCCGTTTGGGAGCTAAAGGTTCCGATGATCTCGGTGCTTTTTGAACAGATCGCGACTCCGTCAAATCTTAAGCAGCTTGATATCGTCGAGGTGCTTGATTGGACCGAAAACGTGCTCAATCGCGTTTCTCGCGAAGAGTTTTTTGCAAAGTTTGCAGAGGAACACGCTGTTCAATATTTCTACGAGCCGTTCCTGCAAGCCTTTGATCCAGTCTTGCGCAAGAAATACGGTGTCTGGTACACGCCCGAGGAGATCGTTCGCTATATGGTCGAGCGTGTCGACCGCGTTCTTCGCACTGAGTTAAACCTGCCCGACGGCCTGGCTGATGAGAGCGTCTATGTCCTCGATCCTGCGTGCGGCACCGGAGCGTATCTTGTCGAAGTGCTTCGACGAATCAATCAAACTTTGGAAGAAAAAGGTGAGGATTCGATACGGGGGCAGAAGCTGAAAAAGGCCGTGATGTCGCGCGTTTTTGGCTTTGAGATATTGCCCGCTCCGTTCGTTGTTTCTCATCTGCAGATAGGTCTGCTGCTTGAACAGCTCGGCGTCGGTTTTAGCGACGACAGAAAAGAACGAGCCGGCGTTTATCTAACAAACTCGCTCACCGGCTGGGACGAACATCCCAAAAAACACCTTCCTTATCCGGAATTTGAGCAGGAACGTGACTTTGCCGATCAGATAAAGCGCGAATCGCGCATTCTCGTGATCCTTGGTAATCCGCCGTATGACGGGTTTGCGGGCGTGAGTCCCGAAGAGGAAATGGGCCTTGTGGAACCATATAAGAAAGGGTTGATCAAGGAATGGGGAATCAAGAAATTTAACCTTGACGACCTTTACATACGTTTTTTCCGGCTCGCGGAACGAAAGATCGCGGAACAGACAGGTCAGGGAATTGTCTGTTATATCTCTAATTTCTCTTATTTGAGCGATCCGTCATTTGTCGTAATGCGCAAAAAATTCCTATCGGAATTTGACCGCGTGTGGATCGACAATCTCAACGGCGATAGTCGGGAGACGGGAAAAACAACGCCGCTCGGCAAACCAGACCCGAGCATTTTTTCGACAGAGCAGACAAAGACCGGAATCCGTGTCGGAACCTCGATCGGCCTTTTTGTCCGTCGGCCGGACCATGTTGACGGAGGCATGGCCGAGGTCGGTTATCGCGAGTTTTGGGGGACGAGGAAAAGAGAAGAATTGCTCGAAAGTCTTTCTTCGGCTCCGCCGCCCGATGTGCGGAAAAGCTCTGCTTTTCCGGATGCTGTATCTGATCTTGCGGCTACGCCGCCGGGGCAGGAGCGGAGGCACAGCCTCGAAGAAATTGGGGATGGTGCCGGCGAAGCGGAGCTTCGCCGCACATCGGGCGGCGGAGCCGTGAAGAGTGAAAGCAAACTCGCCGACGAAACCGCTTCGCCGGGGGCGGTCAACCGCTTTTCGATGCGTCCCGGCGATGTTTCTGATGACTATCAGTCATGGCCGCTGATAAACGAACTTTGTGAGGTCAATTCAAACGGCCTGATGGAAAAGCGGGGCGGTGCATTGATCGATATCGACAGGGATGAACTCGAAAGGCGAATGAGGATGTATTTCGACAAAAGCGTTTCGTGGGACGAACTACAGCGATTAGAAAGCGGACTGACTACTGATATGGCCGGTTATGATGCAAGAAAAACGCGAAAGAAACTGATCTCGAAAGCCAGTTTTCAACCTGACAGAGTTCTCCGTTATTCGATCCGCCCTTTTGAGACTCGTTGGTGTTATTTTTCCGAGATCAATCCACTTTGGAATCGACCCCGCCCGACATTGTGGCAGCATTTTGGAAAGGGCAACTTGTTTCTGGTAACTCGGCCGGGCGGTGTCGCTAACCCCGAAGGAAAGCCGTTCTATTTTACGGGTCTGCTGGGCGACAACGACTCGCTTCGCGGACACGCATATTACGTCCCGTTCCGATTAAGATCAGGCGATGCACCTGCAAGAGACGAGAATCAGGGTAGTTTCTTCGGCACAGGCGAAGCCGTAACGCGGGCGAATCTGTCGGAGACGGCTCGGGGTTATTTGGTCAAATTGGGATTTGAGAGGATCGACGACGATGAGCAGACATCTGCGCTTATTTGGTATCACGCTCTAGCAATTGGCTACTCCCCTGGATACCTAACCGAGAACGCAGACGGCATTCGACAGGATTTCCCACGTGTTCCATTGCCGGCAAACCGCGACAGCTTGATTGCATCGGCCGAACTCGGGCGGCGCGTAGCGGCTTTACTTGATACGGAAATGGAGGTCGAGGGCGTGACTGCCGGCAAGATAAGGCCGGAACTTAGAACCATCGGTGTGGCGTCGCGGCTTGGAGGTGGTCAATTGCAGGACGACGATCTTCGCGTTACCGCAGGCTGGGGGCACACGGGCAAAGACGGTGTAACGATGCCCGGTAAGGGCCAGGTATGGCTGAACTCGTACACCGAAGACGAAATGCTCTCACTCGGCTCAGACGGAATGGAGGCCCTTGGCGATATGACACTCCATATCTATCTCAACGACGTCGCGCACTTTCGCAACGTGCCCGATAGGGTCTGGAACTACTACATTGGCGGCTATCAGGTCATGAAGAAATGGCTCAGCTATCGCGAATTCGACCTGCTAGGCCGTCCGCTGTCCATCGATGAGGTGACCGAGGTAACAAACATGGCCCGCCGCATCGCCGCACTGGTACTGATGGAATCTGAGTTGAACGAGAATTACAACCGCATAAAGGCCGATACGTTTGACCTTTCGAACTAGGATCTGAGCCGGGCGAGGGGCGGCGGCGTGGTTTCTTCCTCCAACCTCTTCGGCGTCCTGAGCACGACCAGTCGGCTCAGGACGCCGAAGAGGTTGGAGGGGGTTGCGATTCGCGCGACGGCGAGGAAAATTGAGGATCGAGAATTGAGAATGGCGTGGTGTCGGCACGCGGGCACCATGCCCGCGCGTATTTAACGCACGTGAACGCAAATAAGGCGGATCAGGCGGAAAAAGCCGGATGTGAAGTTCTATATTCTTATCCGCATTCATCCGCTCGATCCGCGTTCAAGATAACGAACGTCACGCGCGGGCAAGGTGCCCGCCTCTCCGACCCGGTGAGTCATATTCCGTAGCGATCGAATATCGCTATGCGGTCGGCGACGAGGTCGGCGGGGAAGCCGTCGTCGATGAGTTCGGCGGGTGTGCGCGATTCGAAAAGCGAGAGCGGGATTATCGCGCAGAGTGCAAAGGCGTCGGCTTCGAGCTCTTTGCGGGTGCGTGTGCCGACGCGGTGAAAGTTTGCGCTGGTGCCGCTTTCGGGCGTATGCAGCAGAAAATGGCCGAGTTCGTGGAATTGCACGGCGAGTTTTCTCACGCCCGTCAGCCGGCTGTCGATCGCTATGAAATCACGGCCCCGCAGTCGATAGTAAAATCCGCCGGGCCTGAGCGGCATTTCGTCGACGCGGATGCGAAAACGCCGGCACAAGCGATGGAAATCGGACTCGGCGAGGACACGTTCGTTCCATCCGATGCGTAAGGTGCAGAGTTTTTCGATGATGAATTTCATCTCTTAGGATAAGAGCGGTCGAGGACGCGTTTGGCGTCGCGGACGGCCTCTGCTTTCTGCCGCGAGTTGAACGATTCCCAGCCGCGGAAGAACGCGATGCCGTAATCCTCGGGGTATTCGCGGCCCTCGTGACGGAACCATTCCTGCATCACCGCCTGCGGATCATTGAGTCTTTGGACGGCGGCTTCGACGTCAAATTCATCGATCGTGCCGAGGTCGCGAATGGCCTCGCGGCCCGTGCCCGCAAGCTTTTCGTCGATCAGCTCGGTGATCTTGTTCTCGATAAACCGACCGATATCCACGCCCCGCGTGTCGCCGATATACATCTCACCTTTGCCGAGCAGCAGCCAGTCGATCGACACTCCGCTCTCGCGGGCGATCTTGATCAGCACGTCAGATGCCGGCAGCCGTCCGTTATAATAATTCCTCACCGTCGCATGCGGAATGCGCAGCCGCCGTGCCACATCCGCCATCGACTGATGCTCGAACGCCTTATCAAGACGGCGGACGAAATCTTCGTTTTCCATGCAACAAATGTTAACGTATTACGAATGCAACGTCAATCTCATAAGTGCATCAAACTGAGGCGCTTGACACGCCGTCGCGAGCCACGTATATTCAAAAATTCGGCCCTCCTGTAAGCCACCCTAGCTCAGTTGGTAGAGCATTCGATTCGTAATCGAAAGGTCGTCGGTTCAAATCCGACGGGTGGCTCCATTAAAATCAATAACTTACGGGGATTGTGCTTTTGAAAAGAAGCCTGTCTCACCTAGAATCTCACCTAAGAAGGTGAGCTGGACGTGTTTTTGATCGAAGATCGCGGTTGCGAAGTAGGGCTAGAATAGGGCTATGTCACTGACTTTATCGACACAGCAAAAGGCCGCGTTCCTGCAAAAGCTAAAGACCTCTCACGGCAACGTCTCTAAGGCGATTCAGGCGGTCAAGATTAGCCGATCTTCTGCGTATCTTCACAAACAGAAGGATGCCGTCTTTTCAACGGCTTGGGACGACGTGCTAGCGTCTGTCTATGACGAAATGGAATCCGAGCTATACAGGCGAGCTGTAACGGGCATCGTTGACAAAGACGGCATCCGGCGAAAGAGTGATCGCTTGTTGGAATTTGCGTTAAAGGGCAACCGCGCCGAAAAGTTCCGTGAACGATTTGACGTTAATCAGCAAATTTCCGGCAAGCTGGACGTTGATCTTCAATCCGTGATTGATGATATTTACGCGATTGACGAAACGCCGGAATAATTGTCCGAGTCTGTTTATTCGTCAGATGTCCTTTACCAGTGGCAAGCGTTGCCGATCTCGCCAGACGTGAATAAGTTTTCGACAGTTCTTAGGTGTCTTGAGCATCTTGATAGCTTCGATCTCCACAGAGCACGGCAAGCGGTTTGATTTGACCTGGACTAACAGAACGTCCGAAGCCGATATACCTATCACGTCAAAGAGTCCGAAGCTGCCAGCCGCACGGAAACACTCATAGCCAAGCGATTCTAATAGCCGCATTGTCTTATATTCGTTTCGATTTCCTTTGGCTTTTCGGTTCATCTTTGATCGTGTTCACTTGTTCATTTTGTTCATTTGTTCATAATGTTCACGCAAATGAACAAATGAACACCGTGAACAAAATGAACATTACGGGGTTGCCGTCTTTACCAGAATTGTCTTTAGCATCTTATTTACTTTGCCTAACGAGACAGATAGCTCATTAGCTATTTCTCTTTGCGTCTTGCCTTGTGAGTGAAGATCGTGAGCCTTCTGAATCAAAGCATCTTTGTCCTTTTGAGAGACTTCGAGAAGGTGTTCCTTTTCCTTGCCAAAGTTCAAAAACTGAAATTGCAGAAAGTTTGACGGCTTTTCGATCTGACAGATACAAACATTGTCCGCGTGATAAATAGTCTCTGAACTTCGGGTCTTTATCTGTTTTAGGTATCGAATGATGTGATCTTTTTGGCTTTCGCCAATGGCAAAGATGCTGTCTGCGAAGTTACTTAGCATCTTCGAGCCGGAAAGGTCATTTACAGTTATCGGCCTCGAAAGATCGCGTTTCGGAGTATGAGCCAAAGCCAAAAGCGAAAGATCGTATTGAGTCTTTAGGCGTTTGAGTTCCTTCATTAGCGGCAAAGCGTCCTTTGCCCTTTCCGTGTCGGATCGAAGGTAAGTGATATTGTCGAGAATCAAAACCTTAGCTCCGGTTTCCTTCAAACGATCTTCGATTGACTGAATCAAGAAATCTTCAAACTTTATGCTTTGCGGCAAGTCCGCGTCTGGATTGATTTCCAGCCTGAAAAGGTTAGGTGAGAAAACAAAATGATTCGTATGATAGTCACCGTTTGCAGGCTTTTCAGAGTAACGCGATTCAAATTGCTTATCCGATAGCTCAAAGTCAAAATACAGCACCTTTTGAGTTAACGCGGTTTGCGTAAAGCCTTTGATCGCTTGTCCGCTTGCTATGCTTTCTCCGATCTGGACGGCTAAGATACTTTTGCCCTTTCCGGTATCAGCGAACAAAATACAAAGCTCATTTTCAAACCAAAATTCATCAAATAAAGTCTTTGGTATCGGTCTCGTTTTTGCGTCCATAATCCACTCGTTTGCAGGCCGTAAAGTGAAAAGGTTGTCAGACAAAGACGCGGCTTGTCCGGTCGTTTGGGTTGCCGTCCAAACTTCTGCGCCTTCTACGATCTGACACAGCCTTTCGGCTATGCCGTCTTTATCTTCACCATTGGCAAGGGCATCTTGAATATAGTCTGTAATGTCTTTGCCGTTTTTATTTAGCAAAGGTTCACCGTCAAAAAGGTCAATAACCTTCACGGATAAACATTCGCCGGAAAGAATGTTAGCGGCATCCGCTGCCTGCTTTTGTCCGGCTGTGTCGTGATCGCTGAATAGAACGACGTGAGCCGTTTTCACATACTGATTGAAGTCATTAGTCCAATTCTTAAAACTGGACGCTGTAAAGCCCAAAGATCGCACGGATTCAGCATCCTTCTCGCCTTCGCAAAGCCAGATTTCATTGATCCCGTTTTTGATCGCGTCGATCAGTTCCGGCAAACGGTAAGGAATACGATCTATACCTTGCAGATTGTAGATATAGCCGCCTTTTCCGTCCGGCCTGCGTTGTGTAAAAGTCTTGTTGCTGTATCGGACGTTTTCATAACCTAATACTCCGTTAGCGTCAAAGTATTCATAGATCGCGGCTATCGTTTTGGCTTTTGCAGGCGCAGAAACATAAAGTCCGTTCGTGTTCGCTTCAAATAGATCGCTGGTTTGCAAACCTATCGCTCCAACGATGTTTTTCACGTCGCATCCGGCAAAACAGTTGAGAAGTATCTTGCCGTTTTTGTTCGCAATGGAAAGGCTTCGGTTTGCGTCCGAGTGTGAAGGACAAAGAGCCGTCCAGCCGTTAGCTGTTTGCTTTACCTTCGAGAGTTTTTGCAGAAGATCGTCAAGATGATTCATCAATAATCACCTCCGATGCCTTTCTGATTTTCTCTCTTATCCGAGAGATAAAAGCCTGTTTTAGATCGTCAGAAACGCGGCTATATGACTGCCAGCAAGGACGGCAAGATCGAAACAACGTGAGACGGGCTGCCGCGTGATCGTATTGAGCAATCGCGATTAGCTTTCTGCCTTGTTTCCACGCCTCACAATTAAGGCATTGATATTTAGAGCTGCTTCGGCTAGACTTGAAACTGTTAAAAAATGTTTTCGTCTTTCGAGTAATGCCGAAGCCAGCCACTGCTTCGGCATCATTTTTTTTCATCTTCGATCGCCTCCGCACCGTTCCGCCGTCCGGCCTCAAAGAGTGCTATCAAGTCAGAAACGCGATAAAGGACACGTCCGCGAACGCGATAAAAGGGCAAACGGCCTTCCTTGCGTTCGCGCCAAAGAGTCACCGTAGAGACGGGGAATTGTTCCGCAGCTTCGTTTTGTGTAATGAAATCGTTGTCGTTAGTCATAAAATTAGGTATCTCCTTATGTTTATTGACTCTTAATGCAAAAAAGAGCCAGAGATTTGCTCTCTAGCTCTTAACCTAACAACTTATTTCAGGGGTTATTTTCGGGTCGTATTTAGCGGGTTTTCTCAATTCACGTTTGCTGAATAACGGGCGTGAAAGTAGCTTTTAACCTTAGCCCAAGCGTCGGCATCCTCATCGCATCCTCATCGCGTCCGGCCTCTCTTAGACCTTCGATTAGATCACGAAAGAAGTCATCGAAGCCCTTAGCAAATTTGGAGTCCAAAAGGGGCAATACGCGATACCAATCCACAAGATTCTTTGTAGCCATAAGCGTTAGTTCACAAACTCCGTATCTAAAATATCCGCTTTTGCGTGACTGCGATTCATCGTCTCCGCCAGCTCGCGAACGATCTCTACATCGGCGGATGTATAGAATTTGCTCGTTGTCCGAGTGTCCGAGTGTCCGGCTATTTTTGACGCAAAGGCTAATGGCAATCCGTCTCTCTGCCAGCGCGTGATAGCCGAAGCCCTAAGATCGTGAAAGTGAAGATCGTCAATTCCGGCTATCCGCTTTGCCGTCTGCCAGCCGTGCTTAAAGTCAACAAATGGAAACGGGCGTGATTCGCCTTCGGGCGTGAAAGAGCGGACGTTCTCCAGTTCCGCCTTTGCCCGTTCCGTCAGAGGCACAATACGCTCCGTCTCCGTCTTGGTATTGCTTCCCTTAACCGTAATGATTCCGGCCTCAAGATCAATATCCTTCCAATGCAGCTTCAAGATTTCGCCGCGTCTCATTCCGGCATCGACAGCAAGCAAGATGATTGCCTTCAAATGCGGATTATCGGCCTTTATCGTTGCCGTGACCGTCTCTGACTTGCCGTAGTGATGCCGTGTATAGGTTATAGCTCGCTCGCCCTCACAGGCCGCTAAAAGCCTTTCCTGTTCGCTTTCAGACAGAATCCTTGTCCTAACGGTTTCGGCGGAAGTAACAATGGCTTTTGCACCAAAGAAAATATCTCTCACTAGCCAGCCTTCCGATAAGGCAAACCGCATCATTCGGCGCATAGCTGCAAGTTCACGATTGATAGTAGCTATCTTTATAGGCTCATTTTTCGCCTTCGTTCGGAGTGAGCCTAGTTTTCGCCGCCATTGCTTGTAATCGGCAAGGGATTCTTTTGTGATCTCACCTATCCGACGTTTGCCAAAATACCTTGTGAGATTCTTAACGGCGGATTGTATTCCGGCGTGTGATCTTACGCCTTCCGTCTTTACTCCATTTTCAATCACGGCTGGTTTATAGAATTGCTTTGAGCAAATATCTGCAAGTCTCGAAAATGTCATTCTTTCACCTTCACGGATTCCGCCGTGAGATTTCTTGATCTCATTAACAAGGCGGTTGCGTTCATCTATCGCGTCCGTTCGTTTGGCTTTGGCTTTTTCAATGGTTAACGTCTTGCCCGTCCTGTGATCGAAATAGGAAATGCGAGCTGTCCATTTGCCTTTCGATTTGCCACTTTTTCGTTTGAATACTTTCGCCGTGATCTCCATAAAAGCACCTCACTTTTTTCTCACCTTTTTTCTCACCTAAAACTAGGTGAGAATTAGGTGAGATAGGCTATATTGTGAAATCTTCTGAACAAGTAGTCAAGCGTAAACTACTGAATTTACACATAGTTGGAAAGATCGTGAAATTGGCAAAAATCCCTGTCGGTTCGATTCGTAATCGAAAGGTCGTCGGTTCAAATCCGACGGGTGGCTCCATTTTTCTGTGGTGGGTCATTCTAGTCGGCCGGTCTTGTCCAAACGGGTTGCGATGCTGGCGAGATTGTCTAAGGTTTCTCGAGCCTGGGCATTGGCAGACTCAGCGTCGACGACGTTTTAGCTGAGACAACCCGACTTCGCCGTAGGCATCGGCTACGATACGACGATAGCCCCGACCTGCATAGTGTCCTTGACCGATGACATCGCCGACCTCGACTTCATCGCCGGCACCGGCCCGGAGGTGATGGATCCATGAATCCTTGGAAGCTGGCATGGGGCTCTACGGTTTGATGGTAGATGCGAGTCGGAGGAGTTCGGCGGTGCTCCAGGCTTGGGCGGCGGCTCCGCGTGGGGTGTGAGGGGCGTCGCCGTCGAATATCTCTGAGACGCTCCCGAGCATCGTATGGTTCAGGTGAGAGTAGAGCGCGCCGAGGGTCTCGGTGACGCGATACTCGGCCCGTCGGTCTTTAGAGTGCGTTCGGCGATAGGCGTCGACGAAAGGTCCGATCAGCCAGCTCCAGACGGTCCCCTGATGATAGGCGGCATCGCGCACTTCCGGCGGGCCTTCGTAGCGGCCGACATAGCGCGGGTCGCGCGGCGAGAGCGAACGCAGCCCGAATGGCGTCAAGAGTTCGGCCTCAACCTTTTTTACGACCTTGCGGGCTGCGGCGGCGTCGAGCATCGTGTGCCGAAGGCTGACCGCAAAGATCTGGTTTGGGCGGACAGACGCATCGCGCTCGTCACCATTGATGACGTCGTAGAGGCAGTTTTGCTCGTCATTCCAAAAAGAGCGTCGGAAGCTCACTTTTGCCCTCGTAGCGATCGAGCGATATTCCTGAGCTTTCGCCACATCACCGAACTGTTCTCCGAGGTCTGTCATCACGCACAGGGCATTGAACCATAGTGCCTGGATCTCCACCGGTTTGCCGATACGCGGCGTGATGACATGGTCGCCGATCTTTGCATCCATCCAGGTTAGCTGTGTCCCCGGTTCACCCGCGACCAGCAGGCCGTCATTGTCAACGCGGATCCCGTATCGTGTTCCGCGAATGTGCCAGTCGATGATATTGGCAAGTTTCTCGAATAGCTCATCCCGAGCGAAGGCAATATCGCCGGTTGCGGCGACATAGGCTCGGATCGCCTCAAAAAACCACAGCGTCGCATCGACGGTATTGTATTCGGGCTGCTCGCCCGCGTCGGGGAAGCGGTTCGGCAGCATTCCCTGCGAGATATGCCGTGAGAATTCGAGCAATATGCTGCGGGCAACATCGGGGCGATTCGTGGCCAGCGTCAGGCCCGGCAGGGCGATCATCGTGTCGCGGCCCCAGTCGGAGAACCAATGGTAGCCTGCGATGACCGTGTGCCCCGAACCGCGTCGGACGATGAACTGGTCGGCGGCAAGAACGAGTTGGCGTTCCGTATCGTCTTTTGTCCCCGAAGCGGCGACCAAGCGGGCACGACGTCGAATCTCGCTCGCTCGAAGGCTTTCATGATCAGAGACATTCGGCATTTCGGTCGAAGCAATGACCACCGCTGCCGCGGATAGGTCGAAGGTGAGCACGCACGGCTGATAAAGGTCCTCATGATAGTCAAAGCCGCGTTCCTTCTCGATCTCGTACTCAAAATCGCGATACCAGTAGCCCGAAGGCTCGACCTTTGAGGCATTATGTGCCAGATGCAGCGTTGGCGTGTCGGCAAGTGGCGAGAACCTCAGGAGGCCCTGTTCTGCCTCATATGTTCTGTCGAATTGAGCATTCTCGTGCCGCAGGTGATGATGGTCGCGGAACGCAAGCAGCGGCCGTAGCGCGAGGCTAACGTCGCTCGTGGCCGCGCCCGTCATTGACCAGCGACAGACGGTCGTATTCTCACCATTGACCATGAATACGGCCCGCTCGATCTTGATGCCATTTACGTTGTATGTCCAAACAGGGAATGGGTCGAGGCGAAAGCCCGTGAGAAACTGGTAGCCGTTCGGATCGATCGTGTCAGGATACTGGTTTGACGAGAGATCAAAGCGGCATTCACCGATGATCAGCGTCTCTTCAAATTTTGAGAGCAACACCATCCGACCGAGCGGCGGCTGCGTCGCTGCGACGAGCAGGCCGTGGTAACGGCGCGTATTGGCGCACGCCACGGTTGACGATGCGTATCCGCCGATGCCGTTCGTTTCGAGCCATTCGCGGGAGAATGAATCCACGCGATCCGTGCATATTTCCGGCCCCAAGCTGATCATGGTCTGAATAGATGATACCCTTAGCGCCGATAAGGGGACAAAAAAGGCGAGGACAATGTCCTCGCCAAAAGGTGGGAGAATAAAGGCCACGCTTAGGGCCCGACAAAGGCCGACGGCACGGGTATGTCCGAGCCGAGGCCGAAGTTGAATGCAGCGAAACCACCGGAGGTTTGGTTTATGTGCCATGTGCCGTTTCGATAAACGGCCGTATCTGTGCGTCCGTCACCGTCGTAGTCGGCGGGGACGAGGGTGTCGGTCGATGTGCCGAAGCTGATGTAGCTTGGCTGGCCATTCGAGCTTTGCAGGATGTACCACGTGCCGTCTCTGAATACGGCGGGATCGGTCTTGCCGTCGCCGTCGTAGTCCGCGGGGACGAATTTGTCACCTGGTGAGCCCCAGCTTCGATATTGAGGCTGGCCATTCGAGGTTTGGAGGATGTACCAGATTCCTTCGGACGGCCTGAATACGGCGGCATCGTGGCGTCCGTCGCCGTCAAAATCTCCTCTGACAGGCAGGTCGCCAGTCGTACCCCAATTGATCGTCACGAAATCAACACCAGGCTGGGACGACGGACGGTAAAAGAACTGCCCTTGTCCGCCGGTCACGCGATAGACGGCCACATCGTCCTTGTCGTCGCCGTCCCAGTCTCCGACGACCGAATGCACATCGCCCGTTTTGCCAAATTGCTCGATCTGAAACTGACCGTCTGAACTTCGCAGGACGTAAAACATCGCCCTGTCGGGATCGGACGGGTCCTCACGCCAAACGGCGATGTCCGCCTTGCCGTCGCCATCGTAATCCGCTGTTGCGAGCTTATCGGTCTCGATGCCCCATTCGGTCGCGTAGCTCGTACCGGTTGAGCTTGGCTGTATGTACCAGAAGTTCGCCGCCGGATCGGGCATTGGACGAAAAACGGATCGATCTGCACGCCCGTCGCCGTCAAAGTCATATTCTGTCCGCTGCGGAGTTGATGGCGGCAGGAAGACCACGGCTCCACCGCCGCGATTTGGGTTAGAGGCATTGACCGGAATATACGACGATACGGCCCCGGCGTTCGTAAATGGTGCCCGGATCAGGATGGGCGGTTCGGCCTCGGTTCGCCCCGCAAGTATCGCGGTCTGTCCGTCAGCACTGATATCGACATGTTCGAAGCCGGCCGTTCCCGCCGGCAGCGGCAGAGCCTGGACGTTCGAGCTGGAACTGAATGGCGCCGAGATGGCGGACGCAATGTGCAGGTCATTGCTCGCAACGATCGCCTTGCTTCCATCCGGAGTGACCTTAATGCCATTTGCGGTGTTAACTACGCCGAGACTTTGCGGCGTTGACGCGGCGCTGAAAGGTGCGTTTATTATGAACACAAAGTTCGTGAGACCGTTAGAGCCTGTTGCGAGCAGCGTGTTGCCGTCCGGGGTGATCGCGATCGCGGCCCGGAGGCCGGTGCTGATCGGAATTGTAAATGCCACCGACGTATAGGGTGCATCTAATACCGAGATCCCGGTCGAGTGCCGCACGAAAGCACGGCCTTCGCTATTGAACACGATGGCCTGTGTTTGGAAGGCCGCGACGCTCCCGGGCAGCGACACGGAGGTGATCGCTGACGATTCGTTAAATGGCGCCTGGATAACTTTCAGGCTGCTGCTGCCGATCGCAAGGGCGACGTTCTGCTGTGGCGGCACAGCTATCGAGCCGGAACCGTTGTAGCCCGCGGCAGACGTGCTGATCGTCGATTGAAGGACTCCGTCCGAAGCACGGACGACAAAGATCCTCGAATGACTGAAATCGCCCACGAGCACTGTGTCATTACCCGCAACGGCGATCCCGTGTGGTTCCGCATTCGAGGGCAGTCCGGCCGTGAAGACCTGGCTGCCAGGCGCATTTCGCGGGTCGTTATACCTTACGATCGCGCCTCCTCCGCCAGTGATGCTCTGCGAGAGCATTGCAGGTTGTCCGCCTGATGGAGGCGTTGGCGAGACGGTTGGCGTCGGGCTTGGTGAGGGTGTCGGTGTGGGCGAAGGTGTGGGCGTCGGCGTTACTGATGGCGTCGGAGTGCCTCCCGGACATGGGGCCGACGGAGACCCGGGCTGCTCGACGTAGATGTATGCGGCATGATCAGTAAGGCTCGTGTCGCGGATTGAACCGACGGCAGCGGTGCCGTCTGAGGCGATTCCTACTCCGTTACCGTAGTACACCGCGGTCGGCCCGCCCTGTATGCGTTGACGCAGCGTCCAATTTGAGCCGGTGCGGTCAAAGAAGTATGCGTTTCCCGGCGGCATAGCCGGGGGCGTGCTCGCAGGGAGTTCTCGTCCGACAACTATCCTGTCACCGGAGATCGCAACACTGCCGCCAAACAGGTCACGGTCGATGTCGCAGCCCTGCAGCTTCTGAGCTTGCGACCAAGTAGCCCCGCTGCGGGTAAAGACATATGCCGAGCCCTGTGTGGGAGTGAAAATATCGTCCAGCGGCATTGATCCCACCACAGCAGTTTCGCCCGAAAGGGCTACGCTGATGCCGAAATTGCCGGATGGGATCGGATCGGACGGTACCAGTTTCTGCTGTTCACTCCATGTGCCGTTCCGCACATAGACGTATGCCGAGCCGCTTGCCTCACCTCCATCGTCGTCTCCACGCGAGCCAATTATCGTCGTTTGACCTTCGATGGCGACACTGTAGCCAAACTGGTCAACGTCCGCCCCATCGCTTGCCGCGAGGCGCTGGTCAAACGCCCATGCGCCACCGGATCTGACGTAGGCATATGCTGCTCCGCGAAAATTTGGCCCCGCGCCGTCGGCTCCAACGATAGCAAGGTCCCCGTCAACAGCTACGGACCGTCCAAATTGAAAATTAATGCCCTCGCCGCCTGCATCCGGTGCTAATAGGCGAGCCTGCTCAGTCCAACTCGTCCCGTTTCTGACAAATACATACGCCGAGCCGCGGCCGGTCGAACCCGGTATCTGGGAAGATATGGCGCCGACGACGATCGTATCGCCGGAGATCGCCACCGAGTAACCAAACTGTGTGGCTTCGGGCGACGCGTGGCTCGGAATTAGTTTCTGTTGCTCCGTCCATGTCGAACCGTTCCTGACAAAAACGTATGCCGAGCCTCGCAGACCGGCGTCGCCATTGGCACCGACGACGGCCGTGTCGCCGGAGATCGCGATGCTCATCCCCATTCCCGTGTTGCCGTCGCTTGCGGTCAGCCTTTGCTGGAGGGTGTATACGCCGCCGCCCTCAGCGCTCGTACTCATCGAGGCGTACAGGCGCTCAAGTTCATCAGCATTCTTTAGATAGTCAACAGCCGCCGAACCGGTTAGGGATGGCAGGTCGCCCGACGCCTGGCGCGAATCAGCGGCCGACGTGGCACTTGCATTCCACTCGACGAGAAAACCACCAACTGTAAGCAATAACGTAATAAGTATTGTAATTCGACTCAGCATAATTCTCCTTTTTTGTTTGGACGAGAGTGTGTCTGCTCGGATATGCGTAAAAGTGTGATGAAGTCTGCCAAATCGACCAATAATTTTCCTTATTTCACGAAAAAGGTTAAACTTCGTCTTGAATTACCACTCTTTCGACCCAGCCTATGAGCGACGTCAAGCCATCGGAGATCACGCGGATCTTGCAGGATTGGAACGATGGCAATGAGGCCGCGAAGGAGGAACTCTTGCCGTTCGTCTATGACGAGCTAAAGCGACAGGCCCGGATACTAATGTCGTCCGAGCGCAATAATCACACGCTGCAGCCGACCGCGCTTGTCCATGAAGCCTTCTTACGACTAAACCAGCAAGCCGGCGTTGACTGGAAGAATCGGAGCCATTTTTACGGGATCGCCTCACGGCTAATGCGACAGATATTGATAGATCACGCCCGTCAACACGCGACGGCAAAGCGCGGCAACCGCCCGATACATTTTTCGCTGGATGATGTTCAGGTATCGGTCGAGGAACGCGCAGACTCGCTGCTCGTGCTGAACGACGTGCTCGACAGGCTTGAAAAGCTAGACGAGCAGCAGGCGAAAGTCGTTGAGATGCGTTTCTTTGGCGGGATGACGAATGGTGAGATAGCCGAGAGCCTTGACATCTCGGAACGCACGGTAGTGCGCGACTGGCAGGCCGCAAGATTATGGCTCTATCGCGAGCTAAACTCCGGCGGCTAAATAGTCGCAGAAATTCTGGCAGAGTTTCCTCACAATCTACGCATATTGGTCAGAAGCGCGAAATGGGCGTGTCAACACAAATGCAGCCGGAGAACTGGGACAAGGTCAAAGAGATCCTCGATGAAGCCCTGAGGATCGATGGTTCCGCGCGCGCATCCTATCTCGATAATGCCGGACTCGGGGCCGATATTAGGGCCGAGGTCGATTCGCTTCTGAGCTTTGACGAACAATCGGCCGACTTGATGCAGCTCTCGGCGGTGGAGTTCTCAGCCTCGTTCATCGACGGCAGAGAGGCGGACGATCGGTTGGCCGGGCAGCTTATCGGGCATTACCGTATCGTGTCAGAGATCGGGCATGGCGGCATGGGGGCCGTCTATCTGGCGGAGAGAGAGGACGGCACATTTTCGCAGCGCGTCGCACTGAAACTGCTCAAGCGCGAGATGAACACCGCCGCGCTTCGCCGCCGGTTTGAACAGGAACGCGACATCCTCTCGCGTCTCGAGCATCCGAATATTGCCCGGCTACTCGACGCGGGAGCGACCGACGACAAGATACCATTCCTTGCGATGGAGTATGTCGAGGGCCGCCCAATCGACGAATACTGCAACAAGCACGGGCTCGATCTCGACGCTCGGCTCGAGCTTTTCCGGCAGATCTGCTCGGCTGTCGATTTCGCACATCGTAATTTAATTGTCCATCGAGACCTCAAGCCGTCGAACATTCTGGTAACGGAAGACGGCATTCCAAAGTTGCTCGATTTTGGTATCTCAAAGATCCTGTCGGAGGACGACGAGGGCTTGACGGCAGCAACGGTCACGCGGCTCGGCGCCATGACGCCCGGCTATGCGTCGCCCGAGCAGCTTCGCAGCGAGAGCGTAACTACCTCGACCGACGTCTATTCGCTTGGTGTAATACTCTTTGAGCTACTTAGCGGCCATCGTCCGTTCGAAGGCAAGGAGGGCAACCTTAAGGATATCCTTCACGCCGTGATCGAGACCGATCCGCCGCTGCCGTCGTCAATGGCCGGAACATTGCCGGAAAGGGACACTGAAGCGATCACCGCGAGACCCGGCGAAATGTCCGCCGTAAATGAAACGCGGCATCAATCGCCTCGGCTTACGGCGCCGCACCCGATGAGCATCAAGCCGCAATATCTGCGCGGCGACCTCGACAATATCATCCTGAAGGCACTCAAAAAGGAGCCTGAGCGGCGGTACTTGTCACCCGAGAACTTCTCGGATGATATCCGCCGCTATCAGGATGGGCTGCCCGTGACGGCGCGGCCTGACACGCTTGTCTATCGCGCAGGGAAGTTCGTGCGGCGAAACCGCTACGCCGCGATCGCCGCGGCATTGGTCCTGATCGCGATCATCGCCGGAGCCATCGCGACACTGTGGCAGGCCCGCGTAGCGCATACCGAACGCCTTAGGGCGGAAAGCCGCTTTAACGATGTTCGAAAGCTGGCGAATTCTTATATCTTTGATGTTTATCCCGAGATCGAGAACCTTGAAGGCTCGCTAAAGGCCCGCGAGAAGATACTAACGAATGCCCTCGGCTATCTCGACAGCCTGTCGACAGAGGCCGGCGACGACCTCGAATTGCAGGGCGAACTCGCGACCGCTTACGAAAAGATCGGCGACGTGCAGGGCGCTCTGACCAACTCCAGCCTGGGCAACATCCAGGCAGGACTCGACAGCTACAAAAAGGCGGCCAAACTGCGCGAAGCGGTCTATCAGGCCGATACGTCCGATCTTGATGTCAAGGAAAAACTTGCGGCGAACTACTATACGACAGCCCGCACTCTTTGGAACAACAGCCAGACACAGGAGGCAACCGGGGCCTTTGAGCGGAGCCTCAAGCTCCGCCGCGAGCTGGTCGCCAGCCAGCCGTCGTCGGTCGAATACCAAAACCGTCTGGCTGTGGTGCTGATCGATTACGGCGCGATCCCTGTTTTCAATTCACAGACGGAGCAAGCGCTTGTGTTGTTTGAGGAAGCACTCGCGATCGTTGAGAAATTGCGCAGCCAGGATCCTGCGAATGCCGACTTTAAGAAGACCCAAACGCGGTTGCTCCGCGTCATGAGCAAGGCAAAAGGCTCGATCGGCGATTACGAGGGCGGCATCAAGGGCTTTGCCCTCGCGGCGGAGATCAGCCGTGAACTCGCAAGTCAGTTTCCTGACGATTTTCGCGTCCAGCGAAGTGTCTGGCTTACCGATTCGCTGACCTGCGAACTGTATATCGATAAAGAGGATGCTCAAAAAGGCGTGGAGACATGCCTGCCGACGATCGGGTTTCCAAAGGCTGCATTGGCCAAGGAGCCCGAAAATGGCGTCGTCGCCTATGACCTTGCGATCTCGTACTTTAATACGGCCCGGGCATATCGTTTCGCCGGTGACTATAACAGTGTTATCACCTATGCTGACAGGGCCATTGCTGCCATGACGCCGTTGAGCAAGAAGACCCCGGAGAATCTGGAGTATCAGCGCAATCTGGCGGTTTACGAGACCGAGCGCGTTCGCGCACACCTGAAACTTGGCCGATACACGGAGGCTCAAAACGGCGCGCAGAAGGTGCTTCGCGTAATGATACCTATCGCCGAGGCAGATAAAGCGACCACGACCTACCGGTATGACGTAGCTATCGCCTATCGTCTCTCAGCCGAAGCCTATGCCCGGACTGGAAGCAAAGCGAGGGCCGTTGAGAATATCAAAAAGGCGATCTCTATCGTCGAAGGCCTGCGCGATGAGAACGCCCTTCGCGATACGGACAAGGACCTGCTTACCGAACTGGGGAACGAATTGGCCCGGTATTCCTCCTAGAAACTATAAGCAAACGCCAGATTGAGGTGCTCGGCTGTGCGTCGCCGCGACAGACGGTATCGCGTGTCGAAGCGCCGCAACTCGATGCCCATCTGAAACTGCGGGCTGAACTTATAGATCACCTCACCGGCAAAAGCCAGATTCTGCGTCCGCCAGTCGCGTGAACTCACGCTGCGAAGGTCGGCGTCATCAGGGTCGTCGACCCCGACCGTGCCGTAAAAGCCAAGCTTGTTGCCCTTCATTCTCGGGGTGACGGCGATTTGGACCCAGCCGCCGCGTGTGCCGATCGCCCGAATACCGTCTGCGGTCGACGCATTGCTCTGGACACGAGCGAAATCAGGGTTTACACCCTGAAAAACTCCAGCCTGAAAACCACCGAGGCCCTGGCCGACGAATGCCTCGCCGGCGACGCTGACGACATCGGTCAGCGGCATGCTCCAATCCGCGGCGATGCCCCACGATGCGTCGGTATAACGCGCGTTCGCCGGACCTGTGTTGGCCGCTACGCGGCCGAAATGCCCCGAAATGCCGATCGACCCCGCCTTCTTGCTGGCTAACCAATTCTTGCCTGAGTAGGCGAGACGGCTCTGGAAAAATGGAAAGCCCGACGTCGAACCTGAATTCGGCTGAAGGAAGAAACCGCCTGCGGATGACGAATCTCCCGACTGCGGGGCGAGAACCGCTCCCTGCCATGCAACGGCGCCGAACTTTCTCTCGATCTTAACCTGCGGGATGCGTGCCCAGTTGTTGCCGGCGGCGGCCATCTGAGGTATTGCGGCTGCGGCAAGCGAAACTGGACTCTGCGGGGCAAATGGCATCCAGTCCTGACCGATGGTCAGGCCGGTTTTTTCCCAATCAAGCCTGATATTCGCCAAGCGTAGCCGTACGAGGCCAAAATTCTCGCCGATCCCGATGCCAGGCGAACCACCAAAGAAGTCAGCTTCAACAACGGCACCAAGACGGGCCCTGCCGACTTTGGCACCCTCCATCTTGAGTCCGAGCCGCGTTTGCCTGAGGCTCGCGCTCATGCCGCCGGTGCCTCCCGACGAGGCTAACAGTGGCACATCGGCGTTATTGGTCCCTCGCGTATTGCCAAAGGCGTTGAAGTAGATCGTGCCGTAGGGCGTCAGTTTAAGGTTGCCGACGTTAACACTGAGGTCGCGTTGCGGCGGAGTATCTTTTACAGGTCGTGACGGCGAGTCGGCCGTGGCCACTGCCTGATCGCGGTCGGTTT
Source organism: Chloracidobacterium sp. (assembly GCA_016715795.1). NCBI lineage: Bacteria > Pseudomonadati > Acidobacteriota > Blastocatellia > Chloracidobacteriales > Chloracidobacteriaceae > Chloracidobacterium > Chloracidobacterium sp. The sequence goes on from JADJXP010000002.1 coordinate 852,123, forward strand.
GTTTCGCCGGGGCGATCGTTCCAGCCGGTGTCTGACGGCGAACGAGTTCCTCGGTCAGCAGCCTGACCTTTTGTTCAAGGTCCTCGATCCGACGGGCAAGTTCATCAACATCCGTGCGCTCGGCCCTGGTCTGTGAAACGGCCGTGCACGCAGCGATCGTCAGAAACAACAGGGCTACAATGACGTCTCTAAGTGTCTTCATATCGGTAGTTCTTGAAAACAAACCCTCCTAAGATATTTTCCGCCTGGCGACGCCCCACCGTGTATGACGGAGGTCACAACATTGTGTTCGTCAACTGAAGCGCTAGAATCGAACTTTACGGCTATGGCGATTCTAGACGCAACACTCACCGAGCTACTCGCCGAAAGGTCGTCGGCAAGACGATTTTCTGCAGGCGAGATCGTCTTCTCCGAGGGCGACGACGCTACGTTCCTGCCTTTCGTGCGTTCGGGCCGTATTAAAATGGTCCGATACCCGGAACTAGGCAAGGAGATCATCGTCGGCACCTTCGGATCTGACGAGGTGTTCGCGATTCCGCCGGCATTGGATGGCAAGAGTTTCCCGGCAACAGCCGTTGCAATGGAAGAGTCAGAACTGCTCTTTATGCCGAGCGCAGATTTCAAGGAGCTGATGGGCAGTTCGCAGCAGTTTTCGGCGGTCATACTCGAACAGATGTGTGACATCTTGCGTCAGAAGGCCGACACGGTGCGGATCCTTGCGACGCCGTCGGCCGAGCAGCGCATTGCCGGCGTCCTGATCTCGATCGTCGGAGAAATCGATGAGACCGGGCCGCGGCGCATCGACCACCGCCGGCAGGATATCGCAGATATGGCCGGACTGACCATCGAAACGACCATCCGCTCTATCCGCCGCATGGCCGCACGTGATCTGTTTCGTATCGTGCATGGCAAGATCCATATCGATTCGCTCGAACCTCTCCGCCGTCTCGTCGATTAGCTCCTGTATTTTTTCGTTTCGTATGAGGCAGGTCATATTCGCCCCCGCTCGATAACGGCACAATGGCAATAGTCACCAAGGAGGACTTTTGATGCAAGACTTACATACAAAGACGGTTCGCGAGATCGCATTGGCGATGCCGATAACTACCCGCGTTTTTGAGGAATACAAGATAGACTATTGCTGCCACGGGCATACGAATTTTGAAGAGGCGTGCGTCAGCAAGGGCCTCGATCCCAAGGCTGTGCTCGACAAGATCGATGGTGTTGTCGGCCAGCTGGGCAACCAAGAGCTTGATTGGCTAACAACGGCCGCTCTCGCCGAGGTGATCGATTATATCGTCGATAAGCACCACCACTATACACGCGAAGAAATGACCCACTTGACGGCTCTGGCCAACAAGGTAGCGACGCGTCACGGCGATCATCTGCCGGCGCTGCTTGAGCTAAGAGACACATTTCAGGAGCTCTGCGACGAGCTCGGCCCGCACATGATGAAGGAAGAGCACGTGTTGTTCCCGTATATCGAAGAGATGGAATCGCGACGCGATAAGAATATGCCGCCGGCATTTCCACCGTTCGCGACCGTCCAGAATCCGGTCGGAATGATGATGATAGAGCATGAGTCGGCAGGCGAATTGCTCGAAAAGATGCGGAAGCTGACGGATGATTACACGCTGCCGGAATGGGCGTGCCCCAGCTTTACGGCACTGTATCATCGCATGGCAGAGCTTGAGGCCGACCTGCATCAGCATATTCATCTTGAGAATAACCTACTGTTCCCGAAGGCGATCGAGATGGAACAGGGCCTGCTCGCCGCCGCTGCGTAAGAGTTATGGCCGCGACCGCTACAGTTTCAAGGACTGCCCCCGCGCGCCGTGTAAAATTGAGGCAGATCGTGCTTCCAACCGAACACGGCTCGTGGGGATTTCTTTTTGAACCGATAGTTGCGGGCTTAGCGGTCGCCTTTTCCGCGGCAGGCCTTTGGATTGCGGTTGCGGTGATCGGGGCATTCCTCGCACGTCGCCCACTGCAGGTACTACTCACGGTGTGGCGACGCGGCGATCCGAACATGATCGCTCCTGTCGCAGCGAATTTTCTCACGTCTTTCTCTATTCTGATCGGCGGAGGCATCGTGGGGGCCGCCGTATCGGGCGGAGGGCAGTGCCTGATCCCACTGGCCGCGGTCCTGCCGCTGGCTCTCTTTCAACTTTGGTACGAGGCGGCACGGCCGGGAAGGCAGCTATTTGCTGAGTTATCGGGCGGCATCGTTATGGCCGCGACAGCCGCGTCAATGGCCCTTGCAGACGGCAAGGGCTGGACAGTGGCGGCCGGACTGTGGTTCATTTTCGCCGCACGCTTCCTGCCGTCGGTGCTTTACGTTAGAAACAGGCTGGCATTGGATAAAGGGAAGCCGATGTCGTTTGCCCTTCCGATCCTCAGTCATGTCGTCGCTTTGGGCGCCGCGGCCGCACTAGCAGGATCCGGCATCATCCCGCTCCTGCCGGTTGCGATGTTCATGCTTCTATTCCTGCGAGCTGCCATCGGCCTCTCACCGGTACGGAGAAAGGTCAAGGCGATGAGGATCGGCGTGTGGGAAGTAATCTACGGTGCGTTACTCGTCGCCGTGGTCATCATCGCCTATTCGTACACGATCGCGACCTAGACCGCGGCCCCGCATTCAAACATAGTTTCATCTTCATCTTCGGCCAGGACTGGTCGGGCCGCCTCGCGGAGTTTGCTCTTGTCCTTGTCAGGGCCGACTCGCTCGAACAGGCTCTTGCCCGCGCCCTCCAAATACTCGATGCCGGAACCACTTAGCAGAGAATCGAGTTTTTCAACGTATTTCGAGAGATGGTCGTCAATAAATGAGCGGGCGGCCTCGGCCGTGACCTCGGCATTCTCAGAGTCGCCGCATTCGCGAGCGTAGAGTTCCTTGAGGCACAAATAGCCCATAAATCCTGTCTCGACCGCAATGTGGTCGGGCACCTCTTCGGTTGACGTCTTGTATCCGAACGCATCGTAATAGGACGACAACTCTGACAACAGTTGACCCGGCTCAACCCAGCTTCGATAGCTCACTTCGCGGCCGGGGGCAGGCCCGCCGGGGCCGAAGACGGAGTGAAACAGGCCCTCGGTCGCCTCATCCTGAGCGGCCCTGGCCGCCGCCGCAAGGCGTTTATCATGCACCTGTTCGCCGAGCAGCGAGACCTGTCGAAACCAATCGCGTTTCGGGCAATCGAACAACAGGCTGAGCAATCGCCATTCCGCGGCCTCATTAAGTAATGTATCGGCGTCCTTCATTTCTGATCTCCTAATGTATTCGCAGTGTTGTCCTGTCCTGAACCGAGCCAGACGCGGTCGAGTAGTTCGCGTCGCTCGGCGTCGGACAGTACGGCATCCAGAAGAGGGTATAGATATTCACCTTCACGCTTATCATGGTGCCCCGACAGCCGAAGATAGAATGCCTCATGGCCGAGCAGCCTCAATACGGCAGGCTCGACGTCTGCGGCGTTTGTTAGATCTGCGGTGGCATCCTTGAGAACGGTGATGTGAGCACGCATCTTCTCATGCTCATCCAAAAAGAGCTTTGGGGCAGCGACGCCTGGGAATTCGCAACGCTCGGAATATAGCGGCAGCAGAATGCGTTCCTCATCCAACATATGGCGAACAAGGCCTACTTCGTATCGTTCAAGTTCTTTCACAGCCATCGCGTGGTCCATGCGCAGGAGGGCACGCTGATGCTCGAGGAATATTGAGTCGAGCTCATCGTGAACAGCCATGATGTCCGTGACCGTTGCTGTCATTTAAGCATCAGCGGGACCCATCCGGTGCGCATCTTTCGAGCACCGACCTCGCCATGGGCGGCCTCCCATACCGCAAATGCGGTCTGTGTTGGCGTCGCGGATGAGAACCCTGCCGGAACTGTTCGAGCGATGACGACAGCCCAGCCCGTTTTTGTCCGCACACCCTTTCCCTTAGATGTCGTTGCGGCGGCAGGCGTTAGCGTACCCGGCCCTTCGGCTATCATGTCCTCGACCGGCTGCTCGCGCGGGCCCGTGCGGTTATTGCCGAGAGCCCTTGCGGGAGCATAGCGTGCCCCAGCCTCGGCCAACGCCTGCGGATTACCTTCGAGTGGCTTTGCCTGCGAGGGGTAATGATCGATCTGGGCGTTAGGATAGACGCTCTTGATATCATCGGCTCGCCCTTCGACAATCGCTTGCCAGTCGGCCCTCCAGAATGCGATCTCGACACCTTTGCCGACCTCGCCCATTTGCGGTGCAGGAACATTGGCCTCGATCTTGGCCGGTATCTGAACAGCACAGCCGTCGAGGAAGTGTTTCGGCCCGGGAACGTCATTCTGCGTAGAATCGAGCCATTCCAACCGAAAAGCGATCTGCTGGCCATCGGTTATCGCCTTTACCTGAACCTCAGTAGTCGATACCTCAAGCAGTCTGGGATCGACGATGTCCTGCGGGATCATTTTCGACGCATGCAGCGAGACGTTATTCCAAAGCGAGGCATTCGGATCTAGGGTGATCTCTTTAACCTGAGCCACGTTGACCTCGGCGGTCGGCACTTGAACTCGGCGGCATCCGGCCGCAAATAGGATCGTCATTATTATTGCGATAGTTAACAGTCGCATATTATTTACAAACCTCCGTCGCGCCGCTAACGGCGCAGATCAGTCATCATCAAGCTCACCCATGCACTCCGCATCTTGCGCGAACCGACCTCGTCATGCGAGCCTTCCCAGACCGCGAACGCTATATTGATCGGTTTCGATGACGAAAACCCCTTTGGAGCCGGGCGCGAGAGCACAACCGCCCAGCCCGAAGCCGTCCTAATGCCGCGCCCTTTCGAGACGCTAATTGCCGCCGGCCGCAGGTCGGCCGGGCCCATTCCGATGAGATCTTCCACCGGCTCCGCGCGTGGGCCCGACCGTCCGGGTTGGACGGCGCGGGCGGGAGCCTCGCGGAGTCCGAACTCCGTTTGCGCGGCTGAGTTTTTATCGAGCGGCTTGGCCTTTGCGTTGTAGTGATCGATAGATGCATTCGGAAACAACGCCGAGATGCTGTCCTCACGCCCGTCGACGATCGCCTGCCAATCGGCTCGCCAGAATGTAATATCGACCGGCCGTGCGGGCTGACCCATCGCAACCACCGGTACCGAGGCCTCGGTCACCGCAGGCACTTGCATCGCACAGGCATCAACAAACGAACCGGATACCGGCCGGTCGTCCAGGGTCGCGTCCTGCCACTCAAGCCGGACTGCGATATTCGTCCCGTCGGACATACCGCGTACCTGTATCTCAGGCACCGAGGGGACAAGCAGTTTAGGTGTCACCAAGTCCTGAGGCACCATCTTAACGGTGGTCGATGCAGCGGAGTCCCAAACGGCCGCATTCGGATTCAGCGTGAGATCGCTGACGGGCATCAGGTAAAGCTTCGCCGACCCGATCGGATCACCCAACCAGGCCAGAAACAGACTCAAAACTAATAGGGCCGCAGGCCGCATTCAATATCTCCCGCTACGGGCAATTTGTGCGTGTGATCTGATAGACCTTGTCGTAAGCCGGGCGAATATGCACCGGTTCTTTGAACGGCACATTGACCAGTTCTTTACCGTTCTCATCCATTCCGATCGCTTTATCGCCCACGCGTTTCCATTTGCGCACGATACTCGCGGTCGAACCGAATAACCCGAGCAAGCTTGTTAGCTCTGGATCATTTGGTGCGTTTCTGTAAACCTCGACCGCCTTATCGACGCCCGGCCCAAACATCTGCTGCGTAAAATGCGTCGGCACATGCACGGGTGGGATGTAGTAAACATTTGGCTCGAGCCCGAATTGCGGAAACAGCGGCAGAGCAACCTTCTTGATGTGGACAAGATAGTCGAGTGGGTTATCTGCCTGCGCCTTGTCGGGTGTGTTGAGAAAACCGGCCATCCGAATCTTGCCGATGCAGTTCTCAAAGCACTGCGGCGACAGGCCCTCCTCGATCTTGGGGTAACACGCGATACACTTCTCTGACGTCGAAGTCATCGGATTAAAGAACACTTTCTTATAAGGACAGCCTCGGACGCATTCCTGATAACCTCGGCAACGGCCCTGATCGACGAGCACGATGCCGTCCTCCGGGCGTTTGTAGATCGAACCGCGAGGGCACGATGCGAGACACGCCGGATACGTGCAGTGATTACAGATGCGGGCCAGATAGTAGAACCAAGCCATGTCATGCGTGCCTTCGAGGCTCGCTCCGCCGTCAACGCCGCCTGAACAATCGTCTTCGCCAACATTTGGATACGAGTAATCCTCGTCGCTTGGCCGCCAGCCGAGAACGCGTTCGCCCGCGGGAGCATTCTCAAATATCGTGCTGCCCTCATAGACGTGTTTACCGTCCTTCTCGGTCCACTGCTGGCCGTCGAGCATCTGGAGCAGGTTGAGGTCCCACGCGAGCGGATAAAAGCCGTATGGTTTGGTCTCGACGTTGTTCCAGAGCATGTATTCCTGCCCCTTGCCGCTCGTCCAGGTGGTCTTGCAAGCCAGTGTGCAGGTCTGACACGCGATGCATTTATTCGTGTCGAAGACGGCGGCGAACTGCTTTTCAGGGCGACTCTCCGGATACCAGTAAGACATTTCACGGCCAAGCTGCCAGTTATTTACGCGTGCCATAGTTTATTCTCCAGTTTCGATGGTCTGTTTATTTGGGTTGCATTCTTATCGGCCCATTTTACCTGCCGCCCCTTGAAAATTGTTGCGATGAAAAGCACGGAGGATACGATCGCGAAGATCATCGCGATCGCGTAGAGTCGCTTAGGACGTTCGGCATCGGCCCGTCCGCGAATTAGGGCGACTAGGCCGAAGATCCCCGCAACAAGCGCCGTGACAGATGCGGCTGTCGCGCTTAACTTGTGGGCATTCAGAGCGTTAGCCCGCGGCCCGGCAGATGGCTCCGCCGCTAGCCCTGCGAACTCGCCGGTAAAGGCCACGGCGATGGCGACGGCGACGGTGACCAACACGACCTTGATCCCGAATCGCTGCGTTCGTGCCCGATTTCGCCACCAACCGGCGGCGAGAACCAGCGAACCGATCACCATGCCGATCGCGGGGTAATAATTGAGCAAGAGATGTAGTTTTAATGCGTCCATTTCTCGCCTATTTCTTCTTAATGAACTCGCCCGCGAGGTATTTCTTCATCGCGTCCGACTCGTTATCCGGCCGAATCCCGAGCTTCACGGGACGCCATAACAGCTCATCGCCGATGCCGCCCGGCTCGGCCTTTGTGATCTTCACAAATGATTCACGCGGGGCTCCGGTAGGGCAGTGGATATCGGCGGCAAAGCCCTTTCCGATCCCCTGTCCATACATTCCTTTGCGCACGAGTGAATCAGTCATCCATGTCGGCTTGAGCCAGCCGCGTGTTGCCGACTGGTGCGAACCGCAGCGGAACATTGCCTGATAGTTAGTTCGTGGATTCTTGGCAAGGCCGTCCTTGCGTTCCTTTTGCCCTTGGAATGAACCCGGCGTCGTGCCGTACATGTTGAACCACATCCGCGTCACGCCGCGGGGCGTGCCGGGATAGTATCTTGCCCGACACAAGAGTCGGGAGAATTCGTAGTTCTTCTTGTCCTTCTGCCAGCCGCGAAACGGCCGGTCCTCCGGATCGGCGTCGATCCAGACATAGTCGCCGTCATTCACACCGATCTCTCGCGCGTCCTGCGGGTTGATATCGACATAACCTTCGTTTACGAACGGCATTCGCTTGTCGTGTCGATAGATGTCGCCGAACGGGCCAAAAAGAATGGCGTTCATATCAGTATCGATAGGCATCGTATGGACGCCGTGGCGATACTTGGGCGTGTGGAAGATGAACTTGTAATCGTCCTTGATAAGCGGATGCGGTTTCGTCTTTGCCTCGGCCCAGGTATAGACGACGTTGCGCCCGCAACGCGTCTCGCACGAGAGATCGTCGCGCTTTACACCATAATCTTCAGGCTGCGCCGGCCGAAGGGCTTCGTGTGGCGCCGAAATAATGATGTTCGGCTCGTAGAATGTCGAATCGACAGGTTCACGATGGACCGGCAGATTCTCGCCCGCCTCGATGAACTCATCCTCTTCGCGGTACAGTTCAAGCCGGCCGCTCTTTGTATACCACGGCGTTGCGTCCACAAGCTGGTCGTAACCGACGTTCTTCGGCGTCGTTCGGCTCAACATGATCGAGGGAACTCCGTTGAGGGCCTTTTCGTGCAGTTCCTTGAAGTTGTAGCCCTTCGTGTTGGTCGAATTATCTAGTATTCGCTGAAGATAGACATCGGTTTGCCCCTCGCGGACAAACTTCCAGAGGTCATTGAACCGGTTGTCACCCGTTAGGTCTGCGAGTTTTGAAGCAACAGTAGCGAACACCTCGATGTCGCCCATTGTGTTGAAGATCCGTTCCATCGGCGTCTTTGGGAAGACGAGCAGGAATGGATTTGTCACTGACGCCGTCATATCGGGATGCTTCAACTCCGCCCAAGAATCGACGCCGAATACCACGTCCGCCCATTCGCACGACGTTGACCACCACCATTCATTCACGGCGATCATCTCGATGCGCGGCAGCGCGTTGACGACCATGTTGTAATGCCACTTGACGTTGCCGAGGATCGAATTTGCGTTTGCGAACCAGAGCGACTTCGTCGGACACGGCATATGTGTCTTTCCGGTCAGCAGCTTGTTGCCGACACGCAGCGGATGATCTTCGTGATTGTAATAATGCGCCGATTCGGCCTTCCAATACTGTTTGGGCCGCGCGGGTTTTGTCGGATCGAGCTCGATATCGAAGGGATTCTCGTTGATCCACTGTGCAGAGCCGTTGAACAGTGCTGTGCGGTAATTACCCGCGTACGAGCCGACGTTGCCGCCGATCTTCCCGACGTTGCCGGTGAGCGAAGCGAGCAGAAACACGTCGCGGTCCTTGTTGTCGCTGTTAAAGAACTGGTTCGGCCCCATGCCGAGCGCGAAGAGCGTAGTGCCAGGCTCTTTGGCAAAATGCCGGGCGAGTTTTTCGATAGCGGCAGCAGGTGCCCAGGTGAGCTCTTCGACAGTTTTCGGGTCGAAGTGCGAGGCGTATTCCTTGACGAGATCAAAGACCGGGCGGCATTTTACCTTGCTGCCATCGGCAAGTGTGACCTCAACGGAGCCTTCGAGTTGGGCCGTCGCGGCTTTCGAATTCTCACCGACGTCATCGCGGGTGAGCATCTGCGGCGTTCCGGTCTTCGTGTCCCAGATCACGTAATCGCCCCATTCGTTACGAAGTTTCTCCGGGACGACGTTCTTGATGTCTTGCTGTATCGGCGGAGGCTCTTTCTCGCCTTCCTTGACGATAAAGGTCTGCTTCAGCTCGGCCGGGCCGCCGCCGAATACCTCCGACGCTTTCAAGTACTTGAGCGTGTCCATCCTGACGAGGATCGGCATATCGGTCCAACGGCGGACGTAATCCTCGTCATACAGTTTTTCCTGCATTATTACGTTGGCGAACCCGAGTGCCACGGCGGGTGTCGTGCCGGGCCTGACAACGACGACCTCATCACCCTTTGTCGCCGTTGCTGAGTATTCACACGCGATCACGACTACTTTTGTGCCCTTCATTCTGGCCTCTGTCAGCCAGTGAGCGTCGGGCATTTTGGTAGTGATCCAGTTCATGCCCCAGACGACGACCGTTTTTGCCTGCTCGACGGAGTTTAGATCAAACTCGACCGTCTGCTGCCCCGTCACCATTGTGTGTCCGGGCGGCAGGTCGGTGTGCCACGAATAGTTGTCAAATCCTTTGGCTCCCATCGCCTGGTCGGGGCCGACACCGCGGATCTTGCTATCGAGCAGGGCCATCGAGTTTGCCATGCGATACATGCCAAAAACGCGAGTCATGCCCAGCAGCGGCATACCGCCGCGGAATTTCATCACTTGCGTGCCGATGCCTTGCGTCGCCGCGATGGTCTCTTCGTCGTAGTGCTGCTCCTTGAGTTTGCGCATGCCCTCGTCGCCGGTGTAGGTCTCGGCGATGTTCTTGAGCGCTGCGGCAACAATTACCGCGGCCTCATCATGCGACATTCGCACCCATTCGTCGCGGCCGCGGTTCATATAGCTCTCGCTCGGTTTTCCGTCCTTTCCTCTCGGGAAGCCGTCCTCATACCACTTCTTGAAGCCGGCCCGAACCATCGTGCCATTCACGCGGCGATCTCCGTAGAACCTACGCGTCAGCGCCAGCCCTTTCTGGCAGATGCGCGGGTCCCAGCGGTGTGACGTGCCGTTGCCGAGCAGGTCTTTGGCTTCACCGTATTTCATCGTCGGACCGATCCGCGTGATCACGCCCTGGCGAACATGCGCGTTGAGCAGGCAGTTATGCGTGTCGTTCGGCGCGCAAGTAAAGGTGTAGCGCGAGTCATACTTCCACAGATCGCGATACACCTTTTCCCAGTCGCGATTTGGGTAAACCGCGAGCGGATTGGTTATCGCATCGAGGCCCCATGCATCCGTTGCCGAGAGGGCAAGGGCACCAAAGCCGGCCGCGGTCATGCGTGCCATAAATTCGCGTCGGGATAATTCGTTTTTCATAACTTGTTCCTTTGTGACCTATTTCTTGAGCGATCTCAGATAAACAACAATGGCCTCTATTTCCACCTGTGTAAGAACCGGCCGTGTCGGCGAACCGTTTGCAAACCCCTGCATTACCGTGCCGCGTCGGCCGTTCGTTATCGTGCCGACCAGATAGGTATCTGTCACGGCGGTCAGAAATGCAGGATTGTTGAGTGCGGGGCCTTCGCCCCCAACACCTGCCTTGCCGTGACAGCCGGCACAGTTCGCCGAAAAGAGCCTTTCGCCGTTGGTTGCGTCGCCTGTTGCCCATATCTGCGGCTTAGTGTCGGGCACCGCCCGCTGGCCGCCGCCGAGGGCACGGATGTATGCGATCACCGAGCGGATCTCCTCGTCCTCCAGGCCATTCTCACGTTCGCCCCAAGCGAGCATCGGCCGGCCGGGCCGTCCGCCTTTGATTGACGCGAATAGAAAGTCGTCAGACGCGAGCGAGAGAAAATCCGGATTCGTGATCGATGGATTGGGCACCAGCCCCGGATATCTTGCTCCCGCGCCGTTTGCGGCGTGGCAAGCCGAACAGACCGCCGCGTAGATCGTCGGCCCGTCATTGGCAAACTCTCGTGCCCCGAAGCGCATGGCTTTTACGCGATCTTTGGGCAAGAACACATCCGGCAGTGTTCGCCGCCGCAGGCTCAGCGTATAGAGTGTCAGCAGGTCGATCTGGTCTTCATTGAGGCCGAGCACCGGCATCTGAGAACCGGCGACGGTCGATCCCGGTGAGCGGAAGTGTTGGGCGGTCCAGTTTGCGACCGACCGCTCGCCCGGTACGCGGGAGAAGTTAAGCTGGTTTGGATCCTTGAGGCCCGAGATCGACAAATTCACGCCCGCATCCCCGCCAAAACTGCCAACGGTGTGGCAGCCGGCGCATCCGACCGTGTTGAACTGCGCCTTGGCCTCGATGAGCTTCGGTGCTCCCATCGTCGTGTCAAGAAGGGTCTTCAGTGCGGCCTGATCCTCGGCGCCGATCTCGCGGAAAGAGTTTTTCCATGCGCCATCAGCTGCCTGCTGCATCTTTGTGACGTGGGCCGGATACCATTCGGCGTTGTAACCCTTCATTCCCACAAGTGAGAGATCCGGGCCCTCCATGCCGGTGATATCGCCGCCCGGCCGGATCGTTCCGCCTCGCCCATCGAGGCGATGGCAGGCGTAGCAATCGAGCCGCTCAAATGTTTTGCGGGCGATGTCGAGCGTTGGCAGGCTGGGCACGTTGAGCGGCGTGTGGCATGTGCCGCAGCTTGCGTAGGCGTATTTTGCCGGCAGCATCGGTTCGGTCCAGAAATGGACATTGCCGTGTGCGTCGTCCTTTTCGGTTGCCTGTCCCTGGCCGCCATGACAGGTCGTGCAGCCCATCTCCTGCGGCGAATGAACGACCGGCTTGTGAGCGGCGCCGACCTTTAGTGGAGATGTTATCTGTTCACCGGCAGCCATTCCCGTGTGACAGGTAACGCATCGGTCGGTGACCCTGAGGTTCGGGTTCACGATCTGCCTTAGGCGAACGTCAAGCGGCCCTTCAGCGGTGGTGGCTGTAGCCTGTATCCGGTGCCAGTCCTTGAGGAAGTTCTCGCTGAACGCAGCCGCGACGAGCAGCACAAAAACCCCGAGGCTTGAGATCATCAGTAGGTACTTGTTCTTATTCATCGCATCAATGCCCCGGCCACGACGAAGGCGACCAGAAGAAATCCCAATTCGGACCGCGGAAGTATGTGCCAATCACGGTCAGCACGATAAATCCGCACAGGAAGCACGTGAAGAGGGCCAATGCCCCCGCTCGCGTCGAGTTGTAACGTCTGATCGCCCAGAACGAGAATGCTGCGTAGATGGCCGTCAGCACCGTTCCGGGATTCACTAGAGTGATCACAAGCTGTGGAATGTCAGGAAACCACTCGCGGAGCCAGCCGAATTCTATAGCAAATGCTTCGACAAAGATCGACGATGCAAACCCGACGACCATCGACCATTTAACCAACCGCCATCCGCCAGGGCCACCGAACCATTCGCCGGTACCTTCTTTCTCACGGTCGAGGAACGGTATCAGTCCTAACCCGACCATGCACAGCATCGGTATTCCGATGCCACCCATGAATGCCGAGAACGAAACGATCTCCTGCAGGCCGAGGAAATACCACGGTGCCTTGGCTGGGTTCTCAGGCACGAGCGGATTGGCGAGCTCCTTTAACGGAGCATCGGAAACGAATGCCAGTGCGACACAGATCAGCACCGTCAACATCAGAACGCCCAACTCCGCAAAGAACAGATGCGGCATCGACGGCACGGTATTCTCAGGCCCGGAATCCACGGCGGGCGTTTTGCCTTTTACGATCGCCGCAAGCTGATATGTCTTCGCAGGCTCTTCTGTAAAGACCGGATAGTATTGCTTCTTGTCCTCGATGACACGCTGGTCGGCATCAGACGGCTTCGCAAGTCCACCGTCCTTGCGAATGCGCCAGAAATGAACGGCCATAAGCGCGGCGAGCGTCAGCGGCAGGATCATCACATGAAGCAGATAGAAGCGGATCAGGGCCTCTTCGCCTACGACCTCAGAGCCGAGCAGTATCTCCCGCTGCAGGCCGCCGATGTCAAAGAACTCGGTCATTCCCATTGCGTCCGTGATCTCACGCGGACTCTGAGCGATGTTCGCGCCGATCGTGATCGCCCAATATGCAAGCTGGTCCCACGGAAGCAGATAGCCGGTGAACGAAAGCGCCAGCGTTGTGACAAGCAGCCCCCAGCCGATGAACCAATTGAATTCGCGCGGATGGCGATACGCTGCGGTGTAAAACGCCCTCGCCATGTGCAATATCACGCCGATGACCATCACGTTTGCCGCCCAACGGTGAATGTTGCGCATGTAGCGGCCGGTCGGCACGATAAAGTGAATATCTTTGATCGATTGATATGCGACGTCCGTGTATGGCTTGTAATAGAACATCAGCAGCACGCCCGTGATCAGCGTGATGAGAAATGCCGCTGTCGTGATGATGCCGAGTCCGGCCGTCGTTGACCATCGCAGTGACCAGAGATGTGTCCTGACCGCGTGCAGGTGAAGAAAGACATTGCCGAAAACGAAAGTCGATCTCGATCGATCGGTTGTCGGCGTGCCGCCCCGGAACATCGCCCGGCGAACCTCGCGCGGTATCGCCTTGAGGTTGTTCCAAAATTCACCAAGTGCGGAATAGCCTTGTTCAGCCTGCATAGCTACACCTTTGTCCCCGATTTGACGGTCGTTCCCTCGTCGATATTGAATACCGCACCATTCTTGGCTACCTTAAGCCACGGCAGGGGCTTGGGAGCCGGGCCCTTTCGCACGGTGCCGTCTTTTTCAAAGCCTGAGCCGTGGCACGGACAATCGAATCCCGTTCCGCTTGCCTTGACGATGCAGCCCAGATGCGTACAGATCGTCGAGATCGCATACACACCCTCGCCGTCGCGAAAGACGGCGACGTTGCGGCCCGGCGGGATGAACGCCTCGCCCTCAAGCAGCGTGTCGGGCAGCGTGACGTTAAACTTCTTCGATAGTGTCGCCGACACGGCCGCCTTGGGCAGCTTGAGCATGCCGAATACCGAGAAAACGAATGCCGCAATCATCGAACCCAAGGCTGCGAGGCCCAAAAAGTCCCTGCGCGGCATCGGCTCGGGATCAAATCGTGACTCTTTCTTGCCCGGATGCGTAGTCATACACAACTCCAGTTTGTCTGAAATGTAATGCGTTCCATTGATATCGCATCGACCGGGCAGCGTATCGCGCACAGCGCGCAGCGGATGCACCGGTCCTCGTCCTTAAGGATCGCTGAGTTCTCCTTCAGGTCAGCGTCCTCGCCTAACGCCCGGTCAAAGACTGTTTCGGTCTCTTCGCCGATCTCGATCCGGCCAAGTGAGACGAGCTTGAGACACTTTGTCGGGCAGACGTCCTGACAGCCGCCGCATAATACGCAGCGCAGCCCGTCGAATACCGGCGTGACGCCACAATCGAGACAGCGAGACGCCTCGCGCATTGCCTGTTCCTTGGTATAGCCGATCTCAACGACATTTTCGGGATGCTCGAGGCGTTCGGATGGCTCGATCGTCGGCACCTCGACGCGGCGTATCGATTCGTATCCGAGTTCGCGCCGATAATGATCGAGGACCCTGTGGGCTTCGATGACCTCGCTCTCCAATTTCCGGCCTGTCAGGAATTGGTACACGGAACGCGCCGCCGCCTTGCCCGATGCGACGGCATCGATGAGCAGACGCGTTCCGTGGGCGAGATCACCGGCGACAAAGACGCCATCCGCAGTCGTGGAAAGGGTTGCTGGATCAACCTTTAACCAGTCACCGCGCATTCGTTCGACATCTTTGCCGCCGATCTCAAGAAATGACAGCTTTGGGGCCTGCCCAACTGCAAGCAGCACCGTGTCGCAGGGGATGACACGCGTATCCTCGTCGTCATAGACCGGAGCAAACTTTCGCTCGTCGTCATAGACCCGCAGGCATCGACGAAAAGCTACGCCCGTCACGTGTCCCGCCTCATCGCGGACGATCTCGGTCGGGCCCCAGCCATTGCTGCGTTCGACGCCCTCCTCATCGCCCTCAACGATCTCAATGGTGTCGGCAGGCATCTCTTCGGCACCTTCGAGCGAGACGAGGTGAACGCGCGTCGTGCCCGCCAGCCGAGCTGCCGTTCGAGCCGTATCGAATGCGATCTGCCGGACTACGGAGCGGGCGACGTCGTAGGCGACATTACCACCGCCGATCACGACCACTTCGTTGCCGATCTCGATAGGTTCATCGAGTGAGACGGCCCGCAGCAGATCGACGCCGCCGACCACACCCGGGCCGTTCTCGCCCTTGAGACCGAGTTCTCGCGACGATTTTGCCCCGACCGCTATTATTACGGCCGCAAACTGCTCGCGAAGTTCCTTGAATGTGACGTCCTTTCCGACCTCGACGCCGCAGCGGATATCGACGCCGAGTGCCTCGATGACCGCCACCTCGCTCGCTATCAGGTCGCGGGGCAGGCGATAGGCCGGGACTCCGACCGCGAGCATACCAGCCGCAACCGGTTCGATCTCAAAAACAACCGGATTGAAACCTAACAGTGCCAGATCATGGGCTGCGCTCAGTCCCGCGGGCCCTGACCCGATAATGGCGATCTTCTCACCGTTGCCCGGCACGACGGTTCGGCTGCGTGCAGCTCGCAGGAGCGATGCCATTTCTTCGGCGTCGGCCGCTATGGGCGGAATGAAATCCCTGATCTCATCGACAACATCACTGACCGGCCTTGCCTCGGGGCCGTATTGGTCGCAGACGAAACGCTTAAGCGCCCGAATGGCGATCGGACGGTCCTGGCCGACAAACAGCCCGTCATCGTTGACTTTTGGAATCTTCCCGCGACGGCAGGCGACCTCGCACGGTGCTCCGCAGATACGGCCGCACATCGAGGCAAAGGGATTTGGGCCGCGGGCGATCAGGTAGGCTTCATTGAATTTTCCGTCTGCGATCGCTCGAACGTAGCCGCGTGCATCCGTGTGAACAGGGCAGGCGGCCTGACACGAGATCAATCCCTTATGGTAGCCTTCCCCCGGGATGTCGACTTTGAGAATCCGCATATTGACCAATACAAAGCGCGAAATCTTTCGCACCTTACACGAAATACCCCGCGATAGGAGCAGTATTTTCGTGTAGAACAGCCTGACATTGCTCATTGGTAGCAACTTGTGTGCCCAGAACAAGATCAAGCCCGTTCGGAACACTAATTGTGGCTGCGAAGCAGAAATTGAGGTATCATCTTGGGCGAGTCGATATGCTCATCGATCGTTGTAGCTAACAAATGAAAAGCCTTTACCTATTCATGATGATCGTGACGATAGGGTCGCTTGGTAATGCGATCAGCGGGCAGTCGGTGGCTCCCACGGACTTTCGCGAGGTGGTCGAGCGGCTCTTTGAGAAGGAATACAAACGCGACTTCGAGACTGTTTGCCCGATCACGACCGATTGGGTGGCCACCCGCATCTTCCGCGAATACGGAGCTGTCTTTGTCGCCAATGGCGGTGTAATGCTACCGCCACGATGCATGTATGAGAGCGAAGAGCAACTCAGTAAACTTCACGCCGACATCGATAAG
Source organism: Chloracidobacterium sp. (assembly GCA_016715795.1). Lineage (NCBI taxonomy): Bacteria > Pseudomonadati > Acidobacteriota > Blastocatellia > Chloracidobacteriales > Chloracidobacteriaceae > Chloracidobacterium > Chloracidobacterium sp. The sequence continues at coordinate 868,814 of JADJXP010000002.1, forward strand.
CAGACCGAGACGATAGACGGCGTTACGATCACTCTTCAGCGGCCGGCGATGGTAGCCCTGCTTCAGGCGAGGAAGGACGCTACAAAACGTCGCCTTAGGATAAGTCCGCGAGGCGGGCCGACTGCCGCGGCGCGCAATTATTCGACGACGGTCGCTCTCTGGAAGTCGCGTGTCGATCCGGGACTTAGATACTGGCAGCAGCGAGGCCGGATAGGGCCCGCCGATGCATCTGCCGCGGCGAAGATGCCCGCACGTCAACAGGTCGAACAGATCCTGCTATGGGAACGGGATGATATATTCTTTAGCACCGACCGGTCCAAATCGATACTGTATTCGGTCGCCGTGCCGGGAGCTTCGCAGCACAACTTTTTGCTGGCGCTCGACGTGGCTCAGTTTGGCAATGCGGGCGTTCGGCAGATCATGGCCGAGAACGGATGGTTCCAAACCGTCAAAAGCGATCAGCCGCATTTTACATATCTCGGACTGAAAGAGAGCGAACTTCCGGCCCTTGGGTTGAAGGCGGTTTTTGCTAACGGACAGAAGTTCTGGGTCCCGAACATCGCTGAGTGAGGTAGTCATGATATGTCATCACTGTAATACTCAGAATGCAGATGACTATGACTTTTGCGTAAGCTGTGGACAACCGATAAACGCGACCGTACAGCGTCGGGCGAACCTCTTCCAGCCGCCGGGCGTGGCCCAGATGGCTGACAAGAAACGGACGGTGCTGCCGTGGGTGCTGGCGGGGCTTGTCGCCGTACTGTTGGTCGTAGTTTTCGGCGGCGTCTTCGCCGTCTATCAATGGACGCCGAGCGAGGTGCTTCCGACACATTTCGGGATGTTCGTGCAAAATGACGCCAAGGACCGTGTCGATGAGATACGTAGACAGGATTTTGCAAACGCAATCGAAGGCAAGGCCGCTTTGCTTAAGGACGAGGCCCTTCCTACCGTGGTATCGCATCCTAGTCTTATCCTGAATGCGGACAGCAGCATCAATATCAATGATCTGCGGCTCGTTCCACTCGAGGCGATCAAGGACGACGGCAGCATGCAGCAGATCGACCTTCAGGCGGCGCCGGTCGAAGGAAAGCCTGAGATGAAACGCCTTCGTGTGCCAGACGGTCTCGCCAACGGCAAATATGCATTGGCGATCTTTGATAGCTACATCAACGAGGGCAAGCAGCGCTTCTGGCCGTTTCAGGTTCGGGACTCCGCAAAAAGCGATAACGGAAGCGCTCTGAAAGCCGCATCGGTCCCACTGAAACCAAAGGCCCAGGCGACCAATACACCGGCGACCCCAACGACATCCGTATCCACCCGGACGGCCCCGGTCCAGCCGGCGGTGCCACCGCCAATGCCGACAACGGGCATGAGAACGATCTCCGCTAACTATGTCAGGGTCCGTGTCGGGCCGAGTTCGAATGCGGCATTTCATCCGACATTTCGATTCAATCGCGGCGCGCGCGTGAATGTCGTTGGCTACACTGGCTATGAATGTCCCAAGAGCGGGAAGGGCTGCGGGCCATGGGCCGAGATCGAAGGTGGCTACTACGTCCACTCGTCATTGCTTCGGTAAAGGAGTTTTGAGATGCACAGATCGATCATCGCTCTTATTACGCTGGCATTCGCCGTTGGTGCTTGCCAATGCGGATCGGAAACGAACGATAACAAGACCTGGACAAATATCCCCAAAGCGTCAAATTCGGGAAAGAATTCGGCTATCGAGCCCGACAAGAATATTATGAACGGTGGTTTTACTGCGAATCTGCCGGCAGGCTTTGAACCGCCGACTGATGAAGTCGGCAAGCGGATGCTGAAGGAATACGGCGCACTATACGTCGCCCGCGGTGGTGCTGTCGCGCCGAAGACGGCCGCTTTTCGCGATGGGGCTGCCGTGACGGCCTTCCAATCCTCCGCCAAAGGAACCAGTGGCAGCATTGGCGGCACGACCCTCGAATTGCAGGAGCCTGCGATGACGCATCTCAAGGATGCCATCGCTGAGGCCGAAAAGTCTGGCGCGTCCATCACGCCTCGCGGGACGGACTCGGCAAAACGCAGCTATGAGGATACCGTGACGCTCTGGGCGAGCCGCGTGAATCCGGGGCTGACGCATTGGGTCGGCAAGGGGCGCATCACTCAAGCCGATGCGGATCGGATCAAGGGCATGTCACCATTTGAACAGGTGAGTGAGATATTCAAGCTCGAAGAACAGGGGATCTACTTTGCCAAGACGCTCGATAAATCTATCATCTACTCCGTCGCACCGCCCGGCACGTCGCAGCACCTGTCTATGCTGGCTCTCGATGTCAATGAGCACGAGAACGCCAAGGTCAGACAGATACTGGCGAAACACGGCTGGTATCAGACTGTCGTGAGCGACCTGCCGCACTTCACGTTTCTGGGCGTGCCTGAGAGCGATCTGCCAAGACTGGGATTGAAGAAACGGACTGACGGCGGTAGAATTTATTGGGTTCCCGATATTTAGAATCTTTCTTATCAGTTGCCTCCGACTCTAGCTGGAGGCAACTGACCTAAGACCTAATTTCTACACATCATAATACATCGAGAACTCAAGCGGATGCGGCCGCAATCTCAACGGCGTGATCTCGTTCTCGCGTTTGTATCTGATCCAGCGTTCGATAAGCTGTGGCGTAAAGACATCGCCCTTGAGCAGGAAGTCGTGGTCGTTCTCGAGTGCCTTGAGCGATTCGTCGAGGCTGCCTGGCAGCGAGGGGACGTTTGCCAATTCCTCGGGAGGCAGATCGTAGATGTCCTTGTCGAGCGGTTCGCCCGGATCGATGCGGTTCTGGACGCCGTCGAGGCCGGCCATCAGCAGCGCCGCAAACGTCAGATACGGATTGCACGACGGATCGGGCGGACGAAACTCAAGACGCTTTGCCTTTGGCGATTGCGAGAACATCGGTATCCTCACCGCCGCAGAGCGGTTTCGCGCCGAGTATGCCAGATTCACGGGCGCCTCAAAGCCCGGAACGAGCCTCTTGTATGAGTTGGTCGTTGGTGCGGCAAATCCTACTATCGCCGGAGCATGCTTCAAAAGCCCGCCGATGTAGAATTTTGCCATCTCCGACAGCCCCGCATACTGATCGCCGCCAAACAGCGGGTCGCCGTCCTTCCACAACGACTGGTGAACGTGCATACCCGAGCCGTTATCGCCGAAGAGCGGTTTCGGCATAAATGTCGCCGTCTTATCGTAGGCGTGGGCCGTATTCTTTACGACATACTTAAAGAGCATCAGATTATCGGCCGTATGGAGCAGATTCGAGAATCTGAAATCGATCTCGCATTGTCCGGCGGTCGCAACCTCATGGTGATGGCATTCGACGCTGATGCCAACCTCGAGGAGCGTTGACGAGATCGTGTTGCGGATGTCGATAAGCGAATCCATCGGGGCGACCGGTACGTAGCCCTCTTTAGGGCGGATATGGTAGCCGGTGTTCGGAACATCTCCGCCACGTGCGGAGTTCCAGTGGCCCTCTTCGCTGTCAATAAAGTAGCCGGCCGAGTTTTGCTCATTGTGGAATTGAGCCTGGTCAAAAATAAAGAACTCGGCTTCGGGGCCAAAATACGCGGTGTCGGCAAGGCCGGTAAAGTTCAGATAGCTCTCGGCGCGGCTTGCGACCGAACGTGGATCGAGCCAGTAGCCCTCTTTAGTTATCGGATCGACGGCATTTGCGATCAGGCAGAGCGTGGTGTCGTCGGTGAATGGGTCGATCCAGAACCGCGACGGATCCGGCACGAGCAGCATGTCCGATTCGTGAATTGCCGCCCACCCGCGAAGGCTAGAGGCGTCAAACCCGAACCCGTCCTCAAAGCTGTCTTCCGTCAACTGATCGATCGGGAAGGTCAGGTGGTGCCACGCGCCGGGCAGATCCGTAAAGCGCACAGAGACAAATCTCGCTTCTTGGTCAGAAGCGAAAGTCAAGACATTTTTGGCGTTCATGTTCTCTCCTGGGTTAAGGGACAAGTTTTGAGCGTGAAAACCGCATAGCGGGGAAAATCAAAAAAGAGATATTACATCAGCACCGGCAAAGTTCAAAACGCGGGGAAGAAGATTTACGACGGGTTGCTCGTAGTATGCCTCTTCACGTAACATTTTTTCGATGGACCATAGGTTTTGTTTAATGAAAATGCTTTTTGTCACGGCCATCTGTGTCGGTTCGCTCGGCTGCGGCCCGGCGTCCGATACACCGACGAAACCGTCGCCGAACGCCAATGCCGCTCAGGCTGCGTCGCCGACACCGAGCCTTGCGCCGAATACGGAAAGGCTCGCCAACAGTGGTAATGAGAACGCTAAGTTAGCCGTGAACCGACGGCAGGGAGTCGAGAATCCGGGGACCTCAGGGCCGAAGCCTACGCCGCAGTTTCGCCCGTCAGGCGAGAACTCTGAAACCGCTGTGACGATGGACAAGGAGGGCCATTTTGTCGAAGTGCGTGTCTTTAAGGACCATCCGCAGTTCGATCGGATCGAGGCCGTTTGGATCGGCCTGCCCCTGAAAGAGCTCAGATTCAGGCTCCGCAATGGCAAGACGATCACGGCGCGCACGGAGAAGCTCACCAACCTGCAATCTGCGACCACTGCACAATTGCTTGCGATCGCAGGTTTGTCTGCACAATAACAGGCACGAATCACAGCCGATAATGTATAATCTCAGTTTTTATGGATAAGTATTCGATAGTCTGCCCCTGCTGCGAAGCGACCTTGACGGTCGATGCAAACACGGGGGCGCTGCTCGCACACGAGGAGAAGAAGAAGGTCCTGGGATCGTTCGAAGACCTGAAAGGCAACCTCGACAAGCAGAAAGAACATCGCGAGCAGATATTCGCTCAGGAAATGTCGTCAATGAAGGATCGCGAACGGCTGCTCGAAGAAAAATTCAAGGAAGCCCTAAAACGCGCAGAAGGCGACACGACGACACCGTTCAGAAATCCTCTTGACCTCGACTAGACGAACATGCCCGCCAGTATGGCCTTGCCAGTCATTGATCCAAAAATGCGCGTAATAGTCGCCCTCGATGTGGATTCGGCCCACGAGGCGCGCCGCATCGTTGCGGAGTTGGCAGGCCATGTTGGCGCTTTCAAGGTCGGGCTGCAGTTGTTCACCGTCGCGGGCCCCGAATTTGTTAGGGAACTTACGGCAGACGGTCATCGCGTTTTTCTCGACTTAAAATTTCACGATATCCCAAATACTGTTGTAAATGCAGCCGTCGAGGCCGCCAAACTCGACGTTTGGATGCTGAATGTTCACGCATCCGGCGGTGGCGAGATGATGCGCGAAACGGTACGGCGTGTTGAGGCACATTGTTCGTCGACACGTTCGACTAGGCCGCTGATCATCGCCGTAACAGTGTTGACCAGTAGCGACGACGATACTCTCGGCGAGATCGGTATCGAAACGGATGCCGAGACACAGGTCGTTCGCCTGGCCCGGCTTGCTGCGGATTGCGGCCTCGATGGGGTTGTCGCCTCGGCGCAGGAAGCCGTGGCGATCAGGAAGGCCGTTGGCCGCGACGGTTTTATCATCGTTACGCCCGGCGTCAGGCCCGCTTTTGCAACAAGGGACGACCAGCGGCGTGTAACCAGCGTCAGAGAGGCGTTCGATAACGGCGCAGATCTTCTCGTCATCGGCCGTCCGATAATTCGCGCTGTGAGCATGGCCGACGCGGTCAGTGAGATATTGCACGAGGCGGCAAAAGCCGATCAATGACCATTTACAAGAAACTTCCATTCGGCTTCGTCCTGCGCATCGCGGTCGCGTTTGCCTTCCTTGCGGCATTCGTGTGTGCTCAGGACAGCGAGACAATAGCCAACGACACGGGTCCGGCCCCCACACGATTTCGCATCGGTGAGAAGCTCTCTTATAACCTCTCATTCGGACGTTTTCTTAATGCCGGATACGCTGATATCGCAGTCCTTTCAAGAGGCAAATTGAGAAATGTCGATGTTATTGAGGTCCGCTCGCGCGTCAAGACATTTGATGTCGTCAGCGCGGCGTTTTGTAATATCGATGAGACGCGGACGGCCTATCTGCAGCCGGGAACCGGCATCCCGGTTTATATCCGAAAGGTATCAAGCACCGGTGCCCTTCCGGTAGAAACGAACGCTGACTTCTTCAAGGTGCCGACGACGAGCCTCGATCTGCTCTCGCTAATCTATAAGGTCCGCGAGAGTGGGGGCACGGGCAGTTTTGCCGTTACTGAGAATGAGCAACTCTACAGCCTCACCCTCACGGCCGCGGGCACTGAACAGGTGAAGACCGAGATTGGCGACATTGAGGCCAACGTGTCGGCCGTGCAGGGCGAGGCCCTCGCTGCCCTCGGCATAAAGGACATGCGGATCGGATTTACGGCCGACGAGCATCGCGTCCCGGTTTTCCTTCGCTTCAGGACACCCAAAGGGCCCTTTCGAGCGGTCATTGCGTCGATAACGCTGCCCGAGGTGCCAACCAAACCTACACCCACACCGACCCCAACACCCGCACCAACGCCCGCTGTCAAACCGTCGCCAACGCCCGATACGTATGTCGATAACGCCCCGCTGTTACCTGAGTTGGGCTTTCAGGTTGGTGAACTTCTCGAATATCGCGTCGCCACTGACCGACGCCCGGCCGGCACCATGACATTGAATGCCAAAGAACGTAAGCGGATCAACAACGTCGATACCCTGGTCCTTAGGGCCAGCGTCACGGGTTCGGCTACGGGTGCGGATGCCCTCCGTCCCGGCGATTATTTCGAAGCTCAGGTCGATCCCGATACACTCGCCCCGCGATACTCGTCCGCGAAGTTTGTCTCTCCATTTCCCTCGTTGAATCAAACACTGACGTTTGACCCCAATAGCGGCGAGATCGGCACGGGCGGAAAGCAAACGATCGACGCACCCGTCGGGACCCACACGGTCCTGACGCTGATCTACGCAATGCGTTCGTTCAATCTAAAGCCGAGTAAAGATCCGGGCAATCCGGTCAACGATACCCGCGTGGCGGTGTTCTGGGGCGACAGGCCGCTTGTCTTCACCTTGCGGCCATCGACGCTCGAGGTGATCGACATCGGCGGTGAGAAGGTCAGTGCTCAATTGATCTCGATCACGACGGGCGAAGGGATTCTTGACAAACTCGACCTAAAAGTATGGCTTGGAGCCGAGGACCGCGTCCCGCTGCGCTTTTCCGCCGGGGCATATACGGCGGAGCTTGTCTCTCGCTCGACGAGTCTTCGAAAATAGAGCCTGACCTGCCAAGACAGTTCTCAAGACGGGGTGTGAGCTTGCCCCAATAGTTGAAAGTGATTTTCATTTACTATATTATTAGGTTGAGGAGGAGTCCCTTGCGATGGTCAAAACGACACTGACAGACGTAGTGCCGGGGCGAAGTGTAAGAGTTACCGCCGTGAGCGGCAGCGGCCGTATCACGCAAAGATTGCTCGAAATGGGTATCATTCCGGGCGTCTCGCTAAAGGTCGTCAAATCCGCACCCTTCGGCGACCCGATCGAGGTCCGCCTGCGAGGCTACAGCCTCGCCATGCGCCGCAGCGAGGCCGCCGCCGTCGAAGTTGCATAAAAACAGGTGCCCACGAAATACACGAAATACACAAAAAAGAAAATAGCTTCTTGTTTTTGTGTGTTTTGTGTTTTTCGTGGGCAATTTTCTTAAATGGCCGATCGCCAGCACATAACCGTCGCGCTTGCGGGCAATCCTAACGCCGGCAAGACCACGCTGTTTAACGCCCTCACGGGCCTCAAGCAAAAGGTTGCAAACTATCCCGGCGTCACAGTCGAACGCAAATCCGGCCCATGGACTCTCAACGGCCACGCGGCCGATCTGATCGACCTGCCCGGCCTCTACAGCCTCGATGCGACGTCGCTGGACGAGCACATCGCCCGTGACATCATCACCGGCGAGCGGCCGGAGGTGCCGCGGCCCAACGCTGTCGTGGCGGTCGTCGATGCGACCAATCTCGAACGCAATCTCTATCTCGTCACGCAGCTTTTTGAATTCGGCGTTCCGGTCGTGGTCGCCCTAACAATGATCGACCAGTTTGAGAAGCAAAAGCACCAGATCGATGTCGAGATGCTGTCGGCTTTGCTCAAAACGCCGGTCGTCGCGGTGAACGCTAAGACCGGCCGCGGGATCGACGAGCTTGCGGAAAAGGTGAACGACGTCATCGGGACGACGCCCGAGGTGCCGTATGTCTTCGACGAGACGAGAGAAGACGGCCCGCACGGCAAGATCTTTGCGCGCTACCAGTTCATTTCAAACGCCGTTCAGGAATCCGTCTGGCACAGCGACCATGACAAGCATCGCCTGTCCGAGAAGATCGACCGTGTGTTGACACACAGATTCTTTGGTCTGGTCATCCTCGTCGCGATACTGCTCGTCGTTTTCCAAACGATCTTTTCGTGGGCGACGCTGCCGATGGACCTGTTGGAATCGGGCTTTGGTGCCTTGAGCGAGGCCACCAAATCGGCCTTGCCAGAGGGAATTCTCGCCGACCTTATCGCGGACGGCATCATCGCGGGCGTCGGCGGCGTGGTGGTGTTTTTGCCGCAGATATTGCTTCTCTTCCTCTTTATATCGCTCCTCGAAGACAGCGGCTACATGGCCCGGGCGGCGTTCCTGCTCGACAAACTAATGTCCCGCATCGGCCTGCACGGCAAGGCGTTTTTGCCGCTGATATCGAGCTTTGCATGCGCGATTCCGGGCATCATGGCGACCCGCACTATCGAGAGCCGCCGCGATCGCTTCGCGACCATCCTGATCGCCCCGTTCATGTCGTGCTCGGCCCGCCTGCCGGTTTACACGCTCATGATCGGCGCGTTCTTTGGTGGGCAATATGTAATGGGATTCATTTCCGTCGGCGCGTTGCTGATGCTCGCAATGTACGCCATCGGCATCATCGTAGCCATCGCCGTCGCGTTCGTATTGAAAAGGACGGTATTGAAGGCTCCACCGCCGCCGTTCCTAATGGAACTCCCGCCATACAGATTGCCGAATCTCCGCACCGTCGTGCAAAACATGCTGACGCGTGCGTGGTTGTTTTTGAAACGAGCGGGAACGGTGATCCTGGCGATATCGATCATCTTATGGGCCCTGATGTATTTCCCGAGACAAGGTCTTGAGTCTGGAGTCTTAAGTCCTGAGCAGGAACAAACACAGAGTCTTCGGTCTGAAGTCTTAAGTCCTGAGCAGGAAAAAGAGGGTTCTGCTCAAGACTCAAGACTTAACACTTCAGACTCAGGGCAGACTCAGGATTCGCTTCAACTAAAACGCTCGTTTGCGGGGCGTTTAGGCCACGCCATCGAGCCTGTTATCGAACCCCTCGGCTTCGACTGGAAGATCGGCGTCGCCCTGATCGCTAGCTTTGCCGCCAGGGAAGTCCTTGTCTCAACGCTCAGCATCATCTACAATGTCGGCCGCGACGCCAACGAAGAGTCCGAGACCCTCATCTCCGCCATCCGCGATGAGAAAAAAGACGACGGCACACCCGTCTGGACGCCGCTCACGGCCCTTACCCTAATGGTCTTCTTTGTCCTCGCCATGCAATGCATGTCCACCCTCGCCGTAGTCCGCCGCGAAACAAACTCTTGGACCTGGCCGATCTTCATGTTCGCCTACATGACGGTAATCGCCTACATCGCCGCCCTGCTCACCTACCAGGGCGGAAAGCTGTTAGGATTTGGGTAATTAACAACGAATAACGAACAACGAGCAATGCCGGCACTATTCACTATTAGTTGTTCACTATTCACTGCTTTGATGTATATTTGTCTCGTATGACCGAGGTGATAAACATCGATCCCGAGATCCTTGGCGGCACGCCTGTATTTCACGGGACGCGTGTGCCGGTCGAGAGCCTGTTTGATCATTTGGAAGAGGGTGTGCCTCTAGACGAATTCCTTGATGATTTCCCAACCGTCACCCGCGAGCAGGCCGTTGAGGTGCTGGAGATGGCATAGAATGTGGGTCTTTCTATTCTCCATTCTCAATTATCAGTTCTCAGTTGTGGCGCTGATCATCCTCGCCGCCCTCGCCTTTCTCGGCGTCAAACTCTTCTCCAAGCGAAAGTCCTTCTCCACCAAACACGGCTGCGATAATGATTGCAGCTGCGGAAAGGGTTGATGTCCCGTAGGGACGGTTGAAAATGGCGCAAAGGGGTTGATCAGTCGTCCCTGCGGGACTTAGATTGCTGTGATCAATTTACCCAGCGATGAATCGCCGGGCTATTTTCCGCCAGTCCCTGCGGGACAGATAGGCGAAATTTGCGCCGCAGATCGGCAGCCTGCTTGACTTGCGGTTCAAAAAGAAACCCAATTCCCGAAATCAATGAAATAGCTAGTTTTTACGGCGCAATTTTTCTGATTTTCGGGCGCGGTTGCAATGAGCGCTTGGGGTGATTAACCTCATAGTTTGGCAACCGAGGCACAATGGATCACGCCGGGGGTGCGGTCGATGTTCTTATCGACGGCGGCGTTCATTTTGGCGAATGTTTTCGTCAAGCAGGTCGCGCACATTCCGGCGATGGAGACGGTCTTCTTTCGGTGTTTGATAGCGAGCACGTTTTGCTTTATCGGGCTGTATCGCGCTCGCGAGAATCCGGTCGGCACGAGCCATTTGATACTGTTTTTGCGGGGCGCGTTCGGCACGGCGGCGTTGTATTGCTTCTTTCTGACGCTGCAGCATATGCCGCTGGCGTCGGCCCAGACGATACAGTACCTGTCGCCGATATTTACCGCGACCATCGCGATATTCGTGCTCAGCGAACGCGTGAGGTCGATACAATGGCTGTTTTACGCGGTGGCGTTTTTGGGGGTGCTGCTGATCCAGCGGTTCGACCCGCGAATCTCGCCGTATTACTTAGGGTTGGGCATCGTGTCGGCGTTCTGTTCGGGCGTGGCTTACAATCTTGTGCGGAGCCTGCGTGGCAAAGAGCATCCGCTAACGGTAGTGCTGCATTTCCAGTTTGTCGGGCTGGTCGTCGGGGCCGTGTCGCTGTTTTTTGAATGGACCACGCCCGTTGGGATCGAATGGCTGTGGCTGTTCCTCGTGGGAGTATTCTCACAGCTTGGGCAGATGTTCCTGACCAACGCCCTGCAACGCGAACCCGTCGCGGGCGTGGCTATAATCAATTACACGGGCTTGGTTTACGCGATCACGATCGGCTGGATCGTCTTTGGCGAAGCCCAAGGGCCGATGGCGTTGGCCGGCATGGGATTGGTAGTAGCAGGCGTCGCCATGAGCGTGCTATACGGCCGTCGACAGCGAAGCAGGGAAGCTGTTGAGACCACCGCCGCCTAAAAGAGAGGAATTGACCAGAGAGGCACAGAGGGCACAGAGGGCACGGAGAGATGGAAATTAGGGCAGTGGTTGTGACGGTGAGTGATACGCGGACGCTGGCGGACGACGTTTCGGGCAATAAGTTGGTCGAGTTGTTTCATGGCGTTGGGGCGGAGATCGTTGAGCGGATCTTGGTTTCGGACGAACTGCTCGATCTGCGGGAAACGCTTTACACGCTGGCCGAGCGGGAAGACGTCAACCTGATCATCACGACCGGCGGCACGGGCTTTGGGCCAAGGGACAACACGCCGGAAGCAACACGCGCCGTCATCGAACGCGAGGCTCCCGGCATGGCCGAAGCGATGCGGAGAGAAACCGCGACAAAGACGCCGAGGGCGATGCTTTCACGCGGTATTTGCGGTATTCGAGGCAACACTCTGATCATCAACCTGCCCGGAAGCCCACGGGGTGTTGAGGAGTGTTTCGATGTCATCCGGCCGGTTCTGTCGCACGCCATCGACCTGCTTGCCGGAAAGACGGGGCATTAACCGCGAAATACGCGATATACGCTAAATAAGAGGTTCGCGGTGGAGGCTCTTTCTTTTTTTTGCGTGTTTCGCGGTTAATTCTTACTCCTGACTGCGGACGTAATAAAGGCCGTGGCGTTGGTTTTTAGTTTGCGGAGCTCGCGCACGTCGATATACATCATGTGCCCCGCCTCGTAGTAGGTGAACGAGACGTTTCGACGCAGGGTTGGGTCAAGGTTCATTGCCGAGACCGTATATTCTGCGGCAAAGAACGGCGTGGCCATGTCATAATAGCCCTGTGAGAGCCAGACCTTCATATACGGGTTCTTGGCCATTGCATCCTTGAGCGGCATGCTCGTGTCGGCGTAGGCGTTGTTGGTGTTCCAGTTCCACGGACTGGTGACACCGCCGCCGAGGATGTAGTACTCAACGTCCGACTTATAACCAAGCTCGCCGCGAACGTAGCTGTTAAAGGCCGCCGTATAGGGCGGGCGAATGGCGTTCATCGACGGGTCGCTGTCAGGCCCGTCACCAGCGGCATCCCGGTCGATGCCTTTGAATCGGCTGTCGAGCCGGCCGACGGTGCGGCGTTCAGGCACGCGCAGTAATTCCTTCTGAAATTCCCCCAACTCGATACGAAAGTTGTTGCGAATTATGAAATCGGTCGGGAGGCCCGTGAATGTGGCATATGATGCGGCAAGCGCGTTCCGCTCAACGTCGGTCAACGAATCGATCCTGAGCAGGGCTCGCATGTATTCGTTGGACGCCCAGCGACGGGCCTCGTCGGTTACCTGTTCGATGGTCTTAGACTGAAGTTGCGGCTGTAGGCGTTTGTGATACCACGCCGTCGCCGTGTAGCTCGGGAAGATGAATACCAGCGGCATATCGTTGTTGGCGGCGAAGCGGATCGTTTGAAAGTTCAATACAGCCGACACAAGGGCGATGCCATTAAGGGCGATACCGTGGTCAAAGAGCCAGTTGGACAATCCGCTCGCGCGGGTCGTGCCGTATGATTCACCGACGAGGAACAGCGGCGAGGTCCAGCGTTCATTGCGGCCGAGATACATTCGAATAAATTCGCCGACCGACTCGATATCGCCATTGACTCCGAAGAACTTACTTGCCAATTCAGGCTTTGCCGCACGCGAATAGCCCGTGCCGACGGGGTCGACAAAAACGAGATCGGTCTCGGTTAGCCACGACGAGGCGTTGTCCTCCATCTCATACGGCGGCGGCGGAAGCATACCGTCGTCGAGCATCTTGACGCGTCGCGGCCCCAGAGCACCAAGGTGCAGCCAGACGCTAGCCGAGCCGGGCCCGCCGTTGAACGAGAACATCAGCGGCCTTTTCGTCGGCGGATTATCGAGCGTGTATGCCATGAAGAAGATCCGAGCCTCGACATCTCCGCTGACGGCGTTCTTGATCGGCATAAAGCCGGTCGTCGTGGTGTAGCTCAACGTCTGAGAGCCGACACGAACGGTGTGTTTCGTCACCACCGGGGGATCGTCCATTTTGGGGTCAAGCGGTTTCGCAGGCGACGGTGAGGGGCTCGGGGCCTGGGCCAGCACGGCCGACGATAAACAGACGGCGAGCAGAGTTAAAAGGATCTTTTGCATGGTTATTTGAAAACTGAACTATTTCGGCCCTTCGCTGACGATGCGGCCATTGATGATCGTCCCCGTGCAATGCGACGTCCATTCGAACGGATCGCCGTCGTATAGAGCGAGGTCAGCATCTTTCTCGACCTCGATCGAGCCGATCCGTTTTTCGAGGCCGAGTATTTTGGCGGCGTCGATGGTTATCGTGGCCAGCGCGTCGGTGCGGCTGAGGCCGTTGGCCGCGGCCATAGCGGCTTCAAAGAGGACGACGCGCGTCTTTGGGACATAGCTCTCGTAACCACTCTGAAGGGCGACCGGGATTCCTGCTACCCTTAGCCTTGATGCGTTTTCAAGCGACAGATTCGTGCGGTCACCGCCAGGCCGTGCCATCGTCGCGTGGACGATTACGGGGAAACCAGACTCCTTGATCTCGTTCGTCAGGAGGTGGCCGTCGGCAACGCCGTCGAGAACGATCTTGATATTGAATTCCTTCGCGATGCGGATAGCAGTCATGATGTCCTGTGCGGCCTCGGCGGTGACGAGCAGCGGTATCTCACGGTTAATTACGCGCAGCATGATCGCAGAGCGCTGGTCTTTGGGCTTATCGGCCTTCGCGGCGTTCTCTTGGGCCTTGATCAGTTCGGCCCGCAGCATCGCTACCTGCTTGGCACGCGTTCCCGGCGAACGGCCCGCTCCGGCATTCGCGGCGTTGCCGAGCGTGACGGCGATCATCGCGGTCGGCACTATCGTGGCCTCATCGACATTCTTGCCCCACGTTTTGGCTACCATCGTCTGGCCGGAAATAAGTGCAGACGGCTGGTGTCCGGTGTGAATGGTCGTGACGCCGAATTGACGCACCCATTCGACGAGCTTCTCTTCGGCGTTATATGCGTCGGTGGCCCGCAGTTCTGGCTGGATCGTCGCCCCGCCGTCGAGCGCCATCTGGTCGTGAGGTTGGTTAAGGTAGCCGTTAAGGCCGATGACCGTGTGTGCATCTATCAGGCCGGGCGTGACGATCTTGGCGGTCATGACGCGATAGCCGGTCGGGATCGGCACCTCGGTGGCTTTGCCGACGGCGGTGATCTTGCCCGCGCTGATCAGCACGACACCGTTCGTGATCGGGTCGCCATTCATTGTCCAGACAGTCTCGCCTTTGACAGCTATCTGGGCCGAAGCAGTGAATAATGAACAGTGAATAGTGAATAGTGCCAGAGCGAAGAACGGAAGTCTCATCATAGTTCTTGAATTGTTCGTTATTAGTTTTTCGTTGTTCACTGGTTCCCTCCGTCGCCGTCGAAGCAATGAATGTCGCCGGTCATGTCGCTGTCGTCGGTTGCTCCTTTGCCGCCGACGGCGTAGATGTAGTCCTTGGGGTCGGCCCGGTCAAAGACCTTCTTGCCCTCGACGTATGTCTGGAGGACATGCGTATAAACGCTCAGCGGATCGCCCGAAAGGACAACCAAGTCGGCGTCCTTGCCCGCCTCAAGCGAACCGACTCTCCCGTCGATGTCGAGCATCTTGGCATTTGCCATCGTAAGAGCATAGAGAGCACCTTTGCGCGTCATACCGGCTCGCACAGCGAGGCCGGCCGAGCGCAGGAGCCAACGCGAATCGGTTATGCCGTCGTCGGTGTGGAATCCGACCAGGACACCCGCCTTTTCGAGTTCCACTCCATTCTTAAAATCGATATCCACGGTCTCGAGCTTGCCGCCTGGCGAGTCAATAAAGATGATCGACGCCGGTGCCTTTGCATCAGCGATCTCTTTTGCCACCTTCCATGCTTCGCTGACGTGCTGGAGGACGATGCGGAAGCCGAACTCCTTCGAGAGCCGCAAAGCCGTCATGATGTCGTCGTGACGATGCGTATGAAAATGGACAGTGCGCTTGCGTTCGAGGACCTCGACAAGGGCCTCCATCGCGAGGTCGCGGGGCGGCATCTTTGTCTTGTCGCCGGCGGCTTTTGCGACCTTGTCCCGGTAATCCTGTGCCTTAATGAACTGTTCGCGTACCAGCGCGGCGGATTTCGCCCGTGTGCCCGGAAACGCTCCGCCGCCCGCGCGGATCGAGTTTGTGCCGTTGGCGAATTTGATACCGCCCATGTACTTGCCGTCGGCGTCAAGTATCAGCAGATCATCGATCTTGACGGCGTTGTCGCGGAGCTTGAGATACAAGGTCTGCCCACTGTCGAGATGGCCCGAACCGGGCATTACATTGACGCTGGTGATGCCGCCCGCCTGCGCTCGTTGGATGCTCGAAGCCCTCACGTTAAGGCTGTCGAGTATTCGCACGTCGGGCTGTATCGGAGACGATGCGTCGCCGCCCGCCGGACCGCCGATGTGGCTGTGCGTATCGACGATGCCGGGCATTATCACTTTGCCCTTGCAGTCGATGATGGTCACGTCGGACGACAATCGAACCGCCTTGGCGTCGCCGACGGCCGCTATCTTTCCGTTCTGGATCAATACGATACCCTGTTCGATAGGCTCGCCGACTATTGGAATCACGCGGGCGTTGATGAACGCAACGGGCTTTTCCTGCGCGTGCGTGGCCAGCGCCAACAGACACGTCGCGAGAAAGCCCAAAATAACTCTCTTCATTAGCAGCTCCTTTGGTATTCGGATTACGAAAGTTTGTATGGAATAAGGTGCAACGGATGAGCACGCGGTGTCAACCCGAGGAATGAGCAATCAGCGATCAGCCGTCAGCTATCAGGCTCCTTGTCTCGGCGTCGCCGACGAGTTCGGTCAGGGCGATCGCGTGGCGGCGAGAGGCGGACGGGAACGTCTTTACGGCATCGACGAACTCATCCCGTGCAAGCGCGGCGTGAATTGTCAACTTGACGCGGTTATTACGGGCGAGACAGCGTTCGTGAAGGTCGGGGAGGTCGGGAAGCGGCGTTGAAACGGCGTCGGCGAGGCCGGCGTAGCGGTAAAATACCTCGCGAAACTCAAAAACGGCCGCCATTGCGTCGTCATCGAATGCGTCCCGCTCGATCTCGGCGGCGAGGCTCTCAATGCGCAGGCGGCGGGCGTTCTCACGCATTTCCAGACTTGGAAAGACCAGCCGAAACAGCAAAACACCTGCGAAAACCGGCCACAACAGTGACCAGACGACGATCTTGACGAGCGTCGGCCGCCGCTGCGTGACGAGGTATATCGCCACGGGGAAACCGCACGCAAAATACAAAACCGCTGCGACCGAAGGGCTCATAAACGCGTCTATAGACCAGATTCTATCGCTCTTCGCAATTATTCGGAACAACCCGCGGCGGCGATTCGTAATCTAACCGGTTACAAACCAACGCATTTATACCTAACGAGTTCATTCATTCAAGGGGGAACGTGAAATGTCAGATAAGGCAAAGATAAAGATCATCAAGCGAACCGAAGCACGACCGGCTAAACGCCGGGCCCGCGTCAAATCCACGCGTCAGGCCGCCCGCGACCTGGCCTCGACCGTTACCGATTGGGTCACGGACCTCAAACAACGCAAGTCGGACGAAACCCGCGCCGCCCTCGACCTCCTATTCTCCGGCGGCCGCACGCCGAGGGAGTCGTAGATTCCGTTTGAATTTGGCAGAGAAAAACAGGCAGACATACGTCGGGGCCTGTTTTCTTGCGGGGACCGTAAGCCTTCCGCTTCAGCGACGGTAGCTTCCAGAATTACCGCGATCATACCAAGCGCCTCGATTAGAAGGTCCGTACCTCGAATCGAACGGCTAACACTCCAGACGCGTGAGTAGGAATTTGCCACCCGCGCGGTTTCATTGCTATCCTTAACCGATTTCATTTCGACAGATTATGCAGGGTAAGGTCGTGATCGTTACGGGGGCGAGCAGTGGGATTGGGCGTGCTGCGGCTGCGCTGTTTGCCGAGCGTGGGGCGACGGTCGTTGCTGTCGGGCGGAACGAGAAGGAACTGAAGCATCTTGTGGCTGAGGCGAAGGACGCTGAGGGGACGATCAGGACACATCTGGCAGACGTGCTTGAGGATTCCAATCTCGAACGCATTGTCGCCGACTGCATGCAGAAGCACAAGCGGATTGACGTGCTGGTGAATTCCGCCGGCATTATCAAGAACGGGACCCTCGAAAGCACTACGATCGACGAATGGGACCGGATGATGAACATCAACCTGCGATCGGTCTTTATGCTCTCGCAGCGATGTTTGCCGCATTTGATCGCGTCGAAAGGGAATATCGTCAACGTGTCGAGCGTCGCCGGGACTCGCGCATTCCCTAACGTCTTTGCGTATTGCGTATCAAAGGCGGCAGTTGACCAGTTCACCCGCTGCGCGGCGTTGGAACTCGGCCCTAAGGGCGTCCGCGTAAACGCCGTCAACCCCGGCGTGGTCGTAACGAACCTCCACAAACGTGGTGGGATGGAAGCGGAAGCATATAAGGCGTTTCTTGAACATTCGACCGAAACGCATCCGATCGGACGGGTCGGTACGGCGGACGAGGTGGCGGAGCTTATCTGCTATCTGGCCTCGGACAAGGCCGGCTGGATCACGGGCGCGACCTACGCCATCGACGGCGGGCGTGCCCAAACGTGTGCGAGATAGACATTTATGAGAGTGCAGATGCTGCCCAGCACTATCGAACCCGACGGACGAGCGTCCGTAAGGCAGCATTTGCCTACGCTTGTTATCGACGACCGCGTGGCGATAGATGCGGGTTGCCTGGCGTTGTCGTGTTCGGACGCGCAGCGGACGAACATACGTGACGTCGTTCTGACACACGCCCATCTCGACCACATCGCCGGATTGCCCCTGTTTATCGACGATCTATTCGCAACGCTCACCGAACCCGTCCGCGTTCATGCGACGCGAGAGATGATCGACATTCTCGAACGCGACATCTTTAACTGGTCGATCTACCCGAAATTCTCTGAGCTTAGTAACCACAACGGCTCGGTTATCGAATATTGCGAATTTGAACACGGCAGTACGTTCGAGGCCGGCCATCTTTCGATCGAGAGCATAGCCGTTAATCACAAAGTCGGCGCCAGCGGTTATGTCATCTCGGACGGCAGTGTTTCGATAGCAATAACCGGCGACACGGCCGAGACGGATGCGATCTGGCAAGCCTGCAACTTTGCCGAAGACTTGGCAGCGATATTTGTAGAATGTGCGTTCCCAGACGAACTGGCCGATCTCGCCGCGGTCTCTTGTCATCTCACTCCGCGAGGGCTCAAAACTGAACTTGAGAAACTGACGAACCGGTCCGTTCCCGTTCATGTTGTCAATATTAAGCCTATGTATCGTCGGCAGGTCGTCGAACAGATCGACAAATTGGGAATCGGTCAAGTTGAGATTCTCGATGTCGGCCGAGTGTACGACCTCTAGCCTTTAGCCGCTTTCTCGCGCAAGAAGTTGATCGCCTCAAAAGCGGATTCACGATATTCGCCGGGAAAATCGTATAGCGTGACGCGGCCGTTACGCAGGACGCTCTCGATCCGATACGTCCGCTCCTCACGATCGCGGCCGGGCATTATCTCAGCCCGAAAAGTGACGTTCATCTCGGGCCGGGCCCAAACACTCTCTTCGCTCTTAAAAAGATTCTGCAGATTGACCATTATTCTTCCGGGGACGGGTCTTTCTTGTGTTTTACCTTTCGCAGCGACGGGTGACGTTTCTCTTCCAGAGCGTCGCTGCCGATGTGCCGCGATGGCGGAGCGGTCGGCTTTCTGATCGAATCAAAGACCGGCCTTACGGCCTTTTTCCTCCTATGCCGCACCATTTAGCGGATTATAGCAGACTACGCATTATTCGGGTTATAATCTAGCGAACCACACGGTCCCGCGATCCTTATCAGAGCCGGCCGTGAATCTTTCATGCGGTCAAATGTGCGCAGAACAAGACGGCCTTTCTGGCTGCCGGCGTCGAACTATTACGTTCTGACAGTCGCCGTATCGGCAGTATTCTTTTTCCTTGTCTGGGGCATCCTCCACGACGGCGGTGAAGAGACGCCGTGGATCACGGCCGGCATCGGGGCAAGCATCCTCATGATCGGGGCCGTCATTCTTCGCGAGGTGATCCTACGGCGCGCCAGAGCGAGACTGGCCGCCCAGCAGCGGTCGATCGACAGCCAGTTTCGGGGCCACTCTGCTAGATCAGACATCTACGACGGAGAAAAGCTGACACTGGAGCTGAACGCCGCGATCCTTGGCGAGATCAAGCAGAAATCCTCTGCCGCTAACGTGTTCGCGAAGGTTTCGGCAGGCCATCGTGAAGTGTTTGAGTTGTGCAGTGAGTATCTGGCCCGCAATGAGATCGACCTGAAGAATGTAAAAGCGGGATCGCCCCGGCTGGCCCCACTGCTACGGGGGCGTTCGACAGCAGGTGAACTCCATCGCTTTCATATGCTTAAGTGGGCTGAGATCGAGGCTCGTGCCTATGCCGCCGAGGCGCGAAGTCGCCCGGATGTTGCCGAAAAAATGGACGCAGCCCAGAGTGCGATCAGCGTGGTGGACACGGCCTTGGCCTCGTACCCCGAAGAGGACAGCTTGCGCGAATCGCGGCAGGTTCTCGGTGATCTGCTGGTTTCGATCAATGTCTCTCACTTGGTCGAGCAGGCCGAAAAGGCTGCGTTCAAGGGCGAATACTCGAACGCAAAGAGTATCTACAAGGACGCACTCTTTTATCTGGGGCGCGACAACGTCCAAAGTGATGAGCGTGAAGAGGCTGCAGAGAAGATCTTGGCCGAGATCGAGCGGATCAGGCTGCTCGAAAAAGGTGCGTGAGACTTTGGATGGGGCCGTGTAACGGTTATGCTGTTGGGAGTTAGATCATGATCTCTCAGAGATGTCCCCGATGCCGGAGCAAGCGAATCCGGCGGGGCTACAAGCCAACATCTTTGCTCTCCAAGCTGTTTTTCCGCTATCACTTGTTGTGCGACGCGTGTAACTGGGAATTCACGGGCTTTGCCGTGCCGGGCACCGTCGAACGCGGATCGCGGAATCGAAAATCCCGTGTCAAAGACCGATAGTCCTATCCCAGCTTGGTTTTGGGTGCAAATGTCCAGCTTCCGGCAGTTCTTGATCGTTTTCGCGTGCCTGCTGGTTCTCTGTGGTGGTGCAGGCGCTCAGGGAATTGTTGCCGGGGACGATCCGGATTCACTCGTACACTTTGGCGATCTGATCGACGTCGATGTATTGGGTGGATTCGAGTTTGACTGGCGCGGGCGACTCGATCCAGAGGGTTTTCTGGGTGGCTTTGACTCGTATGGCGACGCGATCTTTGGCCACTGCAGGTCGGTCGATCAGATCGCGGCCGATATATCTAAAGCGTTCTCCAAGATGCTCCGTGATCCGCAGGTCGTCGTCAGGATCATCGACCGGTCGAACCGGCCCACAGTAAGGCTTGACGGAGCGGTACGAACGCCTACGCGCTTCCGCCTGCTGCGGGGAGTAAACCTGCGGGAGCTGATCGTCATGGCGGGTGGGCTAACCGAAGGAGCCAGTGGAGGGATATCCATTTTTCGGCCCGGGAACGCAAGCTGTTCGGGCAATGACGCTGATGTCCGAACGATTCGCGAAGCTGCGCTGCGAGACAACGCCTCTCGAACGATCAACCTCAAAATCTCCGAACTCTTGAGCGGGTCGGGCGACGCTGACCCCAGAATACTCAGCGGCGACCTCATATCTGTCGTAAGGGCAGATCCGGTCTACGTGATCGGCGCAGTCAATAATCCGCGGCCGATCTACTCGGCTCTTGAAATGACTGTCACTCGTGCCATTGCTGCGGCTGGCGGTCCGGCGAAAGGAGCGGATAAGCAGAGGATAACCCTCTTTCGAAAGGATCAGAATGATAGTCGCGTGATCGAGACCAGCTTACAGCAGATCGAGCGAGGCCAAGTCCCGGATATTATCCTAAAACCGTTTGATATACTGGAGGTTGGGACGAAAGGTGGGCCGAAGCGGCAATATCCGCCGGTGATCGCCGGAGATGACAATGGGTCACTAAAGACGGAGTTGCCGCTCCGTGTGGTAAACTAACGACTTATGGCTAATAGCAAGAGTGGAATCAGCCGGCGCAAGCTGGCGTTGATCTGGATGGTAGCGGTCGCGGCGCTGATCGGCGGCTTGATCGCATATGAGCAGATATCGATCCTTTACGTCCTTGCGACGTTGGCGATCGTCGTTCTTTTGTTGATCGTGGGCTTTACTGACCTCGAGAAAGTGAGCCGTACGGACGGCGACGGTGCCGTGGCAAAAAGCTAGAGCGAGCTTATGCAGGCGATCAGGGATGTTTGTGGCTGTCTGCTGTTATTGGCGTGCTTTTCCGCCTCGGTATTTGCTGCGCCTGCGAGCGCGTCCGTTGACCGCGGCGAGCCTCTAAGCCTCAAATGGCGGACGCCGGTGATCCGCCTCTCGTTGTCGAATTCACTTTATCGTCCGAGCCCAAATATCAAGGCCGATAGTGATATCACCGGAGCAATAAAGAGAAGTCTCACAGCCTGGAGCACCGTCGCGGATGTCGAATTTACGGTTGCTACGTCCGAACGTCAGAGTATCAGTCCGTCAGGTGTCGCCGGTGACGGTGTCAGCTTGATCACGATCGCTCAGACCCCTGAGAATGTGTTGCTTTTCTCTCGGGACCCGAACGCCGAATCTGCACGCACACGTGTGTTTTACAACCGTCTCGGAACGATCACCGAAGCTGACATTGTATTGAATCCATTTCTCCAGTTCTCGACCGATGGGACCTTTGGCACGTTTGACCTTGAATCGACTCTTACTCATGAGATCGGCCACCTGCTCGGGATCCGGCATTCGGGAGTGATTGGTTCTGTTATGAGCGAGAGCCTCGCTCGCAACAATGAGTTTCCGTTCGTCAATGGCCCGCGCACACTCGCGGCGAGTGATATTGCGGCCGTCCGTCAGATATATGGATCGACGGCGGTTGAAGACTGTTGCTCGACGATCACGGGAAAACTCACGACCAGATCGGCCAGCGGCATGAGTGTCTGGGCCGAAGAGAACGGGACGGGCCGGGTGTCGGCGTGGGCCGAGGTGGCTGCAGACGGGAGTTTTCAACTGGGTGGTATGCCTGGCGGAAGCTACTCGCTGTTGTGGCGGCGCATTGAGGGAAAGGCACACTCAAGCATCGGATACCTAGGCATGGTGAGACTCGGTGCTCAGGAGACAAAGACCCTATCGCTGAGGCTCGATCCGGAAGGCACGAGAGACGAACTCTTGTTCGTGGGCCTCAACAGCCAACTGACAGATTCGTCGATAACGCTCGACACCGGTCGTGAGCACGTCGTATTTCTCGGCGGCAATTCACTTGATCGGCGAGATATCGCGGTCGAGTTCAACTCGCCCTACATAACGATCTTGCCTAGATCGGTCCGTCAGCACGACTTTGGTGACGACCTCGCGGTCATCAGTTTTGTCCTGAAGATCAGTCCTGATACACCGCCGGGCCTGTATTCTATTTTCGCAACGAGTGAGGACGGTATTCAGTCCGCGCTGCCTGGCGCTGTCGCCATCCGGTAGCGTCATTATTAGCGGCGCGATGGTCTTACCTTCCGCTCCGACTTGTATTTGCGTTTTCGTTGCTCTTGTGCATAATTAGCTTGTTCACCTCCCGGTGAACATAAGGTTGCTTCGGCAGCCGCGGGGCGGCGGTGTGGGAGACGTCGCCCCTTTCAATTTGCGCAGACCGGCTTGATGGACATGCTGCTCAGGTTCGTGTTTCTCAGGACCGACAGGACAATATCAGAAAGTTGTGGCCGCGGGCGCAGGACGTCCGGCGGTCTTTGTGTTTTCGGGCTATGAAGGCTGGTGCTAAAAGCTGGTTCAAAACGTGGCTTTTCGAAGGCGTAGCCGAGATCGAAGGGCCGCACGAACCCGAAGGCCGCCACAAGCGCCATCCGTGGTGGAAAGTAATGTGCCTGACCGGCGTCGATTATTTCTCGACGCTCGGTTACCAGCCGGGCATCGCCTTTCTGGCCGCCGGTGCATTGTCGCCATTCGCGACACTCGTATTGGTGCTGCTGACGTTGTTCGGTGCTTTGCCGATGTATAAGCGAGTCGCCGAAGCGAGCCCCCACGGCGACGGCTCGCTGTCGATGCTAGAGAATCTCCTTTCGCGCTGGAAGGGCAAGATGTTCGTGCTCATCCTCCTTGGGTTTGTTGCCACAAGCTTCATTATCACCATCACACTGTCGGCTGCCGACGCGACGGCCCACATCGTTGAAAACCCGTTCGTTAGAGAGAACCTTCATTTCCTTGAGCACCCCGTGATCGTGACCCTTGTCCTCATCGGGATGTTGGGGATCGTCTTCCTGCGGGGTTTCAACGAGGCGATCGGTATCGCGGTTGGGATCGTTGCCGTGTTCCTTGTGCTCAACGTCGTGACCATCGCTCGTGGATTGTATGAGATCTTCTGGATCCATCCTGAGGCCTTCACTAAATGGCAGTCGGTCGTGTGGGCAACTCCTTCCGTGGAGGGCAGCGTACTTTGGCTCGCGATCGTGTCGCTGTGGTTCTTTCCAAAGCTCGCCCTCGGCCTGTCGGGGTTTGAGACCGGCGTCGTCGTGATGCCGCTGGTCAAGAGCGACCACTCGCTGCCCGCCGAACAGAAGGCGCGGCTGCACACCGCATTCTCCGAGGCACAGATCACGAGCGACGAGGAACGCTATCTCGCCGGGCGTATCCGTAACGGAAAAAAACTGCTCGCCGGTGCCGCTCTTATCATGAGCGTGATGCTTGTCGGCAGCAGTGTCATTACAACAATGCTCGTTCCCGCCGAGGCGTTCCAACAGGGTGGAGCGGCCTATGGACGAGCCCTCTCGTATCTGGCCCATGGCCTGCTCGGTGAGATATTCGGGACTGTCTATGACATCTCGACCATAATGATCCTCTGGTTTGCGGGTGCGTCGGCAATGGCAGGCCTGCTGAACATCGTGCCGCGCTATCTGCCGCGATACGGCATGGCACCGGATTGGGCCAGGGCGACGCGGCCGCTTGTCCTTGTCTTTACCCTCATCTGTTTCGTCGTAACCTTCATGTTCCAAGCTGATGTGACGGCGCAGGGCGGAGCCTACGCGACCGGCGTTCTGGCCTTGATGACATCTGCGTCGTTCGCTGTGATGGTCTCGGCCTGGCGCCGCCGACATGCGACGTGGCCGCTTTATGTGGCCATCACGATCGTCTTTGTGTATACACTTGCCGTCAATATGATCGAACAGCCGAGCGGTATCCAGATCGCGGCGATGTTTATCTTTGCCATTATTGCCAGTTCGTTTGTGTCGAGGGCCATGCGCTCGACCGAGATCAGGATCGATCAGATCGAACTTGATCCGGCGGCACAGGCCTTTCTTGACGAGGTCGATGCCGAGGGTGAGATACGGATCGTCACTAATCGTCGCGAGGAAGGCGACCTGACCGAATATCGGTTCAAGGAGCACGAGAAACGTGTCGACAATCACATCCCATCGTCCGATCCGGTGATCTTCTACGAGATCGAGCCAGGCGATTCGTCTGAGTTCAAGGGCAAGCTTTTCATCCGCGGCGTTGACGTGGAGGGTTACAAGATACTTCGCACCCAAGCGCCGGCCGTGCCAAACGCTATCGCTGCGTTCCTACTCTATCTGCGCGACCGAACCGGCAAGATACCGCACGTCTATTTCGGCTGGAGCGAGGGCAATCCGATCATGTATCTTGCCCGCTATATTCTCTTCGGTGAGGGCGACACGGCTCCGGTGACTCGCGAGATACTGAGGCAGGCCGAGTCCGATCCACAACTTCGCCCAAACGTACACGTAGGCGGCTGACGTCAACCGGCCGCAGCGGCGGCGCGCTCGGTATCGATCTCGAGAAAGCACTTGCGACAGTAGACCGGCCGTCCCTGGCTCGGAAAGAACGGTACTGTCGTTGCATCCCCGCAGAGTGCGCATTCGGCGGCGACCTCTATCCTTGGACGTTTGCCGGTGGTCCTTGCGATCTCGACGGCCCGCAGGCGGCGGTTCTTGGCCTTCTTGCAGGGCTTGCACCTTTTGGGTGGATGGGTCAGAAGTTTCTGGCGGAAGAATAACTGCTCGCCCGCGTTCCATATGAACGCAAGTGAACAGTCGATACAAATGATTGAGATATCCTGAAGATCGGTATCTTCGTCGGCGGACGAACGAACGCTCGCGGCTCCTTGATCTTCGATATCCGACATGCCCGGCCCTATCACTCTCTCGACGCCTCCTTAGACTAAAGGCAACCTCGTATTGTAGATTGGACAGGTGGGGGCGGCTGTCCAATCTAGCATTTAGCGCTACGTTGAGATTGTTTGACCATACATCCGGCGAGTTCCAATGTCAAGACGGTATGACTATCCGGCTTTTGCAGTCAATGATCCTATGAATGTCCTTGTGATCGGTTCCGGCGGCCGCGAGCATGCTATCTGTGCGGCGTTTCGCCGTTCGCCGCGAGTTGAAAAGCTTTTCTGCGCGAATGGGAATGCGGGCATCGCCGCGATCGCTGAGTGCGTACCGATCCGCCACGACGAGGCCGCCCGTCTCGTTCAGTTTGCGAGCGAGAATAGTGTCGACATGACCTTTGTCGGTGGTGAGACGCCGCTGGCGTTGGGCGTTGTCGATGAGTTTGAGAAACGCGGCCTGAGGATCATCGGGCCACGGCGAGATGCCGCCCGGCTCGAATCGAGCAAGGCATTTGCAAAGGATTTTATGGCGCGTCACGGCGTGCCGACCGCGCGGTATGTCACGGCCCATTCGGCGGGTTTTGCCATTCTTGAGCTCGAGAGCGGCGATTTTGGCGGGCCGGACGCTCCGGTGGTCGTCAAGGCGGACGGCCTCGCTGCCGGTAAAGGCGTCGTTGTCGCCCGTGATCGAGCCGAGGCTGCGGATGCGATCAACACAATGGCGTCGCTGGTCGGGACGGCCGCTGCCGAGAAGATCGTGCTCGAGGAATGTCTCGTCGGTAGGGAAGTCTCGCTCCTGGCATTTGTCGACGGCGAGAGCTACGCTCTCATGCCGGCGACCCGCGATCACAAGCGCATCGGCGACGGTGATTCCGGCCCTAACACAGGCGGAATGGGAGCCATCACCGATGCGTCGCTCCTGACCGGCGAACAGCTTGCTGAGATCGAGCAAACGATCATTCGTCCGACGCTTGCCGGATGCGAAAGAGAGGATATCTCCTTTCGCGGGATACTTTTTCTTGGCCTGATGATGACCGCAGCGGGGCCGAGGGTACTCGAATACAACATTCGATTTGGGGATCCGGAAACTCAGGCCATACTTGTCAGGCTCGATACCGACCTTCTTGATATCTGCGACGCGATGCTTGCCGGGACGCTCGGTGATATGGATATTCGCTGGCGGCCGGGAAGCTCGGCCTGTATAGTTCTCGCTTCCGAGAACTATCCCTCGATGCCGCGCACTGGCGATGTCATCTCCGGCGTGGCCGAAGCCTCGGCTGCGCCGAACGTCCAGGTGTTTCATGCGGGGACGACCGATTCGCCCGACGGCAGCATTGTGACGTCGGGCGGCCGCGTGCTGGGTGTAACGGCGACCGGCGCAACGCTCGACGAATCGCTCGCGACGGCCTACTCGGCTGTCGAAAAGATCTCCTGGCCCGGGATGCAATACCGACGCGATATTGGCAAGTAAGGTCATCCGACAGCCTTTGCCTTGCGGTCGTATTCGTCAGCTTCGCTCGCTAAGCCATTCTTTCGACAATATTCCGCTAGTTTCTTATAACGATCACCGGCAGCGATGTCAGACAGCCAGCAGATCTTCGCCATACATTCCGGACATGTGTCGATCGGCCGCCGGTCGGTCTCAGCAAGGTTGTTCGTGCCGCTCATCAGGCATTCATATTTCGTGCAATGCCGCATCGAGAACATATGCCCCGTCTCGTGCGCAGCGATCTTTAGCGTTCGCCCGAGGAACTTGTCGTAGGCGGCGCGGTCATCCAGCCTAGCCAGCGACCACACGCCCAGCCGGTCTTCGAGGCTGGCCTGGCCAAACACGTAATTCATCGACTCGTTCGGATACAGGTCGTCTGCGGTGAATGCGATCAGCGCGGCAGCGTCAGCAGGGAGCAGCGGTTTTAGAACGTCATTGATGATGTGGCCCGTCTTTATCTGTCGCGTCTTTGTGAATTTGTTTTGGCGAATGTGCGGCCAAGTTGCCGTGAATGCCCGCGATGGCATCTTTTCGACGGGAAGATCATAGAAAATCGCGATATATCCGGCGGCGATGTCTATTATCTTTTTCTGTTGCGGCGTGAAAGTTCCCAATGGAAGAACATAGAGCTTCTGACGCTCCTGCTTTGGCCTGACAGGGTCGCTGTCAAGGTATTCCTCAAACGTCTGCCCCGGCTCGTTGTGGGATTCGAGCCAGTCATCTCGTGATGGCGTGCCCATCGGCTTGAAGAAAGGTTCGACCTTCTTGATAGCATCACGCAGTTCCTTGAGCTCCCGCTTTGCCTCGCGGGCCGCCGACATATTCGACGCGGGCCTATCTACAGTGGAAGAACAGCCCACGAAATACACGAAAGACACAAAAAGGAAGATAATTCCTGCACATCTTTTTTTCGTGCTATTCGTGTATTTCGTGGGCATTTTTAATAGGTCGCCAGTGCAGCGACGTAACTGTCGTAGCTGCGTTTCATTTCTTCGATCGAATCTCCGCCGAATTTGGCACGCATAGCGTCGGCAAGGACTATCGCGAGCATGGCTTCGCCGATGACACCGGCCGCCGGGACAGCGGTGATGTCGGAGCGTTCGAATGCGGCATCTGACGCGAGCTTTGTCTCTATGTCCACGGAGCGCAGCGGTTTTCGCAAGGTCGAGAGCGGTTTCATATGGCCGCGAACGCGGATCTCTTCGCCGTTGGTGATGCCGCCCTCGAGACCGCCCGCACGATTAGTTCTGCGGCAGTAGTCTGAACCGCCTGCGGTAGCGGGCGGTTGAACGTTCGCTTCCACGGCCTCATCGGTCGGCATTAAACCACCCGCGACCGCCGGTGGTACTGACATAAATATCTCATCGTGCACCTGCGACCCGGGCCGGCCGGCATTTGCGACGCCTTCGCCTATCTCGACGGCTTTTGTGGCATGGATCGACATTATGGCGCGGGCGATGCGGCCGTCGAGTTTGTCTTCCCACGACGTGTGAGCACCGAGGCCGACAGGTACGCCGCGGGCGACGACCTCATAGATGCCGCCGAGCGTGTCGCCCTGCTTTTTGGCATCGTCGATGGCTTTGATCATCTCCTTTTCAGCGGATTCGTCAACACACCGCAGCGGCGAATTCTCGCGCATTGCCGAGATCTCATCCCACGAGCGCCAAAGCGGGACCACCTGCACCGGGCCGAGGCGGATGACGTGGCTTTTGATCTCGATACCGAAAACGGCGAGAAGCTGTTTGGCGATGGCTCCGCAGGCGACGCGGGCGGCAGTCTCGCGGGCGGAAGCGCGTTCGAGAATGTTTCGCAGATCGCGGGCACCGTATTTTTGTCCGCCGGCAAGGTCCGCGTGGCCGGGGCGAGGGCGAGTGACGGCGCGTTCAGCGTTCCCGTCGTCAGATGAGTCGGTGCCCTTTCTTCGTGCGGGCTTCTGCGGCGGCTCGACGCTCATGACATTCTGCCAGTGCACAAAATCCTTGTTCTCGATCACCAGCCCTATGGGCGAGCCGAGCGTTTTGCCGTGACGGATGCCGGAGATGATCTCGACCTTATCGTCCTCGATCTTCATCCGTCCGCCGCGGCCGTAGCCCTGTTGCCGCCGCCAGAGTTCGTGGTCTATGGCCGCTGAGTCGATCGGCAGCCCGGCGGGCACGCCCTCAATGATCGCCATTAGAGCTTTGCCATGCGATTCGCCAGCGGTTGTGAAATTGAAGAACATCAGGAGAATTTAACCACAGGTAAACACGGATAAGCACAGATAGAAATACCAAATCTATCCGTGTGCATCGGTGTTTATCTGTGGTTTTACCGTTTTCCGTCGAAAGACTATCAGGCCGATACTAGCGATGATCAGAAGCCCGCCGGCGAATGTCAGAGGCGGCAGCGTTTCGCCGAGGACGACGTTCCCGATCACCACGGCCAGCAACGGCGTGACAAGCGAGATCATCATCGCCTTTGTCGATTCGATCCGGCCCAGCAGCCAATAATACAGCCAAAATGCTATCACGGAGCCGAAAAGCGCCAGATAAAGGACGCAGATGATCGACATCCATGACCACGAAAACACGAGCGGATTGCCCTCTCGGATAAGGCTGTATGCGATGACCGGCGGCAGGCCACAGAGCATTTGGCAGAAAACGAGCGACGCCGGATGAATGCCCCCGGCCTTTGCTTTGATCAGTATTGACGCCTGTGCGGCGGCATACGATCCAACCACGACGGCGACACACCCGACGAAGGCCAGCAAGTTCTCAACACGCAACTGGTCGCTGAATATCACGCCGACTCCTATAATGCCGATGGCGACGGCGACGATCTTTTGCGGTGTAATTCGTTCGTCGGGCAAGAATATCCAAGCAAGGACAAGCCCAAAGACCGTGATGGTCGCCT
Organism: Chloracidobacterium sp.; assembly: GCA_016715795.1. NCBI lineage: Bacteria > Pseudomonadati > Acidobacteriota > Blastocatellia > Chloracidobacteriales > Chloracidobacteriaceae > Chloracidobacterium > Chloracidobacterium sp. The sequence continues at coordinate 898,759 of JADJXP010000002.1, forward strand.
GCAGGACGGCCGCAAGGCCCGACGAAATGTACTGCTCACTCCAGAAGACCATCGAGTAGTTGACACCAAATTGCAGGATGCCTGTCAGGGCGATCAAGCGCCATTCTGCCGCGGTTTTTGGCAATTGTATCCTTTGGGTCCGAATGACCACGAACAGAACGACTACCGAAATGAGAAAACGGGCCGACGAGAACGCGATGGGCGGCAGATCGTTGAGGCCGATCTTGATAAAGATCCACGTGGTGCTCCAGATCAATGCGAGGATGAGCCAAACGAAGGCCTTTAACGAAAAAATCTTAGGCATTCTCGTAAAAGCTCAGGCTTGATTCGCCCTGTTTGACAACGCGCCATCGGCGGAGCCGTCCGACGGCGTCGTGGATGTGTGATTTGGCGTGATGTTCGACGACCAGGATGCCGCCCTCGCGGAGCAGGTCCGCTTTTGTGCCAAAATCGTGTATCACGAGCGATGGGTCGAAATCGTATGGCGGATCAAAAAAAGCGATATCCCAGCCGGTCTCGTGCTCGCGGCTCGTGAAATTCTCGGCATCCAGATTAAGCACGTCGGTCTGCGATTCCGGAACCTGTAGCTTGTCGAGGTTCTCCTCGATCAAGGCGCACGAGCGTTTAGATCGGTCGACAAATGTCACGAATGCCGCTCCGCGAGAGAGGGCCTCGATACCTATCGCACCGGTTCCGGCACATAGGTCGAGGAAGCGCGTATCGTCATTGATGTTTGGAGCGAGAATATTAAAGAGTGTCTCGCGCAGACGGTCCGAGGTCGGCCGTGTTTTCGCGTCGGGCGGACTTTTCAAGGTGCGGCCGCGATAAATACCCGAGATGACGCGCATAGGTCTAACGTTGTGAGTCCAAGCTTTAGCTTGTTCCTATTCTATCTAAGACACGCTAAAGCTTGAACTCAGAACTAACCGATGCTGCCGAGCCGCAGGCGTCTATCGCCTCGGACGAGGCGAACCATTTCGGCGGTTTCGGGTGACATCCGGCGTCTTGTGAGGAGTTCATTGGCCTCGGTGCGCGCGGCGACTAGTAGATCGAGGTCGCGAATGATATTGGCGATCTTAAAGTTTTGCAGGCCTGACTGCCGCGTTCCGAGGATCTCGCCCTGGCCGCGAATTTCAAGGTCTTTCTCCGCGATCTTAAAGCCGTCCGACGTTTGCTCCATGATGCCGAGGCGTTCTCTTGCTGTCGCGGTCCGCTTGTCGCCGGTCAGCAGGACACAGTAGCTCTGTTCGGCACCTCGCCCTACACGGCCGCGAAGCTGGTGAAGCTGCGACAGCCCGAACCTCTCAGCGTGCTCGACGACCATCAGCGACGCATTCGGCACATCGACACCGACCTCGATGACCGTGGTCGAGACGAGAATGTTGATGCGGCCTGCTAGGAAATCGGCCATGATCGCCTCCTTTTCCGCCGGTTTCATACGGCCGTGGAGCAACCCCACGTTGTATTGAGGAAATACGGTTCGCCGCAGTTCGTCGTACATAGCGGTCGCGGCCTTTAGGTCGGATTTGGCGGATTCCTCGATCAGTGGATAGACGACGTAGGCCTGGCGGCCGAGTTTGATCTCGCGTTCGATGCCTTTGTAAACGCCGCGACGCTGGTCGTTGCCGCAGACGACCGTTTTGATCGGGGTGCGGCCGGGCGGCAATTCATCGATGATCGAAACATCAAGGTCGCCGTAAACGGTCATCGCCAAGCTGCGCGGAATCGGTGTCGCGGTCATCACGAGCACGTCGGGATTGACGCCCGCGGCCTTGATTTGGGCTCGCTGGAGCACACCGAATCTGTGCTGTTCATCGATCACAGCCAGGCCGAGCCGCTCAAATGTCACACCTTCCTGTATCAGGGCATGTGTGCCGACGATCATATTCACGTCGCCACCAGCGAGCGCAGCCAGCGTCCTTTTTCGCTCGGCTGCCTTTGTGCTGCCGACGAGCAACTCGATGCGATAGCCGCCCTCGCCAAGGAGCGCCCGCGCATTTCGAAAATGCTGTTCGGCCAGTATCTCGGTCGGGGCCATTAGCGCCGCCTGATAGCCATTTTCGGCGACGGCAAGCATCGCGAGTAACGCGACGATCGTCTTGCCGCTGCCGACGTCGCCCTGGATCAAGCGGTTCATCGGTTTGTCGGATTTGAGGTCGGTGAATATCTCTCCGACCACGCGTTTTTGGGCGCCCGTGAGTGGGAATGGCAGGATCGACCTCAATCTTTCCTTTGTGTGGTCAGTGACCTCGATGACGGTGCCTTTCGGCTCCTGCTCGCGCTCGCCGCGGAGCAGGCCCATCGAGAATGCAAGCCAGAAAAATTCGTCAAATATCAGCCGCCGCTGAGCGGGGCTGCGAAGCATCTCATACTCGCTGATGAGAGCATCATCGGGCGGAAAGTGGATCTCGCGAATGGCCTGAGCTCGTGACGCGAGGTTGTGGCGTTCACGAATCTCGGCCGGCAAAGTGTCGGTGGCCGAGGCAGGATCAATGTTGTCGAGCAACGAATGGATCACCTCGCGTAAACGCTTGGTCTGAAACGGGCCGAGCTTGCGATATACGGGCACACGGCCCGTGTGGATCGTCGCCAGCGACGGATCGGAGGCGTTCTCATCGTCGGTCTCATCGATTGTCTTCACAGTGGCCGACTCGTCGCTCGGTTGTTCGAGCAGGCCAAAGCTCTCTGCGTCGCCCACCGACGGCAATATCTCGATCTCGTCGGGCTTCTGGATCCGCAGTTCAAATCGACCGCGTTCGTCGCGTTCCCAGCGGCCGTGGGCGACAAAACGGGTGCCGAGGGCGAAGCGTTTCTCATACCACGCGGCGATCTCGTTCGAATTCCGGCCTGAGATGAACCATTTGACGGCTACCGGCAGCATGAGCCGGTCACGGTCGCCGGCGATCAACTCAAATAGGAAAAGCGGGGGCTTTCGCGGGTCGCGGTTACGGCCGACGCGGCGGCCCGAGGCTTTGCGAACGAAAAGCTCGACGGCGGCCTCAATGCCGTCCTCGAGTTTATCGAGCGAGAGAAAATTTGACCTGTCCTCGTAACGCGAAGGGAAATAGCTGAGCAGATCGCCGACCGTTGCGGCTTCGACGTCGGTTTTGCCCGCCAGCGAGGCCACGGCGGCGGCGAGTTTCCTACTTAGGTTAACGGTCAGGTTCGCGAGCGCGTCACGGGGGACATCAACGAGCGGTGTGGACAATTCGATCGATGGCGACGGCATTGGTCACCTGATTATCTACGATTTTTGCGTCAAACGGTAAATCGCGGTGCCGGTGAGGACGGATTCGAGCGGCATTTCGCGGAATTTACGGTTCAGCTTGCCGAGGTTCATCATCGAGCGGTCGAAATCGTTGGTGTAGAGAATTTCGACGTTGAGGTTGGCGTTCTCAAAAGCCTGCATGAATTCATGATGGCGTTTGCGGTTTGGAACGCCGCGATTAGAGCCTGTTAGCCTCCACATCCAATCGGAAAACCAAAGGAAGGTTCCCGGATCGCTATATTGGAACCAGCAATCGTGCGGCCCAAAATCCACGCGGTGGAGGCCGACGCCGCCATCGGTCAGCACTCGGTTGTGAACGTCGGCGAAGGCCTGAATATCTGACAGGTGTTCGGCGACCTGGAATGAGCAGACGATGTCGTATTTACTCTCGGTCTTCGCGGTCTCCAGAGGTTCGCCGATCACCTCGACGCGGTCAGGATAGCCTTCCGGAAAATCCGACGCATGCAGCCATGCGGGCCACGGCACGGCTGGATAGAACCGCGGCCAGTTCTTCTCGATCTCGGCGTACCAGTGCTTCGAGGCCTCACCCGAATAATCGCCCGGAAACCGGTCGATACCGCCGTAGCGTGAAGCGCCGGCCGCCAGAATGCTCAATCCGGAGGTCAGATGGTCTCCGGGACCGATCTCGCAGACTAACTTGCCGGTGAGGTCGCCGACGTATTCGCGCAGCAAACTAAGGCTCGCGAACGCGTAGTTTTGCAGGAATTCGTCTGTGTTTGTATGGTATTGCGCCGTGCGCGGGCGCTTGAGGCGCCAATTGCGCACAAGGCGATTGCCCATCAGCAGATTCTTGCCGATCTGCGTTACGAGGTCGTGGACGATGTTGATATTTCCCGATCTAGTTCTTTCCATGCTCGGGTTCGAGGGCCAGGGTGAAAGGGTTAAAATTTGTGTCGCGGTCGAAATGGTCTTCGTGTTCAGCCCGTTTAAGGAAGCGGACGACCTTGTACGTTATCGGGGTTGCGACGATCTCCCAAAACACCTTGAGAAAGTAGTTGCCGACAAGTACACTGACGACCTCGGCGGCCGGCCAGGTGCCGAGGAATGCCAGCGGATAGAAGATCACGCTGTCAACGGCCTCGCCGGCGAAGGTCGAGCCGATCGTGCGCGTCCACAGATATTTGCCGGAGGTGAAAACCTTCATTTTCGCAAGAACGAATGAATTGACAAATTCGCCCGCCCAAAACGCAAGCAGCGAGGCCGCGACGATGCGCCACGTCTGGCCGAATATAGTGTTGACCGCGACCTGCTGCTCGGCAGGCATGACCGAAGCTGCAGGCAGCGACGTGACGATGAATGCCATCAGCGATGCAAAGATCAAGGCACCGAATCCCGCCCAGATGACCTTTCTCGAGCGGGCATAGCCGTAAACTTCCGTCAGAATGTCGCCGAAAAGGTAGCTGAGCGGAAAGAAGAGGACGCCCGTGCCAAAGACGTATTCGCCGATCACCGGCAAGTTGACCGACGATACCTTGTGGACGCCGATCAGGTTTGAGCACAGCAGGACGGCGACGAACGCAGCCATGAGCAGATCAAAGTATTTGAATTGTCGCGGCTGGGCCATCAAAAAAAGAAGCGAGCCGCTATTGGCGGCCCGCTCATTGTATCAAAGCGAATTTATTAGCAGAAATTTTACGCGATACCGTTAACGTGTTTGGTGAGCCGCGATTTGTATCTCGCGGCAGTGTTCTTGTGAATGATGCCTTTGTTGACCGCTTTATCGATCAACGAGACGGTTGGAATGAGAAGCTCAGTGCTTCCTGATTTGTCGTGGCCAGCGACTGCGGCGCGCAGCTTCTTGACAGAAGTGCGCAGTTTGCTGCGGTTACTGCGGTTTATCTCGTTGCGTCGGGCATTTTGCCGCATACGCTTTTCTGCTGATTTGTGATTAGCCATCTATACTCCAATACAAATGAAACAAACCTTAGAGTCTAATCAGGCAACGGCATTCTGTCAAGCCCGCTTCAGCGGTCGCAATGGTTCAGTTTGAAATTGTGATCGTCTCTCCGATCTCTGCGAAACTCTTTGCGTTCTCCGCGTGGGATATTTGCTAAGGTTTTTTTCCACGCAGAGAACGCAGAGGTTGAAACATAGTGTTCGCGGAAGAGGCGATTTTCAAACTAAACCACTACTTCAGCGGTCGAGGCTCGATGCGAATGAGTGCATGATATCGACAAACAGAGTGATAATCGGCGGGTAGAACAGAAATTCGGGCTTTAGATACGGTGAGAACATTCGCGGCAGGGAACTGGCGGCAAAATCGATCTGCGATCCGACGACGATACCGATGCCCAGACATAGAACGAGGCCGCCAACGAGAGCGCCCGCGGCGGCCAGCCGCGAATACGGCTTCTCCCTTTTCTCGCCTTCATCGAGGATTGACTCGTGAATGTCAGTTCCCGCTCCCGTGTATCGCTCAAATCCCTCGCGGAACCGCCCTACAATATGGATCACACCGACGAGAAAAAGAGCCACGATGATGATCTTGCCGATGACGAGAGATTCGGCAAATATGCGCGGCTTTAGGGCAGTAACGATTATCGCTGAGACAAATAGAGCGACGACCGGGTAAACGATCTTTTGAAACGCCGCCGCCTCATCGCGTTCCTCGGCCATCAGCCGGTCGATGATGTCGTTATAACGCTTTTCGACAACCATTTGCCGCCAACGCTGAATGTGTGGATTTGATGAGAGGAATGGATCGCCGTTAGAGCCGGCTGTTACCTCCTGGAGGCGTTGGTCATATTTGCGCCGTTCTTTCGCATTGCCGAGGACCTCATAGGCCTCAGCGATGGCGGCGAATCTTAGAGCGGTTTCCTCAGAGCCCGTGTGGCTGTCGGGGTGGAGTTTTCGCGCCAAGCGGCGATATGCGGACTTTATCTCGGCGCCCGACGCCTCAGGCGAAACCTTAAGTATGTCGTAGTAGTTCACCATCGCAGGCGGCAAAAGCGAGGTATTCGGGAGACGACCACCGGGCGACCGGCCCGGCGAACATCCCAAATTGTATCACAGCATCACCGCCTGAAGGCTTACTCTAACTTATCGATCTGCAGGCTGATGGGATAGGCTCCGGCTAGCTTTACGGCATCAACGACGCGTGCAACGCTCCCGTAGTCGAGGTCACGCGGGGCTTTGATAAAGACCGTCCGTTCGATGCGGTCGGTATGCGGCCGTTGCGGATCGTCAGCGAATGATTCGGACACGTCGCCATTCGCCACGCGTTCGGCAAACACAGCCCGCAGCCGTTTTACGAGCGAAGCCGTGTCGGAAGCCGTGCCGAGGCCGGTTTCACGATTGAGAGTAAGCGCGGCATTCCTGTCGATCTCGACGGCGAGGGTTTCGGGGTTGGGTTCGACATGTTCGGAAATGTCTGGGGGTTCAGCCGGTACGCGTGCCTTAAAGCTGCTTGGCTTGAGCGGTGCGACGACCATGAAGATGATGAGCAGGACCAGCAGGACGTCGATTAACGGCGTTACGTTTATCTCGGGTTTCAAATTCGGGTTCCTCCGTTGCGGCGTTCGAGAGGTTAGACACCGTAAGTAAGGAATTGTTCCCGCTTATGTGAATTTGCCGCCAATCGCGTTCATCAACGCCGTCGCCTTTGTGGCCGTCTCGTCCCACTCCTTTTCCGGCTCGCTGTCGATAACAATGCCGCCGCCGACGTTGAATGTTGCGGTGCCATCGCGAACGACCATCGTTCGGATCGCGACATTGAGGTCGAAGGTCGCAAGGTCGGCCGCCCAGTTTTCGGGCACGTAGTAACCTATCGCTCCCATCGACAGACCGCGATCTGCCGGTTCGATCTCGTCGATGATCTTCATCGTGCTGATCTTCGGGGCACCCGTGATCGAGCCGCACGGGAAAACGGCGCGGAGCAATGCCGAAATTGTCGTGTTCTCTCTCAACTGACCTTCGATGGTCGAGACGAGATGGAAAAATGTCGGATGTTCCTCGATCTCGCATAGTTTCGCGGCCGTTACGCTGCCAAATTCGCACACACGGCCGATGTCATTGCGGAGAAGATCGACGATCATTGTGTTCTCTGCACGATCTTTTTCGCTGGCAAGCAATTCTGAGCGAAGCGCCGCATCTGAGGCCGCATTTTTTCCTCGCGGGCGTGTGCCCTTGATCGGAGAGGTCGAGATGTGTCGGCCTTCGACCCGAATAAAGCGTTCCGGTGAAGCTGAAATGACGGTCGATCCTGGCCGGGTGATAAATGCCGAAAATGGGGCCGGATGATCGCGGCGGAGACGAGTGAATATCGTCTGCGGCGTTACGTCATCAGGCAACCGGGCCGTTAATTGCCGCGTGAGATTGGTTTGATATGTATTGCCGCAGCGGATCTGTTCATGGATGGCGTTGATCGCCTTTACGTACTCTACTTTTGTGACGTTCGATTTTACCCTTACGGACGAATTTGAAATCTCAAATTTGAGATCTGAGATATTCCCTCGCAAAGCAGGGCGTTGCGGCGGGCCAGATCGAAACCGTTGCCATGAAGCGTTGTTTTACCGATTCGATAATCATGGACGATAAGACTATCGAAAAGGGCCAAAAAAATGTCTGGTTCACTCGATGGATCGCAGCTTTCATTTGTCGTTCCGATATTCAGTAGTTTGCGGCCAAAGTCGTATGAGATCGTAAAGATCGCGGCGAGATCGCCACCCAGACGTTCCTCAAGGGCATGCAGTGTTGCCTCGACGTCTGTATCGTTCAACTCGATGAGTTCGACAGGGCAGACACCCGCGATCAGCAGGTGTGAATCGAGATAGCCGACGCCGCAACTGTCGAGAATGCATACCGTCTCGGTCTCAGAGAGCTTGAGCAGAGGTGAGACGAGTTCGTCGGCGGTGAGGTCGAGTTGGGGCACTCGCGAATTTTAGCACGGGCGAGGCGCGTTTCACTTCAGCGCGGTTTTCGCGTAAGATGATTCCGACCTCAACCCGATAGACAATATGGACCTCCAATCAAGCGAACGGCAAACCCTCATTCGCGGCCTCGGACTGATAGCGGCCGTCTCTGTGATCATCGGCAACGTGATCGGCACGGGCGTTTTTCTCAAGGCGCGGGTGATGACCTGCCATGTAGGCACGCCGGGCTGGGTCATTGCGGCGTGGATCGCGGCGGGCCTGTTGTCGCTGGCCGGTGCATTGACCTACGCTGAGTTGACCGCGATGAAGCCGGAAGCTGCCGGGCCGTATGCTTTTTTGCGTGACAGTTATGGCCGCCTGTCGAGTTTTCTATTCGGCTGGACGCGGATGTTCATTGCCAGCACGGGAGCGCAGGCCAGCGTCGCTGTTGTCTTTGCCATTGCACTGAATGACTACCTAAACGGAGCACTAAAGCAGACCCTGTTCCAAACGAGCATTTTTGGTTATCCGTATGAAGTAACTTCGCTGCAGATCATCGCTGTCGTCGTGATCGCGATCTTCACAACCCTTAATTGCTTGTCTGTAAGGATGAGCGGCCAGATAGCGACGTGGCTTACGATGATAAAGATCGGGCTCGTGCTGGGTGTCGCGTTTGGCGCGTTCCTTTTTGTGACGGGTGGTGGATTTGCCAACTTCTCGCTCGCAAACACGGGCGGAGCCTGTGAAGGCGTTGCCGCGGCGGTAAATGTCAGCTCGCCGGAATATACGTTTATCGCAGGCTTTGGCGCGGCGATGCTTGCGGCTCTCTGGGGTTACGACGGTTGGGACAATTTGTCGTTTGTCGCGGGCGAAGTTAAAGACCCGAACCGCAACATTCCGATCGCGATCATCGGCAGCGTTGTGGTCGTTATTGTCCTCTACGTGGTGGCGAATGCGGCCTACTATTACGTGCTCGATCCGACTGCGGTCGCCTCGGTCTCGAAAGACTCGACCGTAGCCAAGGTCGTCGTCAGCAAATTCTTCGGCGGCGATGCGCTAAGCCTTGCGACTGGCGTCGCAGTGGCTATTTTCACGATTGGCCTGATGCTGTCCAGCATCGGGACACTGCATACATCGATATTGAGCGCGTCTCGGCTGCCGTATGCGATGGCATCGGACCGGATGATGTTTGATAAGTTCGCAAAGGTGTCGGTGCAGGCCGTGCCTATCAACGGTGTGTTGTTCCAGGGCGTCTGGGCCAGCATTCTGGCCTTGTCAGGCTCATTCGATACGCTGACTGATTACGTGATATTCGGTTCGTGGATCTTCTACGCCCTCATAGCATCATCGATCTTCGTATTCCGGAGGAAATATCCTGACGCGCCGCGGCCCTACCGGGCCTGGGGCTATCCTCTCGTGCCTGTGATCTTTCTTCTTGTGGCGGGCTGGCTCCTGATAAACACGATGATGACGGCGCCGCAGAGTTCTTTCATCGGTATCGGATTGATACTTTTGGGATTGCCCGTCTATTACTACTTGAATAGTAAAGGCGCAGAAAGCACCGGTGAGGCTGATGCAGGATAGGCGAAGCGGTAACGAAAGAAGGGCATCGAATCGATTTCCGATCGAGGTGGATATCGAATGGGAGGCCGCAGGAACGCGCCAGTCGGGCACGATCAGCGATGTCAGCCTCGATGGGTGTTTTGTACTCGGTTCCGGCGAGGTCGGTGATGGCGACGCGGTCAAGATATTCGTCCCCTTAGCTGACGGAATGAAGGTTCAATTCGATGGCTCGGTCGCCAATCATGTATTTGAGATAGGATTTGGCGTGAGATTTTCGCCACTCAATACCGCTCAGAGGGAGCTGCTGATCAAGCTCGTCCAGGACGCGGAAAAGGCCTAGACTGTTTCTTCCCGTCGAGCGAGGGCCTCTAACGCGGCCTCGCGGTCATCAAAGTGGAATTTGTCGCTGCCGATCAGTTGATAGGTCTCATGGCCCTTGCCGGCGATGATGACCACGTCACCGGCCTGTGCCATAGCGACCGCGCGATTGATCGCCTCGCGTCGGTCTGATACAACCTCGTATTCCGGTGTTTTCTTACGGACACCGGCCTCGATCTCAGAGATTATCTTAAGCGGGTCCTCGTTTCGCGGGTTATCGGATGTGATGACCACCACGTCGCTCAATTCGCCCGCGACCTCACCCATCGGCCGACGCTTTGTCTTGTCACGATCGCCGCCGCAGCCAAACACGGTAATGATACGGCCGGTCGTCAGTTCGCGAGCGGTCTTTAACGTATTGAGCAACGCGTCGTCAGTATGGGCATAATCGACAACGACCGCAAAGTCACCCTCATGCGGCACACGTTCGAATCGGCCCGGCGCACCGACGCAGGTCGAGAGGCCGCTCTCGATCGCATCGAAATCGTAGCCGAGTGCGAGGGCGACAGCCGTCGCTGCCAACATATTGTAAACATGCGGCTTACCGACTAGCGGCGAAGTTATTCGCTGCGTTCCGGCTGACGTTTTGAGATCGAATGACGTCCCTCGCACCAGTGATACGACGATGTTATCGGCCGTGAGGTCGGCGTTTGTGTTCTGGGCAAATGTGGTCACGCGTTGGCCGTTTGCCCGTAACTCATCTGCGAGGGCGACGCCCCATTCATCGTCGATATTGATCACGCTCGCCTCAGGCGAATAACCGAGACGCCCGTCAAAGAGTTTCTTCTTGGCGTCAAAGTAGTTCTCCATCGTCTCGTGATAGTCGAGATGGTCACGCGTAAGATTCGTAAAAACGGCGATCTTGAACCGCAGCCAGTCGCAGCGATGCAGATCGATCGCCTGCGACGATGCTTCCATAACGGCCATCGTGCAGCCCGATCCAAGGGCAGAGCGGAGAAAGAGATTCGTGTCCGATGCCTCCGGTGTCGTGCGAACGGCCTCTTCGCTGGTCTTGCCGATGCGGTATTCGACGGTCGTGAGCATCGCAGGTTTGACGCCCGCCGCTTCAGCCAGGGCAAAGCAAAGATACGTCGTCGTCGTCTTGCCGTTTGTTCCCGTGATGCCGACAAGATCGAGATCGTGCGATGGATCGCCATACACGGCGGCCGCCGCACGTGCGAGGGCACTCCTGGCATCGGGAACCTTGAGCCACGCCCCGGCGAAATCGTCAGGCGCGTCAAATTCCGATATGACCCCGGCCGCGCCGCGACGCATCACATCATCAATAAAGCGATGTCCGTCAGATGTAGCTCCTCTGATGGCAACAAATAGCGCGCCATCGCCCGCCTGTCGCGAATCGTGGGTAACGTTGGTCGCCGACACGTCGAGCCCCCCAACCGCTGCCGCGCCGAGCGTCTCGGCGACCTGCCTGACTGTGATGTTCTGTGAACTCAAGGCGATATCTTGCGTGAATTATACATCCGCCGCTCGCTTTTCCACGAACATCGCGCCTTGAAATTCGTATATCTTTCAGGTCGGAGGTATACGCCTGTGAATATCATCAAACTCATTCTCGCTGCGATCGGGCTTGTTTTCGTGGGAATGCTGCTCCTCTGGGTGCTCGGATTCCTCTCGTCGATCATCTATTACGTTTTCTGGATCGGCCTCTTTGGCGTCCTCGCGTATGGCGGCTATCGGCTCTTCAAGCGAGCAGAAGCAAAAGTCTTAGGCAACGAACCACACGCCGGCATCGGCCCCGGTGCGGACATCCCGATGTCGTGGGACGAGTACGACAAGAAGTATCTGCACAAATAGTCAGAACCACCTGCGGTAGCGGGTGGTTTAACGTGCCCGAGCGACTTCCGGGACTAGCTTTGATTGCCAAAAAGCGGGCTGGGATGCTAATCTTCAACCACCCGCTATAGCAGGTGGTTCTGACTTGCGACGCCGAGGTGGCGAAATTGGCAGACGCACTAGACTTAGGATCTAGCGCCGCGAGGCGTGCAGGTTCGATTCCTGTCCTCGGCACCAAAATTCATTTGTCAGCGGTCGGTGGTCAGTTGTCAGCAACGGCCACCGATTTTTGTCAACCGACAACCTACTTGCTATCCTTGAACGCGTAGATGAAGAGTGAAGTAAAGGTCATTTCACCGACCCAAAAAGAGATACATTTGCAGATCGACGCCGACGCCGTAAGGGAGGCCTACGGCCGAGTGAGCCAGAAGTACGCTAAGCGAGCGAGCGTTCCGGGCTTTCGAAAGGGCCTGGTCCCGCTCGACGTGGTGCGCCTTCGTTTTAAGGAAGAGATCAAGAGCGATGTGCTGCAGGAGATCATCCCGCAGAAGGTCACTGACGCCATCCGCGAACATGGCCTGCACCCGCTGGCCGAGCCTGACCTGCATTTGGAGGATCACGAGACCGTCAAGGTCAACGGTTCAGAACCGCTCAAGCTGCACGTTCACGTCGAGGTGATGCCGGAGATACCTGAGCCGAACTATAAAGGCATTGAGGTAACACGACGGGTCAAACCGGTCGAGGACGGCGAGGTCGAAGACCTGATCGCCGAACGACTGCAAAGAGAAGCGGCGTTGATACCGGTCGAGGGCCGTGCGTCTCAGGTCGGTGACACGGTCATCGTTGACCTCGAAGGCCGGTTCGACGAGACGCCTGACGCCGAGCCGATCACTGCGACAGATCTCGAGATCGTCCTGGGTGACGAACTGATCGAGAGTTCGTTTACCGAGAATCTCGCCGGCGTTAAGCAGGACGAAGACAAGGAATTTACCGTTGCATATCCGGAATCATTCACGTCGCCCGCGCTGGCCGGGAAGACTGTCCATTATAAGGCCAAGGTCAAATCTGTCGGCGTATCCGAGGTGCCTGAACTCAACGACGAGTGGGCGACGAGCCTCGACGAAGGTTACAAGTCGCTCGCCGACCTCAGAAAGCGACTCAAAGCGGACTTGGCGAACGTGTCCGCGGCAGACGCGGATTCTCGGGTGCGAAACAACGCCGTCGCAAAATTGATCGAGGCGAATCCTTTCGAAGTGCCGAATACGCTGATCGAAACTCAGACAAGGAACCTGCTCAATGATTTTGCTCGCGACCTGCAGCAGCGTGGCGTTGACCTGAATCAGGTCGAGCAGAGCTTTATCGAGATGGCGTATTCAAACATGCGTCAGCAGGGCGAGCGTGACGTTCGCGGGGCGATATTGCTGGATAAGGTTGCAATGGCAGAAAACGTCGAGGTGTCGGACGATGAGGTCAATGCCGAGGTCGCTAAGATGGCGGAATACTACCGGACGACGCCCGAAGAGATGCGGTCACAGATAGAGAAACAAGGCGGAGGGATTGAAAACATCGGTAACAATCTGCGAACTCGAAAGTCCGTGGAGGCATTAATGGCTCATGCGAAAGTGACCGAGGGCGATTGGATCGATGAAGCGGCTGCCGCGGCCGTGCCGGCCGGCAAACCGAAAAAGAAGCCGGCGGCGAAGAAAGCCGCGAAAAAGTAACTTGCAAAATGGGATAAAAGGTGTAAAATCATTTCGCATATATGGCAATCGCCATATTTTCAACAACTTATCCCGGCATAATTCAAGCGTTACGTAAACTCTGAGAGAGAAAACATATGGCTTTAGTCCCAATGGTTGTCGAGCAGACCTCACGCGGCGAGCGTGCGTTTGACATCTACTCACGGCTGCTGAAAGACAGCATCATCTTCATCGGAACGCCGATCGACGATCAGATAGCCAACCTGATAGTCGCACAACTCTTATTTCTCGAGGCCGAAGACCCCGAACGCGACATCAATCTGTATATCAATTCGCCCGGCGGCGTGATCACCGCGGGTATGGCCATCTACGACACGATGCAGTTCATCAAGAATGATGTGACGACCATCTGTGTCGGCCAATGCGCTTCGATGGCGGCATTATTGTTGTGTGCCGGATCAAAAGGCAAGCGGTTTGCCTTGCCGAATGCTCGCGTGCTGATCCACCAGCCATCGGGCGGCGCGCAGGGACAGGCTACGGATGTGCGTATCATGGCCGAAGAGATACTTCGTATGCGTGAACAAACCTCGACGATCATTGCAAAGCACAGCGGCCAATCATTCGAGCAGGTTGAGAAGGACGTTGAACGCGACCGCATTCTTACCGCCAAGCAGGCGAAAGACTATGGCCTGATCGATGAGGTGATCGAACACAGGGAAGCAGCCAAATGAGCAATTTTCGCGGCCCAGAGGAATTACTTACATGCTCCTTCTGCGGGAAATCGCAGAATGACGTCCGCAAGCTGATCGCCGGGCCGGGCGTCTATGTGTGCAATGAGTGCATCGACATCTGCAACGAGATAATCAATGATGACGAGCAGACGGCGAGCTCGGCGGTCCGGACAAGCCTTCCAAAACCCGATCAGATCAAGGCCTTTTTGGACGAATATGTCGTAGGGCAGGAAGAGTCAAAGAAGCGGCTTTCGGTAGCGGTCTATCAGCATTACAAGCGGCTGGAGCTTGCAAAGCGAAAGGGCGATGTCGAACTCCAGAAATCAAATATCCTGCTCATCGGCCCGACCGGAACTGGAAAGACACTGCTCGCACAGACGCTTGCCCGCCAACTTAGCGTGCCGTTCTGCATCGTGGACGCGACCAGCCTGACGGAAGCAGGCTACGTCGGTGAAGATGTTGAGAATATCCTATTTCGGCTAGTGCAGGCCGCAGGCGGCGAACTCGAAAAAGCCCAGCAGGGCATCATTTATATCGACGAGATCGACAAGATATGCCGCAAGGACGACAATCCGTCGATAACGAGAGATGTGTCGGGTGAGGGCGTTCAGCAGGCCCTATTGAAGATACTTGAGGGTACGATCGCCAACGTGCCGACCGCCGGCGGCCGAAAGCATCCGCAGCAGGATTTTCAGCAGTTGGATACGACGAACATCCTGTTCATCTGCGGCGGAGCCTTTATTGGGCTTGAAAAGGTCGTTGAGAAGCGGCTGCGTGCCAAATCACTCGGCTTTCAGGCAGAGGTCAAGAGTACCAAGCAGCGCGCCGCTGACGCGATCAGCAAGCTCGAACCGGAAGATCTCATCCATTACGGCCTGATCCCGGAATTCGTTGGCCGTCTGCCCGTGATCGGAACGCTGCGAGAGCTTGATGCCGAGGCGTTGATGACGATCCTCACTGAGCCAAAAAATGCCCTGATCAAGCAGTATCAGCGGAAATTTGAGTTCGACAACATCAGCCTCAAATTCACCGACGGGGCACTTCACGCTATCGCGGAAGCGGCCCACAAACGCAAAGTCGGTGCCCGCGGCCTGATGATGATCCTCGAGGAAGTCTTGCTCGATTCAATGTATGTCCTGCCGTCGCAAAAACAGGTCAACGAGATCATCGTCACCAAAGAGATGATCGAGCGCAAAGTACCTGTTTTTGAGGTCGTCAACCGAACGGAAGAGGCCGCCTAGTTAGAGCGTTCATTGCCTCACAGCACATTGTAAACCACTTGTACTTGCCGCTCACCTTATCGTGCCGGATCACGAATACTTCCCAATCGTGTGCAAACAGGTCGTTGTTGGTGTCCGGAGTACCGGGGCAAGGGCTGCTAGGTTCGCAGCCCTTGCCGGTCCGGGTAAACATCTTATCTCTGAGTCTCATCCGGCTATTGTTTTTGTCCATATCGATAGGGATCACGCGGCATTTTTCACCGCGAATACGCGAACGCTGGCCGCGTAATCGTTTACGTTGTATCGCGTGAGGAGTTCAGCGAGCCGATTCGCGGCCGGGTCGGCAGACATCGCATCGGCCGGCGAACAGCAGCCTCCGACATTTGCGACCTGGTTTGGCGACGGTGAACAGCAGGCCACCTGATCCTCGATCTTTGCGTAGCTATTCAAGTCCGAGCCTGTCTCGATGACTTGCACATCGGAGAAGCCTGCTTCGATCAGCCCGCGCTTGTATTCATCGATCTGGATCGCACCGGCGATGCACCCGACATAGGCCATAATGTCCTCGCCCAGTTCCGCGGGGAGAGGCTGCTTGAGAGCAATATCGCTTACGGCGACCCTGCCTCCGGGCTTAAGGACGCGGGCGATCTCGCGAAACACAGCCTGCTTGTCCGGAGCAAGATTAATGACGCAGTTGCTCAGGATACAATCGACCGAACCGTCAGCAAGCGGCAGGTCGTCAATATTTCCCAAACGAAACTCGACGTTGTCGTACCCATCGCCTCCATTCGCTTTCGCCGCGTTGCGGCGGGCAAGGTCGATCATTTCCGGCGTCATGTCGATGCCGATGGCCCGTCCGGACGGCCCGACCTTTTGCGCGGCTAGGAACACATCGAGGCCGCCGCCTGAGCCGAGGTCTACGACCACCTCGCCTGTTCTCAAATTTGCCGTCGCTGTCGGATTTCCGCACGAGAGCCCCATATTGGCCTCGGCCGGTATCGACGCGAGCTGCTCGGGCGTGTAGCCGAATGCTTCGGCCACGGCCATGACCCCTGGATTTTCGCTGGAAAGGTCGCTTACTGCGACCGAACCGTATCTTGAGCGGATTGCTTGTTCAATATTTTCTGACATAATGACTCACCTCTTTTGATAATCAATTACGCATATCCGTAATTGTCAATAAGACAATAGCCCCTCTGAATAATTATGTCAAGCCATAAATGTAGTGTGATAGAATATTTCTCGTATGGGTGTGAAGAACGGATTTAACGCGGAACTCTTCTTCTCGGCATTGGCCGACCGCACGCGGCTCAGATTATTGAACCTGATGCGTGACGGCGAGGTGTGCGTGTGCTTCTTTGCCGGAGCGTTAGGGACTAATAATCCGAAGATCTCGCGGCACCTGGCGTATCTAAAACGCGCCTTGCTGGTAAACGCCCGCCGGGACGGGAAGTGGATGCACTATTCGATCCGCCGGCCTGAGGACAAGCAGGCCGGTGAGGTATTCGATGCGACGATGAAGATGCTCGAAGGTGACGAGGAGATGAAGCGCGACAGGTCTCTGTTCAGTGCTTTCTGCTGTTCACCTGCGGCTCCGGTGATGATCGCCGGACGGCAGAAAGTGAAGGAGTGAAAAGGTGAAAAGGCGAAAAAGTGAAAAAGGCCGCCGGATGGATCCGGCGGCCTTCCTGGTTTGCGGCCTCGCCGCTCTATTTGCGGAAAAGCTGTGCTTTTCCGAAAGTGCTTACTAAATTCTCGCGGCTACGCCGCCGCTTCGGTTACCGGAGCGGCGGCATAGCCGCGATAAGTTTGAGAACTGACGGCGAAGCAGAGCTTCGCCGCAAATAGAGCGGCACAGCCGCAAGACCGACCTTTACGGCGCGTATACGCTGTTCAACGGGCTGTCGGTTGGCAATCCGAACTGCAACGCAGAGAATGCTCCATTCGAGCTGCTCAGGATGTACCAGTGTCCGTTTGACGGGCGATAGACGGCTATATCGGTGATGCCGTCGCCGTTGAATTCGCACGCGACCGGTATGTCGCCTGGAGCGCCGAATTGACGGGCCAGCAATCCCGTTCCCGAACTACGGTTGATATACCAGATGCCGGTCGACGGCCGATAGACAGCGATGTCGGTCGTGCCGTCACCATCGAAGTCGCCCGAGACCGGACGGTCGCCGGCCATGCCCCACTGCATCACAGTAAAGCCGCCGTTCGAGCTTGGCCTTATGTACCAGGTGCCGTTTGACGGGCGGAAGACGGCCAGATCGTTAATGCCGTCGCCGTCGAAATCGCCCGACAAGGGGCGGTCGCCCTCGGTGCCCCATTGACGGACAATGAACCCGCCATCACGGCTGCTCATTACATACCACTGGCCGTTAGACGGGCGGAATACGGCGAGATCTGAAAGGCCATCGCCGTCATGGTCACCGACAACCGGAATGTCGCCGGCCTGTCCCCACGAAATCTCCGTGATGGTGCCGGTCTCGCTCCGGCGTATCTGCCAGACGCCGCTCGATGGGGTGAACAGGGCGATGTCTGCCACTGCGTCGCCGTCGTAATCACCTTGGACATTGATATCGCCCGGACGGCCGATAGATATGGACGAGATGGTGTTATCACCGCTATTAAGCAGATACCATACGTTTGCCGCGTTGTCAGGAGCATCCGTGACGGTGCGCATAATGCCGATATCGGAAGCTCCATCGCCATTGAAGTCGCTGCGGTGATTGGCGGATAAAATTTGCCCGCGGATCTCACCGTCAGGGTTATTGACGGTCGCGACGTTGAAGTACCACAGGCCCGCACGCAGCTCGGCTAGTTGGGCCGCCGTTATGTCAAAAAACTGGACAAAACCATTCGTTCCTGGCGTCGGGGCGGGGCCGTTGGCCAGCGTGAAGATCACCGGTCCGTTCTCGCCCGCCGCCGCAGGGCCGTTGATAGTGCGGGATGTGATCGCGCTCGACAGATTATGCTGCGTGAGCCGTACGGCTATTCGCATTGTGTTTGCCGGCGACGTTGGGGCAAGATTCACAAATCCCATTCCCCGTCCGGGTGTCGTGACCGGCGGGACGACGCTGTTGCCGGTGAGATTGGCACGAAACGTTCGCGGCGGGTGCGGCGTTCCGGTCGGTGTCGGCGAGGCAGTCGGCGTGGGATTAGGCGACGGCGGGACGTTTGAGAATGTCCCGGACAGCCGCGTTACGTTGCCGGTGCGCACCTCTATCGTCGAGCCATTCGTGACGACCGGGCACAGCACAGGCGTTGGTGCATTGCCGCATGCCCATTGTCCGCCTCGGTTATGCAGCGGAAATCCGCCGACAGGATTCCCGTCAACGACTACCTGCATCGGAGTGTTCTCGGGAAGATTCACGTATGAGACCCAAACATTCATCGACCTAAAGCCGAGATTCGTTCCGCCCGCAGGGCCGCCAGAGTGATACGCGGCCATCCCGCGCGGGGTGATGCCGTCGATCGGCGGACCCGTCAGTTCGGCCCATAGGTGCACCGGCGGGACAGGTGAGCCCGGAGGTGTCGGTGATACGCCGGGCGTCGGTGAATGTGGAGGTGTCGGTGAATGCGGCGGGCCGAATATTCCCGCCAACAGGACCGCATTTCCGTTCCTGACAGAGACGTGGTCGCCGGCGATAACGGTCGGGACGGTTCCGCCGTTCGCGGTCGTCAAAAAGAGCCTCCAAGCATTTGACGCCGGCCCTGTCCGGGCCATCGCACCGATGTCCGTGTTATTCAAGAAAACGCGATAGGGCGTCGACGGCTGCGGGTTCAGGTTGAACGCATCGACGCGCAAGACGCGGTCGGCTGCATTCGTCGGTCCGTAGAATGCCGAGCCCCAAAGGATACCCGGCCCCGGAGACACCAGCGTCGCGGTCAAAGAGGGAACGGTTCCGACCTGGGCCTGCGTCCGTGTTGTCACAGCGTCAAGCACGGCAGGGGCGGTGGCCCAGAGAGTGACGGCACCGAGAAGCGCGCTGATAAATAGCGTTCTGCGAAAATGATCGGAAAGACGTGTCATAAACTGCTCTTCTCCCTTATTACGACTGGTTCCCCTTGTAGCTTAGACGGACAGGACCGTGACAAAGACGAAAACTTTTTCGCGCGAATCATAGCGCAGTTCTGCATCCGCTACAACCGCAAAACCGTCCTCCAAATTCTAGAATCGCGCCTTAAATCGTCCTTTAATACACGGCAGAGAAGAGACCACTTTTTTCATGCAAATATCGCTGTTGCTTTTGGCCGGTGATTTTGCGTAAATAGATTTATTCCGATAACCCGACGGGGCCGCAATCGCGCCATGCGAGGCGGGACGTTCCCAATTCTATATGCAGGAATTTACAGACCAGAGGCCAGCCGACATCGAGCGTTTTCCAATGGTGCCGATCCGGGACGTGGTCATCTTTCCCTTCACAAAAGTCGCATTCAAGATCGGCCGCTCGTCCTCGGTCAAGGCACTTGAGCAGGCGATGGCCGGCGAGCGGCAGATCTTCCTTGCTACGCAGCACGACGCGTCGATCGATGAGCCGACGGCGGATGATGTCTTTGCAATCGGCACGCTCGGGCGGATATTACAGGCGCAGCGGCTGGACAACGGCCAGATCAAGGTCGTAGTAGAAGGGCAGGTGCGCGGCCGCACGGTCCGCACTGAGCAAGAGTCAGATGGGATGTTCTATGCCTACGTTCGACGGATCGGCGGCACGGACGATTCCGGCTATAAGACCGATGGTCTCCTGCAAAAGGTACACGGCCTCGTCGAGCAGTTTTTGCGGATGTCGCCGGACGCGTATTCCGACGCCTTGCACGCCAGCCTTCGTGGGACGACGGCCGGACAGATCGCTGACTCGATGGCATCGCATCTTAAGATCGACGTTGACGAAAAACAGGACCTGCTCGAGACGGTGTCGGTCCACGACCGTCTGCAGAAACTGACCGAATACCTCGAGGCGGAGATCGAGAAACGCCAGCTTGACCGCAATATTCACGCACGCACCAAGAAGCAGATGGACAAGCACCAGCGTGAGTATTACCTGAATGAGCAGATCAAGGCCATTCACAAGGAACTCGGCCGTAAGGACGAGAAGGCCGAGCTCGAGGACCTTAAGCATAAGATCGAGAACGCCGGCATGACCGACGAAGCGGTGGAAAAGGCGATGCAGGAGTTTGCTCGACTTGAAGCGATGCCGCCGATGTCAGCCGAGGGCACTGTGTCGCGGACATATCTCGATTGGCTCATAAATGTTCCGTGGCAGGAGCGAACCGACGAGCTTGATGATCTCGGCGAGGCCGAAAAGATACTCAACGAGGACCATTATGGACTGGAGAAGATAAAGGAACGCATTCTGGAATTCCTCGCTGTCCGGCAGCTCGTTAAGAACCCAAAGGGAACGATCCTGTGCTTCGTGGGTGCTCCGGGCGTCGGTAAAACGTCACTCGGCAAATCGATCGCTCGTGCGACAGGGCGCAAGTTCGTCCGGCTCGCCCTTGGCGGCGTTCATGACGAGGCAGAGATCAGAGGGCATCGCCGCACATATATCGGCTCGATGCCGGGGCAGATAATCCAGTTAATGAAGCGTGCGGGCACGACAAATCCCGTGATGCTGCTGGATGAGGTAGATAAGCTCGGACGCGATTTTCGCGGCGATCCGTCCGCAGCGTTGCTTGAGGTGCTCGATCCGGAGCAAAACTCGGCCTTTCGCGACCATTACCTCGACATCGATTACGATCTGTCGCATGTTTTCTTTATTGCGACGGCGAACGTGCTGCACACGATACCGCCGGCGCTGCAGGACAGGCTCGAAATACTGAATCTCTCGGGCTATACCGAGCGAGAGAAGGTCGAGATCGCAAAGAGGCATCTCATCTCAAAACAGTGCGATAACAGCGGTGTTGACTGCAGCCGCGTGACGTTTACCGATGACGGCATTCTCGAGATCATCCGCCATTACACACGTGAGGCGGGCGTTCGCAATCTCGAACGCGAGATAGGCTCGTGTCTCAGGAAGATCGCGCGACAGTTCGTTGCGGCCGAGACCAAGGACGATTTCCGCGTGGTCATCGACGCCGAGAAGGTGCAGGAGCTGCTCGGCACTATCAGATTCCGCAAACAGGATATAGCGCGAACGAGTGAGATCGGCTTGGTCAACGGCCTTGCGTGGACCGAGGTCGGCGGCGACGTTCTGCAGGTTGAGGCGACGTTGGTCAAAGGCAAAGGCGACGTCACGCTGACCGGCAAGCTCGGCGAGGTCATGCAGGAATCGGCGAAGGCCGCGTTGACGTGTGTCCGTACGAGAGCTGAGGAATTGGGTATCGATCCGGCTGACTTTAAGGAAAAAGACCTGCACATACACGTGCCGGAGGGAGCTATCCCAAAGGATGGCCCGTCGGCCGGCATAACAATGGCGACGGCGATGGTGTCCGCCCTGACACGAAAGCGGGCGCGGCACGACGTGGCGATGACGGGCGAGATAACGCTCCGCGGCAAGGTGCTGCCTATCGGGGGCGTGAAGGAAAAACTGCTGGCTGCCCATCGTTTTGGGCTCAAGACGCTCATCTTGTCCAAAGAGAATGAAAAGGACCTGGCAGACGTGCCCGAAGAGGTCCGAGATGACCTGACGATCCACGTTGTCGACACCATCGATGAAGTGCTCAAATTCGCTATCGAGCCGGACATTGATTCCGAGAAACTGGATACACCACAGGTCTGGAATCCGGACGCGCCGTCTTCCGAGATCGGCGCCGCCATCGAATAACGCAGGAGTGCCCTAATGAACCGAAAAGCATCAGCCGAACTGATAATGAAGCTCTATGACCTTCGCCGCGAAGAGAAAATGCGCGAGGCTCGGGCATGGTTCGTTTCTTTTTTTCCCGAGAGTGCCGAAGACATCCTGAAAGTGATGATCGATGCCGAAACGAGCGCGAAATACCGAATGGTCTCGACCTATTGGGACATGGCGGCGAGCTTTGTTAATCGCGGAGCGATCGATGAGGATATGTTCTTTGATTCGGCCGGCGAGATATGGGTCGTGTTCTCAAAGATACAGCCATACGTCGCTCAAATGCGTGAGACGCTCGGCAACCCAAACTATCTCAAGCACCTCGACGATCTCGTGATGCGCCAGCCAAACGCCCTCGATACGCTCGCTCAGCGTCGCGAGATGATGAAACGCTGGATGGAGGCGCGCGCAGAGATGGCAAAGTCGGGGTGAAGATCACGTCTGCCGAATTCGTTTACAGCGCATTCGAGCGCTCACACTGGCGACACGACGGCCGGCCGGAGATAGCATTTCTAGGCCGTTCGAATGTTGGAAAATCGTCGCTCATAAACTCGCTGCTCCAACGAAAGGGCCTCGCCCGCACGTCGAATACGCCGGGACGCACGCAGAGCATTAATTTCTTTCTCATCAATAGCGAATTCTATTTCGCCGATCTGCCGGGCTACGGTTACGCGAAGGTCTCAAAGACGATGCGGAGCGATTGGGGCAATATGGCAGAGGAGTATCTGGCCGAACGGGACGAGCTTCGGCTGTGTGTCCAGCTTATCGATTCGCGACACAAGCCAACGGCGCTCGACCTGCAATTGAATGAATGGCTTTGCCATTACCATAAGCCGCATCTGGTAGTGGCGACAAAGGCGGACAAGCTGTCGAATAACGAATTGCGACATTCGCTCGCCGAGGCGGGCAAGGTGCTTAAAGGCGTCAAGATCATCGCGTATTCATCGCAGACGGGTCGCGGACGTGATGATGTTTGGGCGGAGTTGCAGGCCGCATTAAGAGATGGCCACGAATGCACGAATTAAAGAGACAAGATGCTGCCAAAGTTAGTTTTTTATTCGTGCATTCGTGGCTGATCGGAAAAAGTTGATTTTTTGGTTGCTTTTATCGGCGCAATGGTGTAAATATTTAGACAATCCCTTTAGTTCAGGGTTTCTCGAGGGCCAAAGGGTCCGTTTCACGGCATACTACATACGATCCGTACGATTTTCTCCGCCTCTTAATACATTGTCCTATCTGTCGCGTAGATGCGCGGGAAAATCACAAATCCTTAAGAATGTTCAAATGAAGGGCTGCCTTCCAACTTAATCATGGCAACAAAATCAACACAGGGCCGCCGATCAAAGGCTGCCGAGGCCGACGTCGAGATCACTAGCGACGCCGAGATCGAAACTCCCGCAACCGATGATTCCGAAGCTCCGCCTGCTGCTAAATCCAACGGCAAGGCTGGTGCAGAGGACGCAAAGCTCGACCTCGCCGGGCTCAAGGACATGTCTATCAGCGAGTTGACGCACATCGCAAAAGAGATGGGCATCGAGGGCGCGACGGGGCTGCGCAAGCAGGAGCTGATTTTCAAGGTCCTCGCGGCACAGACCGAAAAGAGCGGCCTTATCTTTAGTGAAGGTGTGCTCGAGACGCTGCCTGACGGCTTTGGCTTCCTGCGTGCTCCGGAATACAACTATCTGCCGGGGCCCGACGATATCTACGTCTCGCCGTCACAAATACGAAAATTTGACCTGCGCACCGGCGACACGGTTTCGGGACAGATCCGTCCACCAAAAGAAGGTGAGCGTTACTTCGCACTCATCAAGGTGGAGGCGATCAACTTTGAGGCGCCTGAGCAGTCGCGAGAGAAGGTATTCTTTGACAATCTCACGCCGCTCTATCCTGACGAGCAGCTCAATATGGAGATCGACAGCGATCCCGCACGGATCGCAGCGCGTGTAATCGATTTAGTCACGCCTATAGGCAAAGGCCAGCGCGCCGTGATCGTCGCTCCGCCGCGAACCGGTAAGACGATGCTGCTGCAGACGATCGCAAACTCCGTGACGGAAAATCATCCTGAGGTCGTCTTGATCGTCCTGCTGATCGATGAGCGTCCTGAGGAGGTCACCGACATGCAGCGCACTGTCAAGGGCGAGGTCATCTCATCGACATTTGACGAGCCGCCGACGCGCCATGTGCAGGTCGCCGATATGGTCATCGAAAAGGCAAAACGCCTGGTCGAGCATAAACGCGACGTCGTGATCCTACTCGATTCGATCACTCGTCTCGCACGAGCTCACAATGCGGTAGTGCCGCCATCGGGGAAGATCCTCTCCGGCGGTATCGATTCAAACGCGCTGCAGCGTCCGAAGCGGTTCTTTGGCGCGGCCCGCAATATTGAGGAAGGCGGGAGTTTGACGATCATCGCCACCGCACTGATCGACACGGGCTCGCGCATGGACGACGTGATCTTTGAGGAATTTAAGGGAACAGGTAACTCCGAGATCTACCTCGACCGCAAGCTTTCGGACAAACGCCTCTATCCGGCGATCGACCTGCAGCGTTCGGGAACACGTAAAGAGGAACTCCTTATCGACAAGGAAAACCTCAACCGCATCTGGGTAATGCGCCGCGTGCTTAACCCGCTCTCGCCCGTCGAGCAGATGGAAGTCGTCCTCGAACGTCTCGGCAAGACCAAGACGAACGCGGAGTTTCTGGCGTCGATGCAGAGTTAAAAAAGAAGGGAATAGAGCTTTTAGGATAGTGAGTATGTGAATATCTACCTAATTGTCGGGAAAACGTTGCTGTTTGGTCTGTAAACACTATCCTTGGCGTTTCGCACGCCTTGTGAATATCCGGTCAACCTTCCGCCTTCGTATGATCTGTCCGGGTACTGCTTTTCATCAGGACATGTAATGTTCGAGTTCACCCCGGTGTCTTTTACCGAATTGTAACCCGCGTTCCAGCCGTCAATGAATCCGCGACAGAACGGCGATACACGAACGTTTGTGGCGCCAGTACCGTTAGAGGCAACCTGGGTGTTGTCCTTGGCCTCGGGCCACAAAGCCACCACAACTATTACGAGGCCGAGCAGGAATAAAGCAGCGACGCCGATGACAAAGGGTTGGCGAATCAAGGTAGTTCGCCAATGGCTGGAACTAACGGGGAGCGGCCGCGTGGATTGTGGCTCCAAGGGAAAATTAGTTCTTATCTTAGTTGCTACCGAGACGTCCCCAGCCGGAAATTGCAGGCGAGCGCCGGAGTCAGGCCGCAATACGGTCTCCTCGATATTTCGGATGTCCTCCTCTAATCTTGGATTGCTGATCTTGTCCGAATCCAGAATCTCCGTCTTTTGGTCCGACCGATTCTCGACAACGGGCTCTACTAGTCTCGACAGTTCATCAGCCATCGAGATTGCCGACGCGTAACGATTTTCTGGCAGTTTTTGCAGTGCCTTGTTGACAATTCTTACGATATTCCCGGGAATATTTCGAGGCAGTGGCGCGAAATCTTTCGTCATCACCGCGAACATTCTCTCGCTCGGATGTTCTTGTGGAAATGGCAGCTTACCTGTCAACAACTGATAAAGAACAACACCGACCGACCAAATGTCAGTTTGCACCGTGCGTTTTCCATCGAACGCCTCCGGCGACATATAGGCGTAGGTTCCAATAATCGTTGAACTAACGCCTGTCGTTTGCATCGCACGCGAAATTCCAAAATCGGCAAGTCGGGGCGTGTCACCTTGTATTAGGATGTTCTCAGGTTTGATATCACGATGGATGATTCGTTTGCGATGGAGATATTCAAGGCCGTGGAGTATTCCTAATGTTATCTCCACCGATTTTGCAATCGGAATGGATTTTCCGCCTTTGAGCTTATCGGCAAGAGAGCCACCGTCTGCATATTCGCTTACCATCACAACCTGCCCGTCGTAAACGTCTGCGTCGATGATCGGCAGGACGTTCGGATGGCCGCTGGCCTCTTCCCACAGCATTGCTTCGCGGCTGATCGCGTCAAAATTGACCTGTTCATCGTGCGGGAGCTTGACGGCGACGCGTTTAGTGAGGAATTGTGACTTTTTCTCGGCGAGCCAGACCTCGCCAAAGCCACCCTTGCCGAGCTTTGACACGAGCGCATACGGCCCGATCTGCTGTCCTTCACGAAACATTGTTACGTCAGAGTATCTATTTGATAGCCTTTGCAACGGGAAATGTCAAGAAAAACCTTGACTGGACGGGTCTTATGTGGTATAGTGTTGCACAAATATGACAGAGCAGAACACGAATCTGTTTTTTTGCGCGAAATTCGTGGAACACGCTAACAATATGCCTGTAAGCTCAATCAGGACAATATTTACAGCGTTCCGCTCAGGGTGGAACACGGGCGGAACGCGGCCGGAACACCAGACAGACATGGAACGGCGATTTGACGCGAAAATCGGCTCAGGGTCTACTATTAAACGGCCAACACTATGCGTGTAGCAGTAATATCCTCGGAGGCGGTTCCTTACTCCAAGACCGGCGGTCTTGGCGACGTGGCGGGAGCTTTGCCAAAGGCGCTCAAGCAGATCGGCGTCGATTCGATGCTGATCACGCCGTGCTATTGGCAGACGAAAGGCGAATACCTCTGGGAAACGGCCATCGACGACCTTTGGGTGACCTGGCGAGGGCAGGCGGTGAGGGCCAAGGCGTTTTACAGCGAGGCGAATGGGTCGCCAACATTCCTGATCGACTATCCGCCGCTGTTTCACCGCGATTCGATCTACGGTTACAGGGAAGACTACGAGCGTTTTGCCTTCTTTTGCCATGCCGTATTGGCCCTGATCGAACGTCTCGGCCCGGCTCCTGACATCATCCATCTCAACGACTGGCACACGGGATTTGCGGCCGTGGAATTTGCTCTTAGGCGACGGGTTCAGCCGTATTGGCAGCGAAGCCGGACGGTATTTTCGATCCACAACATGGCGTATCAGGGCGGTTTCGGATTGGGCGAATTGCCGAGTTTAGGTTTTACTTCAAGTGCGGCGACAAATGCATTTACTTTCAACGGTTACGCATCTGCAATGAAAGCGGGACTTGAAGTATCTGACATGCTCTCGACCGTCTCAAAACGGTATGCGCACGAGATTCAAACGAGCGAATTCGGTCATGGCTTGGAGTGGCTGACCCGACAGCGCTCGAACCGGCTGATCGGCATCACAAACGGCGTCGATTACGAGGTTTGGAACCCTGAAACGGATACGGAATTGCCCGCTCATTTCTCGATGGACGATATGTTGGGCAAAGTCGAGTGTAAACGGCACCTGCTTGAGCAGTTTTCACTGCCGGTCGAGCTTGACAGGCCCATTTTTGCGAGTGTAACGCGACTCACGGGCCAAAAAGGGGTCGAGCTGATCAAACAGGGCGCGGGCGATATTTTGGCGGCGGGCGGCTTTTTTATCGCGTTGGGATCCGGCGAGCGCGATGCCGAGCGCTTCCTGCAGGCGTTGCGCGACTATTCGCCTTCACGGGTCGGCGTGTATATCGGCTATAATGAGTCATTGGCACATCTGATCGAGGCCGGCGCAGATATGTTCCTGATGCCGTCAAAGTTCGAGCCGTGCGGGCTAAACCAAATGTATTCATTGAGATACGGCACTGTTCCGATCGTCCGTGCCGTCGGCGGCCTCGATGACACGGTCCAAAATTGGGACGCCGTTACGCAAACCGGCAACGGCTTCAAATTCGGCCCGTACAGGGCCGAAAAGCTGCTCGAAAAGATCTATGAGGCTCGATTTGCCTATGAGGATAAGCAAGCGTGGGCAAGAATTCAACGAAACGGAATGTCAATAGACAATTCGTGGGAAAACGCGGCACGGAACTATGTAAGGCTTTACGATTTTACTCTACACGGCTAGAGTTCATGACCGTGCTATATTCAAGCTTGAGAAGCTCGACAAGAGGATTTAGTATGCCAATCCAAACCGTCAATATTGATAAGGTTGATCAGCAACTGGCCGAGTTGCTTTCTATCGCCCGAGAAAAAGGTGAGATTCAAATCGTGCAAAACGGGGAACCGCTCGGTCTCCTCGAATCAGTTGCCCCACCAGAGAAGAAGAAAAAACGCGTTGCAGGCTTGCATGAAGGGAACATTATTTTCATGGCCGAGGACTTCGATGCGCCTTTGCCGGACGAGTTTTGGCTGGGAGAAGACTCTTGAAGATATTGCTCGACACCCATTGCCTTCTTTGGTGGGACGACCAAACCACCAAGTTGTCTAAGACGGCGCTGTCCGCATTGGAGGACGAGAATAATACCCTGTATATTAGCGACGCCAGCATTTGGGAACTGCAGATCAAATCGCAGTTAGGCAAGATCGGCTTGCGTACAACGATCGAGGAGTTGATAACGGACCAAACCCGGGATAACGGGGCCAGGATACTGCACATCGACACAGACCATATTCTCGGTTTACAAAAGCTTCCGTTTCACCACAAAGACCCTTTCGACCGGCTACTGGCTTCTCAGGCGTAGATAGAAGCTCTTACATTGGTGAGCGTCGATACGATCTTCGATGCTTACGGCGTGACACGGCTGTGGTGACAAAGTCTTTATGATCATAGTGATTATCGGTGCCCAGTGGGGCGATGAAGGCAAGGGAAAGGTCGTTGACCTGCTTGCTGATAGATTTGATATCGTGTCTCGGTATCAGGGCGGGCACAACGCCGGACACAGTGTGTATGTGGGTGATAAAGCGTTTGTTCTCAGGCTTTTGCCGTCGGGGATCATTCACGAAGACAAGACGTGCGTGCTCGGCAACGGCATGGTGATCGATCCGAAGGCGTTCTTTGAAGAGGTCGATCAGATAACTGAAAAGGGAATTTCGGTCTCGCCGGAACGGTTGAAAGTTTCGTCGCGAGCGCACCTGATAATGCCGTACCACCGGGCCCTTGACCACACGTCCGAGGAGCGGCTCGGCAACGAAAAGATCGGCACTACGCTGCGCGGCATCGGCCCGGCGTATGAGGACAAGGCAGGCCGGCGCGGAATTCGCGTTGCCGACGCGATGTCGCCCGACATCCTAAAGCTCCGCGTCGAGCGCAATCTGGAGGAAGCCAACAGAATAGTCGTACTTTACGGCAACCAGCCGCTGCGGGCGGATGAGATCCTAGCCGAACTCGAACCGTTGGTCGAACGGCTGCGGCCATTTGTGTGCGAGACGTCACATTTTCTCGCCGAGGCCCGTAAGTCTAATAAAAAAATATTGCTGGAAGGTGCCCAGGCGACGCTTCTCGACGTCGATCACGGCACGTATCCGTATGTCACGTCGTCCAATCCGACCGCCGGCGGTGCGTCGGTCGGTGCGGGAATTCCGCCGCATCATATCAGCGGCGTGCTCGGAATTGTCCGGACTTACGCGACGCGTGTCGGCGAAGGCCCGTTTCCGACAGAGATGATCGAGGGCGAGGCCGAGATGGCCGACGTCATTCGCGAACGTGGCCGCGAATACGGCTCCGTGACCAAACGCCCGCGCCGCTGCGGCTGGTTCGACGCCGTAGCGACGCGCTACGCGGCCGAACTGAACGGTTTCGATTCCGTCGCCCTCACCAAACTCGACGTGCTCGACACCCTCGACGAGATCAAGGTCTGTGTCGCTTACGAGATAAACGGCAAATGTGTCGATACGTTTCCCGCCGTTTCGAGCGACCTGAGACAGATCAAGCCGGTTTACGAGACGCTGCCCGGCTGGGTGACGGAAACGCTGGGCACGACCGAGTTTGAAAAGTTGCCAGGGAACGCACGTAAGTACGTACAATTCCTCTCCAGCCAGATCGGCGTCGAGATCGGCCTGATATCCACAGGCCCAGAACGCGATCAGACGATCATAATTCGCAATTCTACGATGGAAGGCTGGTTTCAGTCAGAACCACCTGCGGTAGCGGGTGGTTGAACGTGGTCATGGACAAGCCTTGCGATCGCGACGGCTTGGTACGTTTTGTCGAGCTGAATCTGGCGTTGGTTCAACCACCCGCTACCGCAGGTGGTTCTGACTATGAGCATTGAGATAATCGAATTCGAAGACAAATGGGCGGCGGATTTTGCCGCCCTTAACTACGAGTGGATCGAGCGATACTTCACGGTCGAACGCCATGACCGTGAGATCCTCGACAATCCCCGTCAATACGTCCTCGATCCCGGCGGCGAGATCTTCATGGCCGTCGCCGACGGCGTCGCGGCAGGGACGGTTGCGATGATACCGGCGGGCAATGGCGTCGTGGAATTGACCAAAATGGCGGTTTCGCCCGGATTTCACCGGTTGGGCATCGCCGACATGCTGATGGACCGCTGCATCCTATTCGCTCGCGAGGCGGGCTACGCGACCATCTTCCTCGAAACCCATTCCAGCCTCGCCCCGGCCGTTGCGCTCTACCTCAAACACGGCTTTGTCCAAACCCCGACTGACCCGAATTCCGAATACGCCCGCGCCGACGTGAGAATGGAGCTTGCCTTAGCAGACACCAATCTGTAAAATCTTGCATTCGGCAAAGGTGCCTTCACTCATGTGCGGGCTACCGACACGCCGCGTGGTCCGATAGCTCAGTTGGTAGAGCAAATGGCTTTTAACCATTGGGTCCCAGGTTCGAGTCCTGGTCGGATCACCAATATAATCAATAAGTTAAGGCGTCCAAGTTGGACGCCTTTTCATTTAATCTAACTATTATCTAACTATTCCAAACCTATTTCACTCGTCAATTACTTCTTGAGAGGAATAGTCATGGCCGTTGTACTTGTTTAGGTTTGCATCAAATCAAGCCCGACATAGCTTCTTTCTTCTTGACGGCGCTATGCTTTTAATCTAGGTCGTCGAGGGCGAGGCTTCAACCCGCGCATCATCTCAAAGGTGAGGATCACTAGACGAGAACCGTCACGTTGAAGGGGAGTAATCCTTCCCTGGCTAATGCGATGTCTCACCGTATCGTCAGATATTCCCAACGCCTCGCAAGCTTCCTTTTGCTTGACAGCGATAACAGAATTGAATGGATGGAAATGATCTTCCAGTTTTTCATCTAACAACGCCCCCAGAGTCTCAACGAGTTCTTCCTTCGGGATTAGAATAAATTTGTCATCCATGTGTTTTGCTCCTTTGGAATTTCAAAGTGCAAAACGCGTGCCTCGGCATAGATCACTCTCGGATGCCTGTAAATACGAGACCTCTACAAATAACAGTGGATAGTTTTAGGTTTTAGCTGGAGCATTTTTGCACCACTTTTCTTTCAAATGGTGCATTTTTCATCCATAGAGAATAATTTTCGCCGATGAATGGATTTTGCTCCGATTTACCGAAAGTCACCGAGAAGCGTAAAGCTTGCCCAATAGTATGGTTCGTAGGTTTCCGATGATTTGTCACGGATCATCGAGATTGCTGCGTTTTGAAGAGCTCGTGCTGCCGGGATTCCTTTTTGGTATTCCTTGTAGAAGTTTTGTGCAAACAATCCGGTTGATCGGTCGTTGGCTTCCCATTGAGATGAAATTACCGTAGTGCTTCCTGAGCCTAGTAAAGCCCAGCCGATGCTGACAACGCCTTCGCCGTTAAGCACATTGTTTGTGTCACACGAGGCTATGAAGGCAAGGCTTTGGGGTTTGAGATGAATTTTCAGCAGGTTGTTGACCGTTATTCGGCCGTTATGATTTCTCGATGGTTTGAATCCAAGAAAAGAATCCAGCGGTTCTTCGCGATCGGCCTGAGCGTGCATCGCGAAATGCAGAATATCGACCCCATTAGATAAATTGACGAACTGCAGCGAGGTGGCTCCGATTATTGGCTGGACTCCTAGAAGTTTCCCAACTGCCGCAGCTTCCTGGTTTACAAATCGAAGCGAACGGTTCTCAAATGTATTGTTAGCAAAAACTTGTGCGGCTTTTCTGAACGGAGCCTTTTTCTTAAGTGATTCAAGCAGCAAAGAGACCGAAGGCGAGTAGCTGACCATTTTCTTTTCGATCAAGTACGACTCACCGTCAGGGCTTAAAGCATGGAATGGGATCTTCCAGAGCGACTTGTCCGGAACGAACACTATATGGGAAGCACTGAGCGATAAAGGTTCTATTAGAAAATCGTAAATCTCCTTTCCGTCATTCTTGAAGAAAATCCGATTCATGATCTTGTTTCGGACACTATTCGCCATTGCAACGACTTCCGCCTCAGAGATACCCAGTCTGACACGACGAATGGGCTTATGTTTTTCAAGCACGTGAGCCGCAAGCTTGCCATCAAGCGAAAAAAAATATGACACGATTGCCGTGTCATCAAGGCCCTGTATATTGTCCAACTGCAATGACTTTGCCGCAGGGGTCGAGTTCTGTGGAATTGCGTTTGTTATGTTTGCTTCAAAATCGTCCAATGCGCTCGTGTCGTCGCCATTGAGAAATCCTGACGAGAGATCATTTGCTCTTTTTCTAATACCCGGAGAAATATCTGAAGATTGTTTTAGCGGCGAGAAGTTGATGCGGTCACTCAGGACCCTTGCCTTGAGGTAATCGACGGTTTCAAATGACCTGCTAAGATCACGGGCATCAGCCTCGACCTCCGCAATCAATCTATAAACCGAGTGGAAGGTTTCAAGCATCGAGAGCGATAACGGTGCGTCGTCAGTCGGCCTTGCCTCGGTTACGATCGCCTCGGCCTTCCGCAGGGCCTTCAAAGCTGACTCTTTGTTGCCCAGCCCCCAATGTCCCCTAGCGAGCAATAGATACAAATGCGGAAGGTTCTCACGAAAGTTCTCCTTTTCCGCAAGGCGCAAAAGTACTTCGCTCAACTCGATAAGCTTTCCCCAATTGCGTTTCCGCTCCGCAATGGTGGCTTTCCAATAAGGAACCACGAAATCGGAGGAAGACTTCATTGTTTCGAGCCGAGAGAAGTGTTTTTCTGATTCACGAGCATTGTCTTGCAAAGCGTTTAAGATTGCATGACCGAGCGTAACCTCGTATTCGAAGCTCTTACTTTTATCGAGTACCGCAAGGGTCCTTACATGGTTTTCAGCGGTCGTAAGATCGTTTTGATAAAGTGCGTTAAGGAGCAATGTGGAAAGAAAAATAGAACTTTGAGTATCATCTTTTGCCGATAATGCCAGATTCAACCCTTTTTCATACATTGTCTTTGCCCGCTGTTCCTGGCCGGCCGCGCTCAGTAGATTCCCGTATTCATAGAGGGCCTGGCGATAACAGAATTTGAATTCCGAATTCTGACTCGCGTCAACCAACTTCTGTGAGTAGGAAATTGCTTTGCCATAATTAAATTTGGATTGCCAGGCCAGACTTAGAAACCGCAGCATCTCAAGATGAAGAGACGACCTCCGAACCGTATTTGATACCGCCTCCGCTTTTTCCAGCCAGACAATCGCTGAGATATCATATCCGCTCGAAAAAAGTATCCGGCCGTTACTGACATAGTATTCAAGTTCGACCATGCGGTTCTGGGGAGCAAGGGCAAAAGCATCGCGGGAGCGAGAAGATGCAGATCGGAAGTCTTCTTTTGCTCTGAAAAGATGTGCCTGTGCAAAAAGCAAAGAAGCAAGAAGTTTCTTGTCTGCCTTCACTCTTTCGGCATCAGCCAAAGCCTGGACCAACACCTGTTCGGCCTCGTCGTACTTTTCAAGTTGTATCAAGGCTTTGGAAGCATATAGCCCGCTAACCGCGGCATCCGCGAATTTGCCGAGCTTACGAGCGTTTGTAATTTCAGCGGGAGCGCTTTCTATAACAGCTTTAAAGCTTCCTTCCTCGAAGAGAGAACGAAGATCGGTCGTGGCCGCAAAACCATAAATTGACGCAAGCGCAGTCAGCAAGCCGAAGACTGCGAGCCGGGCTGTTGCCGCGCCTGCGTTCTTACAGAGGTCATTCATTCTTCACTCCGACAATATTATTCCTCACGTGGACGACAATTGCCGTTTTCATCGATCACGCCATTTGGCCTGCATGTCGTGCATAGTCTCGGCGGGCAATCGTCATCACGAAGCATTAGAAGTACTTCTTCGACCAGATCCGAGAAGATGCTTGTGACCGTTGCGGTGCCCGCGAGGATACTGGTGTTGGCAAGGATGTTGCCGGCCAGCAGCGTCGTAAGCAGCAATGTGCATATGGTTGTTCTTAGTTTTCTCATTACTTTTTACTCCCTATTTGTTTTTTCAAAAACTCATACATCGCGGCAGTCACGTAACGGCCTCCAACGCCGTGTCCCGCTTCGTTAGCGAATATGAACCACACCTCGGCCCCGGTGTTCTTGATCTGATCCTTGAGACCGAGCACGTCCCGTTCAGGGACTCTCTGATCGAGCTTTCCTCGCGTTAGAAACAACGGCGTATTATTCCATTGTTTTGTGTTATTGAGCGGAGAAAGTTCGTCGAGCTTTTTCATTAATTCCTCGTTTTTAGGATCTCCATATTCCGTGATGGAGAATTCATCTATAAAACTCTGGGACAGATATCCCCGGACTGAAACCAAAGGATATTCGGCAAGCACGGCCTTAATTCTATGGGGCTCCTGAAGCGCCGTCGCTAGGGCAATCAGGCCGCCATAACTCTCCCCACGTATATAGATCCGTGATGCATCCAATCCCGGCTGTTTCTCGATCCAATCAATCAATGTGCGGATATCTTTCACGGCATCTCCGCGCTTTGCCCCGTTATCGGCGTCCATGTACTCGATCCCGAATCCGGATGAGCCGCGAATATTTGTGTGAATTGTTGTGATGCCTAGATAGGCAGCAAGGCGTATGTCAGAGGTGTTGAATGTCGGTCGATCAATTATCTGCGGTCCACCGTGAATGTAGATCACAACAGGTGATTTGCCTTGTGCCGCCTTTGGTTTGATCACATAACCTGAAATGGTCTTGCTGTCGAAGGATTTCCATTTGATCACTTCGGGGGGATGCACGGCATTCTCGATTTGAGGCGGAACCCGCTCTTTTGTCCAGGACGTGTGCTTCTTCTTGGAGAAATCAAAAGACTCGACCGAGGCAGGCTTTCCGACATTTTCAATTGTGTAAACCACTTCCTGGTTTGACAGCCATCGTGTTCCCCAGATCACAAATGAACCGTGTACAAAGGACGAGGCTAAATCTACCAACCGATCATGTTTCAATTTGGCGATTTTCAGTGTGTCGATCCCGTCTTTGGCCTCTTGTATCAGAAATGACTTCCCATCGGGGGATACCTTAACATCCTGAAGATTTGCCGTGCCTTCCGGCAACGAGATGCGGTTTTTTCGATCGGTCTTGATGTCTAACGAAAGCAGGCAACGCTCCTGACCGCATTCATCCGAACCCTCCGAGAGCCAAAAGACTCGGCCTTGTGCAAAAAAGCCTTTGTTTGAGTTTCCTTTTTCCTCTATCGGAATTATCTTTTTGGTCGTGGTGTCATACAGATACAAGCTCTGATTGCTTGAGGCCTTCCAGTATTTGAGCAGGACCTTGTCTTGATCCACATCGAGAACATTCCAAATCCCCTTCAGGTCCGTCAGAAAGCAAGAGATCGACACAAGATCGTGCCTGCACAACTTTGTCGTCTTAGCGTCGAAGTCAACCTGAGTGTAATAGATGCTCTTACCGTCTCTTGACCAGATAAATGATTCGACGGACTCGTCCTTGCCGGAAAAGGAAGATAATTTCTTGATTTCCTTGCCGGTCCATAGATATAGCTCATAGTTGTCCTCGTCGGCTTTGTCATCGGTGAATGCAAAGGTGTCGTTAGTTGGATTCCCTCTGACGGTGCTCGGAACTCTATTGTCAATAATGACCTCCGGCTTTGCCATCGGCGACGCGACGCGGTAAATGAATGACTTTTCATCGGTAAGGAGTATCGACCGGGAATTCCTCTCAGCATCCCAAATAAGGTTATTCCTGATCTGAGACGGATCGAAGAAAAGCTTTTCGACTTCATCCTTCTTTATTGGAGGTATTCCTTCAACCTTCATATTGGCCGGTACGGGAAAATCATCAGAAGTTGATTGTCCAAAGATCGAGACTGAGCCCAATACGACGAGGATGACCAGTACGAAATAGTAAATTAGATTGTGTGCTAATAAGTTCTTCATCAATTTTTCTCCGTACACCTTAGGTTCGGCGAACCCCGCTTCTGAAGCCGAAGCTTTCTTTTATCACTATTAATTTCACCGCTGTCGTTCAGCGAGAAACGCTGCGATCCACCTGAGATGGTTTCGCCCGATTGAAGAGTCACGACAAGGCGCCATTTGTAAACCACATCTTGTTCAAAGCGGGCCTTCGAAACGTATGAGGTTTCGTTTTCAGTCTCGAAATGATCAACGAGCTTTTCGTTGAGATCTGAAATATAGATTGCGTACCGAGCGGCTTTCGGGACATTGCTCCATACCAACTTGACGCCATCATCGAATGCCACAGTGTCCAGACCGATCGAATCAATGGGGCCGCAGCGGACGTCGAGATTTCTTGTTTCAGAATTGACAGGTGCGTTCACTTTAGATTTTTGCGGCAGGCCGCTCCTCAGCACCGAGCTTTTGGTTGCCGCCCTCTGATTTGTTGATATTGGGGATCTGCTTGTTCCGCTAGGAGGAGACTTGCGAGTTGGCTGATCGGTTTCGTGCTTTAGTAGTGGTGGAACACCATCGTTTCTGTCCAACTCGCTACTATCGATCGATGCAACCAAGTTGGCGTTCGTCGAATTGTTTGGGTTGGAGAGGAACCATATTGACAAGCCGCCTGTTACTGCAATGAACAGCAAGGCAACGAATGCTGGCCGAAGCATTGGACGGAAACTGCTCACGAACGAAATGAACTTATTTCCGAGGCTCTCGTCTGCGTCATCGGTGAACATGCTGTTGTCCCGTTCAATAAAAATGGAATCCAGAAATTCCTTTGATGTTGGCTTTGGCAAAAGCTCTCGGCAGCTGAGGCATTCCAAAAGGTGCCTCGATGTCAGACGCATGTCTTCTCTCGAAAGTGTCCCCTTTCGGAAATGTGCGATCTCTGAAATCTGTAAGTGCTCGCCGTTCATTTTCTCAGCCTTTCAAGCTTTTTCCTCGCATCGTATCTTGCCTTTTTAATATTTCGCACTTGTGCCCCATTATTTACGGGGCCACCGTTACCGTTTACCAGTCTCGCGATCTCAACATCGGTCAAGGGTATTTGCGGCGATAACGCTCGCCACATCTCGATATCGAATGAGAGGGCCGAAGCGATCTGTTTCTCGTTTAATCCGAACTGCATCAGATAGATCAAAGTTTCCGCTGAATGCAAAAGTAATGCTCGCCGTTGATACACACTCAGTCTGCAAATTCCTTGCCATACTTCTCGAACAAGTTCTTTCATCTCAAGATCAGACTCGGCATCTTGTGCTTTGTCCTCAAACTCAGGAACAAACTCAAGTGGAACCTCGTGGATTCTGGACAATTTTGTCCTGGAGCGATTGATCTCGTTGTATGTGGATCTTGCCGTAAAAGAACGCCATTCATCCGGTGACATTCCGTTACTTCTTTCACGGAACTTTATGAGCCATTTCCAGAGCCGCAACGACGTATCCTGCTCAACATCCGGAATATCGGCGTCCGGTAACGAGATTCTCTGTCCTCGTGTGATCAGCGTTATGAGATTGACGGCTTCGCGGATAAGTCCTTCGCTGGAGTGCTTGGGCTTAACTTCAGCGTCCGGCGAAGGGGCATTGCCGGGGAATGGCTGTAGCTTTTGAAGAAACGACCTTTTCATCACCTATTGGATATTCCGATATGCTTTTACGGCTTCGGAAAAGAAAATTGCTTCCAGCAAGTTGATGTTATGTAACCTTTTCGACTTCCAAAGGTTTTTACTAATACAGGTCAAATTCGGAGTGAAGCTTCATTCCTAATTAGGAAACGAGTAGTCGAAAACTCCGGTGGGCGGTGAATCTGTAATACGCGTTTAATAAATGTTATACACTTTCCAAAGTAATCATGTAAATATCGAGCAACTTGCACGGTTCGATTTTCTTGACCTGTGTTTGCTAGGTGAAACAGGTACAGGCAAAACGCATACCGCAAAGGAGATACACGATCTAAGCCCGCGCAGGAAACATCCGTTTGTTTCAGTGAATTGCGCGGAATTGGCCGACTCGATCATTGAAAGTGAATTGTTTGGGCATGAGAAAGGATCGTTCACAGGGGCAACTGCGTTAAAGATCGGCAAGTTCGAGACTGCTGCCGGCGGCACATTGTTCCTCGATGAGATCGGCGAACTGGACAACGGCACACAGGCAAAGCTGCTTAAGGTCGTTGAAGAAAAGTCTATTACGAGAGTGGGCGGCAACCGTCCAAGACATATAGATGTCAGGATAATCTATGCCACCCATCGTGATCTGTCCGTGTTTCGCGAAGACTTCAGATACCGTATTACTTCGCATGTAATTCGCCTGATGCCTTTAAGGGAACGTACCGGAGAGATCGTCCCTCTGGCACAACAGTTTATAAAGGATTTTTGTGCAAAATCCGGAGCCATCATAACTGCCTACAAGAAGGAATTGCGAGTACTCGAACGCTCCCCGTGGTTTGGAAATGTCCGAGAGCTACGGTCCTTTATTGATGAAGTTTGTCTTGAAGTTCTTTTTGAAGCTGATGAGCGAGGAAACTGGCTTCTTCCTATCCCGCTCACCGAGGGCATCATCCAGAAGCATCTCGAAGCCCCGACCGTCAACCAAACCAACTCGCATGAGAAGCCTAACGGCCATGGGCGATCTCTACCCGATGGCAAAAAGCTTGAAGACTATCTTGCCATGATTGAAACCGATCTTCTGAAAAATGCCATGGCGGTCCACAACAATAACCGAACTAGGGCCGCGAGGGATCTTGGAATTAGTCGATCCGGTCTAATCAAAAAGCTCAAGCGAATCGCCCATTGATCTCAAAGTGGTGCAAAAATCATCCACTTTGGCGAAAAAATGCACCAGAGTGGTGCTTTTTTTCGCCACGTTGCCCAAATACATCTACTAAACCAGCCAAGCTACAGTCTTCACCATTCGGAAGACTCGACGCCGATTTCGAACATTTTATCTTGAAAGCTACCCCAAAGTTCTGTTTTCGGGTGGATAACTCCAAAAAATTGTGAGCTAAGAAACAAAAAAAATAAAAGCGGCTGATAGAACGTGAATTCATCAAGGCTTTCATGCATTGGTGAATGGATCACAGATTTTAACCATAAAGGAGAAAACACAATGTCAGCAAGCATTACCTTAATTGGAAATCTCGGCAAAGCGCCAGAAACCAGAACAACAGACAAAGGAACGTTCATCGCCAGCTTCTCAATGGCGTCCAATACCGTTCGCAAGACAAACGACGGGCCGGTCGAAAAGACGAATTGGTTTCGTGTGATTGCGTTCGGCAAACAGGCCCAGACTCTCGCACAATTTGTCGATAAGGGGACCCGGCTCTGTGTCGTGGGGACGCTTTCTTTCAACCCCTGGCTCGACCGAAACGGCACCCCGCAGGCCGGAGCGGACATTGTTCTTCAGGAATTTCAATTTCTTCCCAGAGCACGGAGGGCGGAAAGCGGGTCAGAAGACTCCGGTGGTCCCATTCCGGCGTCCGTTGTCAGCGAAGTTTCGAATCAGGTAGCCGCCTTTTAGTTTCCACTCTTTTGGAGGCCTTGTGATCCAACGATTGAAATACATCACTCGCGAAT
The DNA here is from genome assembly GCA_016715795.1 of Chloracidobacterium sp. Classification (NCBI taxonomy): domain Bacteria; kingdom Pseudomonadati; phylum Acidobacteriota; class Blastocatellia; order Chloracidobacteriales; family Chloracidobacteriaceae; genus Chloracidobacterium; species Chloracidobacterium sp. The sequence goes on from JADJXP010000002.1 coordinate 938,712, forward strand.
ATGTGAAGACAAATCCGAACAAGCTGTTTTTGTTTGGTGACAACCTCGAACACCGAGGTTTCGGCGGTCAGGCAGCTGCCATGCGCGGTGAGCCAAATGCTGTCGGTATTCCCACCAAGAAAAAGCCGAGCAGGGAGGAGTCTGCGTTCTTCACCGACGATGAATTTGAGATCAACAAGTCCGCGATCGAAGCCGCGTTGTCTCCGGTATTCATCGCTGTGAGCGATAACAATATCACTGTTGTCATTCCGGCAGATGGTCTCGGAACCGGACGTGCCGAACTTGATAGAAGGGCTCCGCAGACTTTCGCATATCTTCAACTTCGGCTAGCCGATCTGGAAGCCTCCATTGGCTAGTTCTTCCGTTCTACCCGACAAGCCTTTATTCCCAAGTTGAAAGGGATTTTCGAGCCTGAAGTTTTGTGCTTTTTTTCAACTTGGGCATTGAGAACACTGCCCAAAATCAAGTGTTCTCTCCGGCTCTTGTCCGGGATTTACGAGGTGAATATGGCAGTACAAATGAATTTGGAAATGCTTAGACAATTCGCTCCTGACAGTCCGATTCTGGCTTTCACGCCGCTCAACACCGGCTCGCCAATGCAGGACTGGTGTCGGCATCTTCAGCGAAATCCATTCCGTCGTCAGGAACTCGAGGAGTTTGCGATTCTTGGCGATATTGTGGTCAGGATCGCGGATGAGATCGAGGCCGAACCGGTTGATAAGGTTAGGATACTTTCTCTCGAATATGCGGTGAAAGTGCTTGGCGATGAGACAGATGCTCTTGAGTTTGTTCGCTGCGTCCGGGCCATTGCAAGTCCCGACGCCGGACAATTCGAACTCCAGCAGATCGCGTCACATTACTACGGCGAGATCAGGCGTCGCGGTATTCCGGAAGTTCTCAAGGAAATGGGAATGCTCGGAATGGAGATGTCGGCTGTAACCACTCCCCTTTCCGAGCGGGAATTAAATGTCTTTGAGTCGCGTCCGATCCTGATGAAGCTCTCAAGAGCTGATAAACGACGAAGCCGTGAAGCTGCCAAATCTTGCTTACCATTGCCTGAGCCGACTCCGAATTTTGACGCCGAAATGGATTCGGTGATGCGTCGGATCGGGCGTCAGAAGATCACTCGAATGATCACGGACGAATTCGAGGAATACTACCTCTCAGACGGCGACAAATCGCTCGAAGAACTCGATCGTGACTTTCTTACATTCGAGAGTCTCGAACAGTATGACGAGAACGGCACGATCAACATTCGAATGAACGGCGGGCAAAGCGCCGTAGTTGCTTTCGACTTCGAATGCGAGGTTGACGCTTCGTACTTGCCGTCCGATGTTCGCGGCCTGAGTTCGATCATCTCGCATCTGTTTGTCGGACATCAGATGGGCGGTTCGGAAGGTCGAATAGGTCGTGAACTGATCGCCGAATCGAGACCGGAAACGTGTCCTTTTGTATTCTCAGCCGATACCGCACATCATCCGTTTTCCGACAATGAGTTCGAAGAATGGCTTATGTTGAGATTGGAGCGTATCTATTCCCGACTAACCGTTCGCTCGATCCGAAAAGTGCGCTCCTCCGGGAACTCAGCATATGAATACGTCTCGGAAAACGAGATCAATCCCGATTATGACGAGATGCAGTATGTGGCCGGAATCTGCCGGGTTCTATGGCAAAGAATGCGCGGTGATTTCCATATCAGAAGTCTCCGTAGCGCCTCTTATCAGAATCTTTATCTAAGCCTTCGAGGAACGGAAGATACGGCCGTAGTCGCTGAACTAAAAAAGAGTGCATTTGCGGCTTACAAAGAGCGAAATGAGATCTCACTCAAGGAGTTCACGGCGCTGAACACGGTCGCAAAATCCCAGGAAGCTCGCCTTGCAAATCGAATTAGTGCGGCAGCCAGAAAGTGGATAAAGACCGTCGAGGGAGCATCAACGGGACGGCTCAGGTTTCTGAAGTTTGCACTCTATAACGATCCTGAAACCAAGGGATTTACACGACAAGAGAAACAAAGATTGTGGGATTCCGTCCGGAGTCGAGAGAGCGAACTTAAAGCCGAAATGAATGCCAAACAGTCACAACAGCTGCTCTTTGGCCAGCCGGCACTCGTAAAGATCGTTCACGCGGCCTAGAAGTTGTTGTCAGTCAAATTGAAAAAGAGCGGCGGTCAGGCTTGGGATAGTCTAAGTGCTTGACCTGCCCTGATCGCCCTCTTCGAGTGGTGCATAAATCATCCATTGTGGTGCATAAATCACCCACAGTGGAACAAAAATAAACCAAAAAGGAGCAAATATAACAATGTCAACTACAGTATCAATCCTCGGCAACACCGGTCGCGAGGTCAAACTCCGTTACTCAGAAAAAGGAACGGCGGTCGCAACCTTTCCGATCGCTTCAAATTCTTACAAGAACGGTCCTGAAGGCCGCGTTAAGACCACCCATTGGTACAACGTCACTGCTTTCGGAAAGGTCGCTGAAACCTTGGCGTCGAACGTCAGGAAAGGCAGTCATCTGCTTGTGCAGGGACGCCTCGGATTCAAACCCTGGCTGACAAAAGACGGCCAGCCGCGAGCCGGTGCAGAAGTGATTCTCCAGTCGTACGACTTCGCGGACGGAGCCAAACCAGATAACGGCCAGGAAGCAGAATCCCCCGAACCGGAGATGCTGCCTGAGCCTGCTCAGGGTGATGAGAATTTGGCGGTGGCGGAACCGTTTGACGACCAGTTCTGAATGCGCGTTCGGAAATGGTTTCCTGATTGCTAAGGGATCTTTCAGGGCATCGAGAAGTCGGTGCCCTGAAATTGTTGGAGGGTATATGAACGATAAGGTAACAGAAGACTATTTTCCGGAAATCACAATTTACGCTGACGGGTCTTGCTTGAGAAATGGTTCCGAGGAAGCATCGGCCGGATGCGGAGCGGTCATAGTTGACCGGCATAGAATGGAACTGAGGCTTGTCTCCGAGCATCTCGGCTCTCTGACCAACCAGCAGGCGGAGATCTCAGCTTGTACAACAGCTCTAGGCACACTTCGCCGTCCTTGCATTGTCGAGATTATTTCGGACTCAAGATATGTCGTTGAGACAATGACAGGTAAAAATCGAATGAAATCGAATAGGAGTTTCTGGAGTGATCTTGTCACGAGATGCTATCGGCATCATGTCAGTTGGAGATGGGTTAGAGGACATTCCGGTGTTACGTTTCAGGAAGCCGCCGACAGGCTTTCGCGGGCAGCATCGACTTATCAATGTAGTTTGCCAGATGATGAGCTGCAGAGGCTTTCCAAACTGCTGCTGTTGGAAAGCAACCAACTGAACATTCGGGCGTTCGAGAAGAGTCTTGAAGCAACAGTAAACCGGTTTGCGTTGTCAGTTGATCGCGGAAATGTATTCTCGAATGTCGATTTGAGAAATGATCTTCCTTCTGCATTCTCCACGTAAATGGACGCCTGTCAGGTTTGCTGTTTATGCCAGGATCTGAATCCCGGATCACGGTCAAAGAGCATGTTCAGGGCAAAATCGACCACATCGCCGGATGTTACTTCGGTCCTCATCTGATCGGCTGCAAAGCGTAGATATTTCTTGAGTCTTTCGTTAGTTGAATCAAGGATCTTTGCATTGACCTTGATGTAATTCAGCCGGTTTATTTGGAGAATTGTCTGGTCGCTTGCGGCTTTTTTTTGTGTGTTTGTATCTGCGATTGTGTTCATAAGTTAGGCATCTGCCTCCTCTTGGATTTGATCGTAGATGCTAGATACAAACGGCGTGCCATCAGGAAAAAAGCGGCTGGCTGGTGGTGAAATTTTATTATGGAAGTTGCTGTCTTCAGGTTGCCTGACAGGATAGACCAATTTATCCACTTTGTAACTCCCGCAATTGTATGACACCACAAGGGTTATCCATTGTAATCGAAAATTACAAACCATATCGCTTCAGCCAAGAGGCAGTCCCGGCACGTAGATTGCTCACCATCGCTGTATTTCAGGCGATTACAAATGAGAAAACGTGAACGCGAAAAGTTAATAGAAGGAATAAATTCCGGAGCAGTTACGAAGCAGGGATTTCCGATGACGATCAGACCTTATGAAAGCGATGTACGCAAGCTTTCCGAGTTAGCAAAGAGCACGGGCGAGACTCGCGCAGCTATTGCAAGAAAACTCATTCAAAAAGCGTTATCGGAACATGACTCAAAACTTAAGCAGGAGCGGTTCGAAAATAAGATCGACTGGGTCATAAGAACCGAACGCGAAAACCAAACTGATTTACGCAGTCTCTTGGGCCTATTTGAAGGGTTGAGTGAAGAGACGGAAAGGCTTAGTGATAATGTCAAAAGTCTTTCAGACGACTCGCTGAACACAACTGTTCTCCTACGTGAGGCCTACTGCATGCTGAATATCACCGTGTCGTCACTCAACCAGATCTTTACAAGACTGCTCGAATTCTTATCTCCCAATCAATCTGAGAGGGAAAACAGCATTGATATCGGGAATGCATTTCTTGCGAATCTGATCGAGCATTCCATCCTCGATCTTAATGAATGCACTTCCTTTCACGGGCTGAGGACTGACCCCATTGCAGATGCCAATTTGTTTGTTGAAACAAAGATCAAAGTTCTACAGCAACGTATTGTGGCTAATGCTGCAAACACAAAGTTCAAAGAGGATGGAAAGCCTTAGTGAGAATTGTTGTGTCAGTTCAGTCAAAACGAGGCAGTGCTCACGGCCTTGTCAACTATATTGCGAACAGCAAGATCGATCCGTCGAAGGAGCGGCCAAATGGCCGAGACCTTTTCAATGATTTTTCGAGCAATCTCTCATTGGAAAGCGCAAACAACTCGCTGAAAGTTGCACTCTCAAAAACGCGTGTAGGCAATGATCGTTTACATCATCTCGTTATCTCATTCAGAGAGTCCGATTATCGGAAGTTGGTTGGATCCGAAAAAGAACGGCAAACGGCCCTAAAGGCCATTACGCGAGCAAGTGTTGACGGATTAAAGGGACACCTCAAGGCCGAAAAACTGACTTGGGTTGCCGCGCTTCATCTGAATACCGAGAATCCTCATGTTCATATCGCTTTGCAAAAGGAATACATCTCAAAATCATTCGACAATTGTCATCTCACGAAGATACCAAGAGAGGCACTACCTCACTATGAGATTGTGAACAGGGAGAAGGTGTTTGTTCCGGGCATTGTGGCTCATGCGGCTGAAGTGAAAATGGAGTCGGTGTTGGCTCAAGAACAAGCCAAAGAAAGGAATTTGCCGCAACTTTCACCCGATCGCACTCGTATTCGGTCTATCGACACAGTTCTCGATTCTCCTGGTTGCCTCGACCGGAGCCACAGAAGAACCCTCGGCCAGGCAATTATCGGTGAAGCATTGATCCGGCGAATTGAATCCCAGATAGAACACTTGGCACAAAACGGCGACAAAATGAGATTCCTCGTTACAGATTCATTGAGTGGTGAGAAACGGCGCTTGTCACTGAACGATTTGGATCGACGCCGGCATAAACAATCCGGTGATGATCGCTTAGATAACAATCCAGAAACCAAGATCATAAAGACTGTTCTGCTCAAAATGATGGGCAAGCAGGAGAATCAAAAAGCCAAAGTAGAAAAGGAATTCGGTACAGCAATCGAGGCAGCGAAGAAGATTCGATCTGACCATCGAAAACAGAACCTGAAACTGCCGACACCAATACTCTCAAAAACCGAGATCGATCAGCTTCAGGAACAGTGTCTGGAGACAACCGATATCCGTCGGTTCGCTTATCTGGAAAAGGTGCGGACGAAACTTGAAAGAGAAGGCGAGATTGAAGGCCGGGATCAGCATGACTTCAGTCGAATATTTGCACAAACAGCAGTCGCAAATCTAAGGGTCAAAAATGCCGAACGCCAAATGCAGGAATTCGATGCCGGCCGCTTCTATCGACGCGTCGATCTGGATGAAAAACCACTTTCACTTGCAGACATTGCAAGATCATCCGCTAAACACGGTTTCGCGTCGAAGTTGGTTGAAGATATCAGACATATTATTGGACGAGCGACCCGAACCGATGTTTCTATTTCAGACTCAAAACGAACTCAATCATCGCAACGCATAGAACTCAAACTCGAAGAATTAAAATTAGGAATGAGGAGAGGGCTTTCGGTTGCGAAGAAGCAGTTAACATTATTGGGAAAGATATTGGAATCGGATCAAGATGCCGGTATTCAGAGCAGAATGTACTTGCCGCACGAGCTGGACGAGATCGAAAAACTGACGACCAAACTAGGCTCACGAGAGGCTTACGAGGAAAACTGGCGTGAACAACGGGCATTAGTTGACTTGTCGAAGAACGATTGTCCAGCCGCCAGAAGACTTTCACGATCTGGGAATCAATCTGATCTTGAGGGCCACAAACAGCAGGTGATCGGCGGCCGTGCGATCGCAAAAGAGATCGTCGCAAAGGTTCGAGTCGATATGGCTAAAGAGGAAATTGAGAGCTTCAAAAAGACAAAACAATATGCCAAGTTTCCGGTGCCTGGTTTGCTTCCGAAGGAAATCAATTACTTAAGTCTCAAAGATGTTAATTTGCCAAGTACACACTCGTTATTGGACCAGGCCGTCGCCTCGATGCTGGAGAGCAAAGGGCACAGACGAAACAGAAAAATAGTAATGAAGATGGTCAAAGAAAAGGAGGCGAGGCTTGACCTCGAATATATCGGAGCGAAAGATATCTTCGATGCTGCGTCAGCAATAGCCTCTGAATTCAAACAGAAGTCAATTACGTCATCCCACCGTGAGCCGATGTATTCCCCGATCTTTACCCCTTCGGAGATTTCATTGATCGAATTCCGAATCAATCAAACTCAAAGTTCAAAAGAAGCGACGAAACTGAAGGCGATACTGAGGAATGCCGATACAAGTTCCGCACAGTCAACAAGGAATTTGTTGAAGACTTTTGATCCTACGAACCGAACTTTGGAGATCACTCGGCCGGAAATGCAAAGGTCGGTATCGTCAGTTGAACACGGCCTTCGGCCACCAAGGGCTGAACACGGAATTGAACGCTAAAGGTTTGGATCTCTCTTTTTGGTCAAACAGGCACACGACTTGCTATTCAGATTGATTAGAACGGATGGGTTTCTGATTGATTGGAATGGAAACAGATTTCACAAGTCAAGTTGTTATGAACCCTGAAGAGACAAATGGCCGCCTTCCGCGGCGTTCTCTCGATCTGTTGAACATCAATACGCCGGAACTGATGCAGTTGGCTCCATTAAGATCGGAAATCGCACCAAAGGGACTTGCGAGGGCCAGAGCATTGCTTGCTTATTCAGAACGGCTCCGAAATACATACAGAGCAAATGAAGACGGTTTGAGGGAAGGTATGAAACTCCTGGCCGAGACCGTTAGCAACGGTGACCTCCCCCCGAAAAACAGTGCCAATGTAAAATAGAGGAATTCGGGTAATTGTGACAGTATGAGGAGACATAATTACCATGAAGAGATCGAAGTTCACGGAGCAGCAGATCGTGTTCGCGTTGAAGCAGGCGGACACAGGGGTTTCGGTAGCAGAAGTGTGCCGGAAGATGGGGATCAGCGAGGCGACGTTCTACAACTGGAAGAAGAAGTACGAGGGGCTCGGGACGGCGGAGTTGCGAAGGTCGCGCTCACTCGAAGAAGAGAACGCCCGATTGAAGCGGATCGTGGCGGATCTGACGCTGGACAAGCAGATGCTACAGGACGTGTTAAAAAAAGTGTCTGAAGGCCGGAGAGCGGAAGAAGTTGGTAAGGAAGCTGCTGGATGCATACCGTATCTCGGAGCGGAAAGTTTGCTCGGTGATGATGGTATCGAGGACGGTGTTGCATTATGTCGGTCACAGGCGTGACGATCAGGCGATAAGGCGCCGGATCAGAGAGATCGCGGAGACGAGAGTGAGATACGGATTCGATCGGATACACATACTGCTCAGGCGGGAAGGTTGGGCGGACAACCGGAAGCGGACATACCGTATTTACAAGGAAGAAGGGCTAAATCTGCGAAGTAAGAGGCCGCGAAGGTCGAAGGCGGCGGCACACCGGATGGAGCGTCCGGTGCTCGGCGGTCCGCACGAGTGTTGGAGCATGGATTTCGTGGCGGATCAGTTGTTCGACGGGCGAAGATTCAGGGCATTAACTTTAGTCGATAATTTTAGTCGTGAATGCGTCGAGATCGAGGTCGGGCAAAGCTTGAAGGGGTTCGACGTCGTCGACGTAATGGAGCGGATCAAGTTGGCACGAGGTATTGTGCCAAAACGGATCCAGGTGGATAATGGCAGCGAGTTCGTTTCGAAGGTACTCGACCGGTGGGCGTACGAGAACAAAGTCACGCTCGACTTCTCCCGGCCCGGAAAACCAACGGATAACCCGTTCATCGAATCGTTCAACGGGAGCTTCCGGGACGAATGTCTGAACGTCAACTGGTTCCTTTCGCTTGACGACGCGAAGGAAAAGATCGCGGCGTTCAAGGATGACTACAACGGCTTCAGGCCGCACAGCGCGCTGTGCGGCCTGACCCCGAACGAGGTGGTTAAGCAATACTTAGAGACTCGAATTTCTCCAATTTAGACCGGCGCTGAAAATGGAGGGAGGTCAAGGTCAGCGTAGAGTCCAACCACCAATGCTCCTAAGAGGGGCATTAACCCCAACGTAATGCTATTAATCAATTTCTTGATTGGAAATTTCACGAGGGGCATAACACTAAGCACGGGACTATTCATAAGCTAGCTTCGAATCAGATCTCTGATCCGGGCCACCAACGGCCTGTCGGTTCCTTGTTTGATAACAAGGCTCAAGAAACTGCTCAGAAAATTACGGTCAAAACGAAGTCCAAATTCGCCTGCGTAATCAAGTAATGCGTTTACCTCATCATTTTCATTTTCGGTGATCTTCGAAATCAAATCCGGCTTGATAAACTCTACTATCTCAATCGGTGAAAGAGCGGCGGATCGGAAATCGGTTCCGGCATCGACACAAGCTTCATAAACTGATCGCTTTGATTGATCTACAACTGAGTGCCATACGGCAATCAACGTAGCGTCGTCTCTGTTTCGAGAGGAATTTGCGGCAACTAATTCTGCAAGTTTTTCGGAGATATTTGCCGAACCAAAAATCGAAGGAAATTCCGACGTAAAAGCCTCGTTTTTGCTTATTCCGTCAGAAACCAAAAGAAGGATGTGATTACTCTTGAATTCATGAGTAGCAACAGTGAACTCAAGAGCTTCGGTTTGTCCCAAACTCCGAGTTACGCCTCTCATAAAAACCGGCACACCGGCCTGCAAAACAAGTTCGCCGTTTCGTTTCAGGATGACCGACTGGACGTCGTCGGAAGTGATCTGCTCCAGGACATTATCGAGCCCCAAATAGACCCTTGAATCGCCGACGTTAAGAGCATGGATCTCCTCAGACGAAGTCTCCCAAGCAACAAATGTCAAGGAAGTGATCGAGCCGGAACATTGGCCTTCGATTTGTCTAACGGCGTTGTGAGCTTTCGTTGCAGCATTCACCATCCGTTGAGGCACATTGCCCGAAGCGGACTTGAATCTTTCCAACAACGCTTCACAAGCAGTTTCAGATGCTTTCCAGTCGCAGGGACTTGAACTAACGCCATCGGCAACAGCAAGCACCAGGAGTCGTTCCTCCTCAATGAATTCAACGGCAAACGAATCCCCGCATTTGGCCTTGCCCGATTTGGCAACTCTTTGAGCAAAAATACTGAATCTATCGCCTTCAGGGTCAGGCGGAAGTAAGTTTATGTTCGATCTATTGAAACCGAGTTGCTTTAGTATCTTCAGAGACGATTCGTCCGGTGCATCGTCAAAGTACTTATTTAGAATGGCTTGAAACACCGACTCTTTACCGTCCAATGCCGCAAACAATGTCATCGACGAATGGAACTTCAGATTGTCAGGGTAGCCAAAGATGTCCGAAATAGAAACTCCTTCAAGATTCAATACAATTTCGGAACACTCATGCAGTCTGATCCCGAGAACCGGATGACTTAAGTACTCTTCTGCCTCGGACAACGATTTGATAGAGAAATAGTATGCGATTTCGCTTTTCCCCAACCCCTCAAGCTGTGGAAATATGAACCACATCCAATGGGATCTCTTGAGACCAGCACTCAGCTCCTTATGAGCCGTTTCATAAGATTCAGATTGTGCTGTTAGAAATCTTTGAAGATCAAATTTATTCATGTGCATATGAAGGTTTGGTGAATCGACGGTTCCAGTATTCATGTGCATCTCGTTCTTTCACGTCGTCACTTCGAGATCCGCATTTAATGCACCTAATCCAACCCCAAGGAGGTTTCCAATTTGGATGCGGAACGAATTCAGCCTTCCCACCACAGAAAGGACAAGGCAGCAACTCTGGTCTCGTATTTGCTTGATTCGGTGTCATTCGGTTTCTTTTGCCGATAATACAAAGCTTTCAGGCCGACGGGTAAAATACGAACAATCAAACATGTTCATCAATCGTTCAGGTAAACTTTTCAATCTGGCCTCGGCACGCTTGCGTTGCTCGTTTCGGATTTCTTCATTTCGCTTGACCACGGACTTCAGCGCCATGTAAATTTCAGCGAATCGATCAAAAACGGCTTTCGCTTCCAGTCGTTGTGACTCCTCACAATTTTCTAACCACACATCCGTCCATACTTCATGTTTCCACCGTATATGACCTCGCGTTGCCAAGCTCAACCCAGACAATCGAGCTGCTTCAATCACAAGTTCCGACGGGTATCCATTAAAAACGATCCCCCATTTTTGGTTTAGGAAATGATGAAACCCCGAACTACCGGTCGGTTCGCCATTCTTGAACACGACAATAACGGCTTGCTTCACCGGCTCTTCAAGGGTTGTGATGAAATTCTCAATAATCATAATCTCTTATCTGCAATATGGTTAAGTTCCATCGTGGGAGAGTTCCTTCTCTATAATGTTCGCGTAGGGCGAGAAACAGAATAGTACATACAAACAGTCGGCCGCCCGGCAAAAACGTGGATAGCAGCACGAAAACCCTATCGCAAATTATCTCGGACCATATTGAGAAGCTGGCTCCTATATAGCTCAGACTGCGCCCCTGACGACACGGCAATAGCGTACGAGAAGGTTTTTCCAGTATTCGGACAAACGAACACTTCAACATTCTCAACCGATCGTGACTTTGTTGAATAGCCTGAGTACTTAAATTTCTTGCACGAATTGCCGTTGAGATTCACACGATACGTGACCCCCTCAGATACCAAATAAGTGCTTTGTTTGAGAAGGCTAAACGACACGTCTTCCGCCGATCGACCGCTCGTTTGGCCAAGAATAACTCCGTTCCTCAGATCGCCATTCACCATTCCGCCATTTGGAGCTATCACAGTTGAACGGCCGCTTCCATAAGTCCTCCATCCGGACGGCAAGGATGAATTCACTGATTGCGAACTGCCGCTCGCTTTCGGAGCAAAGGGAAATACCGGGCCGTTGCTTTGTGGGACGCCGGCTGTTGAACCTTGGTCATATACGGGGATACTCGCTCCGCCGTATTGAGGGTACTCTGTTCTCTGAATCGTTGAGAGAACAGCGCTGAAGCCTCCGCATTTGTTGGTCGTATTGCAATAAATAATCGTTGCTCCGCCAAGAGCTTGAACGATCACTTCGGCAGTTCTGCCGTTGGATTTTGGCTTAGTCGAACTGCGTTGAATTTCTGCTGATTCGACGGTCGCAGGATCCAGGTTGTTCCGGCTCTGCGAGTTGACGGCGGCCACACAAAGGACAACTAATATCACTGCTTTCATAAATGATGCTGCATTTTTCATATTCTTTTTTCACTCCGTTTGGTGTACTGACTTTCTCATTAGCACTAAAACCGCGGCCTTGCTGGGGTCTGTGCTGAGGTCGTCGGATTAGTGATTGTTACCGGAACCGCGTTTGAACTGCGGCCATCGCGTGAATTAAACACATATAGCGAATACCGCCCGGGTGAATTTATAGTAAGCGGCCCGCTAAGCGATCCGGATGTTCGATTGGTAATCACTGAAGTTGGCACCGTACAGCGTCCCCATGTAGTGCAGTAATTTCCTCCCATCAACACTAATTGAACTGACTGCGGGTCAAATCCTGATCCGGCGATAGTTGCAATCAATTGCCGACCAGCGGCTCCCGTAATCGTGCTTCCGGAGCGAGTCTGCGGCGGCGCATTTCCGGGACTAAACCGCGGATCGAAGAAGCCGATGATTTGAAGTTCTGACATCTTTCCCCGACGGGATCCAAATTGACAGGGGCGATAGTTCGCTTCGTCGATGGAAACTATCAATGAACCGTCCGTGTCGCTTTGAACATTGGTCACCGCCGCCACATGGTTGTAGCTAAAGACTGCGACCGTCCCCGGCCGGGGGAACCTTGAGTTTATGATCCGGCGTTTGTCGTCTGCATTGTATAGACCGCTGGGCAATGCCGGAACTCGCTGACGGGCAAAGAGTACGCAGTTGCAACGGACATCTTCCTGCGCCGTCGAAATGCTTGGCATTGAGAAGACTGCAATAATAATCGCTAGAGCAAGTCCTAAACCATTTATGTGTTTTATATGTGTTGTTTTCATTTTTCTCCTGATTATTTAATGTAGCTTGTGCAATCTGACACTAGGTGTCAGTTTGAGAGTTGTCCTTCGACATTGGGAATATAGAATCAGAAAGGCTTGCCGTCATCACAACAACAAGCCTTTTTATTTCGTGTCCTTTCGCAAATTGGACCGCGCTGCTCCGGTCACGTCTTTGCACGATGAGCTTCGAGCCACGCTGATTGTTTGTCGCCTAGCGTTTCTTTGGCTGCTCGTGGTTGGTCCGTTTTGAATTTGCGGCAGGTCTCAAACATAGTTTTAAGAATCAGCACAAGAGCTCCTGCATCCAAGTGATCTCCAAAGGCGGAATATTCAAGCCAAGTGTCGCCGTCAACATCTCGGGCAAGTTTCCCGAATCTAAGCACCATGTTCTTTTCAAGGAGTTGACCTCCCTCCATTTTCAGCGCCGGTCTAAATTGGAGAAATTCGAGTCTCTAAGTATTGCTTAACCACCTCGTTCGGGGTCAGGCCGCACAGCGCGCTGTGCGGCCTGAAGCCGTTGTAGTCATCCTTGAACGCCGCGATCTTTTCCTTCGCGTCGTCAAGCGAAAGGAACCAGTTGACGTTCAGACATTCGTCCCGGAAGCTCCCGTTGAACGATTCGATGAACGGGTTATCCGTTGGTTTTCCGGGCCGGGAGAAGTCGAGCGTGACTTTGTTCTCGTACGCCCACCGGTCGAGTACCTTCGAAACGAACTCGTCGCCATTATCCACCTGGATCCGTTTTGGCACAATACCTCGTGCCAACTTGATCCGCTCCATTACGTCGACGACGTCGAACCCCTTCAAGCTTTGCCCGACCTCGATCTCGACGCATTCACGACTAAAATTATCGACTAAAGTTAATGCCCTGAATCTTCGCCCGTCGAACAACTGATCCGCCACGAAATCCATGCTCCAACACTCGTGCGGACCGCCGAGCACCGGACGCTCCATCCGGTGTGCCGCCGCCTTCGACCTTCGCGGCCTCTTACTTCGCAGATTTAGCCCTTCTTCCTTGTAAATACGGTATGTCCGCTTCCGGTTGTCCGCCCAACCTTCCCGCCTGAGCAGTATGTGTATCCGATCGAATCCGTATCTCACTCTCGTCTCCGCGATCTCTCTGATCCGTCGCCTTATCGCCTGATCGTCACGCCTGTGACCGACATAATGCAACACCGTCCTCGATACCATCATCACCGAGCAAACTTTCCGCTCCGAGATACGGTATGCATCCAGCAGCTTCCTTACCATGCTCCGTGAACTTCGATCTCTTCATGGTAATTATGTCTCCTCATACTGTCACAATTACCCGAATTCCTCTATTTTACATTGGCACTGTTTTTCGGGGGGAGGTCAGAGTCCAACCTGTGAGTCTTCCTGCTCACCGAATGTCTCCTCAACTAAAGTCAAAAACGAGAGCAAAGGTCGTTCCTTCCAGAATGAAAAATATACCTCTATTTTTGATGTGCCGACGTGTATCGTCACCTTCGAATAGTCATCATCTTTTTCGATGTAATACAGCCCCTTGAGCCATAGGGTGAACTTCTCCGAAAGATCCTTCTTTATACTTTCTTCAAATTTAAGTGCTTCTTCGGCGTTGGTGGAAAGTTCTTCCGCATTAACGATAATTGTTCCGTCGTCGAACCTCACAATTAACGATGTTCTAGTCCCAAAGTCCTCAATGAACGGCAGCAATTCAGGCATTACCTCTATGTTCAGAATTCGCTCCCATTGGTAGTCATACGCAAAATCGGCAAGGCGGCAGTTAAGATGTTCTATAAATGACTTGTCCCATTGGACATATATGCCTTGTTGTCGAAGTCTCTTGGTCAGTTTTTCATGCAGTGTATGCTTGAGCCATTGCCGCCGAGATGCCTCTTCATTGTCCTGACTTTTCTGGATGACAAGATCAGCAAGATTGACAAGAGAACTGGAAATGAGCTTTCCAACCTGAGTTGGTAATAAGGCTGAAACTGGCTCATCCTTCAACGATCCAAATCCAAGTTTCTTTGCAGACAAGTCAATATCAGCGTCGAGGACAAATAGCGAATCACTCAGATAGATCTTGCGATTATCTGAATTTGTTATGTAACCGCACTCGATTGCTCGGGCGAGTGCCTCCTGAACGGAGTGGTCGCAATCATCAAGGCCCTTACAATGAATCACGCACCAGGGTGTGTGAGCGATTTTTGCCGATGGAGAGTCGATATCCTGTTGTCGGAATGCCATCCTTTCAATCCCCAGCATTTGGTCAAACTCTGTTTTGCTTGTGATACCGGACACATCCAGTTTGATCAACCTATCGCCGCTTCCGAACAATGTAGTGGCCAGCAATTCTGCAAAATACTTGTCCAGCCCCCTGTTTTTACCCCAAGTGGAAAGCTAGTGTTTTTGGTCTAACTGCCGTCGGATCGTGATCGAGTTTGGTGGCAGCCGAGCCGGAGGCGAGGCTGGCAGCAAACTCGGCGGGTGAGATAGCCAAGCGCCGAATGCGGGCGCGTCGTGTTATAGAATTTCCGTCAGCTTTCGATCACTACCCGTGCTTCCCACATCGAACTGAACCACCTTTGGCCCAGCAGTTCATCGCGCAGCTTGCCGTTAAAGCTCTCGCATTTGCCGTTCTGCCAAGGCTTGCCCGGTGCGATGAACATTGGCTGAATGTTGTTTGCCGAGAGCCATTCGCGGGTCGCCCCGGCGATGAATTCGCTGCCGTTGTCCGAGCGGATCATCTGCGGGCATCCTCTCTCGCGGCAAACCCGCTCAAGCACCCGTCTCACGCCCTCGCCGTGATCGATGATGCGACCTCGACCGCAAGGCATTCCCTCGTGTATTCATCAACCAGCGTCAGCATCTTCAGCTTTCGCCCCGAAACTGCCTGATCGAATACAAAATCGTAAGTCCACACCTGGTTCGCCTTCTCGGCCTTTGGAACGATCATCTGCACGTCCTGACGCCGTCTTTTCGGCCTTTTCCTCGCAAGCCGCAGCTTCAGCTTCTTCCACCAGCGATGCACACGCTTGATGTTCACCACCTCTCCGGCCCGTCGCAAGATCGCCCATATCCGCCGATACCCGAATCGCGGATAAGCAAGCGCCAACTCCTTTATCCGCTCTGAGATCGGGTCAGGTGCTCGCTCTCGCCGCTCGTACCGATAGCTCTTTCGCTCCAGTTCCAACAAAGCACACGAGAACCGCTCGCTCATACCCGCACCGATCATTATCCTCACTGCCTCTCGCCGGTCCGACACGCCTACCACTTTTTTAAGCACCTCTTTGATCGCGTCGATCTCAAGATCGCTCAGCCAGCAGACGCTTCAACCGTGCGTTCTCCTGCACCAGCGTTCGGTACTCCCGTACCTCCTCGACATCCATCGACCCAAACCGCTTCTTCCACCCGTAGAACGTCGTCTCGTGCACTCCCTTCTCACGGCAATATTCCTTAACGCCTTTCCCGCTCGCCTCCGCCCCTCGCAAGATCCCCACGATCTGCTCTTCCGTATACTTTTTCCTCATTGCAAGAACCTTCCTCCATTCTATTTGATTCTTGCTTTCCACTTGGGGTAATTTTACGGGAGCAGGTCATACTCTGAAGCCCTTGAACCGGCACCTAACATCAGTACAGTTGCATTGGGTCGTTCGGGATGAAGATTCAGGCCGAACAGAGAGACTTTCAGAAGATTACGGAACTCAGCTGACTGCTCCTCACTCAAAAGCCCTTTGCCAATGAGGTTGTCGTATAGATCGTTCAGGACCTCATCTACGTTGTCGGGCATTCCTACCATTCGCTGAACAACAGTCTTCGCATCATTGGCGGACACAACCTTCATATTTCGGGATTCCGCATAAGCGACCGACTGTTCAAAAAGGTCGATGGCTTTATCGGGAAATCGTCGATTTCGAATGAAGCGGTCACTGTACGACAAAACGAGGCGGAGTATGTTTTCACTCGCGATGATTCCGTTCTTTTCACTAAATCTGTTGTTGATCTCCCGAAGAAGAGTCAGGGTTTCCTCGCTCGAAAGTTCCGGGACAGGAATTGGTTGAAATCTTCGTTCCAATGCTCGATCTTTCGCAATGAACTTTCGGTATTCTTCGTCAGTTGTCGCGCCTATGAGTCGAATCTGGCCCTTAGAAAGGGCAGGCTTCATTTGCTGCGAAATATCGCGAGAAGTATCGCCTCCCGGGCCGGAATCAATGAGTGTATGAATTTCATCTATAAAGACAATGACGTTCTTTCGTTTCGCTTCTTCCAGCAGGTTTTTGACTCTGTGATCAATCATTCCGTACCAGGATGCTCCTGCAATCAGTGACAAGGCGGAGACGGAGAAGATGCGACAGTTTCTCAGCGTTTCAGGTACATCGTTGTTATAAACCTTGAGAGCAAGTCCTTCCACGAGTGCAGTTTTTCCAACGCCCGCCGGTCCGATCAACACAGGGTTTGACTTAGTACTTCGACAAAGAGTCTGGATCATCATGTCCACTACCTCCTTTCGTCCGACGATCGGAGAGAGTTTTCCCTCGGAAGCCTCGGCAGTCAGATCGGTCCCAAATTCTTTGAGGAACTCCAACTTTGAGTGATCGTAGGTCTTATTTTGCGGTGAATCGAAGCTCATAATGATCGTATTTGATTATTTTCTCTTAACTGTTCTGTTCCTCTTTTCCTTGTTCTTCTTTTTGGAGTTGTTGCTCTTTTTGGTGAAATTGCCTTCTTTTTTTGGTAACCCCTGCGCAAACGAAGTAAAACTCTCCATTTGGCTATCAACCCATTGAACAAGGTCAAGATGATAAGCACCGAGAATAACAGCTGCCATAAAAATGGTCGCGAGCGTAAGCCGCATTACGTACTTGCCAAACCTATACTGATGTCGCAGATTTGAGGAAGCAGGATTCTTCCTGCCCTCGAAACCCCAAGAGCCGGAACCGTATAACTTATTCGGATTCCAAGGTGTGTCCCAGACTTTTTGAAAAAGTGATCTGTTCATTCTAAAAACCGTTTGATATTTTCCGATAGCTACTTATTTCTTGCTCGACCGGATGCCGCATCTGCCGTTTTGGCAGCGGATGTCTGCTGGATTCGTTCTATGGCTTTCATCATTTGGTTAAAGCCTCGGTCAAAACCGGCCTTCATTTTGTCCAATGTCTCGGGGTGACTCTCAACGTATGGCAGCACAACCAGGAATATCAGAATGATCATGACGATCAGGCGGTTCACCGTCTTCTTATGCGCTCCAAGTGTGTGGGCTGCCTGACCAACCAAAATACCCATGATCGGTGTGACGAGAAAATAAGCATGGACTTTGCATACAAGCACGGTAAATATCCCGCCGGCAATCGCAAGCATGCTAATCTTTATCATGTCTTTGCTCATATGTTTGTTGTCCTTTCTAATTCCTGTACTCCCCAGGGCGGAAGATGCACGTCTTCCGTCGTGGCAGCCGTCAAGCAATCTCTCTAAAAGATCGCGACAGCGAAGTAAGCGTTTTCAACTTCAGTTCTTCGTCACTCACTGCTTTACAGGTCCATCATACGTAGCACTGTCAGAAGACAAGTGTCAGTTTTGCTGCAACCCTATCCTCCAAAGCTTCGATATTATGCGGTGCAGAATTAGCCGAAGTTATCCGGACCCCATGTTCACCTAAACAAAAAAACCTGCCATCGAAATTGACAGGTAGCTTGATTAGTTGCTCGAATGCGGGATCTACCGTTTTCGGTGATAATGTCTATCTACAGGAAAGTTCAGCCGGTGGTCTACGACTCGAGCAACGGCCCTGATGCTTTCGTTTTTTAGCAGCTCCTTTGTATTAGTTCCAACCAGGGATTGAATTTCCGGCCCGCAAGCTTCCAAAACAGAATCAGCAATTTCAATTACCCCAAAAACCATCATTTGTCCCTGCTCGATTATTTGTTCCTTCGTGATTTCGTCCGTAAACTCCTTTCCTTCTGCCCAGCAGGTTGCTCTGTGATGAATTTCATGGAGCCACCCTTGAATGAGCCTGTCCCACCGACGGTCGAATAAATCTCTATTGAGGAAAAACGTATCGCGCAAGTCTCTAATCTGCTTATTGAACCTTCGTCGAGTTCGTGGGCTAACTTTGTGATTTCTGTTGGTCAGAAACACAGAATACCCTGGCTTATCGTCTACATGCTGGAAATCTCCCCGATCTTTATCCTCGTCCACGACGGAACGGGCCATGCTTTTACCGTCTTTATTGGTCATAGGCTAGGATAATCGATTAGTTCAAGATTCGATACTTCTGAAGCAACGGAATTAGGGTAACCATAAGGTCTTTGGCGGCAAGACCCTTGCTGTTCGCAGGAATATTACCATTGATCATCATCCCAATTGTAAAATCGCTGCTTGCAATAACAAATGAGCTGCTTGAATTGTACTTGCCGGATGAGTGTTCGGCAGTACCGGTCTTAGCTGTGAAATTTGCCTTCTCGAATCCATTCTTTTCAAGGGCGTCACCAACCACACCGGCCGTACCTGAAAGGACACTGCTCATCGCGGACCTCAGTCTTTCAAGCTCATTCTTATCAATTGAAACCTCATCATAGCTTTTTTCATTTCCCTCATAGTTCAACTCAATTTTCTTTCCGGAAGCGATGCGGGCATACCATTGAATGACATCGATGAATCTATACGGCTTCTCCTGCCCAATGCTCAATCTGAAGATCTCATTGTTTCTATCAAGCGGTCGTGAATATGCAGCCTTTGCAGGCAACTTATCAAAGTAAGCATCATCGGTCAGAGACACAAGGGGCAACGCCAAGTCATTGTCAAGAACACTACCGAATTCTTTAGGATAATGCTGCATAACATCCTTCAACAGGTTTGCAGCATAGAGATCATCTGACTGCTGAATAAAGCTATCGAATGTGACATTACGATAGGGCCGGTTTTTGTACGCCGAATCGACCGCGAGGGCGGCGTAGGCAAGGATAGGCTTCTTGAGACTGCCGATCAGGTAGTGTATTTCATTCGAATTCGTGTCGCCCAACAATGGATATGTGCTGTTCGCAACAATGCCTCCATTCTTATTATTCACGATCACGATCGCACCTTTGTTTGTCGTTACCCCGATCTTTTTTAAATGTTCTTCGAGTGCTTTCGCAAGCTCAGCCGTCAGATCGGCGTTGATTGTCTTAGCTGATTTTGGGATTGAAGAATAGTAGTCATTTGTATAGACAATTTTCGAGTCTCCGTTGACGATTTGATCCACCCCCATTACTCGCCCAAATGGTGATCGCTCGCCGCTGATTTGTCTGGAGCGAACTGTAAAATACGATGCCGCGTCCATTCGCCTAAGCAGTCGTTCTCCGATCAGCTCAAATTTGGTGTTTTCGATCCTGATCCGTGAATAAGGAACCTTTACGTAGTAAAGGCTTGAGATATCCCGTAGCAGGGGCCTTTTCTGGGCGCTGACTGCCATACGCTCATCAGTTGCGATTAATTTGGTTGCGGCAACGATCAGCGAGTTTCTGTCTGACGCATTCAAATTATTGAGATTGTCGCCCGCGTCCTTCTCACTTTCCTTTGTTGTCTTCGTCCAACGATAGACACCTGGCACTGTCTGTAGAAAACTCGATCTCATAAAAACTAACGCGACAAAAACAGCCAGAATAAGAATCCCACCTTTCTTGAGTGAACTAAGAACCCCCTGGTAACTTTCGGTAATCCGCGGATCGGTCGGTTGCTGGTATTTCTGGTCCATGAATATGAACGAGAGAGCAATAATAAGTAAGGCAAGAAATATAGGCTCGACATTTGAAATCGAAATACAAGGCAGACTCTGTCCTGTAAGCGGTGCGATCAAAAGATTTGAAAGCACTGGATATCCCAGCGTGACTATTGTTAGAGCCAGAAGGAACTGTATGAATTCGGATTCCCGAGTCGCTGGGAGAAGATATGCCATTCCGTTTCCAATGTTAATCGGCCGAATGGTTAAGGTCAGTAAGAATGAGAGCTGATAGAGCAAGAAACCGATGGTCAAAATAAATAGTCCTGCGAACCAGAGTTTGCCGTAAACCAAAGACCAGAATAAGGCATAATCGCTAAATGCCGTGGATCTCATCGGCGCCGGCACAACGACATTTCGCATCTCGGGAATTTTGCCATCGATAAGCTCTTTTTGGATAAAATTCAGATGCGCGTAGGTTTCTCGATCAGCTTCTTTCGCGAGTTCGAGGTAATCACTGTCAGGCTGGAAATACTGGGCATAGATTCTGTACCCTTTTCCTCCGGCAACCGCTCCGCCGGTAAAATAGAAAACCCCTATCGCACTAGCCACTCCCAACACCACGAATACGGCAATTCCGGTTCTCCATTTCCTAGCCTGGCCAGAAAAGCAGGCAATTAAAGCAAATGCGGACGAACAGTAAATAATGCTTCCAAAGTCTCCGGAGAAGTAGGACAAAATCGCGGCATAAATCACAATAACGGCATATCGTAAAGACTTGGCTGCTAAGAGATCGTAAATGGCGTACATTCCAACCAGAATTGCTACTTTTACTATGTGTAGCATCGGAATCGGACCGAGCCTTTCATTTGACGTGAAGTGGGGAAGGGTAAATGGCAAAACTACCAAGGCCAAACAAATAGCTATTTTGACGAAATGATTTCCAAAGAAGTTTTTCAGTTGCCAACCAAAGAGCGAATTGCGAATAGGATTGTGGAAAATATGTGAAAAATACGTCAAATTTAGCAAGAATAAGACAAACCAATACCAAGACCGGCTCGCATCCGAGTTTGATATTGTCAAGAACAGTGGAACCGACAAGAAGGCAAGGCAATTGAACAAACATCGGACGGCCAAAACGGCCTGTATTGTGGGAGTACCGTTCACCTTGTAATGTCTCAGAATATAGATCTGAAATCCGGCTAACACTAAGATGCCCAGAAATAGTGGCAGTAGGTTCCAGTGGCTATTGGAAGGGCTAAACTCAAAAAGAAAATCGCCCGTAACAAATCGTAGCTGATTCTCGCTTCCTTTAGCGACACTGTGTCCGTACTCATCATAGACCGTGTAAGTAAGGTCAAACGATTGTTGAGGCGTCGCTTCGATTGTGAAACTACATTGCTTATACGTCGTAGTCTCAAACTTAAAAATCTTTGCGGCTACCAATGAGACATCCCGGTTGCATAACACCAGGAACTTATTGACTTTGCCCGCTTCCAGCGGATAACTGATACCGATACCTTCGGTTTTAGCAGAAAGGAACGTCTTGTCCTGATAGCCGATAGTCTTGATGGCAACTCTCGAGTTTCTGTCCCCGGCAGGTGAATTGAAGATTATTCCGTCTCCACGCAAATCATCAACAACCTTATCCCCCGCGTTAAAAAAGGAGTAACTTCCAAAGCCAAACCAATCTTTACTGGCAGTTCTCGCAAAGGCAAAGAAGGGGTTGACGCTAGCTTCCTTTTTATTTGTCACCTCATTGCCAACCGTCAGTGCATATCCTTCAGCTTTTTCGTCATAGCTGATGGTTCCAAGGTTGTTGGGGAGGAGCCCTTTGCCCTGGGGATAATCGATTTGCAGAGTGTCCTCAGATTTTGTTTTTGAATTTCTGATCTCGAAGGTTTTGGCGGGATCAAGTGCAACGCCGATACACTTGATTGAAAAAGGCGTAGGGTCGTTGAATACAATCTCCCTTATGCTGGATGCGGCATAGGCACAACAGAAGAATGAAAGAGCTATTAAGAGGATGTATTTCAACATATGATCTTCTAAACTGCACCTCGGCCTGTCGTCAGGTGCTGCAAATCAGCTTCAAGCGCGTCTGCGTTGGCAAGGTAGCCTTTGCTCCTCAAGACCTGTATCCTTCCGCGCAACCTTCTTTCTTGAATGATTTTGTCATCGGAATCCCGCATATCCGCGATATCCTTATCGGCCCTAAGATCACTTCTGCGTTTCTGATCATCAAGCCGTTTTTGTTCCCGTTTTAATTCTGCGTCCGCATTCGCGGCTTCCAGGCGAACCGCCTCCATCCTCTGATTGTATTGATCTTCTTTTTGATGATACTCATCGTCTGGAGAAGTCGTTGCTTTTATGGCAAGAACTCCCATTTCGAAAGCCGCAAAGACAACATACAATGCGAGAGCCGTCATGATTGAAACAACACCGCCGTCATAGATAACTTTGAACAAAGTTTCGGCTTTCATCATGTAGTCACCAGACCCTCGGCTGACAATTTCCTTTCTCTCAGATTGATATGCGGTAAGGTAAGGAACCTCCTGATCATTTAACTGTTTCAATTCGGCATTCACATTGGTTATCAATGCGTCATACGCAGCTTTTTTCTCCTGATATCTTGGGCCAGGATATACGCGGTTAGCCTCCGCCATTACAACTTCATTGTTGTACTTTTCGGCACGTTCTTTCTTCTCATTTACTAATTTAAATCTGGCCGCTCTTTCGGAAAGATACGCTTCATCCACACCTTTGAGTGCTGCAGCTTTATCAGCGTTGATCCTGTTGTCTACCTTTTTCTGAGCCATTAGAATATTCAACGCTGTGATTGTCAGAAACACGGCGGCAATTCCGGAAACGACCCGCAGAGCTGAGCCAAGACGTCCCAAATTACCGATATTAAGAATGCCGAAATCGTAGGTGAAAATAAGGGCCGACCAAGCAAGGCCAACCCCGACACAAATAGCTATATGAGTAGAAAGAGGAGTTTCGACCGGAATATACTGATGGGCAATGTCCGCGCCGCCAACGAATGCTAGTGCTACGGAGACACACAATGCGATAGCAAATACACCATATTTCGTAGCGGTTCGTGAACTGCACGCTCTAATTACGTTATAATCCGCTCCTCCGAGTCTGAAGAATATTGTTTTCGTGCGATCCATACGTTTTGTCCTGATGTTTGTCATTTTTTTGGCCTTAGGCTTGGAAATTCGAATCTGAGATATCGACAACTCCGTTAAAACCGGCGTGCGGAAGCACTCGATCAAATTCTTCAAGCTCGCGATCGAGCGCGTCCATTCTCAGGTGAAAGGGCAGTGACCTGTCAAACGAACTCATCGGCGGTAACGAAGGTGCGCTGGCAGGCATTTCTGATTCAACCCAAGAACCCATACCGGACGCCTTGTTTGGATTAAAGCCGCCCTTCGAGAATGCCTCGCGCAGCAAGTTCCAAACGTTGGCGGCCAGGTTATTTAGAAATGTGTTCATAATGTCCTTGAGTATGTGTCTTACGTTCTGAGTCCAAATACACGGCTGCCGTTTCCGGAACACACCTGGCCCCGTTTTGGCAGCCGTCAAGCAGCCCGTGGCCGCGACAGCGAAGTCTTGAAAGTGGGGCGGTCGCCCGCCCCGCTAGTGTTTAGTAGCCCATATCGTTCACCTCCTTTGTCATCGTGGAAATAAGTAAACCACTTGGCATTGGCACATAGGTGTCAGTTTGTAATATTGGCGGGAGCCACCCGCCTGTTTCGGCTACCATGCTCCACCGTTCAAACCGCATCACCTTCTTTGTCATCATTGAAAACAAGTAAATCATTTGGCATCCGCTGATCGGTGTCAGTTTGCGCAAACAAACATTCATTGGAGTCAGCGGCATAGTATTGTTCCTTAATTAGTTCAGAGCGTAAGGCGTTAGACGTTCGGCCTTTTAAAAATAAGAAAGCCTGCCGAGAAGGCAGGCGGATTTCAGAAAATGGAGGATATGAACTTTTAAGGCTTCGTCGTGCGAAGATCGAGAACCCGAATATTCAACCGCAGACCATCAGCGGAACTTTCGAGAACTACCATTGCATCATTTATTTGCCACTCATCAACCAATATTTCTCTTAGCCTTTTTGTCCAATTTTTCCTATCGTCTTCGGTAACCGGATGAGCAATGTGATCGCTGATTGCATCCCAACCAATCGTCATGCCAGGACTCTGAACTAATCGAGTTAGGATTGCAGCAAGGTAGCTTTTCTTTCTTGGCTTAATTGAATATGCTACTTCGCCGATCGACAGGTTCAGCAAGTTCTGTTCGAAATCTGTACCATCCATAATCTCGACTATTGGAAATACAGTATCTGACGGAGGAATTGGCGAATCACCGACGAAAACTCTTAACCGTTCAGTTTCCAATGACCGAATCAAGCGGCTTACAAACTCTTTAGACTGTCGCAACAAAATATTATCCAAGGGGATTCCTAACTGTAAGACAGAATTCACAAATATGGGATCTTCTTCTTCTAAAACAAAAATAACGCCAGTTTCTAAGCTATTTAAGATCGTCTGCAGAATAGCCCAACTACTTCCTTCGCCTTTGAAAGCTGTTCTATCGATCACCGACACATGCGGCTCAAATGCCGCGATCAGATCCGTGTCAAAGTGCGAGCTATAAGCCACATTGTACCCGCCGCGGGCAAGAGCATCGCCTATTTCGCTAAACGTGTTTTCGGATCCGATCACAAGTAGTCGGTTCTTTTGATTTACCTCATCTAAATCTTCTTCCCATGTGTCATATGTTTCTTCTTTGTAAGTAGGAATTTGTGCCGTGACCTGATAAGCAAACCCATCTGAAGCCGAAACAGTCTTGATAACCTGATGTGCATCAACATAAAACCGATATTTCTGAGAGGTCTCAAAAATCTTTTTTCGAATATTATGAATATTCTTTTTGACGCTGCTCTTGGGATCTCCTTGACGACCAAGATTGAGTTTATTAACAAGAGCATCGACGGTAACCTTGTCCTCAATCTGGGCAAGATCATAAAGAGCTGAAAATAATTCGCATAAAGCCCCGGAAAGTTCTATCTCCTTGTTATTGATGAAAAAGCTTTCCTTATCTCCAACAATCCGTCGTGTAATGATGTATCGTTGACTTTTTTCAATGTATCGCACCAAGGCACGTTCTAGAAAACTCGTCGCTCCTGGCCCTTTTGAAATAAAATTGGAGGTAGGTACGCCCCAGCCGCAGACCTTCTTGCGATCCTCGATGTTATCGATCGTGCTAAAGACAATGGTAGGAATGTTGAATTCGAACTCAGTTAGCTTTCGAATTAAATCAAGCCCAAACTCTGATGAAGGAGATTCAAATGACGTAGCGTCACCATTGCTCGCCGATCGAATCGCATCTGCGTGTTCGGGATCGCGTGGCAGACAGATGTCCAAAACGGCGATTGTCCTGACCCCACCCGTGGTTTCATTCATAGCAGAGGTTTGGCTTTTGGGTTCTGCTAGGGCATAGGCCTCAGCGGCATTATCGGTGACGTGAAGCTCAAATTCACATTCACCCGCGTAAACCTCCGATAATTCGCTTATTATCCGACGAACTTGATTGGACCAATACTCAGTATCTTCGGCGACAATAACCTTGATTTTCTCAGGCGTTTTTCCATGGCCATCCCGTGCTTTTTTCCTGCGTATGTCCGAAATCCCCGAAGATTCGTTCTGGATGATCGTGTCAAGGCCACTAAGAAATGGAATCATTGGCACATCAATAGAATAGGCATCGAGCACAGAATCTAGTCTGGAGGTGATCTCACTCCTCTGTCCGAGAACATCCATCATTTCAACAAGTTCTTTAAGTGAGGAGATCAAGAAGTCAGCAGCATTCATTTCACTCGAAAACTGCTCGATCTTTCCGTGCAGAATATTGCGAATATTGTTGTTTACCTCAGTATCAGAAAGTCTTGCCTTTCGGTGTATCTCATTTGTGGTCTGGAAAAGTTCCTTGATTTGTCGCAATGAGAAGTCATTCTGTCCGCCAAATGAAGATAATAGGTTGCCGAGCTCTGTTACGAGTTCCTTTTCTGGACCGGTAGTCCGCACTTCCAAGAGTCTGGTCAAATTAAGAGCTTCAGTTATCAGTTTGGGGAATAATCTCCATTGCTCCTTTAAGTCGGGTAGCTGCTCCCCGAACAATGAAAGTTGGTCAAGATACTCAGCTTGAGGGGTCCATGCGTTTCCATCTATGAGCTCAGCATCAGTAACCCCCTTAGATTCTGCAGCGGCCCAAATTGCCTGATGTACAAATTCAGGGTTTGTCGCCTGCTCCGCTCCGGAACAATTAAAGCTTCCAGCAAGCACCTCAGTTACGCTCGCTTTAGATGTAACCAGTACCAATCTGTTTGGATCCCGCATTGCATATTTGATAAACTCCTCGCCAACTGCCTTCTCAGGAGTTTCCGTTGCTCTCTCGGATTTCTTAAAGTACAGATCGGCAAGAACAACTCTCGGGTCACGTTCATCAAGTAGTTGTTTGGCCTGGCCTAATTTCATTGCTTGTGGACGAATAACGTCGTAGCGATATTTACGCTCCAGCATGGCTGGGAGAAACATCTGCAGGTTATCGTCCGCAATGAGCAATTTGGAATACCCCTTGGGCGGCCGTTTAGGATAAACCCTTCCGATGGAGCTTCTCACCGGCTTTTCTTTTAGACGAAGACCAACGTCTAGGACTTCGAGACGCCTTCGACTCTCTTTCAGATCAAACGGTTCGGATGGACAATTGATGGTCTGTTTGAATGCTTCAAGATTTTCGATCTGATCCTTCGCAAATCTGAGAATACTCTCCGACCACTTGCTGACTATCTCTTGAATCTGGTTGGATGATTCAGGCCAATCCTTCAGAAGATTTCCCAATGAGTGTGAATACGCTCTCCACTCTTCTGAAAAGCAGAACCATCGTTGAGTGGTCGCAAGTTCTTCTTCAGAAATAGCACCTTTAGAGCAGGAGCTAAGGGCTGTCTCTAAATCTGATCGATCTACTGGCAACCGGAGAAAAAAAACACCGCTAGAGCCTAGTATCGGATGCTTCTTGTTCAAGCAGCTAAGGTCCTGGAATGAGATTATTAGAATGGGATTTCGGACACCGTTCAGTCTGGCGGCAACAATTTGTTGATAATTTTCCTCATCGTCCCCATTCACAAAAACTATTTGGTCACGCTGTGATCGATCGAGCCCCCCAAATTCCCAACAAATTGACGCAGAAAGTTCTACTGATCTTAGCCAATCAGCGTGAATGCCAAAATTGTTACTCTCATCTCTCATGTAGAAAGTACATCAGGCGGTGTATGAACGGGACGATTATCGGCCATGGACAAGTACTCCTCGACAGTTCTAATTGCCTGTGAAAAGGTGGCGGTAGGTGAGTACCCATTCACACGATACCCAGCGTGGGAAAATTCATCGCGAGCCCTTTTCAGCTTCTTTGCATAATAATCGTGTTTCCGATTTAAGAAGTTTCCCCATGTCTCTGCTTCGTAGTCGTAGTCCGGATGCACGTTCTCATATACTCCGCACACTTTATTAATCAGGCCGGACAACACAAAAGCATCACTACCCACGTTTGCCCCATACCGCAAATGAGAACTGTGCAGAAAAGCCCTATACATATTAGCTGCATCGAGTAGCGTCTCTGCCAAATCATCAGTTGAGTGTATCCACCATACATTTGGGTGTTCATAAGCAACCTGTCTAAGTCCGGACGCAAACTGAGTAAATTCACGCAACTGTTTGTATTCTTGTCCCGAAAGACGGTTGACCAGGAGAATTAGTCGATTATAACTATCCACCGAACTGGTAAAGTCAAAGTGTTGGTCTAATCCTTCTTTCTCCCAATACGCATCAGCACCGCTACGAATCACTTCCTCAAATACTTCTCGCTTATTGGATGCAGATATGACCATGATATGCAGAGCCGGATATTTCTTGCGTAAGCGTTTAAGAAGTTGAAGCCCGGTAAGTTTGGAGGGGGCAACTCTGCCCACTTCATCAAACAACCTAAGGTCAAGAAATACGAGCAATGGCACCGACCCATTTAGCAAGCGATCAATGCTTGAAACGGATGCATTGAACACTTTCTCGACTTTTTCATCATCCTCAGCATTACGGTCGATGACCAACCCGTCGAAAACATCAACAATATGTCTTGGGCGTAACACCTCGCCAAAAACACACTTCCATCCGCTCTTGGCCTGGTCGTCGATCAATACGATGTTGCATTTGTTCGGTTGCCTAGCCTCAATCCCAAGGCTTTCTCGTTCAACATTCCAGAAGGATTCCTCCATATCCTTAACAGATTTGTTTAATTGATCCGCATCTAGACTTGCTGATCTCGCTTCTGAATTCGCAACCTCAATCAATTCTCGTAGAGTTCCTATTTTCTCTTGAATCTCAGACACACGAACTTGTCGGGCCTGAAGTGTATAGACATCTGAGCTTTTGTCAGGAGGGTTAGTGAGTTCAGCGGTCAAAAGATCCAGTTCTGCTTGAAACGCCTCTATTGCTTGTGTACTCTCAGCCTTAATCCGTTCAGCTTCTCCATTTTTTGCATCAGCATGACCTTTTGCCTGATCTCGTTTCGTCCTCGTATCCTTCAGTCGTAATGCACATTCCTGACGGTATTTCCAAAAATGTTTTGTGTCGAGGCGGTGCAGATAAGCAGCAACCGCATTGTTCAGGGATTTAAGTTCCTTACTAACTGATGTTCTGTCGTAATTTGGTGTGGGCAATGCATCATCAATGCTTTTCATGTCGGTTAGGGCATGTACATCCAAGGTTTGCTTCATACCCCACCAGTTTGCTTCGCGATGACGGAAGGCTCCGAGGTTGAAAGAAGCTTTTAGATAGGATTCAAGATTGTTGTTGTTCGCTATCTCTGTAGAAAGATTTACGATCTTTGACTTCAATTGCGAAAAATCATAGGGAAGTTGAATTAAAGTCGTTCCTTTAGAAAAGAGTATAAGGTTTTGCCGGTCTTTTCCTGCGATCGTGCTTGCGTCACAAAACGAATACAGCACGCAGTGGCTCATGATCCCCTTGATCCTCAACCACGTTAATAGCTCAACGCCAAGAAACGGTTTGTATGACTCATTCAATACAAGGTCTAAATTGATAAAAAACAGCAACTCCGAGTACGCTTGCGACGAAATAGCATCTTTGTATCCAATAACAATTGATTCTGCCAGAGTCCGAACATCTTTTGCGGCCGCAACGTCTTTCGACAAAGTAGTCGTATTCCCTTCCGGCAGTCCTAAATTTTCCGCAACTGCGTTAATAAAATCTGTATTTGAATCAATAAAAACTGCTTTCATTGGTGTCTTCTTCTAAATTCCATTAGCCTTACGCTAACAACTCATCCCGCAGGTTGGCTAACGCTGCAATATATGCTGGATTAAACGGATCTGACTCGGTCAACTGTTTGTCATCAAGTCCACCTCCGGCCGCTTCCCAGAATTGTTCATACAGATCCGAATACTGCTCATCGAGAGCTTCCGGTAGATGTCTCGGAGCATTTCCTGGCATCAGACACTTATGGAGTAATTGAAGTTTAATTGGAAGGATTGCAGGAAATACAGCTTCCAATATTCTTGAAAACTTTTCTGGCTGATCGTCAATTAGAAAATCAAAAACCGGCTGATAGAATCGATCACCTGTTATGTGATGTCCAACCTCAACCTTGGCTCCATCGATGTTGTAACTAGGACTTTGATGTTTCAGCACGAACAGTTCAGAACGATCTTTGGGTAGATATTGATTAAGCCCTTGTTCGGCTGTGGCGTCGCAGACGAAGAACAGGCCTTCAGTCATTTCCGCCCTATGTGGCTGGAATTGACATGCGTTCTCGTCATACCAGAGTATGGGTTCATTGTTGAGATTCAAGACGTCCTCTCGATTCCCTATCGCGTGTCTCATGCCGTTAATAGACGTGGGATGTGTAAATACTAATAAAATGCTCATGATGCCCTCCGAGCGGAATAGAGTAAGTTAGTCATCAGATATTTGGATCTAATTTCAGTAAAGACATTTAATATTGGCGAAAGATGAACAAATCTGACACTGCTGGGTAGTTCCTTTGGTTTACCTCTACCGGAAGTTATAACAATTTTTGATCTCTTTCCCCATTCTTCGAGCTTAGTGTTCACCTGCTCCACCCAATTGCCACTCACTTCTTTGTAGGATCTCTCGATAACTCCATAATGAAGTAGCAAGAAAGGCTTTAATTCCTCAGGAGTGTTATCGCTAGGCAGATGTTCTTCTAAGAACTTCTCGATTTTTTCCTTTATGCCTTTATAATCGCTACTGTCTAAATCAAATCCGAACTTTGGATCAGACTCTTTGTCTGCCGGGACAGAGACTCCAATCGATTCAAAGATTTCGCGGTTCCTTGCTCCTTCAGAAGATTCCTTTGCGTAGTTCTGTATACGCTCATCGATAACAATAATTGGGGTCGTCGCCGCCTCAAACAATCTGATCTTAGTTTCAATATCATCGTCAATATGCCTAGGGTAATCTCGAATATGATTGACTTCGTAGTTAGGAAGCTTTTCCTGACCAAAACTCGAAAGAGGCTCCAGATAATAGTTCGGGTTAGTCTTAAAAGAGTCGAATTTCGTCTTCGAGAATTCAGTAGCATGGTTAAGAAACTGAATGACAAATTTACATTGATTGTCTCGGTTAGTGATCGGGTTATCATCAGAATGGAATTTCACGTTCCCTAGTGAGACCACCTCAGATTTTCTGCACCTTATTTCGTCAAACCAGCTATTCCATAGATCAATTATTAGCGTCTCAATCTCTGAGTTTGTTCCAATCCAGTCAGATACATTTACGCGAATCTTCCTCATCGGAAGGGACGTCTCATGCTCTTTAAACAAACCCAACAATTCGCAATTGTCCTCAAGTTCCTTGTCGCAAACCAGAAATTCATGATTCAATGGCGACTTAGTCAAGCGCTCTTTGAATTGCGTCGTGTTCAGGATGAGAATACCGTGTTTCTTTAGATCCGAAGCGGACTCAATCACCTCGTTCGAAATCACTACTGCAACTCGCGGTTTCAAAACAAAGAAACGGTAACCGAGATATTCTTTGTTTCCGTCGTCTTTGACAAAGGCCTTGAGGATATTGAGACGAGTAACATCTGTATGCTTACCATCTTGATCGACCTCCCGCGAAGTCGTAAAGTGATGATCGTTGTACAGAACCTTGTACGAATCGCTTTCAATATCGGTAATATCCGGCAGGCGCCTCAAATAAGCAGCGGAAGCTTCCATCTCCAGCAGCCCCAGCCCCTTTGTTCTGAGCTGCATGTTCTGATCTAAAACACTGTTGTTAATCAGCCGATTCTGTCCAAAAGCAAGAATGTCAGCAAAGGTCATCTCTGACTTCTCTTTAGTTCCTCCGCCGTCTTTATACTCTTTATAATCAGCATCGCTAAATTCACTTTCGGTTCTGAGATCGATGTCGTCATATATCTCAACACTATAAAGGGTATCTGGATCGTCAATCTCTGAACTATAACCGTCACAAACGGTCGCTTCGTTAAAATCCACTGTAAAATTGACGGGACGTTCCTCAGCCAAATTTGAATATTTGGCTGTGTTCCTGATTACATTCTCAATAATGTTGTAGAACGCCTGGCAGCCCAATAAGTCATTTGGAACGGCAATCTTAAGATCTGTAGCGTTTCCTGCGATTTTATCCTCCTCCAGTTTACAAATCGGGGTATTTCGATAAGTAAAATTGACCGCGTACTTAAAGTTCGCTCCAAGCCCGGAAATGCTATCGAGTAGAACGAGATTTCGTTCGAAATCGCGATACATGTCACCTATTGTCTTTGTTGTCTGCATCATGGGAGTCCCAAACGTAACGTCACCTAAATAGCCCATTCGATGCTTTAAGTAGGCATTGAATCTCGCTATCAAGTTAAAGGAGTTATAGTCTGAGCTTTCAGGGCTTAAGGTCTTAGGAATATATGCACTGGGAGAATAGTAGGCGAACAGATTGCCATAGTACTCACTTCTATCAACTTTCTCACCATTGCTTTTCTTTTCGTCTCGAAATGTCCCGGCACTCCCTTTAATAGCAGCGCTGAATTTTACCAACTCATAGATATCGTTGACCTTCGTCAAATGGTTCATCACGTGTGAACCAATATTATGGCTCAGGTTCCTTGCCATAACTTGAGAAATAGCGGCCCTTGTTGCTTGGGACTGCAAACTCCTAAACATGGCTGGAATCAAGCTTTGACGAGCAACGTCAATAAGCACGCTCTTCGATAACTTTGAAATTATCTTTTGCTGCTTTGTATCCAAGTCATGATTTAGACTCAAAAACAATGCATTATGCAAAAAGTTTTGGGACTCAAGTTGAATTGGAAAATTATCGGTGAATACCCCACGGCTGAATGGATATATCTGAAACATCAAAGCACACCAACGATCCCATTCATTTTCGCACTCGTTTTCATCTGTAAACTGTGTATAGGCAGCCGGAACTATGTTAGTGCTATGCTCTAGAATGAGTTCATCTGGAATCTCAGACGGATTCGGATTGGATTTCCAAAATCCGAGTTCCGCGTTGGCTCGCCAAGTTGAGTAAATAGACACGATCGATTTCCCTCCCTCCTGATCAAAGTAGTAATCGTGTCTACTCGAATACTTGTCCAAATCGTGACAGAAATTGTAAACACTATATAGCCCGGTGTTGGCTGCGGTGTGATAAACAACTAGTTGACAGGATATTACTGACGTGACCGGCGACCTAGTGTTGCGTGCTTGAATTTCTGGAGTCAGAGTCGCAACAGTTTGGCCAAGCGGGCAGAGCTCGGTCTCCACGCGAAAAATGAAGCGCTCCAGGGCTCTCTTTATAGAGAACTCATGATCAAGTTTTTTTAGGTCCGGCATTGCTCGCGAATTGTTAAAGCTTCATGTTTTCAAAAACGAAGTACTGATAGACCTTAGGAATAAACTTTGCAGTTTTTACAATTTCCTCATAATCACAAAGCGTCATCTCGTTTATCTGGGATTGCTTGAAATAATCGGCAAAAGAGTATAGAACGCTCGCATATTCGTATTCCTCAGATTCCTTGTCTCCAAGATCGATTTTCTGAAAAAAGAAAGGCACTCTCCCTTCGATTTTACGGTCTTGGTATACCGTCATCAGTTCCTTCAATTCTTCAAGAGATTCAACCAGTGCGAACATCAAATAATAAGAATCAATCGTCATCATTACTAATTTTCCACCAGGCTTTAGCATTAGTGACGCGTTCTTAAACGCACTTTCAATATTCGCAATTTCGAAAAAATTGAAAAAATTGAAAACCACATCTGCGACTCCTTTCAAGTTCTCGGGTAGAGTCTCCTCCAAATCGAACTGAAGAAACTCGGCATCCTTGTCGTCACTAAATTCTGATGTTAGATGATCAATAAATAGTGGGTTAAAATCTAGCCCAATAAAATGGCAGTGGATGCCCAGATCCCGCAATAGTGACAATGCCCATCCGCTGCCCGTTCCCATATCGACAACAACCGGGTTAGGCGTCTTGACGTCTTCAAAGAGATCAGGCAGTTGGCGTCTAAGAAACTCTTCTGTATCAACGAAATGACGAAGCGGGGAGTGTAACCAAAATTCTGTGTTACGCTCCCAACTTCTTCTATTTCGTTTCTTAAATGCCAACTTGTCTTTGAGCTGTTCGAGCATCTATTTCTCCAGCTTGTAGTGTGATAGCAAGAATGAATTATCAAACACTTTGCGGTTGCGTTCGTCTTCCGTGATCAATTTTAGAGCAACCAACTCATCGAGAAATAACTGCCAGCGCTTATCGCTCAAAAATAATGGCTTACCATCTTCTCCGGCGAAATATTCCTTGCCCTTGATAAGGGACTTGGTTTCGCGATTCACGTCGATATTAGAATCGAACTGCTTCAAGAAGATGATTGCCTCGTCAGGGTTCGATAAAGCATCCGCCCATCCCTCAGCAAGAGCATTCACAAACCTCTGAACTGTCTCACGATTCTTCTCAGCAAATTCTCTTTTAGTAAAAATTACAGGTCCAACAAAATTTACTCCATAGTCTTCCGGTCGAATCGTGTCATATTCAATTCCTTGCAAATCAAGCGACACAGGTTCGTCATAAACGAATGCTGGACGAACGTCATATGTTTTCGAAACAAAAGTGGCTACATCGAACGGAGCTTCGACCTCCTTGATCTTGGACTTGTCGACCTTGGCCTTTTCAATGAGGGATCGATAAACATACTCAGTATTGTTTCCAGTCATTACGCCCACTTTCTTCCCTTCAAAGTCTTTCGGCGTCTTGATTACTTTTTCTTTTAGGGAAATGAAAACTGTCGGGGATTTGTAATTCACAACCCCGATGATTACCAAATCCGCTCCCTTGCTGTTAGCGGTTATAACCCTGTCAGCCCCCGCTACACCAAAATCATTTGTTCCGGCGATAACAAGTTTGACCGGGTCGATGTCTTCAGCTCCTGCTTCGACTTTAATATCAATCTTGTTCGCCTTCCCAGTCTTATTTGCCGCCATCATGTCGCCTGCGAAGCAAGCGCTCGGGAACCATTCTTCACGAAAACTTACAGAAGGAATTTCTGTCTGATTTGGTTGCGGTTGTGGTCCACAACCCGTCAATATTGCTAACAAGAATAGACCAAAGATGTATCTGAGTTTCATAATCATATCCTCTTTTTGTTCTCTAATAGTCGAATCACTCCAAAGAGAAGAAAGCCAATCAAGGTCGAAAGAACTAATGAGCTAATCATCATCTCCGGCTCCAAGCGCTTGGCCGATAAATATAGATTTTTGCCAAGCCCAATTTCTGCGCCGTTAAATTCAGCAACAATCGCGCCTATCACAGCCAAGGTTGCGCTGATCTTGAGGCCAGCAACAATACTGTCAAACGATAAGGGAAAGTAAACATTTACTATCCTGAAGAAGCGAGATGCGTTATAAATGTGTAATAACTCGTGAACATTCGTCGAGATACTTTTGAAGCCGTGAGCGAAATTAACGAAAATCGGGAAGAAACACATCAATGCAGCCATCGCAATCTTTGAACTAAGGCCGATTCCGAGCAGAATAATAAAAAATGGAGCCAAGACAATTAGTGGAATGACCTGGGAGGTCACCATCAATGGCAGTACATAGTCCATTAATCTCGGGCGATAAAAACAAAGGATCATTACGGCGAAGCTAAAAAAAGTTGCAATGAGTAAGCCTACGATTGCCTCGAGCATGGTCATCCACGTAGCGCGCAGCAAATCTCCAAGATTCTCAACAAAATAGCTCGTCACCAATGAAGGTGATGAAACCAGCAGCCTTACAGTCTGATTGGTGCTACCGAAGTACTGCCACAGTGCCACCAACGCCAGGGCGAAAACGATGTAATATAACCCTCTCTTCATTGGTGTAACGCTTCCTTTGAAACCCGAAGTGAACTATTGGACTTTTGAAGGCTTTCATGCGATCCAACACCGTTTCCATTCATAATCGCATCCTGAATCGGCAGCATATATTTGGAATACACTTCACTCATATATCCGCTAATATTCCTCACTCGGTCACTGATAGAGCGATTCGTTTCGATGTGAAAATGGGCCTTCACATGTCCGGTATTGCCAAGAACTAAGACGGTATCTGAAAGCAACAGGGCTTCTTGGACGTCGTGAGTAACAAACATTACCGTCGTTCCAAAACGGTCAACTAGATTCTCAAGTTCGACATAGAGCCTGCTCTTCCATGCAATATCCAAAGCTGCGAACGGTTCATCAAGGAAAAGTAATTCCGGCTCACTTACGAAACTCCTGCTAAGAGCTACTCTGGTTTTCATTCCACCGGAAAGATTCTTTGGCAGATAGTTGGAAAACTCTTTCAATCCAACCGTCTCAATGAGATCATCAACATTCCCATATTTCGTCCCTTTGATTTTCAGCGGGAAAGCGACATTATCTCGAACATTTAGATTCGGCATTAGTGTCGGCTCCTGGAACATGAAGGCAAGCCGGCCCGCCTTTCGATAGTCATCCGCTGTAAGGTTATCAATCGATATATCGCCTGAAAGCTGATTCCCTGGTGAGTTCGGAAGAATTCCGGACAATATCCTCAATAAGGTTGACTTGCCGCAACCGGAAGCGCCAACAATTGCAAGCGTTTCGCCCCTCTCAAGAGACAACGACACATTTTGAAGTACCTGTTTGTCCTCGGTATAGCTAAAACTTACATTGTTTGCGGTAATAAACATTTTTAAGAATCCTCAAGCAAGCTGCAAAATTCGCAACTTCCTCGTTACAGTAAGATTAGAGACCCTCTCGTTCGTAAGAAGGTGTCAGTTTTGATTCAATATGGAATTTTGGGCTGGAATTAGCGGTTTTGGGAGTAATTTCTTTCTATAAGTGGCTCATTCCTGGTATTTTGAGCGTTCAGTTTAGGAGCATCATAGTTAACTGCAATCGGCATTGACAGTCGAACCTTTTGTAGACTTTCTTCGATCTGATGACGTAGCGCTTCGATCCTAGATGCTTCAACGGAGTCAATCAGCCCATATTTGCTCATTTGCGAAGTAACAATCTCTAATGACCTCGATCGTGTGATAGTCAGGTCATTACTCAAATCCTGGACAAGGTCATTTGCTACGTCCTTGCGAATTTGTGCAAACAGGTGAACCGTATCATCTGATGCTTTACCATATCGCTCTTGCACTCGAGTTTCTAATAGATCCCTCTGTTGCATCGCCTTGCCGAAAATAAAATCTTTTTCGTATGGAGGTAAATTTTGATAAGTCTTCGCATGGTCGAATTCGTTCGGGTTTCTCAGATCATTGCTTGGAGTGCTCAGACTTGAAAGAAAGTGTTTAGTCGCGGCCAATGAATGTCTTAGATCAGATCTTTCCAATCTCGCTTCGAGGCTGTGCAGTAGTTGCAGCCCCTCCGTGCTTAACCGGATCTTGCCATCAAAAAGGGCCTGAGTCTTTTCCTCGCGACTCTTTCCAAAGTGTGAGTAGGACATTTTTGCCGCTGTCATTTCCGATGAATAGTGTAAGGGTGAACTCTCGGTAAATAGAAATTGAAGTTCCTTCACTGAAACTGCGATCGCGGTTTCTGAGCGTTCTTGATCTGAAAGTTCCTTCCATCTAAGGCCTATTTGAGCGTTATCCTTGCGAATGAATGAAGCTGCTTCGATCACTTCTTGGCGAGTCGTTGCGCGGTCAAGCATCGCGGCATATTCTCGGTATCGTGCATTGAAGTGCCGCAGCCTCGAATCTGGATGTTTTAGTTGATTCTCGATATAAGCAGAGGCAAATCTCAGATCGTCAACCGCTTCGTGTTTCCTGGAGGGTTCGTGAATAGCGATCGCGTAGATGGCACCTCCGTACGCCTCTAGTATTTCACTAACGGGTTTGCCGTCTTCGAGTTCCTTGTCGATTGCCGGCAATTTAACGCTGAACCAGTGTTCGCGCTCATTGTGACTCATTTCCGATGCCATGTGAGCGAGTTCAAGGTTGCCGATTTCGAATCTTTCAAATTCGACGTGACTGGCGTTAGTCGCTTCGCTTGGGTCTCTTGCGAGCGAACCATCTTCATCTCTCAGAAGTTCATGATTTTCATCTTTTGCGTGATTGTGATCGCGTTCGAATACCGTATCCAACGGTACAAAATGATCGGAAGGTTCAAGCTGGCTTAACTCGTGAGCAAGGTTCGCTATATCGGTCATTGTTCCCTCAAAGCGCTCTTCTTTAGACTCTTCGCTGAATGTCCTATCGCCGGAATCTAAAAATTCAGTTTTACCTTCCAATGACTGGTAGATCCAATTGAAGACCCTTAACTGAGTTTCACGGTCGACGTCAGAACCCGCGATCTTTTGGCCGTATTCGACTATCTGGGGAGCAAGTTCGGCGGCTTTTGATCTGTCTCCGGTTATATGTTCCAACTTCTTTACCGCATACTGATTGGTGGCGATATTCAACCCAGCGGTAATGGTTAGCTTTTCTTTGGGAACGATAACCGCGTTACCGGATACTGTGGCTCCGCGTTCGTAAAGATCCCGGGCGAATTGGGAATGTTGGTTCAAGTACGAGGCGTGTTCATATCGGCTTCGACCATCAGCTTGGTCTATGCGGGCCAGTAGCAAGTCCGATTTACTGACGGAATGTATCTCGTTAATAGCTCTTTGGGTCCTCGGATTAGGAATATCGACCGATCTTGTCATTGATGGTGAGTGCTCTGTTTTGCCATTGGTTCTGTCATGAAGCAATACCCGTTGTTGGACCTTCTCGATCGCCAGCTTAACGACATCGGCATGACACATCTCACCGGCGCGACAGAAACAGGAAACAACGATCGGCTGTCCGTTGACCTCCCTCCATTTTCAGCGCCGGTCTAAATTGGAGAAATTCGAGTCTCTAAGTATTGCTTAACCACCTCGTTCGGGGTCAGGCCGCACAGCGCGCTGTGCGGCCTGAAGCCGTTGTAGTCATCCTTGAACGCCGCGATCTTTTCCTTCGCGTCGTCAAGCGAAAGGAACCAGTTGACGTTCAGACATTCGTCCCGGAAGCTCCCGTTGAACGATTCGATGAACGGGTTATCCGTTGGTTTTCCGGGCCGGGAGAAGTCGAGCGTGACTTTGTTCTCGTACGCCCACCGGTCGAGTACCTTCGAAACGAACTCGCGCCATTATCCACCTGGATCCGTTTTGGCACAATACCTCGTGCCAACTTGATCCGCTCCATTACGTCGACGACGTCAGACCCCTTCAAGCTTTGCCCGACCTCGATCTCGACGCATTCACGACTAAAATTATCGACTAAAGTTAATGCCCTGAATCTTCGCCCGTCGAACAACTGATCCGCCACGAAATCCATGCTCCAACACTCGTGCGGACCGCCGAGCACCGGACGCTCCATCCGGTGTGCCGCCGCCTTCGACCTTCGCGGCCTCTTACTTCGCAGATTTAGCCCTTCTTCCTTGTAAATACGGTATGTCCGCTTCCGGTTGTCCGCCCAACCTTCCCGCCTGAGCAGTATGTGTATCCGATCGAATCCGTATCTCACTCTCGTCTCCGCGATCTCTCTGATCCAGCGCCTTATCGCCTGATCGTCACGCCTGTGACCGACATAATGCAACACCGTCCTCGATACCATCATCACCGAGCAAACTTTCCGCTCCGAGATACGGTATGCATCCAGCAGCTTCCTTACCAACTTCTTCCGCTCTCCGGCCTTCAGACACTTTTTTTAACACGTCCTGTAGCATCTGCTTGTCCAGCGTCAGATCCGCCACGATCCGCTTCAATCGGGCGTTCTCTTCTTCGAGTGAGCGCGACCTTCGCAACTCCGCCGTCCCGAGCCCCTCGTACTTCTTCTTCCAGTTGTAGAACGTCGCCTCGCTGATCCCCATCTTCCGGCACACTTCTGCTACCGAAACCCCTGTGTCCGCCTGCTTCAAC
The DNA here is from genome assembly GCA_016715795.1 of Chloracidobacterium sp. Classification (NCBI taxonomy): domain Bacteria; kingdom Pseudomonadati; phylum Acidobacteriota; class Blastocatellia; order Chloracidobacteriales; family Chloracidobacteriaceae; genus Chloracidobacterium; species Chloracidobacterium sp. The sequence goes on from JADJXP010000002.1 coordinate 978,507, forward strand.
GCGAACACGATCTGCTGCTCCGTGAACTTCGATCTCTTCATGGTAATTATGTCTCCTCATACTGTCACAATTACCCGAATTCCTCTATTTTACATTGGCACTGTTTTTCGGGGGGAGGTCAATTCGATCAAGTCGGCTCGCGATGGCAAGTCCAGATCGGGGTTAGATTCAGTTTTTAGTGGGGTATGACTCATTTAGGCAAGTCACGGAGAAGTGATAATGAACACACGAAATGCACGGAGACTCCCCCGCACTTTTTTCTTCTTATTCACCCTCATCTGGTTATCTCTATCATGCCGTCAGGAACAACCAAAACAGTCCTTACAGATCAATGATTACTTTGGTCGCTCAGTATCACTCAGCGCACCTGCCGAACGGATTATTCCGACATACTATGTCGAAGCCGAAATACTCTGCGCTTTAGGCATGAAAAGCAAAATTGTTGGAATAGGCTTCATTCACAACGATTCAAAGTCTCCACAATCTTATATTCTGAATAAGTTCATGCCTGAGACTTATTTGCTTCCGCAGATCGGTCGGGGTAAGGATATTAACATTGAGAGGGTGATCGGCTTAAAGCCGGATCTGATTATTTGTGAAAATCAACAAGAAAATATTCGAAATTTAGAAGATCTTGGCTTTACGACCATTGCACTCTTTCCAAGAAGACTAGCCGATGTATTTGCCGAAATAAGAGCCTTAGGTCACCTAACCGGAGCCGACGACCGCTCCCGAAAACTGGAAGGACATCTAAGGCAAGCTGTCGAAAAGGTACGACAACGCACCGATGGGTTTCCAGACGAAAAACTGCGCAAGCTGTACTATGTGCGCTCAGATCTTCTGACAACGGTAAATGACCCCGGGCACAATGAGATTTTCCGAATATGCGGGGGAAAGAACGTAGCTGATGTTGACTTTAGTCCCTATTCGGTGACCATTTCGCTTGAAAACCTCCTTCAATGGAATCCGGCCACGATAATTATCAGAGATAGGTCGCCACTTACCCCAGCAGATATTTTGCAGGACAGTCGACTCAGCGATCTGGACGCGGTCAAGAACAACCAGGTCTTCAAAGAACACTCCGGTTGGATTGAATTCCGAATGGAGGCAGTTTTCGGGATAATCGAGAAAGCGAAATGGCTCCATCCCGATATTTTTCGCGACTTGGATGCTTCTGAAGAATTTGAAGATTTTGAGAACCTAATCCGTGAGTTCAATGAATGAAACCGAATCGTGCACCCCTCCTAGTAGCCCTGCTCTTATTGCCCATCTTCGCTGGTTCAGTATCACTGTTACACGGAGCATACTCTCTAGAACTTAAAGATATTCTAAAAATTCTGCTTTCGACGCTCCTTCCTGTTGAGCGAACATGGAGTAGCTCGGATGAAACTGTACTGCTATATGTTCGGTTGCCTCGGATATTGCTGTGCGCACTCGTGACCTGCTCCCGTAAAATTACCCCAAGTGGAAAGCAAGAATCAAATAGAATGGAGGAAGGTTCTTGCAATGAGGAAAAAGTATACGGAAGAGCAGATCGTGGGGATCTTGCGAGGGGCGGAGGCGAGCGGGAAAGGCGTTAAGGAATATTGCCGTGAGAAGGGAGTGCACGAGACGACGTTCTACGGGTGGAAGAAGCGGTTTGGGTCGATGGATGTCGAGGAGGTACGGGAGTACCGAACGCTGGTGCAGGAGAACGCACGGTTGAAGCGTCTGCTGGCTGAGCGCGATCTTGAGATCGACGCGATCAAAGAGGTGCTTAAAAAAAAGTGGTAGGCGTGTCGGACCGGCGAGAGGCAGCGAGGATAATGATCGGTGCGGGCGTGAGCGAGCGGTTTTCGTGTGCTTTGTTGGAGTTGGAGCGAAAGAGCTATCGGTACGAGCGGCGAGAGCGAGCACCTGACCCGATCTCAGAGCGGATAAAGGAGCTGGCGCTTGCTTATCCGCGATTCGGGTATCGGCGGATATGGGCGATCTTTGCGACGGGCCGGAGAGGTGGTGAACATCAAGCGTGTGCATCGCTGGTGGAAGAAGCTGAAGGCTGCGACTTGCGAGGAAAAGGCCGAAAAGACGGCGTCAGGACGTGCAGATGATCGTTCCAAAGGCCGAGAAGGCGAACCAGGTGTGGACTTACGATTTTGTATTCGATCAGGCAGTTTCGGGGCGAAAGCTGAAGATGCTGACGCTGGTTGATGAATACACGAGGGAATGCCTTGCGGTCGAGGTCGCATCATCGATCACGGCGAGGGGCGTGAGACGGGTGCTTGAGCGGGTTTGCCGCGAGAGAGGATGCCCTCAGATGATCCGCTCGGACAACGGCAGCGAATTCATCGCCGGGGCGACCCGCGAATGGCTCTCGGCAAACAACATTCAGCCGATGTTCATCGCACCGGGCAAGCCTTGGCAGAACGGCAAATGCGAGAGCTTTAACGGCAAGCTGCGCGATGAACTGCTGGGCCAAAGGTGGTTCAGTTCGATGTGGGAAGCACGGGTAGTGATCGAAAGCTGGCGGAAATTCTACAACACGACGCGCCCGCATTCGTCGCTTGGCTATCTCACACCCGCCGAGTTTGCTGCCAGCCTCGCCTCTGGCTCGGCTGCCACCAAACTCGATCACGATCCGACGGCAGTTAGACCAAAAACACTAGCTTTCCACCTGGGGTAAAAACAGGGGGCTGGACACTCGTTGGTTCGACGCTTTCCGTTGCCGGTGCCGTCCTTCAAGCCGTTTTCAGGAATCCGTTGGTTAGTCCCTATCTGCTTGGTATCTCTTCCGGGGCTTCTTTCGGAGCTTCAATTGTCATCGTTCTTCTTAACTCGTTCAATCCATTATTAATCCATTCCTCTGCGTTTGTCTTCGGTGGCCTCGCTGTGACGGGTGCCTACCTAATTTCAAAAATGTATGGACAAAGGGATAATACGATTCTGGTGCTGTCAGGAGTCATTATCACGAGTTTTTTTTCTGCCCTCGTCGCGCTTCTTCAATATTTCACCGAACAGGATAAGCTTCAGGCAATAGTCTTCTGGATGATGGGCAGCTTCTCGTCATCGCAGTGGAGACATATTGTCCAAGTAATCCCTTTTGTACTCGTCGGATGTCTATTGCTGCCTTTCCTAAGCTGGAGAATAAATGTCATTTCTTTGGGGGATCAGGAGGCTCAATCACTAGGCGTCAACCCGGAAAGGTTCCGGTTGCTACTTATTCTAATAACGACGTTGATGACCACTTCCGTTGTTTCTGTTGCCGGCCCCATTGGTTGGGTAGGACTGATCATCCCGCATATTGTCAGAATTCTCGTTGGCGCTAACAATCGGGATATTCTTCTCGGAAGCATCGGATTGGGCTCCACGTATTTGATAATTGTTGACTTCTTATCACGAAATCTGTACGGATTTGAAATTCCGGTGGGCATCATTACGGCGTTGGTGGGCTGTCCTTTTTTTATCTACCTGATCCACAGAGGGAGGCAAACTGTATGGTAGACCTCGAAGTTCGAAATCTACGCGTTCAGCTTAAAAAGAAGATCATCATCCAGAATCTTGGATTCCAAGTGAGCAGCGGGGTCCTCGCTATTCTCGGCCCCAATGGAGTCGGGAAGTCCACATTGTTAAGAACGATGATTGGCTTCCTAAACCCGATAGACGGAGACGTTCTTATTTCCCAAAGGTCCGTATTCGAAACACCTCATATCGAACGGGCTAAGACGATAGCGCTGGTTCCACAGGAGCACCATCCGGCCTTTTCTTATTCCGTCGAAGACTTGATATTGATGGGTCGAACCCCCTACCTTCGAGCGCTCGGCTTCCCTTCGAAAGACGATAGAGCTATCGCCGAATCCGTAATGGAGCGGTTACAGATCATAGACCTGCGGTATAGGAACTATACAACACTAAGTGGAGGCGAGCGTAGATTGGTTCTGCTCGGTCTGGCACTATGTCAGCAATCGAAAATTATCCTTCTGGATGAACCGACGATATTTTTGGATATCAGGAACACGTACCGGGTTTTATCATTGATTGTTGACATCGCAGCTAAACAGAACGCACTCGTGGTGATCACGACCCACGACATTAATCATGTGACGGAGTGTGCTGATCAGGTTTTGATGATGTTCGATGAGAACCAATACGCTTTTGGGGCCGTAGCCGAATTAGTAACCAAGGCCAACCTTAAACGGCTATACAATATGGATTTTGAGATTGTTGTCAGACAAGACGGAAGGCGATTTGTAATGCCTCAGTCCGGTTGATCATGTTGAGTTGTCAGGGTCCTCCCATAGCTCTTCTTATAACTCCCATGAAATCGAAAGAGTTTTTTGTCCTAGAAACTTGACGGGCTCAAACAGTCTGCAGATTGGAGAGTTACTCTCGTTGCCCGGCCTCGATTGGACTTCATTGTAATACTCAGGAGAAATCTGAGAAATTCGCGTTATCTGTAATTCACGACCTAATGATTGTGAGATGTGACTGTTGTGGCAATGCCTTTGAAGAAGAGGAACTTATCGAGCATTTGCTCTACAAAATTGAACTGATTCGCTGCGGTTTGCCAACCAATGTTGATGATGCATACAAATATTTTCGGAACAACTACGCTGAAGACGAGGATGTGATCAAGTGTATGCGTACTGATGTTCATAGAGCGTCTTACAACTAACCAAGCTCTATTAAGGATTTGAATTTGTGAATTGTATGCGGCCCTGTTCCGTAAGTCCAAGAATTCCGAGCTGCTCGGGCGTTGGTGTGCCGGATACATTCTTGAGTTGATCAAACTCTATGGCCGGGCCCTTCCATCTTCGGCATTGTTCCGGGGTTAATACATAAAACCAGGATGGAGCCTCATCGCGAAGTTTACCCGTGGGAATTGCCCAGATCGTTACATATTTGGCGTTGACGGCAGTATAGAGATAGTAGTAATTCCTGCGATTCAGCGTTCTGTTGTCATTAGAAAGATTTCTTGGTTGCTTCTGATCCCAGACAACTCCTTCCATTTGCTTTAGATCTTTGGGGAAGGCTCCTCTTTTTTGATTGAACGTTAACAGATCCCGCATCATCCTATCCACCGCTTCAAAAGGCAGGTCTGCCTGGTTTTTCATCTCCGTTGCCCAGAGCGAATAGATATAAACTCCGGCCACGAGCACAAGTGCCAGAGGCGTAAGAATAAGAGAGATCTTGAGGCGATTGATCATAACGTGACTCAAAAGGAAGTTTTGGCTGTCCAGCCCCCTGTTTTTACCCCAAGTGGAAAGCTAGTGTTTTTGGTCTAACTGCCGTCGGATCGTGATCGAGTTTGGTGGCAGCCGAGCCAGAGGCGAGGCTGGCAGCAAACTCGGCGGGTGTGAGATAGCCAAGCGACGAATGCGGGCGCGTCGTGTTGTAGAATTTCCGCCAGCTTTCGATCACTACCCGTGCTTCCCACATCGAACTGAACCACCTTTGGCCCAGCAGTTCATCGCGCAGCTTGCCGTTAAAGCTCTCGCATTTGCCGTTCTGCCAAGGCTTGCCCGGTGCGATGAACATCGGCTGAATGTTGTTTGCCGAGAGCCATTCGCGGGTCGCCCCGGCGATGAATTCACTGCCGTTGTCCGAGCGGATCATCTGAGGGCATCCTCTCTCGCGGCAAACCCGCTCAAGCACCCGTCTCACGCCCCTCGCCGTGATCGATGATGCGACCTCGACCGCAAGGCATTCCCTCGTGTATTCATCAACCAGCGTCAGCATCTTCAGCTTTCGCCCCGAAACTGCCTGATCGAATACAAAATCGTAAGTCCACACCTGGTTCGCCTTCTCGGCCTTTGGAACGATCATCTGCACGTCCTGACGCCGTCTTTTCGGCCTTTTCCTCGCAAGCTGCAGCTTCAGCTTCTTCCACCAGCGATGCACACGCTTGATGTTCACCACCTCTCCGGCCCGTCGCAGCATCGCCCATATCCGCCGATACCCGAATCGCGGATAAGCAAGCGCCAGCTCCTTTATCCGCTCTGAGATCGGGTCAGGTGCTCGCTCTCGCCGCTCGTACCGATAGCTCTTTCGCTCCAACTCCAACAAAGCACACGAAAACCGCTCGCTCACGCCCGCACCGATCATTATCCTCTGCCTCTCGCCGGTCCGACACGCCTACCACTTTTTTTAAGCACCTCTTTGATCGCGTCGATCTCAAGATCGCGCTCAGCCAGCAGACGCTTCAACCGTGCGTTCTCCTGCACCAGCGTTCGGTACTCCCGTACCTCCTCGACATCCATCGACCCAAACCGCTTCTTCCACCCGTAGAACGTCGTCTCGTGCACTCCCTTCTCACGGCAATATTCCTTAACGCCTTTCCCGCTCGCCTCCGCCCCTCGCAAGATCCCCACGATCTGCTCTTCCGTATACTTTTTCCTCATTGCAAGAACCTTCCTCCATTCTATTTGATTCTTGCTTTCCACTTGGGGTAATTTTACGGGAGCAGGTCAGGTCGAGATGTTGATAGTTGATCCCGATGTCGTCGAGAGCGGCAACATACCGCGAAGCAACTTCTGCGCCGCTGAGATCGGTCGATACAAGGCCCAGACTCTTGCAGAAAGAATCACTCTGGCTTGGGGAATGGAAATCGAGTATTCCTGTGAAGCGTTTGATGTCGAAAAGCACATGCGTCGGTCAATGCGAGATTATCGCAGCCTCACCGTAATTGTCGGGTGCGTTGACAATCACTTGGCAAGGCGTGATATTCACGGCGCTATCGACGAGTTCAAAACCTATGGCTCATCAGACGCACCCGGTACCTGGTGGATAGATGCCGGAAACGGCAGAATGTCCGGACAGGTTCTTCTCGGTTCAAATACAAGACGGTTAAAGCCTCAGCAGTATTTTGCGGGGACAAGTATCTGCCGCTCGCTCCCGGCTCCGTCGCTTGTGCATCCTGATCTTCTTGAACCTGAGACAAAGGTAACTTTTGAAACGAACGAAGCTCTTTCCTGTCCGGATCGAATAAGGCTCGGGGAGCAAAGTCTCAACATCAATCAGCGTGTAGCAGTCGAAATCGCTGAAATGCTGTCGGCAATGTTCCTGACAAGGTCGCTTAAGCGATTTGCATCTTACTTCGATCTCGAAAGCGGGACTTCACGCTCGCTTTACTGCACTCCGGCACAGGTTGCGTCCGCGATTCACAGGTAGAAATAACCGTCATGCAGGAACTGCTTACTAAAGAACTGAAAGAGCGATTGCCCGGGTTCAGAGAGCAGGAGAACTCCGAAGATCCGATAGTTTATGCCGTGTACTTCTTCCCATGTAGCGGCTGGACATGGTTTGTTACCAAAGGGCAGCCGGAAGCAAACGATTTTATTTTCTTCGGATTCGTTATCGGTTTTGAATCCGAATGGGGGTATTTCGCGTTGAGCGAACTCGAAGAACTGGATATTCACGGCCTCAGGATCGAACGAGTTGAGGACTTTATCCCGACTCCGTTAAGCGAACTGAAAAAACAAGCGGCGGGCATGTGAGTGTCAATGGAAGCACAAACTTACAACTCAGGTCCCGGTGAACAAGTCTTGGAAACTCCTCCACAATCGCTCGCCAATTCCGTTCTGGCGAATATCTTTGGACAAAACGGCTATAGAAAAACCGACGAGGTGTTTGATCGAGCGGATGAGCAGGAAAGTACACAACCAGCTGATTTGGCCCAAGACATTCTCAAGCGATTCGATTCGAGAAAGGAAAAGGCTGCTGTTGAACTTGGAATCGACGCAAACGAAGTCGAATCTCTGCCGTTCGATCTTTCGATCCTCGAAAGTGAAGGCATATTCATGAATATCGATTGCCGTGGTTTCGGAGCGCTTGTCAGGCAGCTTGAGTGGAAAACGCTCGGCGTTAAGCTGCCCGAAAACGCGGCGGTTCATGTCAGCCCGCCTCGTGCCGGACTGCTGCCGGACGCTTACCGCAACAAGCTTATGCGCGGTGCGGCGCGTGCCCATCAGGCGCTCACAAGATACGGATTCAAGTTTACGCTCTGCGAAACCGTCTGGGGAACAAGCGAATATAAATGGATTCCGTGGACAGCATTCGAGCAGTTCGAGCAGGCATATCACAAAGCCTGCGAGACTCTGAGTAAAGCAAAGGCTGAAGTACTTGAGAATTATGATGAGATCCTTGGCATACTCCAGGACAGTTTCTACACGCTTGCGAGAGATTCGGCCGACCGTTTCGAAGCGACCAGTGACGAGTCCTTCGATAGGGAGGAGTTCGTGAATGCGGTAGCTGCTCAGGCGATTGGGATGGTTCCGACGCGCGAGATGATCCGCGATGGACTTACTATCACGATGAAGCCAAAAGTGATCGTTCTCGGCTCCGAGATGATTGCCGAACAGAACCTAAGAAAAACTCTTTCCCTTGAAACTGCAAAGGTCGATGCTGAGCGTGTTTCGCTCGAACTGGAATTGGATTCGAAACGTCGGGTCGAACAGATAAAGGTGACCCAGGTCGAGGAAGAAACCCGTCAAGAAAGGGAAGTTAAGGAACGCATTCGCAATATGAAGATCGAGGCTGCACGACGCGAGGCTGAAGAAGCGGTGTCGCCGATCAAGGAAGGGCTTTCGCAGCTGACCGCGAAGATCTTCGAGGCCGCCAGCGAGATGTCGGAAAAGCTTAAGGGGGCAAACTTTGTTTCCGGCTCGCTTGCAAAACGGGCAAGGCAGATGTGCGAATGGTATCAATTGATGAATTTCACAGGTGACACATCGCTCGAAGAGGTCTTAGACAAACTCCAAAATGCCGCCGGTCGTGAAGTAAAACAGCGAACGACTCACGAGATGCAATCTGCTCTTAGTGACCTGATCAGGCTGACTTCTGTCCAGTCAAAGAAACTCTTGGATGAGGACAGGCTATCGGCTCTGGAATTGTAAGGAACCAACATAATGGCAAGTTTTGATCTTAGTAACTATATTCCGGTACATACTCGCATCGTTGAGTTTTACACGAAGTATCCCGATGGTCGCATTCTCACGGAACTCGTCCGCCTGAACGAGGACAGCGGATTTGTGTGTATCAAGGCAAGCGTTTTCCGCGAGCGTGATGACGCAGAGCCAAGCGCGACCGGACACGCATTTGAGATTCGCGGGCAGGGGTATGTGAACGCGACTTCGCACATCGAGAACGGAGAGACCAGTGCGGTAGGCCGTGCACTCGCGAACCTTGGCTTTGCGATCGAGAACGGCATCGCTTCCCGCGAAGAGATGCAAAAGGTGCAGCGGATGACCAACGCAAATGGAAATCCGAACGGAAATTCAAACGCCACAAACCATCAGAACGGACGCCAGCAGGTAGTGCAGTCCGTCTCGTAAATCCCAAAAGCAAATGACGCAGCAAGAAACCGATGCGGACAGCATCGGCACATTCCTAAACGAGCTCGATATCAGGATTCGGGCAAGATATCCGCTTATCGCGATCAACACCTATGAGGAAGATCGAGTGAAAGACGCACTTCTTGATCTCGTCTTTCAGGAGAGGCACAAGGAAAAGCCACTTTTCTTCTGGAGCCGTCCTACTGGACTGCAAAGGATCGTCGATCCGAAGGAGGGGCTGCTTCAGCCCCCTACTCCGGTTCTTGACACGGAGGATCCCGAAGGCGTGCTCGGATACATAAGCGAACAGAAAACGGGCATCTTTCTGCTTTGTGACTATGCACCATACATCTCTCCGTTCGGTCAGGAAGATGCTTTGCTGGTCCGGCGGCTTAGGGAGATCGCATGGAAGCTCAAATCAACCAAGGCGACTGTCCTGTTTGCCGGTCCGAACTTTCCAGAGTTAAAAACACTCGAAAAAGAAGTGACTCAGATCGAGCTTGGGCTTCCAAAGGAAACCGAGATCGACGATTCGATAGAACTCCAGCTCGACAATCTTAGGGCGAACGGGCTTGATATCAGTCTTACAAAAGATACGCAGGACGCTTTGCTTCAATCCCTTCTGGGACTTACCGCAGGCGAGATCAGCAATGTGATCGCTAAGGCGGTTATCAGCTGCAACGGTCTCAATCAGGAATCTATCAACGTAATTCTTGAGGAAAAGAAGAATGTAATTCGCGGCAGCGGTTCGTTGACCTATGTTCATCCGGAACCGGCCAGCAATCTTGGTGGTTACAAATCTCTAAGGGCGATACTCGAACGTGCTGCATACACGTTCAGTCCTAGAGCTAAAGCTCGTCATGTAGAACCTTGCAAGGGTATTTTGCTTGTGGGCTTGCCCGGCTGCGGCAAGGACCTCTGTAAACGTGTGGCATCGAGCATTACCAATCGTGCTCTGCTTGACCTGGATTTCGGCTCAATCATGGGCGAAGGCGGCGGTGTTATCGGTTCGTCCGCGATGTCGATCAAACGAGCCCTTTCAATAGCCGGAACGATCAAGGGCATTCTCGGGATCAGTGAGTTTGAAAAAGCTGTGTCAGGCATGAAGTCCTCCAACAAGACCGATGGCGGCGAGACGGCACGAACGATCTCGTATCTTCTCAACTGGATGCAGGACAACAAGGACGTTCTGGTCTTTGCGACCGCAAATGACGTCCGCGAACTCGAATCAGAACAGTTCAGGATCGGCAGGTTCTCATACATCCACTTTGTCGATCTTCCGGGGAGTGAAGACCGAGAGGAGATATTCAAAGTTCATCTGAGAAAACGCCATCTTGATCCTGAGAGGTTCGATATCGACCAGCTTGTCGAAAAAAGCAATGACTTCTCAGGTTCCGAGATAGAGGAAACGGTAAAGGACGGCGTTCTCGAAGCGTTTATCGACGGCGACCGCGAAGCCGAGACTCGCGACATTCTCAAAGCTGCCGAAAAGCTCACCCCGACAGCCCAAATGATGAGCGAGAAGATTGAAGAGATTCGCAAATGGGCGAGAAACAACATAAAAGGCGTTTCCGCAAAACCTGAAGGCTCGCAGCTTACTGGACAACACTCCAATCGCATTTACGAATTCTAATTAAGAGGCTTTATGAGCAAATACATGACATTCGATTCGCAAGCCTTTGAGAGCGCTGATCTTCTGATCGAGGCACTTTCCGATCTTGGTTTTACCGAAGTTGCTCGTGGACAGGGCCTTGTACTTGAAGGCTGGGACAGACGCGATAAGCGTACCGCCGACATCGTTATTCGTCGTTCAGGTGTGAAGGACAAGCGACTTTTGGGCGACATCGGTTTTCAAAAAACTGCATCGGGATATGTCGCGGTCATCGACGACATGGATCTCAATTACAAGCTTGGACGCGATTGGATAACCAAACTCCAAACAAGCTACCACGAGGCCGCAGCACGGAAAATGGCAAAGAAACTCGGCGGCACTCTCACCCGTGAGTTGATCGGCAAAACAGTCAAGATCAGAGTCAAATTCTAGCCAAAAGGAGGCTCTATGCCCGAAATCGAATTCACTATCGACACCGACACCGGAAAGTGTGACACCGAGATCAAAGGTGTTCACGGACCGGCTTGCGAAAAGACTGCACAGCAACTGAAACAGGTTCTGGGAAGCCCATCAAAAGACACAAAAACTAAAGAGTATTACGTTAGGCCGCAGCAAAAGCGGCGAATCGAGGCGAAATGAAGAATGCTGTCACATTTATTGTTGAACCCGATACGGGACGAGTAACGGTCGAAGTCTCAGGGGTTTCAAATGGAACTGTCCGACAACTTGAGACCGTCATTGGAAAGGGAACATCTTTTAACTGCGGACGACCGGTTCATGCGGCATTTACACGGCCATCTCCCAAAGCAGTTGAAGACGACGCATTTTCGATCTGGCTCTATGGTCTCTATCACAACTCAGTTGTGGACGGCCCCGGTAGGCGAAGCGTCATACGTGTGGCCGGTTGCTCTCTGCGCTGCCCCGGCTGCTATGTTCCAGAAACGCATAAGCGCGAAAACGGATCGCTTGTTCCGATATCGTCAATTGTCAACGAGATCGTTGCCAATCGTTCAAAACACGACGGAGTGACAATTCTCGGCGGTGAACCGTTCGACCAAGCAGCGTCAGTTGCAGAACTTGTATCACGGCTCAACAAACTCGGCGTACACATTACCGTTTATACCGGAAACACCATGGACACGCTGATCGGCAGAAAAGATAAAAGCGTTGACTACATCCTCACTCATATCGATCTCCTGATCGACGGTCCATTCATCAGACAACTTATGGAGAATGCAGGGGAATACATAGGCTCCCGAAATCAACGCATCATCTCACTTCGCCGAAATAGTTAGGATTCGTTCCAGAGATTCATACTGTTGCTTGAATTTGGCGGGATTACTGTCTTTCAGGTGCCGAAGATTCTGTAGCTTCCACTGAACCGCCGGAAACTTCTGGAAATCATGGTCATCCCATTTCGGATCCAAGCCATTGATCCCTTAAAAGAAACTCGCGATCTTCATTCGTCAATCTTTGGTGAATCGAGTCCACCAATCTCGATCGAGTGTTTTCAAAGTCCTCGTAGGTAAACTGCTCGCTGCTCATTCCAATGAAGTGATTTTCCAATGTCGCCCGCTGGTCCAGAAAGGTTGGTTGAATAACCTCATGTAAGGGCCGATCGCTGGATATCAATGAAAGGAGAAATCCGGTTTTAACCTCATCCGAAAATCCTTCGTGTTCAAGTAGGTACTTTACGTCAAAGAGATCTCTCGGATGCTGCCGGTCAAGGGCAGCGCATATTTTGCCGCCGTAAAGTTGACCAAAAGGTGAAACTTGAATTACACAAAAAGCTTCAAATTCTTCCTGAGCTCTTTTACACAATGTCATCTCAGTCGGTTCGGAAATTGTTCCCCTGGCAACCAAGTTGACCTCGATCTTTATTCCAAAACCTGATTGCGAGACGAGCAGTTTTCCGGCCTCGCTTCTGTCGGAAATCCTTACATCCTTGAGAACCGTTTCTACATTCCGTTTCACCCTTCCCAAAGCTGCCTTGATGTTCGACATTGTAGTCGCTCGATCTTCAATCGGAACATAGGTCAAGTCGATGTCAACGGAAAGACGCGGCATATCCCTGACGAAAAGATTGATCGCGGTGCCACCGTGAAGTGCGAAACACTTTTCTTTGGCTACTTCAGGAAGCACGTTCAACAGCAGTGAGACCTGATTTCTATAGGTTGCTTTTTCCACTTTCTTCGAATTCCTTCGGAACTGTTATCTGATATTTCTTTACAAATATCCCGTTTTTTACTATGCTGCGTTTTCCGCTGCCAAGATCTACGTACTTCAGGTCCAAATATTCAACCCAGCCGTGTCCGCATTTTTCAGCCAAATAAAGGAACAGGCGCTTTACCTTTATTGACCGACATTTCTCCAGCAATATCTGTACCTGATCCGGCCGCAGATTATTCAATCCTTCCATCAGTTCGTAACATTCCATCAGATCTTGCTTGTCAGGGGCTAGGTATAGGCATTCCATCATTGCTCGGGCCGCGCCGGACACCTTTATTGAAAATGTCCTGAAATCGATGTCAGTCATGCCGAGATCAGGAGGCAGGAATGAAGAGGGATAAAAGTCTATTTTTACACCCCAATCGTATTCTCGAAACCACGTCGGCAATTTTTCGCCCTGTTTCCCAAACAGAGTGACCTTTTTGGAGTCCATTTCGAGATAGTGGGCCTTTCCGGTCAGAGATAAGGCTGTTCGCCCACCCGGATGCACCGTCAATCCGGTTTGCGCTTGGAGAGCGTATATCGCGCCTTCATAACCAACCTGATCACCGGCGCGTATCATCGCCCCGTTTCCTATCGAAACAAGCCAATTGCTTTGCCGATACTTCTTTTGAAGATGGCCGCTATATCCTTGATCGGTAAGCCACTTCGCTTGAAATACAATTCCACTAGGCTGTGAAGTTAGTAAGCGGTGTAGTTTGCTTGTATTTATGGCACTCACAGTTCCATTATTGCAGAAACTATAAACCCATGACAAGGCATGGTTTATATTTATGAGATAAATTAGACTGTAAGTGCCATAGTAGGAATAATTCTAAACACTAAGGTCACCACGTCCTGGATCTTCTTAAAGTTGATAACGGTTGGTGATGTCGTGAGATGAATTGAGACTCACATACTTCCCTCAAATTTATTTAACTAGTATTATAAATCTAGGTTATTTTCTGCGAAAACCCTGTGAACAGTCTAGAAACAAAGTGGGGAACGATTCATTCGGTAGTTGATTTTATACTTCGAGAAAGGGACGAGCAGACCATGAACAGCGATAAGCTCGACAATTATGGACATTGCTCCCTTATTTCAGAGTACTGCGAACACAGATCAGCAGAAGGCGATTCGGCATACGACCGGGCCAGTGCTGATAATTGCTGGCCCCGGCTCGGGTAAAACGTTCACACTTGTCGAGCGCGTTGTTTATCTTATTTCGAATCACAATGTCTCGCCGGACAAGCTCCTAATTCTCACATTCACTGACAAAGCGGCCGCCGAACTACGAACCCGCATATCAAATCGCCTCACAGGGATGAACATCAGGTTCAATCTCAACGAGATGTATCTCGGCACGTTTCATTCGATCTGTCTCCGTATCCTGGAAGAATTCCGCGAATTCACCCGTCTCAGAAGGAACTATTCCTTGATGGACGAATTCGACCAGCAGTATTTCGTATATCAAAAGCAGAAGAAGTTCGAAGCGATAGATAACCTTGAGCTAGTTGTCGGAGATCCTGGTAGAACGTCGTCGTGGGCCTTGTCGGACAGGCTTCTCAACTGGATCAATAAGGTATCTGAAGAGGCCATCGATCCTAACGAACTCGTAAGATCGCATCACCCTGAGATCAAGGCACTCGGTGAAGCGTGCAATCTCTATCAGCAGCTATTAGCTGAAGAGAATGCTCTGGATTTTTCAACTATTCAGTTCGAGACCCTCAACCTTCTCCGAAGCCACGGATCGATCAAACAAACTCTCCGAGAACGATTCGAATACGTGATGGTGGACGAGTATCAGGACACCAACACGATTCAGGAGCTAATTCTCCGAGAGATCACCGGCGATAATCCAAATCTTTGCGTGGTCGGCGATGACGATCAAGGACTTTACCGCTTTAGAGGAGCGTCGATCCGAAACATCCTTCAGTTCCGAGATCAGTTCTCCGAAGGTTGCGCGGAGGTGACGCTTTCGACGAACTACCGTTCGCATCCCGACATTGTTCATCGTTACGACACCTGGATGGGAGGCCATTTCTGAGATCATCACGGTTCGGTCTTTCGACTTGAGAAAACGATAGAGCCGAGACGTGACAAACAGTTTCCTGAGACGGCAACCGCGCTGCGAGTTTCGGCTCACTCCCCGGAGGCCTGGCACAATGAGGTGCTCGATGTAATCAACACTCTTCGCGAGAAAGGCGGCCTCCAAGATTTGAATCAGATCGCGTTTCTGTTCCGATCAGTCAAGAATGACAAGGCAGTCGCCCTGGCCGAATTCCTTGAAGAAAGCGGCATTCCGGTCTACTCGCCGAGGTCGAATATGTTTTTTGACCGGGAAGAGATCCGGCTGATGCTCGGGGCACTGATCTTTCTTTTTCCGCAGTATTCATCGATCAGGAAATGGCATCCGGAAATCGACCTCAGCATCTGGGACTATTTCGACAACCAATGTGTTCGTCCGTTCCTTGAGCAGATCAAGCTACCCGAGAATCAGGAGATGCGAGAGTGGATAGTCCCGCTAGCTCGCAGAAATCAGAAGCTCGCGCAGAACACTGATTATGCGTTCGCTGATCTATTCTATCAGCTGCTTCAGTTTCCGATGTTTAGTCGGTTTCTCGGTCAGGAAGCGACTGGCGATGTGCGTGAATCAAGGGCGGGCCGCAATCTCGCGATCCTTTCGAAGCTGCTCAGCAAGTTTCAGTATCTGCACAACGTAGTAGTTCTTCAGCCGAAGGACGTTGACGATAAAGTTACGCAGCTATTTAATCAGTTTTTCAGATTCCTAAAAGACGGCGGCATCAATGAATACGAGGACGTTTCCGAGTACGCACCGTCCGGCTGCGTGTCGTTTCTTACGATCCACCAATCGAAAGGACTTGAATTTCCGGTGGTGTTTGTCGGATCGATGGAAGCCGTGCCATATAAGCAGCACAGCGATATCGACGAGATCCTCGAGTCAGAGTATTACCACCGACCGCCATTCGAGCCGATCGAGAAGACCAAATATTACGATTTCTGGCGGCTCTACTACACAGCATTTTCGAGAGCACAGAATCTGCTTGTCCTGACGGCCGAAACCAAGGCTCCCGGCCGTGGACAGCGGCGAGTTCCTTCGACCTATCTCGAGGGTATCTGGAACGCCCTGCCGGATTGGAAGGAGCCTGTTTTCCGGCCCGAATTGCTTGAGCTTGAGCCGGTGAAGACCGTAAACCTGAAACGGGAGTACTCGTTTACGTCAGACATTATTTTATTCGAGAACTGTGCCGAACAGTACCGATTCTTCAGGCAGCTTGAATTCGCACCTCTACGCACGAGTCCGATCTTGTTCGGAACCTTGGTTCACCAAACGATCGAAGACATTCATAAGACCGTGTTGCGTGGAGAAGAGAGCACGATCAATGAGGACCGGATCCGAAACTGGTTTGAGATCAACTATGCAGCCCTCAGTAAGAAGGAACGGGTCTATCTTTCGGAGTATCCGAAGATGGCGGCGCTCGAACAGGTTCTCAGGTACTACCGCCGCGAGAACCACGACTGGTCGCGGCTGAAAGAGGCCGAAGTCGATGTCTCGCTTGTAAAGGACGAGTACATTCTTGCCGGCACCATCGACTTGATAAGAGACGAGAATGCGGCACCGAACACCGTCGAGATCGTCGATTTCAAGTCCGAAAAGAAACCGGATCTGTTCGATGAACGCGAGAAGATCGAACGGTACAAACGGCAACTCGAAGTCTATTCGCACATCGTTCAGGAACGGACGGGCCTGAACGTCAGCCGGATGCATTTATATTATACGTCTGAGGAATCGGGCAGTCCGTATATCACCTTCCCGAACGATGAGGCTGCGATCGGAAAGACGATCGAGAGCTTTGATGGAGTAGTTTCCAGGATAGAAAACAAGGACTTTGCGATCGCGGAGCGGCCGAAGAAACTTTGCCGCAACTGCGATATTCGGTTTTATTGCGACGCAAAAGAGAAACGGGATCAATCAAATTGATGAAGCAAAAGGCAGCAGAAACAGAAACAGTCGACAAGATCGAGTTCGAACCGATTAAGGGCTACCCGATGCTCTATTGGAAAGGGAAGCGGCCTTTGACCTCCCCCCGAAAAACAGTGCCAATGTAAAATAGAGGAATTCGGGTAATTGTGACAGTATGAGGAGACATAATTACCATGAAGAGATCGAAGTTCACGGAGCAGCAGATCGTGTTCGCGTTGAAGCAGGCGGACACAGGGGTTTCGGTAGCAGAAGTGTGCCGGAAGATGGGGATCAGCGAGGCGACGTTCTACAACTGGAAGAAGAAGTACGAGGGGCTCGGGACGGCGGAGTTGCGAAGGCTGCGCTCACTCGAAGAAGAGAACGCCCGATTGAAGCGGATCGTGGCGGATCTGACGCTGGACAAGCAGATGCTACAGGACGTGTTAAAAAAAAGTGTCTGAAGGCCGGAGAGCGGAAGAAGTTGGTAAGGAAGCTGCTGGATGCATACCGTATCTCGGAGCGGAAAGTTTGCTCGGTGATGATGGTATCGAGGACGGTGTTGCATTATGTCGGTCACAGGCGTGACGATCAGGCGATAAGGCAGCGGATCAGAGAGATCGCGGAGACGAGAGTGAGATACGGATTCGATCGGATACACATACTGCTCAGGCGGGAAGGTTGGGCGGACAACCGGAAGCGGACATACCGTATTTACAAGGAAGAAGGGCTAAATCTGCGAAGTAAGAGGCCGCGAAGGTCGAAGGCGGCGGCACACCGGATGGAGCGTCCGGTGCTCGGCGGTCCGCACGAGTGTTGGAGCATGGATTTCGTGGCGGATCAGTTGTTCGACGGGCGAAGATTCAGGGCATTAACTTTAGTCGATAATTTTAGTCGTGAATGCGTCGAGATCGAGGTCGGGCAAAGCTTGAAGGGGTTCGACGTCGTCGACGTAATGGAGCGGATCAAGTTGGCACGAGGTATTGTGCCAAAACGGATCCAGGTGGATAATGGCGGCGAGTTCGTTTCGAAGGTACTCGACCGGTGGGCGTACGAGAACAAAGTCACGCTCGACTTCTCCCGGCCCGGAAAACCAACGGATAACCCGTTCATCGAATCGTTCAACGGGAGCTTCCGGGACGAATGTCTGAACGTCAACTGGTTCCTTTCGCTTGACGACGCGAAGGAAAAGATCGCGGCGTTCAAGGATGACTACAACGGCTTCAGGCCGCACAGCGCGCTGTGCGGCCTGACCCCGAACGAGGTGGTTAAGCAATACTTAGAGACTCGAATTTCTCCAATTTAGACCGGCGCTGAAAATGGAGGGAGGTCACCTTTTACTTCGACTCAGTATTATCCGGCGCAGTTGAAGGAAACTTACGGAACTGAGGTGAATGGCTGGCGTAACCGAATCTACTGGGGTGACAACCTTCAGGTGATGTCGCACCTGCTAAAAGAGTTTCGCGGCAAGGTCAATCTTATCTATATCGATCCACCTTTTGATTCCAAGGCCGACTACAAGAAAAAGATTGAGCTTCGAGGTCAGGCAATATCGAATGATCAGAATGCATTTGAAGAGAAGCAGTACACGGATATATGGACAAACGATGAATATCTTCAGTTCATGTACGAAAGACTCGTTCTTTTACGGGAGCTTCTTGCAGATGACGGATCAATTTTCGTTCATTGCGACTGGCATAAGAATCATTTTCTGCGCATCATTTTGGACGAAGTCTTCGGCAGTGAATCGTTCAGAAATGAGATCACTTGGCATTACTACAACAAGATGCAAGGAAATATTAACCGTTTTGCCTCGAATCACGACACAATACTTTTCTACTCGAAAGCCACTAAGTTCACGTTCAATAAGATTCAGGAAAAGAGAGACGCAACAACCAAGCAAATCAAGCGTGTTTGGGACAAGGCATCGAAAAAATTAGTCAACGCAAAGGGAGATGACGGAAAGGTCATTTACATTGAAACGGATGATAAAACTGTTGACGATGTCTGGAGGCTTTCAATGCTTCAGCCCGCTGACCGTACCGAGAATTTGTTCTATCCCACCCAGAAACCTGAGTCAGTTGTTGAACGGATAATAGAGGCAGCCTCAAATCCCGGTGATTTAGTATTTGACTGTTTTATGGGGAGTGGGACCGCCCAAGCTGTTTCTATGAGACTGGGCCGGAAATTCATTGGTGCAGACATAAATCTGGGTGCTCTTCAAACAACGACAAAGAGACTAATTTCTTTAGCCGACGAGTTGTCACAAGAATTGGAGGTGACCGACGAACCGATATTTAAGGGATTCGAGGTTTACAATGTTAACCACTACGACGTTTTCCGAAATCCGGCGCAGGCAAAGGAACTTTTGCTTGAATCATTAGAAATCCAACCTTTGCCGGTGTCACTTGTCTGGGACGGTGAAAAAGATGGCCGCTTGGTAAAGATCATGCCCGTGAACCGGCTCGCAACTCGGGCGGACCTGAATGAGTTGATCGCCAATTTTGACTACAAATCAGCCGAACAGAAGCAGAACGAAAATCCGAACAAGGTTGTTGAGAAAATTCTGCTTGTCTGCATGGGACACGAACCCGACCTGGCGGCACAGCTTAAATTGGCCCTAGCACCGTTTAAAGTTGACGTTGAAGTGGTTGATATCCTCCGCGATCGTTCGAAACTCGAATTCAAACGCGATTCAGAAGCAAAGATCTCAGCAACGGAGACCGAACTGGTCATCGAGAAATTCTATCCGATGAACCTGCTGCAAAAGCTCTCGCTGTTCAAGGAGAACGTCGAAGATTGGCGCGAGTTGGTCGAATCGGTAATGATCGATTTCAACTACGACGGAGCTATCTTTCAACCCACGATGCTCGACATTCCGGAGAAAAAGGAACTCGTCACCGGCAAATACGAGATCCCAGCCGACGCAGGCAACATCCGCGTAAAAATAACCGACCTCCTAAGCGAATCGCTGGAGGTCGATGCCTAGAGAATGGCGAAGAAGCAGAAACAAGTCAGCATCGAATTTGCGTTCTTTACGGCGCTGAGAGATTTCTACGTCCAGAATCGCCGGCACATCCGGAGCCATTACAAAGACCTTTCAAAGAAATTTCTCGACTTTAACGATCCGAAAGATAACGATGCCTATTTGCGGATCCCACAGTTCGAAGCACTGGAGATGTACATCTTCATCAAGGAGTATTGCAACAACGCTCCCGTCCATCGGCTGTTCCGAGAATGGCTTGAGCGAAGAGACCTCTTTGAAAAACGCGCGAACGTTTCCGCCCGTGGAGGCCAAGCACCGTTGTTTGAGACGGTCACAGAGGAGCAGTTCGAAGGGCTGTACAAGCAGATGCAGAAGAATTCGCGTAGATATTCGAACTACATCTACGCGCTTACGATGGGCACCGGAAAGACGATCCTGATGGCCACATGCATCTTTTACGAATTCCTACTCGCCAACAAGTTTCCTTTCGATGAGCACTACTGCCACAACGCATTGGTTTTCGCACCCGACAAAACGGTCTTGCACTCGCTTCGCGAGATAGTGGAGTTTGACAAGAGTTTGGTCGTTCCAAAGGAGTATGTGAATTGGCTGGATTCACATCTCAAGTTTCATTTTCTCGACGACGCCGGCACGACGCTCAACCTGTGTCCAGCCCCCTGTTTTTACCCCAAGTGGAAAGCTAGTGTTTTTGGTCTAACTGCCGTCGGATCGTGATCGAGTTTGGTGGCAGCCGAGCCGGAGGCGAGGCTGGCAGCAAACTCGGCGGGTGTGAGATAGCCAAGCGACGAATGCGGGCGTCGTGTTATAGAATTTCCGCCAGCTTTCGATCACTACCCGTGCTTCCCACATCGAACTGAACCACCTTTGGCCCAGCAGTTCATCGCGCTTGCCGTTAAAGCTCTCGCATTTGCCGTTCTGCCAAGGCTTGCCCGGTGCGATGAACATCGGCTGAATGTTGTTTGCCGAGAGCCATTCGCGGGTCGCCCCGGCGATGAATTCACTGCCGTTGTCCGAGCGGATCATCTGAGGGCATCCTCTCTCGCGGCAAACCCGCTCAAGCACCCGTCTCACGCCCTCGCCGTGATCGATGATGCGACCTCGACCCAAGGCATTCCCTCGTGTATTCATCAACCAGCGTCAGCATCTTCAGCTTTCGCCCCGAAACTGCCTGATCGAATACAAAATCGTAAGTCCACACCTGGTTCGCCTTCTCGGCCTTTGGAACGATCATCTGCACGTCCTGACGCCGTCTTTTCGGCCTTTTCCTCGCAAGTGCACCTTCAGCTTCTTCCACCAGCGATGCACACGCTTGATGTTCACCACCTCTCCGGCCCGTCGCATCGCCCATATCCGCCGATACCCGAATCGCGGATAAGCAAGCGCCAACTCCTTTATCCGCTCTGAGATCGGGTCAGGTGCTCGCTCCGCCGCTCGTACCGATAGCTCTTTCGCTCCAGTTCCAACAAAGCACACGAGAACCGCTCGCTCATACCCGCACCGATCATTATCCTCACTGCCTCTCGCCGGTCCGACACGCCTACCACTTTTTTAAGCACCTCTTTGATCGCGTCGATCTCAAGATCGCGCTCAGCCAGCAGACGCTTCAACCGTGCGTTCTCCTGCACCAGCGTTCGGTACTCCCGTACCTCCTCGACATCCATCGACCCAAACCGCTTCTTCCACCCGTAGAACGTCGTCTCGTGCACTCCCTTCTCACGGCAATATTCCTTAACGCCTTCCCGCTCGCCTCCGCCCCTCGCAAGATCCCCACGATCTGCTCTTCCGTATACTTTTTCCTCATTGCAAGAACCTTCCTCCATTCTATTTGATTCTTGCTTTCCACTTGGGGTAATTTTACGGGAGCAGGTCACCTGCTTGATCGCTCTAAGTTCAATATCGTCATATCGAACACCCAAAAGATCATTCTCAAAAAGCAGCACAAGGAGAAGTCCGCGACCGATTCGCTATTCGGCAGCGAGAAAGAAACCCATGAGCGTCAGGCCCCGGTCGAACAGTCAGTTTACGACGAGATCTCGGAACTCCTAGCCGAGGAGCCAGAAGAAGAAGGCGAACTCTCAACAAACCAACGCTTCGAAAAACTAAAACGTCTTTCGCAGTTGGGTATCTACGTCGATGAGGCTCACCACGCTTTTGGCGACCCTCTTGCTAAGGACATGGGTGTCAAGACCTCGAAGACAAGCCTTCGGCTCACGATCGACGAACTCGCCGCGAGTCTCGAGCGAACCGGGACCAAGATCGTTGCGTGTTTCAATTACACCGGTACGCCCTACATCGGAGACCAAGTGCTGCCAGAAGTGATCTATGCTTACGGCCTGACAGAAGCGATCGAAAAAGGATTGCTCAAGAAGGTCAAACGGCACGGCTATACAAACCCTCGGTCAGAAGAATTTGTTCAACTTGCGATAGACAACTTCATTGAGAGCGTAAAGGAAAACGGAGAATTTGTGCGTCCGGAAGGAATACTTCCGAAGATCGCGTTTTTCGCTCCTACAATTGAAGACCTCAATTCCGAACTACGCCCAGCCGTCGAGAAAGCAATCGCGAAGCATGGCTACTCGGCCGAAAAGATTCTCGTGAATGTTGGCGATCCAAAGTTGACCTCGAACGACGAGATCCGTGAGTTTAACAATCTCGACAAACCTACATCGGAGAAACAATTCATCCTCTTGGTGAATAAGGGCCGTGAGGGTTGGAACTGTCGTTCTCTGTTTGGCGTCGCGCTATTTCGAAAGCCGAAGTCACGTGTTTTTGTGCTTCAGGCGACGATGCGCTGCCTCCGGTCGATTGGAGATAAACAGTACACCGGACAGATTTACCTAAGCGACGAAAACCTTCAGATCCTAGAGGACGAGCTTCAGCAGAACTTCAGGATCAGCGGCGACGACCTGGAGAACGCCGGAAAGGATAAGGAAACTGTCGAAGTTCGTGTCGTTCCGCCGCCAGTCAAGATAAAGATCAAACGAATCTCGTCTCGGTTCGAGATGCGGGAAAAAACGATTGAAGAAGGATTCTCACTTGGTCTTGAACAGGTTGACAAAGATAAGTACCGCCTTCTGCATATCGAGCAGCAAGGATTGGAAGAACACCGGAATGCCGCGTTCAAAAAGGTAGAGGACCTGACCGCTGAGCGCGAAAGACGATCGTTTAGCGACATAACTCTTGTCGCCGAGATTGCGAGATATCTGAACCTTCGGCCTCTCCAGGTCGAGGAAATCCTTGCTCAAACCAAAGAAGGCATTGACGGAATTCTTGAAAGTGTTAATGAATTCAACGAACTTCTCTATGATGCGGTGATACCAAAGATCTTCGATTCGCTCTACGAGTTGCGCGAATTTAAGAGTGAAGATGAACACGAGATCGAACTCGTGAAACCGCCACCGGCTGGAAAGGACTTCTATTCCGTTCGTGCCGAACCGGACAAGATTGTGCGGAATATCGATTCGCAGATCGCCGAGTTTGTTTCCAAGAGTTTTCATCTCGATGCGTACTGCTTCGACTCGAACCCGGAAAACGTTTTGTTTCGCGATCTACTGGCCGACGAACGCGTCAAGAAGATTTATTTTACCGGGATGCTCACGCACGGCCAGACTGACTTCTACATTCAGTACATCGATCCCGACTCGCACACGGTCAAACGCTATTACCCCGATTTTCTTGTGCAGCTCGAAGACGACTCATGGCTGATCGTTGAAGTGAAAGGAGACAATTTGATCGAGGCTTCAGTCGTTCAAGCAAAGGCGGCTTACGCTCGCCAACTCGCTGCAGCAAGCAAGATGAATTACACGATTATTAAAGGCTCGGACGCAAGTGCGGGGAATTATGATTCTTTATTGAAGTAGCTAATAGACAGTTACAACAATAATATTCGACTGTTAGATAAGACTGACGAATATAACCAAACGCACGTCCGGCACATTCTGCCACTGGTTTGCAAAGCCATCCGTTAAATTAGTTCTAAACAAGAGTAGAGAATCCATCGATAAAAGAAAGGAGGATCGAGATCATTACTGCGACAAGGCCACCACTTCAGCCACCGGGGTCATCCGACGAGATTCGGATCCAGCCAAGAATTCCTTAACCGCATTGTCTTCCCAAGCCGAAAAATCTGCAGTCTTACAAAGGAACCTGTCCCATGCCTGGTTGAATAGCCATACCGGCGAATTTCCGTCGGCGGCAGCTGTACGCAGATCCAACGGTTCCGCCTCCACGAGCATATCGTCGATAGTTCCGTTGATCATGGCGAGAAAATTATCGGAGAAAAATCCGAAGTATTCCTCGGTTATGTTGAAGCAAGACGCGATCTCCGCCCAGGTTTCTCGCAACTCCGCTGCGATATCGGAGTATCCCATCTCCTCGGCCCGGAGGGCGAGAACCTTTATTCTTATCCAGCTGACGGGATGTGTCCGAAATACCAATGACTCCTGTGGAAGATGAAATTCCTCTCGCCCTAGTTTTCGACAACACATCGAGAATGCGTGTAGAAAAGCAGGCCCGCCTATCGAG
This sequence comes from Chloracidobacterium sp., assembly GCA_016715795.1. Classification (NCBI taxonomy): domain Bacteria; kingdom Pseudomonadati; phylum Acidobacteriota; class Blastocatellia; order Chloracidobacteriales; family Chloracidobacteriaceae; genus Chloracidobacterium; species Chloracidobacterium sp. The sequence goes on from JADJXP010000002.1 coordinate 1,003,148, forward strand.
AGCCCTACCGCATCACAGAACAGCTCTTGGGTCCAGTCGAACCAGGTCACCACGATCTCATCACGCCTTCTGGTCGCATCCTGCGAGTATTTGTCGTTTCTGATCACGGTCGGCTGCAGCGATGCAGCGATCTTTTGCTGAAGCTCTTTCACCAGGGCGTCCATCTCCGCTCTGTGAACCGCATAGAGCAGATGACCGAACTCGTGTAACAAGAGCGGAAGATACAGGAGTTGGCTGTGAGCCGAACACGGGGCAAAATATATGGTGGGCCACCCGGGAAACGGAAGACAAGCGAACATTCCTCCGCTAACGGCGAAGAAGGTGTCTTTGGTTGACTGATGAGACGAGTGAAGCCATGACAAGACCCTCAACGCCATTAAATCAGTGTCCTTTGTTCGGAGCACCGGATTGACGAAGGTCGAGTTCAGAAAATTCAAGTGGCGTGCTATCACGTTCGTCTGACTAAACAAATCGACCAGGATCGAATCATCTGCTGTCGAAAGAATGTCGAAGATCTCTTTGATCGCTCCAGTGAGAAAGTCGCAGTTGTGAATAAGCCACTCTCTATAACCATTAAGCTCCGGCGGAAGTCCGTCCTTTGACGCTAACGCGTTACGAACCATTTCGAGTTCGTACAATAGGTCCTGATTGCTGCTGACAAGGATGTCTCTCACCTATCCTTCTCCTACGATCTCCGAAATGTCCTCGTTGAAATGCTCCTCAATGAGAGTACGCATTTCTTCAAGCCCCGAAATCAAAGTCTTCCGGTCGCCTGAAGTATGCGACTGCAGCTGACCCCGGAACCGGCTTATCGTCTGCGTAAATAGCTCCGAGCGAAATTTCTTGGAGTTCCGCCGGGCCTTAAGATATCGCATCCCGAGTTCGCGCATACGCGCGCTGGTCCCAAGCGGAGACGACGATTGTGATTGCTCAACACGGCTTACGATTGAGTCGAACGCCTCCAAAAAACCATCGACGCTTTCAAAAGCTTCAGCCACTTTCGTCGAGATCTCTCCGGAGACCTTGCCGGATTCCCGGAGTTTTAGGTCGATGATAAGGGTATTCAGCGCGGAGATCAGCTGCTGACTGTATTGAAAGCTTTGGTAGGACAACCATCGTACGCTCATAGTAATCTCCTCCGGCCGACGGTCATCTGATCCGCCGAACTTCCTGGGCTGCTCTACTGGTCAATTCTTCGTCCGTTCTCTTGATCTCCATCGGAAGTCTTTGGGCAACGCGCGGATTCGACCAGTTCAAATGACATGATTGATGCAGATCATTAGCAGCCTCCACGATATCGCTCATTGAGGTGACAGATCTGATCATCACAGGTTCGGCAGTGCCCTGCCGAAGGGTCGCGGCTCCGGTGTTTGCAAGCACGACGGAGTTCGAGGTCAAACGGACACCGGTCCCTTCAATAGCATGAGCGGCTTCGCCGTTTCGAAGCACATCCCACATCCGAATGTTCTTGATGCTTTCCTTGTGGAAGTCGACGATGTCCGTAATCGCGTCCCTCCTGAGTAGGCCGGCGTCCTTAAGGCGAGCCTCGGCTGCTCGTATCGCCTGAATCTCATTGCCGCATTGCCGCCCGTCCCGGATCACAAGCATCGATTCCAAGTCGGAAAATCCGCTCGCGACGGCCCGCTCCGCCAGCTGCACGATCTTATCCTCAAGGATCATCTCGTTGATCGTTTCCTTCTTCGAGTCCGTTTTGTTCTCGACCTCGGTCTCCATTCGGAACGGCACCGGCGATGTCGGTCTAAAGATGAGTAGCGAAACCGCGAAGAACCTGTGTCCCTGGCTTACGTCGATCCCAAGTCGCACCTGGTACTTTGGGTGGTTATTCAAAGTCCATGGAACACCGTCGATCTGCTGCACGAGACCCATCACATTGAGCTCGATAAAGCCCTTCCATCGCCGGGGAAACTGGACGGGAACGACCGTCCCATCACTTCGTTTTTCAAACCGGAACTCCTCGGCGTAGCGACCGAAAGTCGACTTCTTGATCCTCTTGATTCTCCAGCCTTTGAGCTCGTATTCGACATTGAAGTAGGCTGCAGGGCTGTCGTCATCGAAAACGAACAAGACCATGCCGCCGAATCTTTCCGACTGCAGCTTGCTTATCGCCTCGTCTTGGGACTTGTACCGTATGCACTCTATCTCGGTGTTGGTTCGCGTCAGCTCAGAATACAGATCGGCGACTGAATTGGAGAGTGCGTCTGCAACATCGCTTCCGAACTCTTCGGGCACTGCAACATAAAGCGTACGCGGAGCTGACCCGGGGTACGAAAAGCAGCCGAACCTCGAAAGATAGGCCAGTCTTTCATTGTAGTAATCCCGATGCTCACGGACATTGCCGTTAGGTGGCGCCTTGAGGATATTTCCGTCACCGAACAAAAGGTCGGGGGCCACCGATTTGAACACGTGGGTTTCGTTTGGCCTCCAAAATCCGTCCGCGAGGCCCGGTATTCCGGAACCGAGGTTCTTATCCCCTACGCTTTCCCAAAATGACTCGATCAACTCCTTACGTTCGCGCGGCGGGATCTTATCGATCGAGCTCAGAGACCGTGGAAGGGCATCATTCATTACCCTCAACCGCAGCCGGCTCGCCGCAACCGGCACCGAGTACGGAATTCCGTGGAATGACACTCTGGCCACAGTCTCGTTGCCAGCAAGATTCAAGCCGTGTTTTCGTTGGTAGTACTCCCTGAGAGATGCATAGGTCTCCCCCTGTATTCGCTGAACCTCGGGTTTGCCGATCGTTGCGTTCTCGATCATTCCCTCGAAATAGCACTTTGAGAACTGCCCAGGTTTCGACTCGTAAAGCAGCGTTCCTTTACTGCCCTCTTGGCGCTGCGACAACCTGCTAAATCTGCGTTTCAGAGTCTTCTGTTCTTCGGCGGGGAGCGTCGCGTCGAAGAAACCCGCAACGCTCAATTCAGTAAAAAAAGCTGTACTGATATCGATTGCGATACCTATTCCCACATCGTCGATCGGAATTGTCGCGACTTCGAACCTTCGGAACACCTCAATGCCGTCTTTTACGCATAACGGTTCTTTGGCATAAAAGATCCGGTAGCTATCGAGGTTCCAAAAGATAAGGCTATTAAATACCTTTCGGATCAGGCTTCTTTCGACTAGGGAAGCAATCGCGTCCCTTTCCGATTCATTCCTGAACGAGAGGCGGCGTGTGCCAACGTCCCGAATATCCAGTCTCCAATTCTCATCCTCGATAGCGAGGCTGGGTGCCGGCACATTCGATAGAACAAGGATCTCATCCGTCCCGAATGGAGCGCGGACCGCGGAGAGACCGTAACGTGATGAAAGTTTATTACACGCCTTCTCCAACAGCTCCGGCGCGGTCACATGTCCGGTTACTTCGACTCGTCGAACGTCAAGCCGAAATTCTTTTCCGAATCGAACGATCCGAAGGTTTGTCTCAATCATGGTCAATTACTCCGAGGAAACTCCGGACAGACCGTCCGGAACGGGCACATGCGGCATATTCCGACCTGGCCGCACGGCGTAAATGCCGCCGAAAGGCCCGAGAAGCCATACCCGTCCATCGTTTCCATACGTCTTATATCCTGAATTATCCGGCCCTTGGCTCTGAGCATGCCTTCGGCTGTGACGAGTTCTTCGACCACCGAATCTAGTTCAAGATATGCCTTGTAGACCCTTATAGACTCGGGATCCACTTTTAAGTTGTTAGCTATCAACAGTGCATATGAGAGAAGCTGCAAACTATCATCCGACGCCGTTGACGTGCCGGTCTTCCAATCCACGATCACCATCTCGGCTGCCGATCCGTATGCTAGGTCGATCTTTCCGCTCGCTGTATTCGACCCGAATGCGATCGGAAGCTTCTTCTCGATGATCGCCTCATCGGATACTCCTCCGAACCGGAACGCCTCAAACTTCTGCGATCCGAGAAAATTCCGGATTGACTTTGTCAGGCTTTCATTCGCCGCGTCCCAGCGCTCCCGTGCATTATCTTCGTTAAATACAAACTCAGAAAGAAGGGAGGTGTACTGGGAGGCGGGTAGCCGGCCACTACTCTGATAAGCGAGGGAGGCCTCAAGATCTTTCCTAAACATGTCCCTTGCCCAGGATTCGATACCCGTATTCGGGTTATCGGGATCCTTGCGGAGCCGTTCAAAATGCTGGCTCACGACAAAGTGGACGATGTCCCCAAGTCTGAGGGCTATCGACTTCAGGTCTTTGAAAAACTTAAGTTGACCTTTCAAAGGCTCATTTACAGCTGAACGCGAACTCGCCCCGTAGTAGCGGTAGTAATATTGCAAGAGGCAACTTTCAAAACCGTTTCTCCTAGAATGGGACCACTTTACAGGCCTGCTTGGAGCCGGAGCCCGCGAGTGCCCCGGGTCTATCAGATCGAAAAGTGAGCTTTGAAGCGGATCGGTCATCGTGTCTGTTTTCGTAATGATTTCAAACTCTTGGTAAGTTTCTGCCACTCGTCATCAGAGAGTTTCATGTTCTGTGCATGCTTCACAAACTGCTGAGCCGCTTCGCTCGTGCTCAGCATTTGCTTGGCCTCCGTCGTGATTTTACCCGTAAGACTGAGCAGCGTTTCGGAAGGGATCTCGAGCACCGTGCAGAACTTCTCAACGGTGTCCGCCGACGGCGGAGGAATGCGATCGTTTTCCACCTTACTTATGTAAGAGAAGTCGACGGAGACCCTTTCAGCGAGTTCTCGCTGACTAATATTTCGTGAGCGACGAATTTCACGCAATGTTTCCCCAAATGTTTGTCCCATATTTCTACCCATCAAGCTTTCACCGAAAAACATAACATGGTGTTGAGTTGTTAGTCAACACAACATCATGCCCGCATGACGCCTTCCATGACCCCTCCAGTGTCGGCAGGTTGTTTTGGTGAAACCATCAGGGCTCATTTTTGCCATATCCTCGCGAACCACTTCTTGAACCTTGAGATCAAGGACTCGTCGCCCACAACGTCGGGTCGTTGGTCGTCACGCTGATCGCTCTTATTTCTCGCGTCAAGATCCGCGTAATAATCGGCCTTATTTTGCCGGTTTCTGTAGCGTCCAATGTGCACCTCGTTTTCCGACCATCTTTCTGCCCATACGATCTGACTATTTTTGATCCAATAGTGCGACCGACAGGGGAAGCTCCAATTTCCAATCGAAGGGTAGAGCGATATCGACTCGCCATCGTACGTCATTCGCCAGTCCGTCGGAGACAAGGGGGTCACGACCTCCATTTCGCGCCGCACGCGCACAGGTGAATGATCGTACGGTGCTCTATCGAAATGTATATCGTGTCGTTCGCGAGATCATCCGGGATGTACTCGGTAAACTCAATCGTCCACATCATCATTGTGCAAGAGATTGTCGTTGATCGTGTACAGCGTATTGTGCTCGCCTACGACATCGTTAAAAAATCCAACGAACTTTTTCCATTTGATAACAGCCAGTGAGGCGTTCATCGCGTTAAGCTCCGCGATCTGAATGTTCGAGTCATATATATCCTCGTCGTCAGTATCGTGAAACGTAATGCGACGGCGTTCGTGGATCGGCGCCCCGAAATCGCTCGTTCCGGTCGTCACCCGCAGCGTGCCGATCAGCGAGTCATCGGCGATCTCGACGCCCATGCCGACATCGAGGTACGTGATCCCGGCCGTTTCAAGGTATTCGATCAACGGTTTTTTCACTGAACCCTTGTCGATGCAGACGAACACCGCAGTGAATCCCTCGAAGGATGGAATACTGTCAGGATCGATGAACTCCTCGTGGGCGATGATGTTCCGGTGCATCCTCGAATATATCGCCACCAGACGTGCCACCTTCAACGGTTGTTGGCGAAGCTCATCGATAGAGGCGGCTCCCGGAGACCGAAATGCGTTGTGCTGGAGGAATCTGTCCGCATCCCAGATATGGATCTCCGCAACTGGCGTCTTCGCGATGAAATCAAGAACGTATGAACCGGTTCCGCCCGCCCCGATTATTGCGATCTTTTCCGACTTGAGTTTCTCGGCGATGCGTCCGATCTCGGCACGGCTTGAATTGGTATCGACGTAATGGAAGACCGATTCGGTCTCCTTCGACTCGATCACCTTGTAGGTCCGGGCGGTTATATCTGGGTTCATCGACGTGACCGGTGCTGAGATGATCTCAATGTACCTGGTCACTTTCTCGTAGTAGTTGGCGTAGCCGTTCGGCGGCTTGTTCGAAAATGAGCGGTTTATCACGACGCCATCGCCAAGGTTCTGGTCGCCAACCTGGTGCTTAATCGACTCGATCTCGGTTCCATCCTTGCGGCATGGCTGTTCGCCGATGAAGTTGATCACATGTGTTCCGGGTGTTGTCGTTGAATCCGCGGCGAGTGTCAGTTCGGACACGAGGGTACCTCGGCGAATCTCGCCGTCTCGATCAAGGTAGGGTACGCCGCTTACAAGAAGTTTGGCGTCCCGGACCTCGACTTCGTGCCCTTCGTCCCGCAGCTTTTTTAGGTCGCCGCTACGATTTATCAGTTCTTGTGACATTGAAATTCATCCTCTCCTGCACCTTTACCCGGTCGCCGTCAACCATGCTTCCGCGTGGATTGGGGCGCGGTCCGTTGCTATACGCAACCGTATATTCGATTACCGGATTGTCCTCGAACTGCCCGTAGGCGAGCACGACTACCTCCCGGAATGTTATGTGCTTCTCGTCCCATCGCTTTCGCCTGGCGTTCACGATCAGCGTCACCACGTCGTCCTTTTTGTCCTCTTTCTCAACCTCTTTTGGCTCTATGTCTTTCATTGTTAGATCTCCTAATTTCCTGACTCTAAATGTTTGGCATCGAAAGCGTGGATTCGCCGGCAATGCATCTTGATCGAGCGGTATGGTAGTTTTCCTCCCGCCTCACCTACATAAGCGAATGAGAGGAGGTAAAATGAGGAAACCGAAAAAAAATTTCGATTTTCGGGATTTTTGGGGGACTGGATCGCTTAAGGTAATAGAACATGGCCGATTCGGCGTTAAATCAACAGGTCTGGCTAAACGTCCTTCGAAAGCTTACGGCGGTCGCTCTAAACCGTTTTGGGCAGGAACGACTGTTCGGCGGCAAGGACTGGGATCCGGTATTGAAGGGCCTTGGGAAGTCTCCGGCCGATCTTGCGGCAGATGCCCTTACGGAGTTCTATGCCAATCGTGCGACCTACCCTAAAGCGAAGACCGAAGACCAGATCTTTGCCGTTGCGTTCAGGATCATGTCGCGCGACTTCGTTGATGCCGTTTCAAAGAATCACGCTTATACGACGACGAAGGCCACTTCGGATGAAGACTGGCAGACCTTTGCTGCTCCACCGTCCGACGATCCTGAGCGTGTCTTTGATGCCGAGGATCTGGCGAAGAAGTTCTATCGATATGTCGATGGGGATCAGGAATTGAAGGACGTCATAGACGCCGCTGCCTATCTTGCGACGAACCAGCGGGAACCGCTGAAGCGGAGTGATATCGCTGATCTGCTCAGCGTGTCCGCAGACGAGATCTCAAAGCGAAATAACCGTCTAAATTATAAATTTCATGCTGACGACGGGCGCTCACATAGCGATTAACCCAACATGAATATGAATAATGAATAGAAAAGTGAAATCATCCGGCGAAAAGAACAAACACGAGCAGATGATCGATGCGATCCTCGGGAGCGACGAGGAAATGAGTAACGAATCGGCTACCGAGATTCTCGGACTCTACGGCCTGACCGACAACGATCTGATCGACAGTTTCAAGGCGTCGATGTCAAAAAGGCTGCAGGAGCTTCCTGCGGATTCCGATGACGCAAAGAGCCTTGGAGGCCTGCTGCGAAACGTTCGAGATTATCAGAAAGGTCTGACGGGCGAAAGGCTCACTCCCAAGGAAAGGATCGCGAAGCTGCTTGACGGGTTGATAACACCGCCCACTGCGGTGAGCTATGCCTTCCGCGAGCGAAAGGACGGGGAACTCCCGGACTCGGACAAGCAGATCCTTGATGATCTGAAGCGCGAACTTCTCGACGGGAGCAAGGGAAACAAGTGACTCACAGCCCCGAGGATTATGCGCGAGCCCTCTTGACGCATCTGAAGATCGAGAGGGTCGATGACGTTGAGCAAGCGGCGAAGCAACTTCGGCTGTCGATACGGGAAGTGTCTTCGACGAATTTCGAAGGAGCCCTCGTCCGGATTCCGCAGAGCCGGGAAGGAATTATCGCTCTTAAGAACTATTTTAGGGAGCCTGCCCGGCGGCGGTTTACAGTCTTACATGAAGTCGCCCATTTTATCTTGCCGGGGCACGGACAGGACGAATGTTATTGCACAAGCGCCCAGATAGAATCCTGGCGGAACGACGCTATCCGCCGACAGGAATATGAAGCAAACCGGTTCGCCTCAGAACTTCTGCTGCCGTCGAGAGTCCTGTATCCGATCGTGAATTCCCGTGACCTTACACTTGCGCGAATTAAAGAACTTGCCGCTCAATTCGACACATCGCTAACCGCGACGACCGTAAAGTCCGTGGACGTAACGGAAGAGTCCTGCGCCGTGATCTGCAGTGTGAACCGTAAGGTCAAATGGGTTCATAAAAGCGAGACATTTCATTATAATATTCCGGCAATGATTCTTGGACAGGACTGTTTGGCCGGGCAATTGTTTGAAGACGGTGCCACTCAGCAACTCGAAGGACCCGTGGCTGCGAGTTCGTGGACCGAAAACGACAACGTTGAGCGAGGAAAGGAATTTTGGGAAGAATCGATTTCCATGCCTTTCTACGGGAGCGTGCTAACGATCCTTACCGCTAGGGCGAATAGGAGCAAGTGTGTTCGCATTACCCCGCAGGCTTCAAATTTTTCAAGGGCGCGAGTTTCGAATACCTCATTCAACTAGGCTTGGATCGGCTTCGTAAATCGCTTTTTATTGCTCCGCTACATCTACGCCTCGTTCGCGCCGAAGCACCAGCAGATGGATCGGAATTCAATCACGATAGATTATCCTTATCGATTAACTTTTTGGCTTGCAGGGCAGCGGCCTCGTCAAATTCGGTGTATTCGAAACTGGTCTGCATCTTCTTATGTCCGGCTCCGCGTTGGGCGAGTTTGTCAGAGTAGCCGAGTCGGCTTAACCTAGTTATCCAGTCACGGCGGAGGTCGCGTAGGCGAAGATCGGGGTAGCCAGCGGCCGTTCGCACAATTTCCCAGGATTTCTTATAAGTTGTGTGTGGGAAAACCATGTTGTCGAGACGTGCGGCATTGGCCGGCGTTACATTCTTTGAATGCTCCAGGAATCGCCAAAGTTCGAGAAACGCCTTTTTCATACGTTCGGTAATCACGGCCAAACGCTCTTCGCGTAGTTTGCCCTTGTAAGAAACCAACCTTGTGATATTGCGAAATTGTCCCCTCTCGTCAAACAAGTCACGCCATCGAATTGGTTCGTACTTAGACTTGTCTTCGCTGTAATCATTCACCGGATAAAGCTCGTTAGGTCTGGCTCCGGAGTCTCGGAGTGAAATAATAAGAGCGTAAAGACGAGGAGCAGAGGTGGTGATCAGCTTTCTGGCCTCCTTGAGGATCTTCTTTTCTTCAATATTGGTGACGGTGACTGTCCGACGATTCTCCAGGGATTTGTCAATAAGCCCATCGAAGTCCGGCACTTCTTTGATCCACTTCTTTTTCTTGGCCTTTCGGAACATCGCGCGAACCGACTCGAAATCCCGATTGACTGTTGTGATCGAGACAGACTTGAGCCGCTTCAGTTTGTATTTCCTGAAGATGGTCTCATCCATTTCGTTGATCAATTCTCGGCCGAGTTCTGCAGCGATACGATCGATCTTTAGGCGTTCAGATTCCCATGTCCTCATGCCTTCGACCTTCTTACCGTCAGAGTAAACAGGAGGGATAACGTATTCTTTCTTATACCAGTCGGCGAGTTTACGGAAAGTCATACTACGGCCTTCGATGTAACCTTGACCGCGAGCATCGCTTTCTTCTAAGATTTCACTTGCCAGTTGTTCGGCATGGGTCGGATTGAGAGCTCTTTTATAGATCTGTTTTACTTTTCCGTTTGAGTCGCGAAGTTGTACTCGGGCATACAGATGCCCGGTCTTCTTATCAGTCCAAACGTATCCAGCTTTTCTCCGTCCCATCTAACTATTTTCTAACTATTTCTAACTGTTTTCTAACTATTTCGAGTTAGTTTAGAAGGATAGTATAAACCGAGAATAGCTTGAAAATAAAGGAAATATGGGGTTAAATGGCGATTCTAGCCCGAAGCGATTTTCGTCAATAAGTGGCTTTTAACCATTGGGTCCCAGGTTCGAGTCCTGGTCGGATCACCAAGATCGTAAAAGGGCACCGTTTTGGTGCCTTTTTTTCTGGCAGATCAATTTGATGGCGAAGGTGACGGAGATGGGGTCGGTGCGGCCGGTGCGGCACCAACGACATAGCTGTCGCGAGCGCGAATGACGAGGTTGGGGCGGTTTACCCGGACCTTGATCGACTTGCGTTGGCCCTGAATTCCTTCGCGTCGCGGCACGTAGCCGATGTTGTATTGGCGGCGAAGCTCCTCGGCAATGCCTTCAAACGCCCTGGTCAGTCCGCCCGGCGTTGCTTCGGGGCGGAAGACGCGGCCGCCGGTCGCATTCGCCAGGTCCTCAAGGTATCGCCGACCGAGGGCGTAGTCCGCAGCGGTCGTTCCGATCATCGGCCCGCCGCCGAAAATGTCCGGAAAGGAACTGCGATTGCGGCGGCGATTCTCGAAATAGGTGTTGTAGTAAATAGGGAAGACCAGCGAATCGGACTCCTCAGCGTAACTTAGCGTGCTGTCGTAGGTGCGTTTTCCCGATGTTGTATCGACACCGTCCGTGAAGAGAACTACGGCCTTGCGGCCGGGGATGCTTCCGAGCTGCTTGCGAAGGGCCTCATCGACAGCTGTATAAAGCGAGGTGCCCTGGCCAAAATTCGCCTTGTTGATGGCTTTGAGTATCTTTTCGCGGTCCGTCGTGGCCTTTGTGCGCACCTTTACATCCCAATTGAACTCGATGACGATCACGCTGTCCTGCGGTTCGAGCAGATTGACGAACGCGGCAGCAGCGCGTTTTATCTCGTCGATCCGGTACTCGGTCGAAGGACTCGTATCGAGAACCAGTGCGATCGTGAAAGGTTTGTCAGACGTGCCGAAATACGCTATATCCTGTTCGACGCCGTCCTCAAAGATCTTGAAATCTGACTGTCTCAGGCCCGGGATATACAGGCCGTTACGATCAAAGACGGACACAGGGATCGTGATCAGATTGGTCTCGACGCGAAGGATCTCATCGTTAGGGTCAGACGCCGCGGCATCGGTTGTCGATGGCGTCGTTGAGCGATCGGTTGGCCTGGCGACGCGTCCGGGCCGGGGCGTAGATTCCGAGTATTGATCAGGAGTCTCGACCGGCGACTGCGGCGACGGTGTTGGCTTGGCGTCGATCCTGCGTCCCGACTGAGCAAACTGCACGCCTGCGAGTGCTAACAGGGCGACGAGGATGATCACAGGACGTATGGCGTACTTTGACATCAGATCAAGCGGCTGTCCGTCAACTTTTGATGCGCCCGGACGCAGAAAAGGTTGATAAATTCTCGAATGCCGACGCGGGACTACCGCCGCCGCTGCTTCGGATCGAGATACTCGCGAAGGCCATCGCCGATAAAGTTAAACGCAAGCACCGTCAAGGCCACGGCGGCACCGGGAAAGAACAGAACGTGCGGCGAAACACTGAAAAACAGCCTTGCCTCTTCGATCATCGTACCCCAGCTCGGTGCCGGCGGCGGGATGCCGAGGCCGAGAAAAGAGAGAGACGCTTCGGACAAAACAGCACCGGCCATGCCAAGTGATGACTGGACGATCAGCGGTTGTATGGCGTTGGGCAGAACGTGCGTGAACAGGATCCGCATGTCGCCCGCGCCGAGGGCGCGAGCGGCCATTACATAATCGTATTCGCGTACCTTCAAGACCTGTCCGCGCATGACGCGCGCATAACCGACCCAGCCGATCACACACAGCGCTGCGATGAGCTTGCCCTGTCCCGCGCCGAGAAACGCAACCAATGCGATCGCGAGCAGCAGGCCGGGAAATGCAAGAAAGACGTTAAAGATGTAGCCAGACAGTAAAGTATCGACGAAGCCACCATAAAACCCGGCGATCGCCCCGATAATGATGCCGATGACAGCTGAGACGACGACGACCGAGATGCCTACCTCGAGTGATATTCTCGCTCCATAGACGGTCCTTGAGAACACGTCACGCCCCACGCCGTCCGTGCCGAACCAGTGCTCAGCGCCCGGCGATGCATAACGCAATTCCAGATTCTGGACCGTGAAATCGTGTGTCGCGATCAGCGGCGCGAATATAGCGGCCAGGATAAATACCGCCGCGATCACCAAACCTATGTAACCCAATCGACTCATCGAAAAACTAAAAACTAAAAACTAACAACTAACAACTAAAAGTGAAAGAGCAAGAAACGCCCACCTATTTTGAGGGCATACTTGTCGTTTTGACTGTTGCAACAAGCATTTTTATCAACTCAGCACAGTCATGCGACAGGCTTTCAAACCCGTTTCCGTCAATGTATTTCGTGTCTTTTAGAAGGCTGAGCCAGTATTGGGTTTCGTTAGCTTCCTTAAGTGCGATCGTCATTTTGCTGCGGAAGTCGGCTCTTGACTGGCCAAACTCAGCCTCTCGAATTAAGGCACCAACAGCGGTTCCAGATCGCAACAGTTGCTTGCTGAGCACAAATTCCTTCATGTCACTGCACAAATATCTATTAAGTTCAACTATTCTGATCGCGAATGCGTAACTCTTATCTCTCAAGATCGATTCCCTCATTTTTAACTTTTAGTTTTTAGTTCTTAACTGAGTCTGATTCTCGGATCCAGCTTGCGATACACAAGGTCGGTCAGCGAATTTGCCAGTATGAAGGTCACGCTGATTACCAGCACGCAGCCCTGCACAAGGCGGTAATCGCGCTTGCCGATGCCGTCCTCGAGAAGCAGCAGGCCGAGGCCCTGCCAATTGAAGATCCTCTCCGTGATGATCGCGCCGGCGAGCAGTACGCCGAGCTGCAGGCCAAGGATCGTCACAACGGGTATCAGGCCGTTCTTCAGGACGTGCTTGTAAAGCACCATTCGCTCGCCGACGCCTTTGGCTCGGGCGGTGCGGACGTAATCCTCTCCGAGTTCCTCGATCACGCTCGAACGGACCATTCGTGTCAGGATCGCGGACAGGGCGGCCCCGAGCGTGAACGCGGGCAGCACGATGTCCTCCGGATACAGGCTTCCGGTGGCCGAGAACCAACCGAACTTGACCGCGAAGAAATAGACCAGAAACGGCCCTACGACGAATGTCGGCAACGAGATGCCGAGCAGGGCAAAGACGGACGCAAAGTTATCGATCAACGAATTTTGTCGCGAGCCTGCCAGCACGCCGAGCGGGATCGCAATGCCGATTGCCACGAGCATCGCCGCGATCGCGAGTTTGATCGTGGATGGATAGCGCTCGAGGATCATGTCGCGCACGGGCCTGTCGGACTGGAAGGACCGGCCCAGGTCGCCGCGAAAAAGGCCCAGCCAATAGTCCGCATATCGATTATCTGCCCCGTTCCAGACGATCCCTCCGTCGCCGTATGAAAAGAAGAACGCCGGCCGGTCAAGGCCGTGCTTCGAGTTGAAACTGTCGATCTGCTCTCGTGTTGCGGTCTCGCCGAGAATGGCCGTTGCGGGTTCGCCCGGCACGATCTCGATCAAGAGAGTGACAAGCGATACCGCCGTCCAGATGACGAGCAGCATCAGGCCAAGCCGGCGAGCGAGGTTGGCGAGCTTGTATTTCAGCCTAATCTCTCCTTGAGGGCACGCAGAGTTTGCATTCTTTCAGAAAATTCCCGAGGTACGGAACACTAAACTTTAAATCGGCTTTGCCCCTGAGTGCAATGCCGCAATGCCGCCAGTGAGGTTTTGGTAAGAAACTTCTGTAAAACCGGCCTTCTCCATAAGTTGTGCAAGCGAGCGTTGGTCGGGGAACTTTGAGACGCTCTGCGGCAGGTATCGATATGCGCTTTGTGAGCCGCTGACGAGGCCTCCGATCCTCGGCAGCAGCGTCGAGAAATAGAACTCATATGCCTGGCGAAACACGGGCAGCCGTGGGTGTGAGCACTCGAGGATGACGAGCCGTCCGCCGGGCTTTAGTACACGCCGCAATTCAACGAGGCCATTCTCGAAATTGGGCAGATTCCGCAGCCCGAATGCGATCGTGACCGCATCAAAGGTGTCGTCGGCAAAAGCTAGTTCCATAGCATCGGCCTCGACATAGTCGATCGATAGGTTTGCCGCGCCGTTCTTCGTTCTTGCGACCGCCAACATCGGGCGGCAAAAGTCCGTTCCGATAACTGTCGCTTTCGACTCTCGTTGAAGTTCGACTGAAAGGTCACCTGTGCCGCAAGCGACGTCAAGAACGACGGCGTCGGCATTGCCCAAAATGTCTTTTAGCTCGCGTTTTACGCGACGACGCCAGCTTTTATCGATATTGAGAGAGAGAACGTGATTGAGCAGGTCGTAACGGCCCGCTATGCCCGAGAACATCGCCTTTACCTCTCGCGAGTGTTCCGCCTCTTTTGCTGAAAGTTCGGCGGGCATCAATTGGCGGCGGGCGGCGTGTTGGCAAGAACGGTTACGATGGGACGGCGGCGGAGGCGCTCGGCAAATGCATTGACGTCCGCGAGCGTGACTGACTCAAAGGCCTTACGATACGCGTCGACGTCTGTGATCCGCAGCGTGTCGGCGTCGAGCCAGAAGGTCTCGACCGGCCGCTTTGCCCAGATCGATCTCAGTTCTGGTGCAGTAGCCTGGAACTCAGCGGTGGTAACGGCAGCGGACAAGGCTCTGGGGACGATCTCATTAGCCTCGACCTTGGTGATGTCCTTCGAGATTGCACCGAAGGCGATCCGAAAGAGTCCGGGGAGAACGTGCGTTTCGCTGACGACAATTACATCCTTGGCGTGTTCGTCGGGAACCGACGCCTTAAGCCGTGACTCAAGGATCTGGGCGAACACAAGCGATGCCGCGAAATCCTTATCGCTGCGAGCCGCACCTCGCATTGCCATCCGGATCGCCCATGCCTCGGGTTTTGGCGACGGCACCGTCAGCACCGCAACCGGCGGCTCGTCGGGCTGACGAAACGTCGATGGCACCTTCTTGTCTCCCTTTTGCCAGCCGCCGAGCAGGCGTCGGATCGCGAGGAACGCATACTTACGGTCAAAATTGCCGCTGATCGTCATGGTTGCGTTGTCTGCAGTCAGAAACCGCTGTCGGGCATCCACCAGGTCGGCGTACTCGATCTTGCCGAGCGAAGCGACGTTGCCCATATGTGGGCGTCCGTAGGGGAAATCGCCCAAGAGCCGCTTTGCGGCGGCTCGGTCGGCGACGTAGGCAACGTCCGTTTCAAGCTCCTTGACCTTTGCGATCTGCATATCGCGAAGCGTGACGGTCGTCGGCTTGTCGATCGGAGGTGTCGCGACAGCGCCGGCGACAGTTTCGAGCATTTGCAAGAGGAATTCGGGCTTTGCGGACACCGAAACCTCGATGTAATCGTATGTGGCGCTGACGTCGAGACTGCCGCCGAGGTCCTCGGCAAAATACTCCCGAATCTCCTGATTAGGAAAGAGGTTATTCGCCAGCATCTGCATCAGGCCCTCTTTGCCCTGCGGATCGAATGCGGAGCCTGAGTGAATGCGGATCCTGACAGCGACCTTGTCTGCCTTTGCGTCGGGCCACATCAGGACCTTGAGGCCGTTGAGTAGCTTCTCCTCGCGAGGCGTCTGCGAGAATATCACCGGTGCGACAAGTGAGATCAGCAGGAGCGCGATAACCGCGATGAAGACGATCTTTACGAATAGTTCTCGATTTTTCATCGTATAGCTTTGTGAGAGGCAAGTATGCTCAAGAAATTAGTTGCCGCAGGCATGAAACTCGTTGTAAACCGAGAGGCGCGATGGCCAGCTTGCAATGGAAATTATTAAATGCGGGCGGGCATCGCGTCAAACTGAAGGGGCATCTATCAGGAATGAGAAATTAGGCCCATCTACGGGCCGCTCGGCACGCGTTGAAAATCAGGCTGAAACTCTGAAATAAACGCGATATAATCGTTTTATCATATGTCGCTCGCCCCATGGAGGGCGTGGAATCGAGAGGCTGAGATGGGAAAGATCGTAAAGTTTTGCAGTTCGTGCGATGAAGGTTTTGCCGAGAAGTTCGGCTTTTGTCCAAATTGCGGGCAGGGGCTGACGGCCTTTGAGATGAATCCGGTTATCGCCGCAGTTGAGCCGCTCGCACCGACATTTATCGAGCCTGCCGCCGAAACGGTTGAACTGCCACAGGAGATGGCTCCGACGGAAGTCGTTGAGCCTCTATTAGTAGATCCGGCAACCGAAGTTATCGAGGAACCGACGATCGAGGCCGCCGCGATCGAAACGGCACCTGTTGAGACGCTTGAGCCGGAAGTTTTCAAGCCTGAGGTCGAGACCGTCATTGTCCAGAAGCCGGTCATTGTCCAGACGGCGCCTGTCGATATCGATCGCCAGCCCATTTCGCTCTCGGATGCCCATTCGCAGGCACAGTCCGACGGGCAGTATTATCTGACGGTCATCGAAGAGAAGGATACGGGCACGCGTAACAGCCTCTTGATGGGAGCGTCGGCATTGATGATCGTGGCGCTGTTTTCGGGTTTGGTCTATGGGATCTTTAGCAAGGACCTCGACGTAGGTTCGATCGGCGATGAAACGTATCTTGCTTCGCTGATCGACGCGGTCCCCATGGCCATCGAGGAAGAGAAGCAGCAGCAGCAAAAAGACAGCGGCGGCGGCGGTGGCGGCGGCGGCCGTGAGGAAGAGGAAACGACGCTCGGCGACCTTGCCAATCAGACAAAGGACCCGGTCCGTCCGCCTCAGGCAATTCCGAGGCTGGAGAATCCTTCGCTCATCCTGCCGCCCGCCTCGACGCAGGGCAATAGAACCTTTGAGCAGAAATACGACCGCTTTGGTGACCCCAACGGACGCTTCTCAAACTGGAGCAACGGTCCGGGAACAGGCGGCGGCCAGGGAACCGGGGCCGGCACGGGCCAGGGCAGCGGCCGCGGGACCGGAACAGGCTCAGGCGACGGCTCGGGCAGCGGCGGCGGACTCGGAGACGGCAATGGTGACGGATTTGGCCCCGGCGGCGGCGGGCCTCCACCACCTCCTTCACGTCCGGTGGGCGTGACGCAGGGCATCAAGATTCTCTCAAAGCCGCGTCCCGGCTACACTGACTCGGCCCGACAGGCAAACATCCAGGGAACCGTGATCCTGCGCGTCACATTTCTCGGCAGCGGCGGTATCGGCAGCATTTCGACCGTAAAGGGACTGCCTAATGGCCTAACTGAGCAAGCGATCGCGGCAGCGCGTCGGATCAGTTTTGACCCAGCGAAACGCGACGGCATCGGCCAAACCGTCACAAAGCAGATCGAATATACGTTCTCGATCTATTGATCTGAAACTCGATTGTGGGGAAGGCGGGCCCTGATCGGCCCGTCTTTTTTATATGAAAACGACAGATTGTGATGTGGGTATCTCAAACCGCTTGCGGCATCGCATATTGCGGCAGGCGAGCATGTCGTCCACACGGACCATATAGTCGCGGGAGTTGTTAAATCTGGCGCGGTCGTGGTCGCTCAGATTTCGCGGTGCATTTTTTTTCTTGGTGCGTTTCAGCCAGCGAACGTCGTACTCGGCCCGCTCGCGGCAGAAAGGACACGAAAAACTCGCCTTCTTAGTTTCCTGCCTCTCATCAAAGATATCCCGCTCGTGCATACCGACATTATACGGTTGAACGGTCGCGAAAGTCATTTTGGCGGCGGATTACACGGATAAGACGGATCAAGAGGACCGGACTAAAACGTCTTTTTCTGATCCGCGTTTATCTGTGATAATCCGCGGCCAAATTGGCGTGCCTAGAAAAGTCCCTTAAGGTATTTGAAGCTGTAAATGCCCGTATCGTGCCCATCAGAGAAGTGAAAATTCAACGCATACCGTCCGACGATCGATGTGTGGGTGATAGTGATGTCGTCGGCGATATTCCTGTCGTCGAGCGTCTTTTTGCCGGTCCATTCATCGACACAGCCGGCGCACGGGCATGAGCGGCGGAGCGCAGCAGCGGTGTAGCTGGTCTCGCTGTCGTCTGACCATTTGATCGATATCTCGCGGTTGGATTCTTCGACGATCTGGATTGGTTCGATCATTGTGTTTTTGGGAAAACGCGGCGATAGGCGACGATGTTGGTCGCGGTCATCAGCGGTATCGCGAGGTACAGGCCGATGCAGAATGCCAGATACCCGGCAATGGCGATACAGAAGTTGACGACGATCAGGCCGCCGACACCGCTCACATTCTTGAGCGTTGCGCGTGCGCTAAGCTTGATCGCATCCCAACTTGATAGCCCACGGTCAACGATCAGCGGGTAACTGAAGATCAACAGCGAATGGATCGTCACCATGACGAGTGCGATGACGATATCGACGGCGAGTACCATGAGAACACTGCCGATCATCTCTTCGTCACTGACGCGCGAGCCGCCCGCCGCCTTCATTATCAGGGGAAGATACATCGTGACGAAAAGCGCCAGAATGTAAACGACGATCGGGATGACGATCAGGGCTGTCACCAGCAGGCTCGGCCAAAAGAATTTGAATCCGACCCAAAGGTCATCTATCGACGGCTTTCCCTCGCCGTCGAGCACCTTTAGATATGAGTGAAAGATGCCGCAGATCATTGCGCCGATCAGCACATACATCGAGATGCCGCCGATCAATGCACCGACGATCGAGATCGCAAAGAGCATCCAATAATCGGGCTTTATTCGCTCCCATGCCTCTTTGAGACATTCGATAGGGCGTATCTGCCCGCGTGTGAATTCTGCCTCGGTCATTCTGCGTCGTAGATCCTCGTCAGGTAATCATTGAGCATCCGATCGCTCGAGAACTGCGGGGTTAGCGTGGCGATCGCATCTTTCATCATAGCGAGCCATGCGTCCGAATAGCCTTCCGGGCCGCGGTCGTAATAGGTCGGGATGATCTCGTTTTCGAGCGTTGAATAGAGTGATTCTGCATCGGCGGAGTCCATCTCAGCATCGGCGTCAACGTCGCGCGCGCCGATGGCAAAGCCATTTTCACCGTTATAGCCTTCGATCCACCAGCCATCGAGGACCGAGAAATTCAGGACGCCGTTCATTGCCGCCTTCATGCCGCTGGTCCCGCTTGCTTCCATCGGGCGACGCGGCACATTCATCCAGACATCCACGCCCTGGACGAGATGGCGAGCGATTTCCTGATCATAGTCTTCGATAAATACGGCCCGCCGCTGCCAATTGGAATCATGGTTGATGGACATCAGTTCCTGCAGGATGGTTTTGGCGGTGTTGTCCTGCGGGTGGGCTTTGCCGGCAAAAACGAACTGCACGGGCTGACCGACATCGTCGACGAGCCTGAGCAGGCGTTCAAGGTCCGAGAAGATCAGGTCCCAGCGTTTGTAGGCCGCGACGCGCCGTGCGAAACCGATAGTAAGGATGTCGGGCGAGAACAGCCCTTTGGTGCTCTCATGTTCATGGATCGTATCGATGTCGCCAATGTCGTCGGTCCGGGTCCGGTTGCGGATGAAGGCGATCAGCAGCCCCTTGAGCGACTGATGAGTGGCCCATAAGTCTTTGTTGTTAAGTGAGTTAACATATTCCGCCCAAGCGTTTGGATCACGGATATTTTCATGCCACGCCTCGCCGAAATGTCTTCGATACTGGTCCTGAAAGAGCGGAGCGATCCAGGTCGACGGGTGAACGCCGTTTGTGACGGACGTGATCGGCACGGCGCCGGCGTCAGCCAAGTCGGTGAACATCTTCAACCACAATTCCCGTGACACCTCACCGTGCTTTTCGCTGACGCCGTTTGACGAGCGGCACATCCTGATCGCGAGCGGCGTCATCCCAAAAAACTCTTTGTCGTCCGTCAGATCGGCGCGTCCGAGGGCGAGAAACTCGCCTTTGGTCAATTTGAGAGAGTCGATAAACTCATCGCTGAAGCACTCGATCAGCAGATCGGGCGGAAAATTATCATTTCCCGCCGCGACCGGCGTATGCGTGGTAAAAACGCACTTCCGCCGGACCGATTCGACGGCGTCGGCGAAGGTGCGTTTCGGATCCGCGGCAAGGTACTCGTGGGCAAGTTCTAGCGTCGAAAACGCGGCATGGCCTTCGTTGAGGTGATAAACCGATGGTTCGATGCCGAGCTTTCTCAGCAGCCGGACGCCGCCAATGCCGAGGACCTTTTCCTGCACGATCCTCGTCTCGGTATCGCCACCGTACAGATGGCCCGTTATCAGGCGATCTACTTCACTATTCTGGGGCAGATGTGTGTCAAGCAGGTAGAGCGAGACGCGTCCGACACGGGCGAGCCATGCCTGTGCCGTGACCTCGCGGCCACGAATGTGAACGCAGACGGTGAGGCGTTCTCCGTCCTCGTTAACAACAGGTGTTAGCGCTAATTCGGACTGAAAAATGTCGTTATAGCGTTCCTCCTGCCACCCGTCATGCCGCAGTGACTGTCGAAAATAGCCGTAGCGATACAAGAGGCCGATGGCCGTCAGCGGGAGATTGAGGTCGCTGGCAGATTTGAGATGGTCGCCCGCCAGAATGCCAAGGCCGCCGGAATAGTTCGGTAAAGAATTATGAATGCCGAACTCGGCACAGAAATATGCGAGGCAGGCAGGACCACCTGCGGTAGCGGGTGGTTGAACGCCCGCAGCCGACAGGTACGAATCAAGCTTCTCGGTGAACGAACTGAGTCTCGCCAAATACGCTGCATCATTCGCCCGCTGCCACAGCCGTAAGTTGCTTGCCTGATTGAGCAACAGCCTCGGATTCTGTTCGCATTTGTCCCACAGGATCGGGTCCAGATCGCGAAACAGGGCCGCTCCGTCGGGCTGCCACGACCAGAAAAAGTTCATCGAGATTCGGTCGAGTTCCGCTAGTGCCCACGGCAGTTTTCGGTTCAGGGAGAAGTTTTCTCTAAAGTCTGGCTGCTCTTTCGCGGTAGTTGGTTGTGCTGAGATATCGGTAGCGACCTCCGTCATAAATGCTTTTCTGGTATGGAACGAATATAACGAACCAGCCCAAAGGTATCAACCAGTCAGAACCGCCTGCGTAAGCGGGCGGTCAGTTCGATACCGAGTGTGCTCGGTATCGTCAAAGCAGAACGTGAGGTTAGAAACTGGCCGCCCGCTTACGCAGGCGGTTCCGACAGGTGTCCTACGGGCATATAACGGAGGTGCAGAGCCACCACCAGCCCGAACACCGCACCGATCACCGCCAGAGCGACGCCGATCGAAAGGTAATTCGAGAAATTCCCAAGCCCTATCGCCCACCACAACACCGACATCGCGACACCGCCTGCGGCAAAAAAGGCCGGGATCGCGATGAACCCGAAGCGTACTCGACGCGGCCTGTCCTCGCGCGTTCTGAAAACGATAGGTTTGAGACGATCATATTCCCATGTCACCAGCCACGCCGCGGCAAAGGCCATGAGCAGCGTGATCAGCCACGTCCCGACGAATCCGACCGAGCAGGTCAGCACCGCGATATTGGCGATGATAGGCAGGAACATCATTGCCCCAAGATGCGATGTTCGCGGTATCAGCAGTAATATCGCCGCAATGAGCTGTGACCAGCCTATGAATTCGTAGTAGAAGCCCGTGTTGTATAGTGCATTAAAGTACGCCCCAACAGGATTTGTGTCCGGCAGCACCGTGAACGGGCGATGCATTATCTTTGGAATGCTTGGCGGTATAAAGCCGAGTGCCAGCAGACAACGGACGAATGCGGTGAAGAGCTGAGTCCAGCGGCGTCTAGTTACTGATACGTGGAGGGCGTCGAGGGTGTGTTCGAGTCTCATAAGCGTGTCAGAACCACCTGCGGTAGCGGGTGGTTGAACGGTATAGTAACGAGCACATCATAATCGGAAGTTTCATCGTATTTGAGCCTGAGCAGGAATTTCCTTAAGATTTGTATTTCGTGTCACACACGTTCAACCACCCGCTACCGCAGGTGGTTCTGACTTTCTATGAAACTCGATATTATCCCTGTCAAATGGTCTGACGAAGGCGTGCTGATGCTCGATCAGCGATTGCTGCCGACCGAAGAGAAATGGCTCACGCTGCGCGACTACAACGCCGTTGCGGCCGGAATCAAAGATATGGTCGTGCGCGGTGCTCCGGCCATTGGCGTTTCGGCGGCTTATGGGATCGCGCTGGCAGCAAAGAATTTTGTTGGAACGAACGTCGTCGATCTTGAGGATGAGATCGAATTTGCGGCTGAGGTTATCGGCAAGACGCGGCCGACGGCGGTGAACCTGTTCTGGGCCATCGACCGGATGAAAAGGACGTTTCAGGCCGCCAAAGCAGACGGAAAGTCGGGCAGCGAGATCAAGGAGATCCTCAAAAACGAATCAAAGGCCATTCACGACGAAGACATTGAGGCACAACGACTGATCGCGAAGTTCGGCGGTGAATTACTGAACGACAACGACACCGTACTTACGCACTGCAACGCCGGAGCTCTCGCTACCGGCGGCGTTTGGGGCACCGCTCTTGGCGTGATTCGCGGCGCCGTCGATCAGGGCAAGCACATCGCTGTAATAGCCGACGAAACTCGCCCTTATCTGCAAGGAGCGCGACTGACGGCCTGGGAATTGATGCAGGATGACATTCCCGTTACGCTCATCACCGACAACATGAGCGGCCACGTAATGAAAAAAGGCAATGTCCAGGCCGTCGTCGTCGGCTCAGATCGCATCGCTGCCAACGGCGACGTCGCCAACAAGATCGGCACCTACATGGTCGCCGTCCTGGCAAAACGCCACAACATCCCATTCTACGTCGCCGCCCCTTTGTCCACCGTCGATCTCAACTGTCCAACCGGCGACGACATACCCATCGAGGAACGCGATATCCGCGAAGTCACCCACGTCCGCGACATCCAACTCGCACCCGATAACGCGGAAGTCTCGAACTACGCCTTCGACGTAACCCCAAACGACCTCGTCACCGCCATAATCACCGAAAAAGGCGTCGCGAGAGCACCGTATATCGAGAGTTTGAAGGCTCAGTTCGGGTCATAGTCAGAACCGGGAGCGGTAGCGACTGGGTTTTTCACCGTAGGCAGGTATACCATTAAGTGGATCAAATAAAGTCCGAAGTTTGGTAATATAAATAGGTTAATGGAACCTGTCGATTATGCGGCCAAGTTTAGGCGAATCTCGGAGCTCAACGAGCTTGCCGAACAAGAATATGTGAACGAATTAAGACGTTCAAACCCGGCCATCACCGAAGACGAGATCAACGTCGAAGTTCAGAAATGGTGGCTCGACAAAGAGGAGTACTGGCCCGACGAGTTCTTCCGCGTGGGAAACCCCGAGAGATTCAATCGGTAACAGAGGACAAAAAATCCCGAATCATCCGACCATCCCGGCCTCAATCTTCCAACGCGGCTACAATCGAACCATGAAGCTCCACAAAGACCTCGACGGCTACACCGAACGGTTTAGCTCCTAGACTCTTATCCTTGAATATTCACTGTTAACTGTTCACTAATTTGACCCTCCCCCAAAACGGTTATATGATCCTCGACACACTCGAATCTACAGCCCGTTACCCGGGAACTTACGAGAACTCTCGATGGACAAGGTCACTACGCCCGACAACAAACACCGTCCTAGCGGGGCGATGGGTTCTGCGAACTTGAGTGCCGCAAAGTCGATGGAATACGCCCTCGACGGCATCGTCCGCAACGTTTACGCGAACGACCCCGGCAAGCTGGCTGCATGGATTTCAGCTTCGCATGTCGAGAAAGCGCCGAAGAAACAGACACCAACGTCGTAGGAGAACGTATGCCTGATATCGCTAGATGTCCCAGCTGTGGCGGCCCGCTGAGCGAGACCTCGGTGCTAGCATTGGCTCCTGTTTGCGATCATTGCCGTGGCGTAGTCGTCGAACGCGGCGGCACCATGGGACTAATCGGAGCGTACGGCGTTAGCGACCAAACCATTACGCGACGCCGGGTAGAGGCGGATTTATCAATACTCCGAGAAACTCTGGCGAACTACAACGGAATGAAGGAGTCTTGTAAAGACCAGTTGACCTGGGATGTCGGAAAATATGCAGAACTTCCGGAGCCGCCTGAACTCTTGAGATTGGAGCCTGTGCCGAATCTTTGGGGCGAAAATCCAGCGCTCAGTTTTTTGGTTCTGATGCCGTTTGGGTGGGCGATGTTCTGTATTCCGGGTCTAATCGTGGCATGGATCATTAGCTCGTTCTCTGCGTCAGCCGGAAGAATTGCATTTCTGCTGGTTGGCGTAATCTGGTTGATTATTACTATTGTCATGATCTATGAGCAGGTCGCTCCACATTTACGCGCCGTCAAGGCGAACGGCGAGAAGCCGGCCGAAAATGCTCGACGCCAAGAAGCCTACGAGAAAAAGCGCTTGGCCGCACTAAAACTCGCCGAACCTATCAAGGCTGCACAGGATCATCGCCTCAAGAGTCAAATCATAGAGTTAGAAGGTCTGGAGAAGACTGTTAGGAAGATCGAAGTTGAAGTCGATCGCGAACTGAGAAAGCTCGGATGATCGGATTCCAGTCGCGTAGCGACATGATGAATTTAGCCGTGGGTTTCAACCCGCGGAAAGGATGAAAAAAACGCCCTCGTCGCGTAGCGACGATTGAAAAATGGCCAACACATATTCGAATTTGTTTTATCACATTGTGTTTAGCACAAAAGGCCGTGTCGATTTCGTAGACCAAGAAATTGAGAACCGCGTATGGGCGTACATTGGCGGGATTGCACGCAAGCACGGCTTGACCGCGTTGCAGGTCGGCGGCATTGAGAATCACATTCATGCATTGACGATGGCAAAACCGGTTCATGCACCAAGCCAGATCGCACAATGGTTAAAAGGCGAGTCGTCGAAGTGGATTCACGAAGAATTCCCACATCTTTCGAAGTTCGGTTGGCAGGACGGTTACGGAGTATTCTCGGTGAGTAAATCGAACGTGCCGGAGGTTATCGAATATATCAAGAATCAACGTAAGCATCATGCGAAGCAGAGTTTTGAAGACGAATATGTTTCGTTATTGAAATTGCACGGGATCGATTACGACGAACGGTTTTTATTCGATTAATTCAATCGTCGCTACGCGACGGGGATCATTATATTCGCGTTTCCGTGGGTTGAAACCCACGGCTAAATTCAAACGTCGCTACGCGACTTTATGCAACAAAGCCTGATTACAATCGCATACATCGCCGCGAGTGCGTTGTTTATTTTGTCGCTCGGCGGGTTGAGCCAGCAGGAGACGGCGCGGCGGGGGAGCGGTTTATGGAATGGTCGGGATGCTGATCGCTTCGGTGGCGACTCCAATGAATCGTGATCGCCCTAAATCTTGTTCTTTCGCTCATTTTTGACTTTCCACCCAGTCCTCGGCGGCGGCGGCCTGACGGCGCGGGGTGAGCGGACGCGGTATTTTAGTTCGAGCAGCAGGATGCCGTCCTCGATCCTTGCGGTGGGGAAGCGGACGGTGTATTTGAGCTGGATGTTGTATTTGACCATAAAGCGCAGGGCGTGAAAGCGGTAAGCGCCGGCGCGGCCCGAGTCGTAAAGTTTGAAACCGTTGAGCGTGCTTGGCGGCACAGGCTGAATGCCTATCGTCCCGGTCGCTTTTTCGACCTTGAGCACTATGTGGGTAGGGCTGGCCAATGCCTCGAACGCCTTGCGGCTTAGCAGGAACGTCCCCTGAGGCGATAGCGATACATGCAGGTCCGCGATCCGCGGGGTGCTCGGCTCGTCGAACTCTTCCCAATTTCTTGTCATGAAACAAACATATCACAGATGCAACAGACCGGTCAAGTCACCCGACTTGCCGCTTCCGAGTACTCTGTGTCGGCAGTTGCCGCATCGCTCGGGAAGTGAAAAGCCGAGGGCGGAAATTGGTCATGGTATGCGAACTGCTCAAATTTGTTACGACGATGCGAATTGTGGGAAGATCAGCAAAACAATGTCAATTGTTTGCACCAAATCCAAGAAAATGTCGATACAGATGCCGGAAACGTCGATACAGATGCTTTGAGGAACGACAGGCCGCTGCGCGTGTCGAAAGATGCAATGCCCTGTCACTGCAGGCCTTGAATATCGGCATTTGACCACGGAGAATCTTTGAAATAGAAGATGCGGCGGCCGTTTTGCATCCCGTCGAATCGGCCTTCTTCGAGTGAGACCCCATAGCTCGCACGGCACAGCGGTTCCTGCCAGTCGTTGCCGTTCTTTAGGTAAGTTCTGATCGTTTCGCTGTCGGCACCCATTTGGAAGACCATAGGGACCGCTTCGTCAACGGGGAAGTCCCCAAACCACGCGTCGCCGGTGCACCAGGAGGCGAGCGAGGTAATGGTAAAGCTGACGCCCTGCGGGAGCTGCTTTCGCACGTCGGCGGCGAGCTTGCGGTAAAAATCACGTTCCGACGCTCCCGCGTCAAAATCGATCTGCACGCCGCGCACGTTTGGCAGATCGAGTGTTCGTTTGATTAGGAATGCGGTTTGGCTCACCATCGCAAGGTCGAGCCTCGGGCGGCGAACAGTCTCTCTGTTCGTTTCGATCCGTGTGACGGCGATCAGATAGGTGCCTGTTGGCACGTCCAGAGGCTGGCGACGCTGGCGTGGAATGACGCGGTCGTTTTCAAGAAAGACCGTCTGTGCGAGAAAGGCGACGCCGAACTCCGCCGGGTTGATGAACTTGAGATCTTCCTCGCGCTCCCACGCCCAGAGCATTTTCTGCGGCATCTCGGTGGGCGCGATTGGTGTCCTAGCGGGCGAACTGCAGTTGACGAAGATCAGTGCCTCGACGAAGACGAGAGTAAGTAAGGCGTTGCGTACTGGTGACACCGGACGAGTGTATCACGCGGGGGCACACTCCCTACCGGTCGTGTTTCCGCCTGTGATATACTCGCGCCTTTACTGAATAGCCATTCATTTTTATGAGCGAACGCGAACAGATACCGATGGATGTGGTCTTTGTCGGGGCGGGGCCGGCGAATTTGGCGGCCGCTCTGCACTTGAAGAAGGAGATCAAGCGGCACGACGAGATGGTTGATAAGGGATTCAGACAGGGTCGAAAGATTGGCGATCTCGAGATCTGCATCGTGGAGAAAGGCTCGTTCGTCGGAGCACACATCCTGTCCGGTGCGGTGATGGATCCCAGGGCGATCCGCGAACTAATGCCAGATTTCATCGCCCAGGGCTGTCCCGTGGATTCAGTCGTGACGGACGATGCGGCTTGGTATCTGACCGAGAAACGCGGCTTTGTCGCGCCGATCACGCCGCCGCCGTTGAAGAACAAGGGCAAATACATCGTCAGCCTCAGCAAGATCTGCGAATGGCTCGGCGGGAAGTGCGAGGAAGCGGGCGTCAACATTTTTCCTGAGTTTCCGGCAGCAGAGATTTTGTATGACGATAACGACGCCGTCATCGGCGTCCGTACCGGCGACAAGGGAATTGACAAGGAAGGCCATAAGAAACCGAACTACGAGCCGGGCGTTGATCTATTGGCTAAGGTCACGGTCCTTGGTGAAGGCTCTCGCGGTTCGCTCGCGAAACAACTGATGTCGCGGCTTGGCCTGACTGAGGGCAAAGAACCGATGGTCTATTCGCTTGGTGTGAAAGAGTTGTGGGAAGTGCCCGCGGGGAATTTCGCCGAGGGAATGGTCGTCCACACGCTCGGGTTCCCGTCCGACACGCGGACCTACGGCGGCGGCTGGATCTACGGGATGAAGAACAACGTCGTCTCGATCGGCTATGTGACGGGCCTGGATTACGAAGATCCGATGATCGACCCGCACGCGGAGTTTCAAAAGTTCAAGACCCACCCAAAGGTCGCCGCCGTGCTTGCCGGCGGCAAGATGATCAAATACGGAGCGAAGACCATCAACGCCGGCGGCTATTGGACTCAACCAAGGCTTTATGCCGACGGCGTGCTCCTGGTGGGCGAGACGGCGTCTATGCTGAACGGGCAACGGATCAAGGGGATCCACACTGCGATGAAATCCGGAATGCTCGCGGCGGAGACGATCGTCGGCGCGTTCGAGCATGAGGATTTCTCGTCAAAGACGCTCCGGCATTACGAGGAGAAGGTAAACCTTTCATGGATCTATGACGAGCTGCATCCGGTGCGAAATTTTCATGCCGCGTTCCAGAAAGGCCGCTGGTCGGCGTTGATCAACACCGGCCTGCAATATCTCACCCGCGGCATGGCGTGGGGCTTTATGCCGAAGGAGCATCATGTGGCAGGGCACGAGAGAATGCAAACGGTGGCCGAGAACGAAAAACGGAGAACGGAGAACGGAGGTCGTTACGCGGATGTCCCGTTTGATAAGGAGTTGACGTTTGATAAGGTCACGGATGTGTTTTATGGAGCGGTCGCCCATGACGAGGACCAGCCATCGCATCTGCATGTGCTCGATACCGAGATCTGCGCGACGCGGTGCGCCGAGGAATACGACAATCCGTGCCAGCGGTTCTGTCCGGCCGCGGTGTATGAGATGGAAGAGGTCAATGGACGCCGTGAGCTAAAGGTAAATTTCTCGAACTGCGTTCACTGTAAGACGTGCGACATCGCCGATCCCTACCAGATCATCAACTGGGTCACACCAGAAGGCGGCGGCGGGCCAAACTATAAGGGAATGTAAAAGAAATAGTCGCGGATCACACGGCTAAAACTGATAAGCACATAAAAAGACGGATAAGAAACAGCGATTTCTTATCCGTCTTATCCGCGTGTTCTGCGGCTAAAGTTTCTTATTCAGCGGCCTGGGCTTCGTCGTCGGCTTGGTCGGTGAAGCGGAAATTGATCCTGCGTTCCTGAAATTCCTTCATCGCGACGCGGGTCGGCTTGGTCTTCTTGAGATCGGCGTCAACGCGGGGCAAGGCACCACGCTGAAGCTGCTTACTGCGCTGTGCGGCCAGGATGATGAGCCGGTATTTCGAATCGATATCGGGCGGATCGATGATCTCTTCTTCGGGTTCGGCGTTCTCGTCAATCTCTTTGATAGCTTTGGTTTCGTCGGCCATTCAGTGGGTCATTCTCCTTCGAATAGGTGCCTCGAGGCATCAAAACTATCAAGAATACTCCGAATCGCGTCATTTTGTCTAGTTGCAGTTTGTCGTTCCGCGAGGATTATCGCCGCCATTTGCCTCGCGGCAACCGTCAGGTCATCGTTGATCACGACATAGTCGAACTTTGCGAACTGCATAACCTCGTTGAATGAATTTCGAAGACGGGTCCGAAGACCTTCCTCGGATTCAGTATTCCGGGCGGTAAGGCGGGCACGAAGGACCTCGAATGAGGGCGGCAGGATAAAAATGCTGATCCGCGAATCGGCGAGCTCGTCCTTTTCCATGATCTGCAAAGCCCCCTGCACATCGACCTCGACGATGAGATCACGGCCCGAGTTGAAAACCTTTCGACTCTCGGCGAGGGATGTCCCGTAAAGATGGCCGTGGACGTTAGCGTATTCGAGAAAGTCGCCGGCATCGATGCGGCGGCGAAATTCGTCCTCGCTGATAAAGAAATACTCGCGCCCCTCTTCCTCGCCAAAGCGTTGAGGCCGCGTCGTGTGCGA
This sequence comes from Chloracidobacterium sp., assembly GCA_016715795.1. NCBI lineage: Bacteria > Pseudomonadati > Acidobacteriota > Blastocatellia > Chloracidobacteriales > Chloracidobacteriaceae > Chloracidobacterium > Chloracidobacterium sp. The sequence continues at coordinate 1,032,906 of JADJXP010000002.1, forward strand.
GCAGGAATAGCCGAGGTCGGGCAGGTGGTCACGTACCTCTTTGATCAGCGTGCCTTTTCCGCCGCCTGACGGAGAGCTGATGATAACCAAATTCCCCTTCATTATTCGATATTTTGCACTTGCTCTCGGATCTTTTCAATATCGCTCTTTATCGCAAGAGCGTTTTCCTTTACGGTCATATTGTTTGTCTTCGAAGCGATCGTGTTGGCTTCGCGGTTGAGTTCCTGGGTGAGGAAATCGAGGCGCTTGCCGACATCTTTATCTTCGGCAATGATCTGTCGGAAATGCTCGATGTGGCTTCGCAGCCGGGCGATCTCCTCTGAGATGTCTGCCCTGTCGGCTAGGTATGCTACCTCCTGGGCGAGCCGGCCCTGATCGAGGTCGATCTGTGATTCGGCCTTCGCGATCATATCGTTCACGCGCTTGGTCAGGCGGCTGCGATATTCCTCCGCAACGGCTGCCGCCTCGCCCTCGATCGTCGGTACGCGGGCTTCGATCGCGCAGAGCAGGCTCTCTAACACACCGGCGAGCATAGCTCCTTCGTTCGCCCGCATCGCGTTGAGGTCATCGATGGCCATCTGAAATGCAGCCTCGATGGCAGCCAGGAAATCCTTACTCGGCTCCTCCTTCTTTGTGCTCACGACGTTTGGGAGCCTGGCGATGACGTTCATATCTGGTTCGCCGGCCAGGCCAAACTCCTGCTGCATCTCTCTCATCGCGGCGAGAAAGCCCGAGATCAACGGCCGATTGAGTTCGAACTCCGTTTCACTTGTGCGGTCGTATTGCAGATTGACATCGACGCGTCCGCGTGCCACGCGGCCGTTGAGATGTTGTTTGATGTTCGATTCGAGCAGCTGCAGTTCGGCCGGGAGCCTAAGGTTGAGGTCGAGGAAGCGGTTATTGACCGATCTGAGTTCGACCGTGATGTTGAATTTGTCGCCCGCGGCCGTTCCGCGGCCAAAGCCTGTCATTGATCTCATAAGCCTATCTCGTAATACTCATTCCATTGATGCTTGTCATAGAGAAACCTCACCCTAGATCATCCGCAAACTGCATCTCGTACAGCCGGCTGTAGAGGCCTTTCTGCTCGATGAGGTCGGCGTGCTTGCCCGACTCGATAATGCGGCCCTTCTCGAGAACAAAAATTCGATCGGCCCGGCGAACCGTCGACAGCCGGTGAGCGATCACGATCGATGTACGGCCGCGCATAAGGTTGGCGAGTGCCTTTTGCACAAGCTGTTCGCTCTCTGTGTCCAGAGCCGATGTTGCCTCGTCGAGTATCAGGACCGGAGCATCCATCAACACGGCCCGTGCGATCGCTATCCGCTGTCGCTGGCCGCCGGAGATCAGTGTGCCGCGTTCGCCAAGTATCGTGTCATATCGCTCGGGCAGCTGTTCGATGAACTCGTCTGCAAGTGCTATCCGCGCGGCCTCGCGCACCTCATCCTCGCTCGCGTCGGGCCGGCCGTATGAAATGTTCCGGAGGACAGAGTCGTTGAAAAGTACGGTCTCCTGAGTTACGAGTGCTATCTGCCCCCTGACGCTCGCAAGCGTTGCATCGCGGAGATCGGTGTCGTCCCAGTAGATACTGCCCTGTATCGGGTCGTACAGGCGTTGGACGAGCTTCGTTACAGTCGATTTTCCGCCGCCGCTTCGGCCCACCAGGGCGATCACGGAATCGCGCGGCACTTCGAGGTCGATCCCGTCTATGATCGGCTTTCGGTTGCTGCGATAGCGAAAGGACACGCTGCGGAACGAGATCGCACGTTCGAGCGGCCCGACATCTACGGCGTCGGGCTTTTCGGGGATCACCTCATTATCGTCCATGATATTCCAGACGTCGCCCGCGGCCGCGAACGCCTTGGATATCTCATTATGCTGCCGCGAGATCTTGCGCAGCGGGTCAAAGCTGCGAAAGAGAAAATAGAGGAAAGTGAAGAACTGCGACGCTTCCATCCGGGCCGCATTGATCTCACGGAGCCCGAAATAGAAGAGGACGATAATGCCGCCAATGGCGATGATGTCAAAGGCCGGTGGAAAGAGGCCTGAGATGCGAGCCGAGCGGAGATTAGCACGAGCGATCGTCGCCGCCGCGCTGAAGAATCGTTTGTGTTCTCGCGGTTCAGCCCTGTAGGCCTTTACGATCACATTGTTTGCGAGGGCTTCCTGCGCGGTGTCGGTTATCTCTTTATTGCCCGCGAGCGATACATCGGCGAGCTTTCGCATTCGGTTGCTCACCGTCGAGGTCAGATATCCGATGACCGGCAGGAGGATCAGCGAGCCGAGTGCAAGCCGCCAATTGAAATAAAGAGCGGCTGAGAGGAATGCTATCAAAAGCACAGCCTCACGGATCACGTCGCGGAGGTTGGACGAAACGGCAGCCTCGATCGCAGAACAGCTTACAACGAGCCTCGAAACCAGGTGATTCGTCCGGTGACGTTCAAAGAACGCCATTGATTGGCCGAGCAGGTGCGAGTACAACTCGCTGCGAAGGTCGAGGACGGCCGACTGCCCGATGCGCGCCATCAGGTAGGTCGAAAAATATTCTGCGATGCCCTTTAGAATAGAGAAGACGATCAAAAGCCCTGATATGACCAGCCAGGCGCGATACCAATCATCGCGCGGAATGAGCTTGTTGAGGTCGAAGAGCGTCTTTGTCTCAGTAGCCGGGCCTTGGAAGAAGAATTGGTCAAAGATCGGGACGAGCAATGCTCCGATCGCCGTTTCGAACACTGCGGCCAGGACCATCGCCACCAGCGCCAACACAAAGCTCAACCAGAATGGCCGGACGTATTTGAGCAGGCGGGCAAGATCGTTCATTCAACGTAAAGACTTGAATATACTTTACTTTTGCGGCACCTGTCCAAAGTGTGTTGGTTGCAACGTGAGATAGAGCTGTGGCATCTTCTTAACAATGTTCGGAGACATATCTATGACCAGATCCCGCAGGAATACCGCCGCGGCCGGTATCATTCTAACCTTTGTGTTATCAGCAGTTGCGTCGGCCCAGGTAGATGTCGCGCGAAAGACGACGGCCATTACCTACCCGCTTGACGACACGGTCCTTGTGTCGTTTCGGGGCACGACCAGATTTCCGAGGATGAAAGGCAATGCGAGGGTCAAGCGGACGAACCGGACGGGGACGCGCGTCGAGTTGTCAGTCGATAATATGCCGCGTCCTTTTGAACTTGGGCCCGGTTATGCGACGTATGTTGTGTGGGCCATCTCGCCCACCGGCCAAGTGGACAATCTTGGCGAGATAAAGCGGAGCGGGCTCTTTTTTATCAATTCCAAGATCAATGTCACGACGCCATTGCAGACCTTCTCGATAATAATCACCGCCGAACCGCATTTTATGGTCGCCCGGCCCAGCCAGCAGATCATGCTCGAGAACCTCTATCCGACCACGACGGACGGCAAGCGCATCAATACGATGCCGGCGATCAGCTATTTTGGCAATTCGAGCGATTACTTTCGCGATCCAAGGACGCCCGAGATCGCCGAAACCGACTACGCGAAAACACCGGCGGCGATACTTCAAGCGATCCAAGGGGTGGCCTTGGCGAAGTTTGCTGGTGCCGAGCGCGATGCGCCTGCTGATCTGGCCGAGGCGGAAACGCTCTTGCAGAACGCTAAGAACGGCTGGTTGGCCGGACGGGATTCGGACACGGTTGATATGACGGCGCGGAGATCCGTTGCGGCATCCGTAAAGGCAGAGGCTGCGGCAAGCCAGGGTCGCGCCGCCCGTGAAAAGCGCAATGAGAAGACGCGAGCCGACGAGGAGATCCGGGCCGCAGAAGAGAAGTTCACTTCGGCACAGAATGAACTTACTGACCTGCGAGCAGAACTCGCTCGCGAGACGCGTAACCGTGAACTTGCCGAGCGGGACTCACTGAACTATTCAAATCAGGTCCGTGAGCTTCGGGATGAGAACGGACGGCTTCGCGAGGAGATCGGGAAGATGCGCGTCGAAATGGACGCTGCGAAGACCCGGCTGGCAGCGTTAGAGGCGGAAAAGCAACGGGAACAAGACGCTCGCGACAAGGAGGCGGCTGAGGCCAAACTCCGTGGAGCCGAAGATGGCCTGATCGCATCGCTGAAGAAATACGGAGCAGTCACAAAGAACGAACGCGGAATCGTGTTGACGCTGCCTGAGTCTATTTGGGCCGGGCCGCGATCGAGCAACTTGCTGCCCCAGTCAGACGGTAAATTGACGTCGCTGGCGGAACTGCTTGTAAACCACCCGAATTACCGCATTTCGGTCGAATCCCATACTGACAGCAGCGGTGATCCGGACCTCATTCAAACAGTGACCGAAAGGCGCTCATATGCTGTCGCAGACAAGTTTGCCTCGCTCGGTGTCGAGGAGGGACGCATCTTGGCGAAGGGCTTTGGCTCGACGGCGCCGATAGCCCCAAACACGACACCGGCGAACCGCGCCAAGAACCGTCGACTGCAAGTCGTCCTGGTGCTGCCTCAATAGTAAGACATTCCAGATCACGAGGATCGAGCCCGCGGTGGAAAAGTTTTTCAGCCGTGGACGGTCGAAATATGTTAAATTATCGCTGATCATTAGATTTGAAAAGGGGATGACCAGAACATGAAGAGGATACTTAATGTCCGTCTATGGATAGGTGCATTTGCTGTCGCTGCAGGTGCAATACTTGCGATTCTACTGCCGTCCGCTTCGCCGACGGCGACGAGCGGGGAAGGCAATCAATTCGAGATCAGCTTTCCTTCGGCAAAGTTCGATCCGGTAAAGACCACGGCCGCAGGAACCGTTCGGCCGGGCGAGGCACCGGCGGGCAATGAATATCGTTATTATATTGTTCAGCTTAACCGTCCGACCGAGGATGACCTGTTGAACGACCTGAGTTCTCTTGGCGTTGAAGTACTTCAGTATGTGCCACAAAGCGCGTTCTATGTCAGGGCGAAACCACAGGCGATAGGTTCCGCGGCGGCACGGGAATACGTTAGATGGGCCGGAGCTTTCCTTCCGGAGCATAAGATATCATCCGTGCTCTCTCAGCAATTATTTGCGGCACAGGCCGGACGAGCGCCTGCGGGCGGAATTTCTCCGATCGAGTTCACGGCGCCGGATCGCGCCATTTTTGACGTAGCGGTCTTTAAGACGGAGCCGCTCGACAAGGTCGCCGAGAGGCTAACGTCGGTTTACGGGGCCACCGTCATCAACCGCTCCGTTCTGCCGGCCAATTACTTCAACATGATCCGGGCTGAAATATCACTGGATCAGATCATGCGGGTGGCTGAGATACCGGGCGTGATCACCATGGATGCATATTCGCGTCCGCAGGCCGAGGATGAGCGGGCCGCTCACATCGTCTCGGGCAACTACACCGGTGCGACGACGATAAGCGCTCCGGGATGGAGTTCGCTCACGCAGTTTGGCCGTGACGGCTCCGGCGTGACGGTTGCGGTGGCGGACGATGGCATTAGCATTCCGGGCAACGGCGGATTCTATATCACGGCTGCGAACACGATAAATGGCCCGATGCGTGGGGCCCCCGCCGGAGCAACAGGCGGCCACGGCCACATCAATGCGAGCATTATCGCGGGCGATACGCCGTTTTACACGTCGGCGGACCCGGCCGGCTACAACTACGGCGTCGGGATCGCTCGCAAGGCGAATATCATAAATGTTCCTTTCCTCGTCAATGGTTATACGGGAACGGACGCAAACAACTTCGATGATACCGTCAGCACATTCGGCGCTAACGGTGTGAAAGGCTCGATCAGCAACAATAGCTGGGGAAACGGGACAAACGGCAATGTTTACGATGCATACACCGCAGGGTTTGATGGATTTGTCCGTGACGCATCCTCGGCGGGCACGGTCGATCCGATCAACATCATTTTCTCGGCCGGGAACTCTGGTGCCAGCGGACTGACGAGGCCAAAGACCGCAAAGAATGTGATCGCGACCGGCAATTCGGAGAACCTGCGGACTGAGCTTGGCGGAGCCAGCGCTGACAGCATGGAGGACCTCGTCAACACGTCGAGCCGCGGGCCGGCGGCAGATGGGCGTGTCAAGCCGGACATTGTGGCACCGGGCGGCTATATCACCGGTGGAGGTGCAGGCAGCGGGGCCTCGACATTTGGTTTTGTGCCCGGCACATCGAACAACATCCTCTACAGCAGCGGAACGTCGCATGCCGCTCCACAGGTTGCAGGTGCGGCGGCATTGTTCACGCAGGCATGGAAGGAGAATAACAGCGGGAACAATCCGAGTCCGGCCCTGATAAAGGCAGCGATCCTTAATACAGGCCAGGAGATGACCGGCGTCAATGTCGGCACCGCTATCCCGAATGGCAATGAGGGATGGGGCCGGATCAATTTGAAGTACATGCTCCGCACCGGCGTGCCGATGAGATTCCTCGAACAGTCAGGGGCTCTGCTCGCTCCCGGTTGGAATTCGAACATTATCGGATTTGTCGGCGACCCGACAAAGCCGATCCGTGTCGCCCTCGTCTGGACCGATCCCGCGGGTGCTCCGAACGCAAACCCTGCACTCGTCAATAACCTCGACCTAACAGTCACGCTCGGCGGTGTCACATATCGTGGAAATAACTTCACCGGCGGCATATCGACAGCTGGCGGAACGGCTGACACCATAAATAATGTCGAGATGGTCCGTCTTCCGGCGGGAACGGCAACCGGGACGCCGTTTTCCATTAATGTCGTCGCCACCGCCCTTAACGGTGACGGCGTCCCCGGCAACGGCGATCCGACTGACCAGGACTTTGCCCTTGTTGCCTACAATTATGCGACGTACCCGTCAGCGAGGGCAGACTTTGACGGCGACGGCCGCACGGACGTCTCGGTCTATCGTCCGACGGGCGGGATCTGGCACACGCAAAGGTCTTTTGACGGCTACATCGGGCAACAGTTCGGTATCAGCTCCGACGTGCCTGTCCCGGGCGACTATGATGGTGACGGACGCACCGACCTTGCCGTTTTCCGCGCTGACGCGAATCCGGCGAATCCTGACTTTTTCGTATTGAAGAGCCTGACGAACACAGTTGGTTACGCGGTATGGGGCACTACGGGCGATGTCCCGGTCACAGGCGATTATGACGGTGACCACAAGGCCGACTATGCCCTTTTCAGGCCGTCTAACAATACCTGGTACATCCAGAAGAGCCTTGGCGGTTCGAGCGCCGACAGCTTTGGCTCGGCCGGCGATATGCCGCTGGCGATGGACTATGAACGCGACGGAAAATCGAACATCGGCGTCTTCCGTCCCGCGAATGCTACCTGGTACATTGCAAAGCCGACCGGAGTGCCGTCGCAGAACTTTTATGCAGTGCCCTTCGGTATTAGCAGTGATAAGCCTGTGCCGGGCGACTATGATGGAGATAGCGAGGATGATATCGCCGTTTTCCGTTCAACATCAGGCATCTGGTATGTGTTGTCAAGCCTGTGGGGCCCAATAGCTGTTCAATTCGGGGCGAATGGGGACATTCCCGTTCCGGGTGACTATGACGGTGATGGACGAGACGATCCGGCCGTTTTCCGTAACGGGACGTGGTACATGCTTCGTTCCTCTGCGGGATTTGCCGGCGTGGCTTTTGGCCTCGGCACAGATATTCCGGTGCCGAGGAAATATGTGCCCTAGCGGCGTTACTGAGAGGGCCGGCGAGATCGCCGGTCCTTTTTTATGCGGTGAGGATCGCCACGCGATGCGGCGGCAATCCGAGCATGCATTCGTCACCGATCTGCAGTCCGACAACACGGAACACCCGCGTCATCAATCGCAGTCCACCGGCATCAAACTCGATGATCGACGTCGGTCCACGGAACTTGATCGCGGTGACGACTGCCCTCAGCAGATTGTCCTCAGGAAAGGATGAACCGAGCGACATCGAGACCTGTTCGGGCCTGATCGCAAGCGTTGCGTCTTGGTTTATCGCACCCAAACGGCTTTTCTTGGTTTGCTGGGCAAACAGCCGGTGGGCGCCGTCGATCGTATAGAATTCCGGCAGGTCAGCGTCAGATGATGTCAGTCGGCGTGCCTTTATCAGATTCATCTCGCCTGTTGCGCGGGCTATCTTCACGGATAAAGGTTCGTCGTAGATCTCCTGCGGCGTCCCGCTTTGAATTACTTCGCCTTCATCGATCACGGCCACTTCGTCCGTTAGCTCAATGATCTGATCAAAGGAACTCGAAGCGAAGATCACGATCCTTCCGCGTGCCTTGGCCGAACGGCGGATCAGCTCAAAACATGCGCTTCGCTGCGCCGCGTCCATTTGCCCGAACGGTTCGTCCAGAAGCCACACACGGTCTATCGTTTCCGCGGCACCCTCGAACTTTGCTTTCTCGATGGCTCCCTGTGCTCCTCGCTCAAAGGCCCCCTTTAACGATTCGACGAGCGTCCTTGCGAAACTGCCTGAATAGAGTGAGAGGCGGCGGTCCTTACGTTTGAGGCCCGTGATGTCGCGGCCGTCGAGTTCGATCCGGCCGCTCGTCGCTTTTGCTGTGCCGGCAAGCACCTTCAGTAATGTCGATTTCCCCGATCCGCTCGCGCCAAACAGCCCGATGACACTGCCATCGTCAACCTCGAACGAAATGTCGCGCAAGGCCCATGTATTGCCGTAGCGGCGGGAAAGCAAGTCTAATCTCAGAGGCATCTCGATCGTGATCGGAACTTCTGCGGGCGGGCGGCGTGCAAACTATAGGTGCCCGTTGTCATCCGAATAGTGCAAGTATAAACTGATTTGCATCCTATCGGCATTTGCAGGAGATAGTTATGTTCCGGATCATCTATTGCTTACTTATCAGCTCCGTCGTCGGCCTTGTTACGGCTGGTGTGTCCGCGCAAGGTTCGCAACCGAAAGCCAGCCCGAGGCCGCTCGCTACGCCACCGCCGACCGTTACCGGAGCCGAGATCATCAGCCGGGCGGGCGAGCTTGTTGAGGCCCCGTCTCGAAGCTCCACGCCTGACATCGAGCCTCGCGATAAGGACGATGCTGAGACGAACACGACAGTCAGGGAACTAACGGAACGAATAAAGAGGCTGGAGGCGAATCGAAAAGACCCTTACGACGAAAAACAGAAGCGAATGCTCCTCAACCTCGACATCCTCACGCGGGCCGAGCAGCGAGCCGAGTCTCTGAGGAAGCAGCACTTTGAGATGATCGAGAAGGAGAGCGCGATCAAAACACGGCTCGAGCAACTCGAATATGATTCCCGGCCTGAGGTCATTGAGCGGACACTCCAATTGTCCGGTTCCCTGCGGCCCGAAGAGGTTCGCGATTCTCGCCGCCGAAGCATTGCAGCCGAGCGGACAAACCTGCAGCTTCTCCTCACGGAGATCGAGGCCGCCCGTTCCAACCTCGCAGACAATGTCCAAAGGGCCGATCAAATGGTCGAACGGCTCAGGCTGAAGCTCGAAAGGGACATCGAAAACTCATTTCTAAAAGACGATGAGCCGGAGAATTAGGAGCCGGACGATCTTGATTACTGGAAATTCCACCCGTTTCGGTATATAAGTTAGTCAAACAAAACTGTTGATCGGCGATGCCTGAGTGCCGTTAGCCGTCGCCGATCATTTTTTCTCGCATCGACCGCCCGGTCGGTAGTGAGATAGTTGTTTCTTTGACGACGGAGCCGAATGATCAAAACCGGTATAGGTGTATTACTGCAGTTTGTTCTCGTTATCCTCGCTGCCGGACAGGTTAGGGCTCCATTTGACGGCCCTGCAGCGTCTTTCATCCTCAAGCAGGGAAGCACGTTTTCTGCATCCGGTGGTAGTTCCGAGGGGCTGGGCTCCAGGCCTTCACCGATCGCTGCTGACATCCTTGAGGCGCAGCGGATCATCGCCGGACAACACATAGACGGCGATCAACTCAAGCCCGCTGACCTGACAAAAAATGCGATCACGGGCATGCTGGACGCTCTCGATCCACACTCGAACTTTTACGACCGGGCCGAGTGGACGGACCTGATGGACGAACAGCGTAGCGGCTACACGGGCATCGGTGCGACGATAGCGAACTTTGAGCGTGGCGGCGTTATCGATACGTTCGTGGTATCAACGTTTGCGGGCTCGCCCGCGGCGGACGCTCGTTTGCGTTATGGTGACCGCATCGTAGCGGTTAACGGCGAGCCGATGGTCGGCAAGACCTCAGACGTGGTCCGCGACAAGATACGCGGGACGGCGGGCAGTTCGTTTCGAATGACGGTCGAAAGGGCGTCGGACCTTCGCCACGTCACACTTCAGATCAGGCGCGGCCGTGTTGCTCAGCCGTCGATACCCGACGCATACATCCTGCGGCCGGGCATTGGCTATATCGACCTGTCAGAGGGATTCAACTACACGACCGCAGGCGAATTTGACACGGCGCTTGCCGGCCTGAAGCGGCAGGGCATGACCTCACTCATCCTCGATCTTCGCGGTAACGGCGGCGGGATCGTGGACCAGGCAGTGAAGGTCGCGTCGAGGTTTCTTCCTGCCGGAACGGTCGTTGTGACGCAGCGTGGCCGCACACGCCTCGACAACCGCACGTGGCGCTCGTCCGATCCGAACCCCGAAACGCTGCCGCTCGTCGTCCTCGTTGACGAAGAGACCGCCTCTGCGTCCGAGATCGTCGCAGGAGCGTTTCAGGATACCGACCGGGCGCTGATCATCGGAGAAAAGACGTTTGGCAAGGGGCTGGTCCAGAGCGTTATCGAACTGCCGGGCCGGACCGGCCTCACGTTGACGACCGCGCGATACCTGACACCGTCGGGCCGGTCGATCCAGCGCGATTACGTTAGGACAGACCGATACGACTATTATCATCATCGGTCGCAGGCGGCGGCCGCCGGTGCTTTTTTTGAGGCACGGACGATCACAGACAGACGTGTCGTCGGCGGCGATGGCGTGCATCCCGACGAAGCCGTAACGCTGCCCCGCCTTACGCCCGACGAGGCCAAGCTCCTCGATCCGCTATTCTTCTTTACACGCGACCTGCTAAATGGACGTGTGCCGGGAATCTCAATTGAACCGGTTGCCGGAGCGTCAACTCGCAGGATACTGTCCGGTGATATGATCGTGACGCCCGCAATGATGGCCCGCTTTACAGACTATTTGAGTGCGAACAGTGAGGCTTTTGCACCGCCGCCTGTCGGACATGGCCCGTTCGTCAAAATGCGGCTTCGGCATAATCTGGTAATGGGTTTGCACGGTGTTACTTCTGCTGGCCAAGTCCTGATCGAGGACGATCCGCAGGTTGCACGAGCCGTTGACGCCCTGCCGCGAGCGGCCCAGCTTGCAAACCGTGCTAATCAGGCGAGGCGATCTAGGCAGCGGTAACTATCGCTTGAAATACAGAACGGTTCCCTTCGCTCCGACCGCCCAGCCAAACTTCTTGTCCATATACAAGCCGTAGAGGTGCGACCGCGTGTCGGCATCAACCCGGCCCCATGTGCGGCCCTTGTCGGTCGAGCGGAGAATGCTGCCGCCGTAACCGACGATCCAACCATTCTTGTCGTCGGCAAAATCGACACGCATCAGCGTATCGCGGAAGTTCGTCGCGACCTTCTCCCATGTCGAACCGCCATCAGACGTTCGCAATATCATGCCCGTCTTGCCGACGGCATAGCCTTCGCGGTCGTCGCGAAACTCGACATTGTATAACGGCACTCTCGTGCCTGAAACTTGTTTGGACCAGGTCGAGCCATTGTCAGTGGTTGCGAGAATGACGCCGTTATCGCCGACGATCCAACCGTTGGAACTGCCACTGAAATCGAGGTGGAACAATTCCGTCTTGGTCGGCACGACGATCCGCCGCCAAGTATCGCCGCCGTCCTCGGTCCGCATCAGCAGGGAATCGACCACAACCTCATCGTCGCCGCTCCTGCGCAGAACCGAGCCAATAACATAACCGCGCTTCTTGTCGGAGAATCGAATACTAAGGAACTCCGGCCGCCCGCCGCCAAATTCTCCGGTGCGATAGATGCGAACATCTTGCCAGGTGCGGCCGCCGTCACGGGTGATAAAAAACTTGCGGCCCGCGACGAGATAGCCATTGTCGTCATTGCGGAAGTAGATCTCATTGATATCTTCGGTGGTGTTCAGCGGGACGCGCGTCCAAGATTTGCCGCCGTCTGTGGTCGAAGCCAGATATCCGTCATCGCCGGCCACCCAACCCTTATCGGCGGACGTAAAAAAAACCGCGATCAGGTCGCCGTTCGTATTCTTTGGCCCCACGGCCCACGAGCTCTGGGCCGTCATGTTGCCGGCAAGTGATACAACTATGGCAATGGAAAACAGTATCTTTTTCAAACTACACTCTCCGAGAACTCTGTGGTTCCGTTCTATAAGAATAGAACATTCAGTAGTGCAAAATCACCTCAACCGCTTGCCAATTCTTCTTACGGCTTGCCGCTCTATTTGCGGAGAAGCTTTGCTTCTCCATCGAGTCTCCCTAAAGATCGCGGCTATGCCGCCGTATCTTTCGGCGGCGGCATAGCCGCATGTTGATTAGTGGGCAGCCCGGAAAAGTAAACTTTTCCGCAAATAGGGCGGCAAGCCGCTTTAGCAGCCAAGCCCCGTTTCACTAGTTCGTTATCCGATACACCTTGCCGTTCCAGACGACGACGACCTGCTCGCCTAGTGAAAGGTAAGGAGCGAGTTCGGGCGTCGCCGCCACGAGCCTAAAGTACTCGTCGCTCGCAAACTTGATCTTCACCTCCGGCAGTTTCGAGCCCTCGGCAAACTCCGAATCGACCCACACGCCGTTCGTGTTGATAAAGTTACGGTTCGCGACGAACTGGTTTTGCCGCGAGTTGCGAACGATGATCTGCCTGGTCACGTCGCCATCGCTCGCGCCGTCGATGACGAAAGTGTTTTCCTGCATTGAATTCTGGCGAGCACTCATCTGCACGGCCCCGGCGCCGCTCTTTTCACTCATCGCCTTTGCGGCAGGAAGGGCCGCTCGCTCATCCATTGGAGCGTCGCGGCGGATGTTTGCCATCGAGCCGTCTGTGGCGAGGTATGACGTGTAGGGCGTGACCAAACCATATCGCGTGCCGAGGTCGATGACCTCGTCGCGGGTTTCCTTGGTCTCGCCGTTGGCGCGGATCTGTTCGAGCAGCCAGCCGACGCGGCGGCTCGCCCATAGGCGCGGCAGGAAGTTGTTATCGTCCTCGCGGTTTGGGAAGTCGAGATCGCTGTAAGTAAATGACCGCGATTCCTTGCCCGCCTTGCCCGTCAGCCGCAGCGTGATGTTATTCAGGTCGTTCGTGTTCTTGTAACGGCCGACGATCGTGAGCTGCATGCCGCGGAAAAGGTCGGTCAGCTTGCGCGGATACATTGATTCGGTGATGACCGGGCCGAAATCGAGTTCGAGGTCGCTCAATACGGGTGCGCTGACCTTTGCAAAGAAGTTCGACACCTTGATCTCGAGGTCTTCCTTGGGCTGGACGTAATCCGAGATGCCGCTGTTCTCCGAGCCGATCCGGTCGAGCAGCGTCGTGTTGACGTCGTAGCCAAAGCCGAACGGGAAGATGCGAATGCCGTCGGCTTTTGAATTTGAAATTTGAGATTTAAGATTTGAAATTATCTTCTCTGTATTTGTCTCGCCGACGGTCGGCAGGCCGTCGGTCATAAATACGAGCATCTTTGGCCGGTCGCCGCGTTCGAATTGTTTTAGCGATTCGAGCAGGGCGTCGTTGATGTTCGTGCCGCCGGTCGGATTCAGCTTGCTGACGAATTCTTCACCGCGTTTCTTGCCCTCGGCGTTGGCGGCGATCAGGCCGCGTTCCATCAGATGTTCCTCGCCGGCAAAATTTATGACATTGAACCTGTCGCCGTCGCGCAGCGTCCTGATGCCGAACAGCAACGCCTTGCGGGCCTTGTCCATCTTGCCCTCGTCGGCCATCGAGCCGGAGGTGTCTAGCACGAACACGATGTCCTTGTTGACCAGCTCGCGTTCGGAGATGTTGTTCTTTGGCGACAGTTGCAGCAGGAAGTAGCCGTCCTTGCCCGGTTCGCGGTGCGTGATCAGCGACATGCCAAAATCGTTATTCGACAAGCCATAAAAGAGCTGAAAGTCGCTGTCGTTGTTCTTTGTCTCAAACGAAATGTTCGCCTCGCGCTCGCCCTTCATCTTTGTCTCGATCGAGTGCGTGGGCGAATAGATGTTCCGCAACGCTTCTTTACCGACGATCTCGATCTTGCCTGAGACGGTTTGCGGAGCGCGGACACTCTTGTCCGCATTACGCGCGTCACGAGCGGACCAGAGTGTCCGCGCTCCGACGCCGAGCGGATAGCGGTAGGCGACGGTGCCGGATTCGGCTTTTAGGATCTCGGTGTATGTCAGTTCGAGCTTCTTGTCGGAGTTTGGCGGAATCGGGAAGATCGACGCCTGGAAGAGATTTTTCCCGGCGTATTCCAGCAGGCCGGGATCGCGTTGGCGGCGGACGATCTCGTCGTAGATGCGGCGGGCCTCTTCGCGCGAGCGGACCTCGCCGACGAGCTTTTTGCCATTCTCCCAGATCGCGAACTCCACGACCGACGCCGTTTCGGGGATCGGGAAAAAGTACGTGCCCTCGAGCGTGTACGGCGTGTCGTTGCGAAACACCTGCTCAACATGCGTGGTCGCCACCTGGCCCTCGATCTTTGTGTCCAGCTCAATGGACTTGACCGGCAAAGCGTTCGGCAAAGCCGGCGGTACCGGCCTCGGCCTGCACGGCCTAAAGTCGCACGGCAGCGGCACAATAACGCCCTGCGCGTTAGCGTTCTGAACGACAAAAAGCGGCGCGACAACCGCGACCGCCAGTGCAAAAATACTGCGTAATTTCATAGATCTCTCCCAAATTGTTAATACGCGCGGAGTAACTCTACGCTTGTTTGACAATTAGGGAACGCAGCAAGTTGCTTGATCTTGCAGGGAAAGAGAACGTGCTAACATTTTCATCAAGAGATTGACCATGAACAAATACGGCCTTTCGAGACATATTCCTGAAGATGTGAGACGTCAATTGAGACAAGAGGCAGGTTTCGGCTGTGTCGTCTGTGGATTAGCGATTGCGACCTATGAACATATCGATCCAGAGTTTCATGAGGCGAGGACTCATGATCCGGCCGCGATGGCCTATTTGTGTGGTGGATGCCACGACACGGTTACACGAAAGTTTTGGTCGAAAGATAAGGTCATTACTGCAAAGAGGTTGCCCGAATGTATTAAGAAGGGCCGATGCCACGCTGCATTTGACATCGGTTCTAAGGGGCCGGTGCGAATCACACTTGGGAGTAATGAATTCATTAATGTCGATACAATCCTAGCGTTTGAGGACGAAGTGCTTCTCAGTGTTCTCCCTCCCGACGAGAACGGGCAACCGTATCGGCTTTCTGGGCGGTTTTTCGATTCCGAAGGCAGTCTCTTGTTTGATATTGAAGAGAACGAGTGGCGAGCGGGAACAGGCATCTGGGATATTGAGGCTTCAGGAGGCCGAATAACGTTAAGGGCTGAGGCAGGACGAGTCGCGGCTCAGATTCTCTGTAATCCGGACGTCGGACTGACCATCGAGAGGCTCGATATGATGTATTCCGGCCTCCGTTTTCTGATTGACAGGGGAAATATGGTCTACCAATTGGGTGGAAGTATTGTTTCACTTGAAAATCAGCGGTTCGAGGCATTAGGTCGCGGGGCCGCTGCCTTTATGTTTCAGGGTGGTCGGATGATCATCGGACGGGCAGGCGAAGTCGGAATGCGGGTTAACTTTTAGGTCCGCTATTGGTTTCCTTGTTGACGTAAAATGGAAACTAAAATAACATTCATCGCATGAGCATTACCGAGATCGAAGCTGCTATTGAGAGGCTCCCGCGTGGGGAGGTGGACAAGCTGATGTCCTGGCTGGAGGAGTATCAGGCACGGGCTTGGGATGAGGAGATCGCCGGTGATTATGAGGCAGGGCGGCTCGACTCGTTGATTGCGGAGGCGTTCGAGAGCGGCGAGCCGTCGCCGTTGACGCCGGACGATCTTGCTGAGGCTCGCCGTATTGTTAATGAACGCATAACCGCTCGCAGCCTCGTCAAATGAGGCTCGTCAAACTCCCGCAGGCACTCACCGACCTGATCGAGACCGCCGAATATCTGGCGGAAGATGATATTGAAACAGCCGACCGGTTCTTCGATGCGTTTGAGGCAACGCTGAATGACCTGTGCCGAACGCCAAAGATGGGCGCGGTTCGCAGATTTCGCGAAATGGATGTTCGGATGTGGTTTGTTCGCGACTTTTCCAAAATCCTCATCTTCTACACAGAACGCGCGGATGAGATAGTCATTCTTCGCGTGATCCATTCTGCACGGGACTATACGCGGTTCTTCGAAGCGGATTGACGCAAAAACCTCTTTTTTGATTTTTATCTGGCGAAGTGTTCTCATTGAACCGTAGAGAAACCGGTCGCTACTGCTCCCGGTTTTGGCTTTTCTTATGTCCGAATTATTCAAATTACCGCCGCTTGAGATCGAGGAATTTGCTTTGTCGAACGGGCTGCGGGTGGTGTTGAATCAGGACCACGCGGTGCCGGTGGTGTCGGTGGCGGTGTATTACAACGTCGGTTCGCGGAACGAGCGTGAGGACAGGACGGGCTTTGCGCATTTGTTTGAGCACATGATGTTCCAGGGCTCAGAGAACGTGCCGAAAGCCGGGCATTTTCAGCACATAATGAAGGCGGGCGGCACGATGAACGGCACCACATCGAGCGAGCGGACGAACTATTATGAGACGCTGCCGGCGGACCAATTGCCGCTTGCTCTGTGGCTCGAAAGCGACCGGATGAAGTCGCTCGCGGTCACGCAGGAGAACCTCGACAACCAGCGCGAGGCCGTCAAGGAAGAGAAGCGGCTGCGGTACGACAACCAGCCTTACGGGCAGATATTCGACCTGATCAACGAGATGATCTACAAGAATTTTGCCAACTCGCACTCGACCATCGGCTCGATGGAGCATCTCGATGCGGCCTCGGTCGAGGACGTGCAGGAGTTCTTTAGGATTTATTACGCGCCGAACAATGCGGTGATGGTTTTGTCTGGTTCGTTCGACTCGGACGAGGCAAAGCGGCTGGTCGAGACATACTTTGGCGACATTCCGTCGCAGGCTTTGCCGCCGGAACTCGACGTCAGCGAGCCGGTGGAGGTCGCGGCGAATTATCGCGAATGGCACGATTCGCTCGCGCCGTTTCCGGCGTTCCTGATCGGCTGGAAGATACCGAAACGCCGTTCGCCGGATTTTAACGCATTGTATCTCGCGGGCAAGGTGCTCTACGACGGCGACAGCTCGAGGCTGTATCAGAAGCTGGTCAAGGGCGATGAGAGCGTGATCCAACTGTTTGGATTCACCGACGAGCGACGTGGGCCGTCGAGCATTTTTGTCGGCGCGATACCGAAGCCGGACAAGGATTTGAGTAAGATCCGCGAGAGGATCATGCAGGAAATTCACGATCTTGCTGCCCACGGCCCGACCGCCAAGGAGATGGAAAAGATCGAGAACCAGCTCGTTAACGATTCGGTTCGGATGCGGCAATCCTCGATGTCGCGGGCACAAGCGATCGCCGAGTGTGCGCTGTATGATGGCGACCCGCGGCTGATAAACACCGATCTCGACGAGCTGCTCGCCGTCACCGCCGAAGAGATCCGCCACGCCGTCGGCGTTTACCTGAATACCGACAACCGAGCTCTTCTCGACGTCGTACCGGCGGCGCAGAGATAGGAAAAGGAAGACTCACCACAGAGGCACGGAGGGCACAGAGATAAGGAGGATTTAGTTATGTTTGTCTCTGTGATCTCTGTGGCTCTGTGGTGAATTTGATTTATGACTCTTGATTTTAGGAAATCGCCGCCGGAGGCGCTGGCCACGGTGGCATTTGAGATAGGTCGGCCGACGACGGCGACGCTGGACAATGGGCTGCGCGTTGTCGTGTTTGAGAACAAGCGGCTGCCCTTGGTGAGCTATCGGCTGGCGTTCTTTTCGGGTGACATTCACGATCCGATGGGCTCGACGGGGCTGACGTCGGCGATTGCCGCGCAGATCACCGAGGGGACCGAGAATTACACGAGCCTGCAGCTTGCCGACAAGGTCGAGCGGCTTGGGGCTTCGCTCCATGCAAGCGCGTCGGATGATTTTACGATCTTGTCGGCATCGGCACTGTCGCTGTATGCGTCCGAAATGCTCGACCTGATGGCCGAGACCGTGCTGCGGCCGACGTTCCCCGAAGAGGAACTCGACCTTTATCGCCGCAATACCGTCGAGCACCTGAAATTCCAACGCTCTCAGCCACCGTTCCTCGCGAGCGAACAGGCCGCGAGGCTGGTTTACGGCAAGCATCCTTACGCAACGATATCGCCAACGGCCGCGGACATCGAGAAGCTCGACAGGGAAGCTCTGGCGAAGTTTCACGCCGCGACGCTCATTCCTAACAACGCAATGCTGATCGCTGTCGGCGACATCGATGCGGGCGAATTCATCGCGCAACTCAGCGACCATTTCGGCGGCTGGCAGCCGGGCGAGGTGGCGACGCATTCGTTTGCTGACGCGCCCACGCGTGACAAACGCACGCTGACCATCGTCGACCGTCCCGGCTCGGCCCAGTCGAACATCGTGATGGCCAACACCGCGATAAACCGCACGGATCCCGACTATTTCAAGGTCATCGTGATGAATCAGGTGCTCGGTGCGGGAGCGTCGTCACGAGTCTTTATGAACTTGCGTGAAGAAAAGGGCTACACTTACGGAGCCTACACGAGGCTCAACTCAAAACGCCTCATCGGCGACATAGAGGCCACGGCAGAGGTCAGGAACGAGGTCACCGGCGACTCGCTGAAAGAATTCTTCTATGAACTCGACCGCATCAGGAACGAGAAGGCCGGTGACGAGGAACTCGCGGATGCAAAGAATTTCCTCACGGGTGTCTTTCCTATCCGCGCCGAAACGCAGGAAGGCTTGACCAACCTCATCGTCAACCAGCACCTTTACGGCCTGCCGGACGATTACCTGCAAACCTATCGCGAACACGTTGCTTCTGTTACGACCGACGATGTTCTCGACGCCGCGCAAAAATATGTCCGCCCTGACGAGATGGCAATTGTCATCGTCGGCGACGCCGCCGAAGTGCGGCCGCAGGCTGAGAGTTACGCTGAGACGGTCGAGATATTCGACACGGACGGGAATAAGAAAGGAAACTAACCGCGAAAAACGCGGAAAAGGCTAAATAGGAATCGATACCTTTTTAGCTCTTTTCGCGATTTTCGCGGTTGATTCTTACTGCGGTTGTTCGAATTGGATGATCGCGAATTCGGCTCCTGATGGGTCGGCGACCATGGCCATGCGGCCGACGCCCGGCGCATCAAAGGCAGGGACGGTGATGCTGCCGCCATGCTCGGTGATCTTTGCCGCCGTTGCGTCAGCGTTATCGACGGCGACATACGTTGCCCAGTGTGACGGGGCGTCGCCCCAATCATCGCCTTCCATGCCCATCATGCCGCCGTAGGCCGTGCCGCCGAGGACGATCTCTTTATAATCCATCGGCGAGATCTGTGTCTGCGGCAGCTCCCATCCGAAGAGTTTCGAATAGAAATCCATCGCGGCGGGCAGGTCTTTGGTCCTCAATTCGCGCCAGCAGATCTCGCCGGCATTTGGTATGTCAAAACTAGCCATTGTGCCCTCCTTCCGCCATCTTGAACGTCGCAAATATCGCGCCTGTCGGGTCCTGGATCACGGCGAAACGTCCGGCACCGGGAATATCTGACGGCTCTTTTAGGACCGTCGCACCGAGCTCAGCCGCCTGTCGGGCATTATCGTCAACGTCATCGACCATTATGTAGGTCATAAAGTGAGGCGGCGGTGCTCCCTCAGGGAAAAATTCGGGGCTGATCTGATAAAGCCCGCCGGCCGGATAATCGCCGCCGGTAGAGTATTCGTGATACTGAAAGCCATCGGTCATGGCCTCGTTCGTCTGGAATTTCCAGCCGAACACGTTCGTGTAAAAGTCCATAGCTTGCTTAGCGTCGGATGTCGCGATCTCGGTCCAGCAAAAACTGCCGTGACACGGGCCCGCGAAACCTTCTGCTGCGGTTGCTTCTGACATAAAAGTATTCTCCTCTTAGTTAGTGTTACTGAATTGTCCGCGAATAGGTCATTCTACGCCGTTTGTAGCCTATTAGTTCAAAAAAGGTTCTGGATCGCGGCGTGGGAGCCGGCGTATTAGGCAGGATAAGCCGGGCGGCGATCCAAAACTCTGTCGCGGCTGCTGCCTAGCCGGCCCGGCGAATGGGTGCCATGCTCCGCTGCATGCCCTGCAGGTGGGCGATCAGGTCCGAAGCGGCACGCTTCGACAACTCCTCGACCGCACAGTGCATCGCTGCGGCACATTCGGCGTCAACGTCGATCTTTGACTCGCGGCCGACCGCGCGGATCATGCCGATCTGTTTGGCCGTGACCATGTCGCTGAGGCTTTTGGCCATCGGGTCGGTGTTTACGGGATGCGTCCCGACGGCGTGCGGCTCGTCGTTCTGCTCGATTGAGTCAAACTCCTTTTTATACAGCTCACGGGCGATGCCAAATTTTACGGCCGCCCGCTTGAGCGCGTCGTGCTCGGCCTTCTTGATGCCAGTCTCGCTAAACGCTTTTCCGGTGCCCAGTCCTTCACGTGTCACGCCGTCGATCGTGATCGCGACGGTGACGGTGATGATCTCGCCGATCGCTCGTATGTCCTTTACCGTGTGGCCCCAG
Source organism: Chloracidobacterium sp. (assembly GCA_016715795.1). Classification (NCBI taxonomy): domain Bacteria; kingdom Pseudomonadati; phylum Acidobacteriota; class Blastocatellia; order Chloracidobacteriales; family Chloracidobacteriaceae; genus Chloracidobacterium; species Chloracidobacterium sp. The sequence goes on from JADJXP010000002.1 coordinate 1,053,641, forward strand.
TTCGGTGCCGTCTCATCGAGGATGTCGGCGACGGTGTGCCACTCGACATATTCGACCATATGGACGTTGCCGTTGCGGTCGCGGCGTCCGGCACGCTGGCGGATCAGATTGGGATCGACTGTTTTGCGGAGCTCCTTAAGCGTGCTCGAAAAATCGAGAACGTTGTTAGCGATCTCAGTTGTTTCTGTGGTGGTTGTTTCGTTAGTGTTGCGTTTCATTGTTCTGTGTTCTCCTTCGTTGTGTTGCTCGGCTCGCCTCTATCACTATTTCCTTTCGGGCTGTCTGAAAATTCCCGAATAGATGATATCGGTGGCCGCTGTTCGCCGCGCTTCAGACATTGCCGCGACTCAGCTTTTACTTGTCAAAAGATGCCTTGTACTTGCATCTGTGCAACAGAGTAACAAAAAAATATTTTCGTTGCAAGCATGAATTTTATGTTGCATTAAGAAAAATCATGTGTTATGTTTTATTCGTGAATGCGAAAAAGCATCCGTGACACTCTAGGAAATACCAGGAGGAAACTATGGCAGACAACAGTTATGAAAGTTTGATCAACACCGCCGATCTCGGCAAGGCGATCAAGCGCCGCCGCGAGGAATTGAAAATGAGCCTTCGCGATGTCGCTGACGTCATTGAGGTATCGGCATCAACCCTTTCGCGTATCGAGAACGGGACCGGACGTCCCGATACCGACAACATCGCCCGTATCACACGCTGGCTCAACATGCCCGTCGATCGCCTGATGAAGCACTCGACCGATGGCGTCGAACCGGTGATCTATTACCCGCACGAACCGACGACTGAGATCATCTCGGCCCACCTTCGCGCGGATAAGAACCTTGCCCCGGAAACGGCCGAGGCGCTGTCGGAGCTTTTCCGCGTCGCCTACAAGCAGTTCAGCAAGACGGGTAAGAGGAAATAGCTAAACCAAACGAGACGATAAAACTACACGAGAGACAAAAATATGACACACACGAATGATAGGAACTTTCGCTGGTTTTTTGGGATCGACACGGCGGTGGTGCTGTTCTTTTTGGCACTGGAATACGGCCGCGCGGTCCGCGTTCTGACGTTGGACGGAATTCTCATGGCAATCACGATGGCAATGATCGTCGTGCTGCCATACTTTTTGCCGTCAAATTATCAGCGGCCGGCGTTCTTTAATTGGCTGATGGGCCGCACCGGCATAATGGCCTTGGGGCTCGTTCTTGGTGCATCCCTGACGGTCGGCATCGATGTCGGCTTGCCCGCGTCGCTGCGATTCATGCCAATGACATTCCTGATACTGACCACGATGATCAGTTGTTATGTTCAGTTCTACGGTCTGTTGAGACTTCGCCCGGCGAAATAGGCAAAGGGAGCTGCGGCGAAATAGCAGAAACCCGCTCGTGTCTCGGGAGCACGAGCGGGTTTTTCTATTCTGCGGGAAGCAACTGAAGAAGTTCGGCAAGGTCACTCTTGCCGGCTTTGCGATTCGCGATATCGATTAGAATCTCGTACAGCCGCTTATCGGGATCGAGGATCACGATTCCATTGAGGTCGAGAAACGCAAGACACGAAACCAACGCCGTTCGCTTGTTCCCGTCGAGAAAGGGTTGGTTCTCCGCGATGTGAAACGCGTAAGCGGCCGCCATTTCGAATATACCGGAATGCAGATACTCACCACCAAAACTCGCCTGTGGCGTCATCACCGCCGATTCGAGGAGCGTTTGGTCACGAATCCCGTGAATGCCTCCGTAGGCATCAAGTTGTTCGCTGTGAATTTCCAGGACTTCGGCGACAGTCAGGAAGATAGGCTCGATCACTGAGCCAATTTGCGAAGCGTTTCATCATGATTTTTCATCACACGCTTCACCGCCGACCGCAACCGTTTCTCACGAGCTTCATTCGTGAGTGGCTCGATGATCAGGCGGTCGCCGTCGGTCCTGACTTCGAGAGGGGTATCCCGCTCGATCCGTAGAAGATCAAGAATAGGTTTTTCGATAATGATACCGAGACTGTTACCTATCGCCACGAGATTCTTCATCATGAAGTAATGTTATAACGACGTTATTACGAAAGTCAAGAAATATTTTACAGCTTCAGACGACCGCTGCGGCCACGGTGTTAGCTACCGCTTCGTGAATTCTTGTGAGTGCGCCGGCTAATTCTAAGTATTGCGTCAGCGTCAACGCCTGTGCGCCGTCGCAGAGGGCCTTTTCCGGATGCGGGTGGACCTCGATTATCAGGCCGTCCGAGCCTGCCGCCACGGCGGCGCGGGCCATTGGGGCGACGAGATAATTATGGCCGGTGCCGTGCGAAGGATCGACGATGATCGGAAGGTGCGAGACGCGTTTTACGGCCGGGACGATCGAGAGGTCGAGCGTATTTCGGGCATGGCCTGCGAAGGTGCGCACCCCTCGTTCGCAAAGGACGACCTTCTCGTTGCCCTCCGCCATCAGGTACTCGGCGGCGAGCAGCAGTTCGTCCAGTGTCGCCGATAGGCCGCGTTTGAGCAGAACCGGTTTGCCAGAACGGCCGGCGTATTTTAGCAGCGAGAAATTCTGCATATTCCGCGCTCCGATCTGGATGCAGTCGGCGTATTCGGCAACGGCGTCAACACCCGGCTCGTCCATCGCTTCGGTAATGATGTTGAGGCCATGCCGGTCGCGCACCTCGGCGAGCATTTTCAGCCCCTCGATTCCCAGTCCTTGAAAAGCATATGGTGACGTGCGCGGCTTGAAAGCACCGCCTCGGAAGAACTTTGCTCCGCTTGCCGCCACGACCTCGGCCGTCGCCAATACCTGTTCACGATCCTCGAGCGCGCACGGCCCCGCGATGATCGCAAGATCGCCGCCGCCGATCGATGAATTTCCGATCGGAACTACTGACGCCGCACGGCCGTTCTTGACGGTAAGCCGGTAAGGCTGCGTGATCCTCATGACGTCTGCGACGCCGGAGATATTCTCAAATGCTCCCGGATCGATCGAGCCTTTGTTGCCGGTCACCCCGATCGACGTCTGGCGGCGGCCCGGAACGATATGTGCCTCGAAGCCGAGCGCTTCGACCGCTCTGAGGACGTTTTCTATTTGCTCGGCCGTCGTATCCGGCCTCATCACGATGAGCATAAATAACCTATACCGCCAATCTTAGCAAAGTTACAAACATAAATGCTGAGACTGCCAAATTCAAACTCTTACATTCGCGCCGGAACTTCGATCCCGAGCGTTGCCAGCGCCGCGGTAAGCGCCCGACGCGTCATGTCGGCGACGACCACCAGGACGGCCCGCTTCACATCATCGGTCTCGGCAATGATCTTGTGGTTGTGATAGAAGAGGTTAAAGGCCTTTGCCAGATTGAAGGAATATTTCGCAAGGATCGCGGGTTCGTTGGCGTTCGCAGCCTGCTCGACGGTCTCGGCTAGCCGTGCCGCCATCATGGCCATCGACCATATCTCGTTGCCGGCCTCTGAAGCAAATATCTCGCTGACAGACGCAGCATCGGCAAGCCTGTTACGGCATTCCTGAATGGTTTCGCCCTTTTCGTCCAGTTTTCGAAATATCGAATTTGCTCTGACGGCAGAATACTGACAAAAGCAGCCAGTCTCACCGTCAAATGAAAGAGCCTCCTTAAAATCGAAGACGATCACAGTATTGCGAGTGAACTTGAGCAAGAAATACCGCAACGCTCCAACTGCGATCTGGTGCGCGATGTGTCGCTTCTCGTCTTCGTCCGCGTCCGGATGTCGCGACTCGACCTCAATATGGGCATTTGCTTCGAGTCGGTCGATCAGATCGTCGGCCTTTACGCCGAGGCCTTTGCGGCCGGACATTTCAATGAATGAGCGTTTGCGGTCTTCTTCATTCAACACGAAGCCGAGTTCCTCTGCCGCTGCGGGGGAAAGCGCGACCATCTCGTAGGCGAGATGGACACTCGCCTTTTCGCCTCGCTCCGGCGAGATCGCCGCGACGCCTTTTTTAACTACCTCTTGTGGATAAGATTGTCGCGTGTCGATGACATTATAGATTGTCTCGCCACCGCCAAAATGTGTGTGCTGATGGTCGTCCGGGTTGGGAGTCGTGATCCAGATCTCTTTGCCGTCGCCGTATGTATGAAAAAGGCGATAGTTAAAATCGAGCCCAAGGATGCCCAGTTTCCACATTTGATAGGCGATGTCTTTGCCGGTGTAAGTGACCGTCCCGTTCGATCTAACGAGTATCTTGTCGGCCTCGTGTTCATCGCTGCCCTCGTGCGATTCCCAGGGCATCACCCAGCATCCCGCATGCGGGCCGTCATCGACATAGTGAATCACACCGAGCTGTTTCATTTGCTCGAATGCCTTGTCCCAAAAATGCAGATGCAGTATCTCGCTCTCGCGCGGCAGCAGGTCGTAGCGGATCGACAGACGCTCCATCGTCGCGGTGATGCATTCGACATTGCGGGTCGCGACGTAGTCGGCTAGCTCCGCCGTTGGGTTGTTGCCTTGTTCAATAAGGTGCAGAACTTCGGCTCGTTTTTCCTTCAGGGCTTCGTCCGTCTGATATTGCTGACCAACTTTTGCGTAGAGATCCCAACAGTAATAGTCGAAAGACTCGCCTTTGGCCGTTATCTGTGAATCGAGAGCTTTGATCGATGCAAGATCGCGGCCTTCCAAATAGATAAAACCAACTACAACATCGGCGACCTGAACGCCCGTGTTGTCGATATAGTTCTGCACCTCGACCTGTTTTCCGGTCGCTGTAAGGATGCGCTGGAAAGTGTCGCCGAGAACCGAATTGCGCACATGGCCGATATGCGCGGCCTTGTTCGGATTGACGGATGTGTGCTCGACGCAGACCTTTTGACCGTGCTTTCCGTTATTTGGCAGCGGTTCGGCTGAGGCGTTGACCGAGAGAAATGCCGCCCTGTCGAGAAATACGTTGAGATATCCCGGCCCGGCGATCTCGGTGCGGGCAACCGCTTCGAGATTTTCGAGCGAAGCTTTCAGGGTTTCAGCTATTGCTCGTGGGTTCTGTTTCTCGTCCGTCTGTTGTTTGATCAGCTTTGCCAGTTCGAATGCGACAGGGAACGCGGCGTCGCCCATTTCGGTTTTCGGCGGGACCTCGAGCGGGATGTCTTCGAGTTCAATGCCAAACTCGCGGCGCGCGGCCTCGATGACCGTTTTTCGCAAAATGGCTTGTATTTCAGATAAATTCACTCTATATTTCGCTCCAAAAGCAAAAACCAGAGTATATCGCGACGATGGCCGGTTTGTGTAGGAAGGGAAGTCAGAGGGAGCGTTTTAATTCGTGCATTCGTGGCTATTCTTGCGATCGTAAGAATAGGCCACGAATGCACGAATAAACCCAAGTTAAGACACTACAAAGTTAGACGCTAGGACTTAGCGTCTCATCAATATGGCTCTGCACAAGCCGCAGGTTGTCGCCGGAGAGGTCGAGGAACTGAACGCCAAAGCCGTCGCCATGCTGCATATGCGGACAATAGCCGAACAGGTTGCAAGGCTCGCACTCCTCGGCATCTTGAATCTTAGGTTGATGACAGTGCCGACCGAATACACCTGCCTGCTTTGAACGAACGCTCCGCCGACGCTCAGGTCGCGCAGGAATTCGTCCGTTCGCGTAAAAATACCGTCCTGTCCGATCCATAGTTCGGTTCGCAGGCTGATGCGCGGGTGTTTTCTTAGTTTTTCGTACATTGCGGCCGTGGCGGGAGCCTGCCTTCGATAATAAACCGAAAATGGCCGCCGCGTTTCAGTTTTCTCTGATAAACGCTAAAATCAATCATTTACAATGGCTGCGAAAAAATCTCGAAAACCCGACCGCAAGAAGATCGAAGCGGGCGTCCGCCTGATGCTCGAGGGCATCGGCGAAGATCCGGATCGTGCAGGACTGAAGCGAACGCCCGAGCGCGTCGCCGACTTCTACACCGAGCTGACCGAGGGCATGTGGGTCGATGCTTCGTCTCACATCGTTCCATTGCCCGGTGACAGCCACGACGAGATGGTGCTGGTCAAGGACATCTCGATCGCGTCCGTTTGCGAGCATCACCTCGCACCGTTCGTCGGCAAATGCCACATCGCATATATCCCGAAGAACGGCCGCATCATCGGTCTTTCGAAACTCGCCCGGATCGCTGAGGTATTCTCACGGCGGCTTCAGGTGCAGGAGCGGCTCACTCAGGAGATCGCTCAAACGTTGTTCAAGAACCTCGCACCTGTCGGTGTGATGGTAGTCATTGAGGCCGAGCACACCTGCATGACGCTGCGAGGGGTCAAAAAACCCGGAGCGATAACGATCACGTCGGCCGTCTTGGGCGGATTTAGGAAGGATTCAAGGACACGATCTGAGGCAATGGCATTGATAAAAGGATGAGAATGAGAAAACTAACTGCTTTAGTTCTGGTATTCGCGTTCGCGTTGACCGCGGCCTCTGGCCAGGATTGGACCTCAAAGTTCAACGCCACGAAGATGCGCGAACGCGTGATTCGACTCTCGGCCGATGATCTCGAAGGCCGCGGACCCGGCACGGCTGGCGGCAAGCGGGCGGCTCAATATATTGCCGATCAATTGAAAGCAAGCGGCGTCAGGCCGGGCAACGGCAAGAGCTATTTTCAGAACGTCAAGCTCGTCGGAGTTAAGGCTGATCCCGAGACGCGGCTCACGGCGACCATCACAAAGGGCCCAACGAACCGGTATTTTGATTTCGGTGATGATTTTGTTGTGACGACCGGCACGCAGACAGCCGAGGCCAACGTGAATGCCGAGGTTATCTTTGTCGGCTATGGTATCGACGCTCCGCTGTATAACTGGAATGATTACAAGGGCGACGCCGACCAGTACAAGGGCAAGGTCCTGATGATCATGGTCAACGATCCGCCCGCAACCGACAAGGAACCAGATCTGTTTGGCGGCAAGGCTCTGACATACTACGGCCGTTGGACATACAAGTACGAGGAAGCCGCCCGTCGTGGTGCGGCCGGCGTCATCTTGGTCCACACGGATCAATCTGCCGGCTACGGCTGGAATGTCGTCCGGACATCGAACGGCAACTGGCGATACGAACTCGCGCGAGGCGTCGGTGATAAAACGCCATTCCTGCCGATCCGCGGCTGGATGACGAATGAGGCCGCCGAGGACCTCGCCAAGGTCGGCCATCACGACCTCGATGACCTCAGAAAACAGGCGCAGCGTCGTGATTTCAAGCCTGTTAACCTTGGAGTTACTGCACATCTCAATCTCAAAAGCGAGGTCCAGACTCTTGGCTCGCCCAACGTCGTCGGCATCGTGGACGGCAGCGATCCGAAGCTGTCGAAAGAGTTTGTCGTCATTACCGGCCATTGGGACCATCTTGGCATCGGCTCACCTGACGCCCGCGACGATAAGATCTTCAACGGTGCGTATGACAACGCCTCCGGCGTGTCGGCGATCCTCGGAATCGCAGACATTCTTGCGAAAATGCCGAAGAATAAGCGGCCAAAACGATCCATCCTTTTCCTTTTCACCACAGCTGAGGAACAAGGCCTGCTCGGGGCCGAATATTATTCGCATCATCCGCTCGTCCCGCTCGCAAAGACAGCCGCGAACGTCAATATTGACGGCGTCAATTTCTTTGGCAAGACCGAGGATTTCTCGGCTCTTGGCGTTGAACGCTCGACGCTGATGGGTATCCACGTTCAGACGGTTGCGGCGGAGCGGAGCATGACGCTTCAGGGCGATATGCGGTCCGAGCAGGGCTTCTTCTTCCGTTCCGACCATTTTCCGTTCGCAAAGGTTGGCGTGCCTGCGATCTCGCTGCGTCACGGTTCTAAGTTCACGCCGGCTTTGACGGGCGATGCGTTGAATTTCTTTAAGGACTACACGGCAAAGTACTATCACCAGCCGTCCGATGAATACAAGCCGTGGTGGAATACTGAGGCAATGGTCCAAAACGCCGAACTCGGCCTCGCCATCGCGGTCAGGATCGCTAACGAGCGCAAAATGCCGCGATACGACGACACGGACGAATTCGCGGCGGCGGACAAGAAGAGATTTAAGTAGCTTAGCCAGGCTATTGACTTGGCTTAGCTAAGCATGAGAGAATAGTAATTGAAGGATCGTGCGATGACGAAAGTAAATGTTCACGAGGCGAAGTCTCAACTAAGCAAACTGATAGAACTCGCAAAAAACGGCGAGGAAGTTATCATTGCGAAGAACGGAAAGCCAGAAGCCCGCCTGACCGCCTATGAGCCCGAACGAAAAAGTTGGGTAGGGATGGACGCGGGCAAGATATGGATCGCAGACGATTTTGATGAATGGCCGCAAGACATGCTTGAGCTGATGAGCGATCCAAAGATATTCCCCGACGAGAACGGTCCGGATGATGAAAATTCTAATTGATACGCACATATTTCTTTGGATCTGTAGAAATGAGCCTCGACTCCCGGATAAAGCGATCGCGTTCGTCGAAAATATCGATCGCAACAGGTTCTATCTCTCAGACGTAAGCGCTTGGGAGGCGGCAATAAAATATGGTCAAGGGAGGCTACACCTACCCGAGGCTCCTGAGCGATTTTTCCCTGACCGGGTGAGACGTGCGGGTTATACTCATCTTCCGATTGACCTGACGCACGTTACAAACGTGCATGGCCTGCCGCCGATACATCGTGATCCGTTCGACCGGCTGCTTGTCTCGCAGGCCAAACTCGAGGATATGACGTTGCTCTCCGAGGATGCGGTATTCGACCAATACGATGTCGATACCATAAGACTCCGTGACATTTCCTGATGGCCGACACCTTTTACATCACAACCCCGATCTACTACGCCAACAGCCTGCCCCATCTGGGGCATCTGTATACGACCATCGTGGCGGACGTGCTTCAAAGGCATAAGCGGCAGCGGGGGTTTGAGACTTATTTCCTGACCGGAACCGACGAGCACGGCATTAACATCCAACGTGCGGCCGAGCGTGAGGGAAGGACCCCGCAGGAGCAGGTTGACTACATTTCTGGCGAATTAAAGCGAATGTTCGCGGATTTTCGGCTCGATGGCGAGCACGGCGGCTATGACGTGTTTATGCGCACGAGCGAACCGTTCCATTACGCCGGTGTGCAGCATTTATGGCGTGAGATCGCGAAAAACAAGACGCCCAAAGGGAGTGAGCCGATTTACAAAGGCTTTTATGAGGGCTGGTTCTGTGCTCCGTGTGCGGCCTTTAAGACCGAGGACGAATACACGACGCCGGAGGGTTCGGATGTGCCGAATTGCCTCATTCACGAGCGTCCGCTGGACCAAATAGCCGAGGAAAGCTGGTTTTTCCGTCTTTCGGACTATGAAGAATGGCTCATTGATGTGATAGAAAGTACGGACGGTCTCGTCCGGCCGGATGCTCGGAAAAACGAGGTTTTGGCCTTTATTCGCCGAGGTTTACAGGATCTTTCGATCAGCCGGCTCAAATCGTCCGTCTCATGGGGCATTCCTGTGCCCGACGACGAAGGTCACGTGATGTACGTCTGGCTCGACGCGCTCTCAAACTATATAACTGCAATAGGTTACGGGAATGACGAGCGTTCGGGTTTGGACAAATACTGGCCCGCGGTTCATTTGGTCGGTAAGGACATCCTGCGTTTTCATACGGTTTACTGGTTTTCGTTCCTCCACGCCGCTGGGCTTGTCCTGCCAACGAGTGTTTATGCTCACGGAATGTGGCTGGATGCGGACGGCCGTAAGATGAGTAAAACCATAGGTAACGTGATAGAAGTTGATGTATTACATCAATACTTCCAGGTCGATGCAGTGCGTTACTTTGTGCTGCGCGATATGGTCTTTGGCCAGGATGGCAAGTTTGGCTACGAAAACCTCATCGAACGCGCCAACGCAGACCTCGCGAGCGGCCTCGGGAACATGGCGAGCCGCACGTTCTCGATGATCACCAAGTACCGTGACGGCGCGATCCCGGACGGTAAGATCAGTGAGGAAAATTACATCAACGCCAAGCGAGCGGGCATAAATCCTGACGATCAAGAGCTGGTGTCGATCCTCGGGCACGCTCGGGGCGAGTTTTTGCGGCGGTTCGAGAATTTCGAGTTCAGCCAGGCCCTCGAAACGCTTTGGACCGTCATCGCCCGCATCGACAAGATGATCTCCGACGCAAAGCCGTGGGAACTGATCAAAGACGACAAACAGGCCGAAACCCTCAACGCCGTCCTTTATCGGGCGAGCGAAACACTCCGCTGGCTCTCGATCCTGCTCTATCCCGTTATGCCCGAATCGGCTCAGAGTATCTACGCCCAGATCGGCCTCGACGACGATATTTCGAAATTCGATCCCTCCAACCTCGCATGGGGCGGCCTCGCCGCCGCGACAAAGATCGGCGAAACCGTCGCGGTGTTCCCGCGAATAGACAAACACAAAGTTATGAATGAGATACAGTCAGAACCACCTGCGGTAGCGGGTGGCTTAACCCCCAAGACCGACAAGCCTGCAGGCGAGACGCCTGCGGTCCAGTCAGAAGAGCCGAGCTATGTCACCATCGACGATTTCATCAAGGTCGAACTCCGCGTCGGCGAGATCAAGGTCGCAGAAAAGGTGCCCGACGCCGACAAACTGCTGCGTTTCGAGGTGGATCTTGGTGAAGAAAGCCCGCGCCAGATCCTCGCCGGCCTCGCCGAGTGGTACGACCCTGAAAAGCTTATCGGCCGCAAGGTCGTCGTCGTCGCCAACCTAAAACCCCGCAAAATGCGCGGCCTCGAATCCCAAGGCATGATCTGCGCCGCCTCCCTGACCGAGGACGATACGCCGGCGATCGCGACGTTCCTGGAGGATGTGAAGATCGGAGCTAGGTTGAAATAGATGCAATTTGAATGGGATCAAGAAAAGGCAGCCCTGAATCTGAGAAAGCATGGAGTTGGCTTTGATGAAGCGAAAACCGTATGGGACGATCTTTTCCACATTGATCTTTTTGACCATTTGCATTCCGTCGATGAGAATCGCTTTCTGATGGTGGGCGAGTCGAGCAGCGGCAGGCTCCTGATTATTTCTTATACCGAACGCGAAAACCGCGTTAGAATAATTAGTGTAAGGGAACTAACTCCGCGAGAACGAAGAGATTATGAGCACGGATACTTTGAATGATGACCTGCGGCCCGAGTACGATCTGACTCAGTTCAAGGTCAGGCGCGTGGGTGAAGGGCGTCGGCTAATGAACCAGATCCAACTTGACGTGGATGTTGCAAAGGTCTTTCCTACCTCTGAGTCAGTCAACGAGGCGCTTCGCTTTCTCATTCGCATCACCAAGCAGAACAATTCCGAGATCGTTCCTGAATGATCCTCATCGATTCGCACTGCCACATCGACGGTGAGCATTTTGATGCGGACCGGGACGAGGTTGTCCAGCGGGCTAGGGACGCCGGTGTTGAGCTGATGCTCAATGTCGGTACGGGCGATCCGCGGACGGACGATTTTGAGCGGGCGGTTGCCGTAGCTGAAAAATATCCATGCGTTTACGCCAGTGTCGGCGTGCATCCGCATGACGCGAAGCTTTACGACGACGCTGCGGAAGAGCATCTGATTGGTTTGACCAAAAGTGAAAAGGTCATCGCCTGGGGCGAGATCGGTCTGGATTTTTATTACGATCACAGCCCGCGCGACGTGCAGGTCAAGGTCTTTCGGCGGCAGATCAGGACGGCAAAGCGGTTGGGGCTGCCGATAATCGTTCACAGCCGCGATGCAAATGACGAGACGGTCGAGATATTGACCGAGGAATATTCCGGAATAACTGATAACAGAGAACTGATAACTGATAACAGGCCGGGCGTGATGCATTGTTTTGGCGGAACGCCGGAGATGGCTGAGGCCTTGATACGGATCGGTTTTCTGATCTCGTTCGCGGGGAATGTGACGTTCAAAAAGGCCGATAACCTGCGCGACGCGGCCCGAGTGGTTCCGCTCGACAGGCTGCTTGTCGAGACCGATTGCCCGTTCCTGACGCCGGTGCCGCATCGCGGGAAACGTAATGAGCCATCGTTTGTGGTTCACACCGCCCAATTCCTGGCTGACCTCTATTGTGTGGACTTCGCGGCACTGGCCGAACAGACGACAAGGAACTTTCACCGCCTTTTCAGAATCAACTAGTTTCTGTAACTTCTCTGCGTTCTCCGTGCTCTCTGTGGCAAAATAACCCCTTATGGCAAAAGAAAATTCATTCGATATCGTGTCTAAGACCGACTACGCTGAGGTCACGAACGCGATCCACCAGACGACCAAAGAGGTGTCACAGCGGTTCGATTTTAAGGGCAGCCGCGCCACCGTCGAACTGCAGGGCAAGGACCTGATGCTGTCAGCCGAGGACGAGACCAAGCTGCGGAATATGAACGATATTCTTCAGTCAAAGCTCGTAAAACGCGGCGTTTCGCTCAAAGCCCTCGATTATCAGAAGATCGAACCGGCCGCGGGCGGCACTGTCCGTCAGGCTGTCAAAGTCCAGCAGGGAATCCCGATCGAGAAGGCCAAAGAGGTCGTTCGATTCATCAAAGATGCCAAATTTAAGGTCCAGGCCTCGATCCAGGGCGAAACCGTCCGCGTCTCCGGCAAAGACCGCGACACGCTGCAGCAGGTGATCGCGGCATTGAAGGGTAAAGACTTCGGCATCGATATGACGTTCGATAATTACAGGAATTAATAACCGCGAAATACGCGAAAAAGGCGAAAGATGGCTGAATTGATCTTTAAGGATGAGAGTTATGCCATTATGGGAGCGTGTTTCGAAGTGTATAAGGACAAGGGATGCGGCTTTCTTGAGGCGGTTTATGAGGAGTGTCTTGCGATCGAGTTCGAACACCGCAGTATTCCGTATCTGGGACAGCAGGAATTGAGTCTCTTCTATCGCGAGCGGAGGTTGACCAGTATCTATAAACCGGATTTCGTTTGTTTCGACAAGATTATTGTTGAGATCAAAGCAGTTCAATCGCTTGCCGATGAGCATCGTGCTCAAGTGATGAATTATCTTAAGGCAACCGGCTACGACCTGGCCCTTCTCGTGAACTTCGGTCACTATCCCAAAGTCCAGTACGAAAGAATAGTCGCGTCCGAAACTCTTCGCTTGCAGGCGCAAGCGAAACACGAACGAAACCACCGAAATATTGCCAACACAGATCGTATTTAGATATTTTAGCCTTTTTCGCGGTTAACTTCTTCATGCAACGATTCGCACTCGCAAAAGGTCAATCACTGCCGGCATCGGCCGCTCGCGCTTTTGACGTGATCGGCCGCGAGATGTCGCTTGTCGAGGCCGAGTATGAGCGGCAGGTGTCATCGAATATTCAAGTTGTCAATTATTTGGGCGATTATGTTCGCTCGTCAGGCGGGAAGCGGATCAGGCCGGCGTTGTTGATAATGGCGAATTACGCCGTCGGCGGTCGTGGCGATGCGGAGAACGTCATTCGGCTGGCGACGGTGATGGAGATGCTCCACACGGCGACGCTGGTGCACGACGACATTATTGATAACGCAGATATCCGCCGAAACAGGTCGTCGGTAAATGCGAGGTTTGGTAATCAAACGGCCGTGCTGATGGGCGACTGGCTGTATATGTCGGCATTTGAGACGACGGTTAAGGAGCGCTCGCTCGACATACTTGACATACTGACGCGGCTGACGCGCAAGATGACCGAGGGAGAACTGATACAGCTCACGCGCATCGGACGCATCGACATTACAGAAGAAGAATATCTCGACATACTTCGGCGCAAGACGGCGTTCCTGTTCTCGGCCTGTGGCGAGGTCGGAGCGATCCTCGGCGGGGCGGACGATGAACGGCGGGCGGCCCTTCGTGATTTTGGGATGGAATTGGGAATTGCATTCCAGTTGGCGGACGATCTGCTTGACCTCACCGGCGAAACGCAGCAGCTCGGAAAGGCGGCCGGTTCGGACCTGATCGAGGGCAAAGTAACCCTGCCGCTTATATATCTGCTTAAGGAATATCCCGACGTTAAGCAGGATATTGAACGCATAATGTTCGACGGGGAATATGCGCAGGTTTCACGAGAGGATGTGCGGCAATTGCTGGCGAGTAAGGGCGTTCTTGACGGCGTTCGGACACGAATCGCGGGCCATGCCGAGGCCGCGAGAAAAAGTCTTGCAGTTTTGCCGGAATCAGAGTATCGTTCTTGTCTGGAGACGACTTTGCAATTCGTGATGGCCAGAAATAGTTAGACTGTTACTTTAAGTGAGTTGTTAAGCTCTCTATTTTCAACACTATGGATGAGAATCTTATAGCAACACTTGAGCAATCGCTTAGGCAGACCCGCAATGCCCAGAACCGCCTGATTGGCCGTCTTCGCGAAGCCGAGAATGAGGTTGAGATGCTCCGGCTTGAGATCGGAGCGCTTGAGAATAGTGCGGCGCAGACGGAGAAGGCCATCGATAGTCTTCTGGTAGCGATGCGTTCCGGCTCGCGACCCTCGGGCCTTGGGACGGCCCCAACGATCATTGATGAACCAAACGAGGTCTTTCCGCTGAGTCTTGGCAGACGTCCGGCCGCTGACCCTTTAAGCGCTCCCGGGCGTGATAACACCGTAACCTATCTGAACCAGAATCAGCACCGCAATATCCCATCCATCCGAAACCAATTCGAGCCGGTGAGCAATCGCTTTGCTGACCGGACGATCACGCAGGCATGCACACTGCTGCTTAGAGAGGCAGCAGGGCCGCTGCACGTGAACGAGCTTTATAACCTGCTCATCGCCGGCGGTATGAAATTTAAGGGCAACAATCCCACGATCTCGGTCGCCGTGTCGCTCAGCCGCAACCGTCGATTTCGAAAGGTTGGCCCGGGCACCTTTGATCTCGTCATGCGCGAGGCCATTCAGGCAGCCTCCTAGACTTATCATTTAACTGTTTCAGACCTTGCATTTCGGTGTAAAACGGCGTAGAAAGGTTAGGTTATATTTCTATTCCGCCCACTGGAGGACTCGTATGTTCACTTCCTGCTCAATGGTTTGCAAAGCTGTTAGGTGGTACCTGTTCTTTGCCCTGTTCATCGCTGCGGCGGCGGCCGGAGCATCGGCACAGGCAGTCCGGCTTCGTTCACAGACGGCGCCGCCATGCAGCAGCAGTCAAGGCGATTCGTTAAGATACGCGGACCTGTTTGGTGAGAATCAGATCGCGGTGCAGGGCAGCTATGGCTGCCGCGGAGCCTTTATCTACGACATCTCAGATCCGGAAGCTCCGGTCCTGGCGAACTACTACGATCCGATCCGTCCGGGCACCTCAAGTACCCACGAACAATTCTTGGAGGCCGTCATACTAAATGGCATCGGTTATTTCGGCAGCGGGAACGGCGGCGGCGTGTATATCGTCGATCTTGCGAATCCATACCAGCCGGCCCTGATGGGAAGGGTCACCTCGGCGAGCGGCGGCGGCCACAACTCGATCCACGAGATGGTCATCTTCATGCAGGACGGCAAGACGTATCTGCTTGAGAATTTTAACGGCACGTCGAACAAGATAATGAAGTTCATCGACGTCTCCGATCCGGGGGCTCCGATCTTCATCCGGGACCTCAACCCGTCGGAACCGCAATGGGTGCACGCGATGGTGATCAAGGGCGACCGGCTCTACACATCCGGCTGGGGTAACACCTCATCACGGGGCCGCACGGAGATCTATCAGATCGCCAATATCGCCTCTCAGCCGGCCACGCTTTTGGGATTCATTGACGACCAGACTGGGATCACTGCGGGCAACAGTATGCACTCGTCGTGGCCGAGCGAGGATCAGCATTACCTCTACAGCGCGCGTGAGATCGGGAATAGCAATGCGACGAGCCCGGGTGATATTCGTGTTTACGACATACAGAATCCGGCGCAACCGCTTTTGATCCGCAAGATCTCAATGGTCGATATCGGTATTAATGCAGTGACGCCGCATAATCCGGTGGTCAAGGGCGACAAACTCTACGTCTCGTGGTATCACGCCGGCCTTCAGGTGTTCGATCTGTCAGACGACCCTACCAACCCGCAGCGGGTCGGTCAATACGATACCTATCAACCGGCGTTCTCGAAAGAAGATCAGAAAGAGATCGATGCTTTTGAACCTTGGGACATGGTCTGCGGCCGCAGCCTGAGCACGGATCTGGGCGTGACCGGATATCAAGGGGCGTGGGCGGTCTATCCGTTCCTCGGCGAGGATCGCGTCCTGGTTGGTGACCTGGCGAAAGGCCTGTTCATCGTTGACGCAAGTCATTTGACGACGCAATCCCGAAATCAGGTGTCTGATTACGATGGGGACGGGCGGACAGACATCTCCGTCTGGACGCCGTCCAGCGGCGATTGGCTTATCGAATTGAGCAGCAGCCAGACCGCTATCGACCCCCATTTTGGCTTGCCGGGCGATATCATTACGCCCGGAGATTATGACGGTGATCAGGTTGTCGATCTCGCCGTTTTCCGTCCATCAGCCGGGATGTGGTATGCCGAGCGGAGTTCATTGGGATTTATTGGATTTCAGTTTGGAAGCAATGGCGACGTTCCGGTAGCCGCCGATTATGACGCCGACGGAAAAACGGATTTCGCCATTTGGCGTCCGTCCACGGGCATTTGGTACGTGGTGCAGAGCACGCTTGGATTCCGGGCCGCTCAGTGGGGATCGAGCTCTGACAAGCCGATGATCGGCGATTACGATAATGATGGTAAAGCGGATATGACCGTTTGGCGTCCGGCCAATGGATTCTGGTACACGCTCCAGAGTTCGTCGACGATCCCGGCGGTCAGGGCCTTTGGTACAGCAGGCGACAAACCGCTCATGGCCGACTTCGACGGCAATGGTGTTTCGGACCTGGCGGTCTATCGGCCTTCGACGGGTTACTGGTACATCATGGACCCTGTCACGAGTGCGTTCAAGAGCTACGCATTCGGCCTGACTGAGGACATAGCCGTCCCAGCCGATTACGATGGCGACGGTAAGAGCGATGTGGCGGTCTTTCGTCCGTCGTCAAACACATGGTTTCGTATAAACAGTACGAACGGCGGATTCGCTATTCAGGCGTTTGGTGCGACAGGCGATAAGCCTGCACCGTCATCGGTCCAGCCAAATTAGGAACGCCGCCGTTCCAGACAAAGCCCAAAGTCAACTGCTTGACTTTGGGCTTTTTGTTTCTATGATTGCAGTATGAAACTCAACCTGACGATCGGCGGCGGCACGCTTGCGGGACGAACATTCGATCTTGAGACCGGCTTTCTCACTGTTGGCCGCAGTGATACATGCAGCGTTCGCCTCGACCCGCTGACCGAACGCATTGCATCTAAGCAGCACTGCTTTATCGAGGCCCGCGCGGACGGATTCTACCTCACCGACAATCAAAGTACTAACGGGACATTCGTCAACGGAGAACGTGTCGATTCGGTCCGGCTAAACTCCGGTGACCAGATACAGTTTGGCGCGAACGGGGTGACGGCCGCCGTCCGGATCGATACCGCCGGCGGACAGATGGATAGGGACGAGTTTCGCTCGGCCCAGCTTGAACAGTTCACGGTCGTTGCCGCCCGCGAGCCGCAGGGACTGCAGGCGTCGCTCGCCAACTTCGGCCTCAGCAGCATGCCCGCGGTCAAGCCTGAAACGCGCAGCACCGGTCGCTATATCGGAATCGCGATCACGATCTTTGCAGCGATCTTTCTTTCGCTCGTGGTCGTGCTGCTAATGCTTGGCAGCGTAGGATTTATCCCCGCTGTTCTGGCGGCGGTGATGGCCTTTCTGCCGGCGTTCCTGTATCTGGTCCCGCTCGTCTGGCTCGACCGTTATGATCCGGAACCACTCTGGCTGCTGGCGACGGCATTCGCTTGGGGAGCTCTGGTGGCAGTCGTGGTGTCATTCATCGTGAATACCGTGATCGGTGCGACGGCCGCAAACGTGGCCCTGGCGCAGGGATACTCAAGAGATGATGCCGGCTTCATCTCTAGTTTTGTAGGCGCCGTCATTTCGGCGCCGATCTTTGAAGAAGGTTCTAAAGGACTCGGCCTTGTGATCCTGTTGATCTTCTTCCGGCGTTATCTTGACGATGTGCTGGACGGGATCGTCTTTGCAGGTGTGATAGCCCTCGGTTTTGCCACGGTAGAGAATGTCCTTTATTACGGGCGAGCGATCGGCGAAGCAATCGATCAGGTCCTTGTTCAGGGTGCCGAGGTTCGTGAAGGCGTCAAGATCGTCATCTTCCTGTTCGTTTTGAGAGGGATATTGTCACCCTTTGCCCACGTAACGTTTACTTCTATGACCGGCATCGGCGTCGGCATTGCTCGTGAATCGCACAATATGGCCGTTCGATTGATACTGCCCGTTGTTGGCTACGCGGTAGCAGTTATCCTGCATATGATCTGGAATGCGATGGCAGTATTGGGCGGCCTCGGCGGCTTTGCGGTCGGGTATATCATTCTCGAGGTGCCCTTTTTCCTGGTCTTCGTGGGTTTTTCGCTCTACATCATGCGGCGGCAGAACAAGATACTGACCGAGATGCTGGCGCTCGATATAGCTCGCGGGTTGATACCACAGGAACACGCGACGATCGCTACATCGGCGTTCAAGAGTCCGAGATGGGTGCTTGGCGGGCTGTTCAATGGCAAGTTCAAGCCTCGTGCACGATACGTTCGGGCAATTGGCAAACTCGGCTTGAGCTATTGGCACATCCAGCGGGCGACCGCCGCGCAGGGCGAGACTGGGAGCTTTCAGCAAAATCCGATCCTGCGCGACGAGGTCCTTGCTTGGCGAGACAAGGTTTGAGTTGGCTGGTAAACGACAAAAGCCGCTCGACAAGCGGCTTTGCCTTTTGTTTGATCTGGTAGGCCGGACAGGGATCGAACCTGTGACCCGCGGATTAAGAGTCCGCTGCTCTACCAACTGAGCTACCGACCCAGAAGCAAAAAGAGAGTATAGCAAAGGCATTTTTGTTCGCCAAGAGCCGCAAGTTTCACTCTCGCCGGCGTTCTTGCAGGCAGCGGCATTGCATTGTTGCGCCTTTCTGGCTGACAATATCGTTTTGATCCAATGAAGGAGTGTCCCAAATGCGAATTGGTCTATCCGGACGAGACAGCAACATGTCTCGTTGACGAGACCGAGACGCGCCACGCGATGCCGGGGCCGACGCTGCTCGACGGCCGGTATCAACTCGAACGCCGGCTTGGCCGCGGCGCGATGGGCTACGTCTTTCTTGCAAAGGACAATAAATTTGCGACCAAAAGGCTTGCGGTCAAGACGGTTCGCCAGGATATCCTGTCGAGCGAAGACCTGCAGGAAGGCGAGGCGATCGCTCGATTTGAGCGAGAAGCCCAGGCCGCGGCCTCGATCCAGCATCCAAACACGGTGAGCGTGACGGATTTTGGCGAGACGCCGGAAGGGGTCTTCTATCTCGTCATGGAATACGTCGAGGGCGAGACACTGCACAAGCTGCTCCGTCGCGAAGGCACCTTGCCGGTAAAGCGTGCTGTGAACCTGCTGCGTCAGATCGCCGACGGCGTGGAGGCGGCCCACGAATTAGGCATTCTGCACCGTGACCTCAAGCCGGCAAACATCTTCATCATGAAGGGCAAAGGCGACGGCTTTGTAAAGGTCGGCGATTTTGGCTTGGCGAAGATCGTCAATCAGACCGTCACCGATATCAGTTCACAGGCTACGCCGTCCTCGCGCGGGATCATCGGCACGCCGGAATTTATGTCGCCCGAGCAGATGCAGCCCGAGATGGGCGTCGATAAGCGGGCTGACCTGTATGCCCTCGGCACGATCGCCTATCTGATGCTCGGCGGCAAGACGCCGTTCACGGGCGACCTGATGCAGCTCGTGATGCAAAAGATAATGCATCGGCCGCCGCCGCTGTCGTCGATACGAACGGATATCCCGGCCGATGTTGACCGCGTGATAATGCGTTCGCTCGAGATCGCCCCGTCAGACAGGCCGGCGTCGGTCAGCGATTGGATCACGGAGCTCGAAGAGGCTGCTGAGGACGTAACCGAGGCGAAACGCGGCGGAATGTCGCGGCTTGTCGTGCTCGCACCGGCCAATGCCGAGGTCTATGTCAATGACGAGCGGAAAGCGAGCGTCGGCAGCTCAGGCCGCGTCGTGCTGACGGACATACCGGCCGGCCAGCATATCCTTCGCGTTTCAAAAGCGGGCGAACGCGACGATGAGCGTGTTATCGAGATACGCGAGGGAGCCCAGGAACAGGTCATCCAGGCACAGCTAAAAACGCCGCAGGGCAGCCAGCCCTCATCATCGCAGGGTGCCGGATCGAGCGGTGCTCCTGCGTCCAGCGTCATGCCCGGCATCGTCGCGTGCAGCAACTGCGGTTCGCGCTTCGCTGAGGGCGTCCGATTCTGCGGTCGCTGCGGCGGCGGGCGATTTGTCATGGTCAGTCCGGGCGAGGCCGCTGCCTCCGGTTTTCCATGCCCGCGCTGCCAGGCTCCGCTTCCTGCGAATTCGCGCTTCTGCGGCCGCTGTGGTATGACCATTACTCCCGGCGGCATTCACGCCAGTCAGTCGCCGTCATTCAGCCCGCAATCCACGGCCCAATCGCCGCAGTACTTCACGGCCCCTGCGCAGCAGGTCTCACGCGTCTGCCGCCGCTGCAACACGGCATATCCGCCGCATATCCGTTTTTGCGGTAAATGCGGGTTGACTTTGCATTAAAGTCGCCTTTTCCACTCGGTTATGGTTATAATGATTTCGTTCCGATAAAACCGACCTAAACGGGGACCTGAGCGATGAAAATTTGCCCGCGATGCCAGAAGACCTACGGCGACGACAGTCTTAATTTTTGCCTTGAGGACGGCTCGACTCTGACGCAGATGGCCGGCGTTGCGCCGCCGCCGACGGTGCAGATGCAGCAGCCATTCTCGACGCAGCAGTCACCGGGCCAGACAGTCGGGCAGGCGGGATGGAATGTGGGCACCCAGCAGCCATATTCGATGCAGCCGCCGAAGAAGTCCTCGAAGGCGTGGGTTTGGGTTCTGTTGATTCTCGGCGTTCTTGTCTTGTTGTGCGGCGGTGGTTTTGCCGGCCTCGTCTATATCGGCAGCCAGGATGATGGGAAGCCGGGCAATAACACGGCAACAAACAGCAATTCATCGGGCTTTAGCAACAAGAACTCCAATAGCTCAACGTCCTCGGGGCGGACCTCGATAACGAAGCTCGATCTTGCGAGATGGGAGCCCGCGGACAAAAGCTACGGCGATACAGATTATGCGGACGGCGAATTTACGATGTCTTCAAAGATGAAGGGCTACTACTATGTACTTGCGGGGACCGACGACCAAAGATCGGTAAATGCTGATTCAATGGTGACGGTTCGGAACATCGATAATGCAGGGACCAACCTTGGGTTTGGCCTTGTCTTTCACAGCAAGACGACGCCATTGCAGCAAGGCTATGCACTGCTGATCGATTCTACAAAGAAGCGCTACCGTGTGGTGCATCATGAGCCGAAGAAGGAGACGCCGGTCATCAACTGGACCAAATCCGATGCGATCCTTGACGGCACGTCAGAAAATACGCTTGAGGTCCGCGACCAGACTGACACCGTCGACATTTACATCAACGGCAAAAAGGTCAATTCGATCAAGAACCAATACGGCTATTCGAGCGGCGTCGTCGGCCTATACGCCGGTGACGGCATCAAGATCGGCTTTAAGAACCTGGAGATCCGGAAGTAATTGAGAATTGATGATCGAGAATGGAAAATGGCAGTGGACAGACTCTAATTCTCAATTCTCAATTCTAAATTCTCAATTCGTATGAAGCAGTGCCCGCGTTGTAAGCAGACCTATAGCGACCCGTCTCTCAACTTCTGTCTTGAGGATGGCGAACTGTTGACGGCATTTGCCCAGGAGCCGCCACTCGGCCGGTATGCCGATGAGACGCCGCCGACGATCCTTCTTGACCAATCGCGGGTCACAAATCCAACGACCTGGCCGCAGCCGCCGGTCGCCCAGCCTCCCGCTAAGTGGCAGCAGAATGCGGTGCAGCAGGCGCCCTTTGGTGCCTACGCGATGTCATCGCCCAATCAGACGCTGGCGGTTGTCGCTCTTATCCTCGGCATTTCAAGCCTTACCGTCGGCTGGTGCTGTTATATCGGCCTGCTGCTGGCTCCGGCGGCCCTCATCACGGGCGTGCTCGCAAAATCGCGGGCCGACAAGGAGCCGCAGTTGTATGGCGGCCGCGGCATGGCGATCGGCGGCATTATCATGGGAGCCGTATCGCTGGCGATATACGTCCTGCTTTTTATTATCTACGGGCTCGCTCTCATCGGCGGCAGCATAAGTTAAACTATTGACGGAGCTTCATCGGCGAACATGCGAGTTACTCTTCACGTCGTTGCCGGGCCGCAGACGGGCCGCGACTTCAGTTTCGATCAGCACGACACATTTCTGATCGGCCGGAGCGAGGACGCCCAGTTCTGCCTCCCGCATGACAGATTCTTCTCGCGTCACCATTGCCTGATCGAGATCGCGCCTCCGCAGGCATTTCTTCGCGATCTGAATTCTACGAACGGCACCTACGTTAACGGTGTCCGCGTTGCCGAGGCGCATCTCAAGAGCGGCGACCGCATCCAGGGCGGAGAGACGGTTCTCGAGGTGGTGGTGACGACAGGGCTTGAGGATTTTGCCAACACAGCAGAACTTCTTTCGCATCCGTCGGTCGTCAACGTAACATGCCTGAATTGCAGCGTTCCGGCCGCCGTCGAAGCGACTCATCCTGAGGCCAAGCTGTCGTTCGTCTGCGATGATTGCCGCGAGAAACTCAAGACAAATCCTCAGCCGATACCCAAGTATCAGATGATCCGCGTGATAGGCCAGGGCGGCATGGGCAGTGTGATGCTCGGCCGCTCTGAGGCGGACGGGCGCGCCGTGGCGATCAAGACGCTGCTGCCGGAGGTTGCGGTCAGTGAGCAATCGCTCAAGCGGTTCATGCGTGAGATCGAGGTCGCGGCCTCGCTCAAGCATCCAAACATCGTTGAATACGTCGAACACGGCACTCACAACGGCTTGGTCTATCTCGTCACCGAATTCATTCAGGGAATGGATGCCTCTCGACTCGCCCGTCATCGCGGCGGCAAGCTTGATTTTCGCGAGGCGGTTCAGGTGGTTGAGCAGACGCTGGCCGCGCTTGATTTTGCCCACAACCTCGGTTTTGTTCACCGTGACATCAAGGAACAGAACATCCTCGTTGCGGGTGACTTTCCCGGCTCTACCGCGAAACTGACCGATTTTGGACTGTCCAAGAGCTTTAAGGAAACGGGTATGTCAGGCGTTACGATGGTCGGCGACGTCGCCGGCACGATCGCTTACATGCCGCCCGAGCAGATCCGCGACTTCAAGGAGGTAAGGCCTCCGTCCGATATCTATGCTGTCGGGATGACGGCCTACAGCCTGCTGACAGGTGCACACGCACTCGACATCGCGCCAAAGGCTGGCATCGCCGAGACTGTAAAGGCGATATTCGAGCGGCCCGTGATCCCTATTCGCAGTCGTATCCCTGACATACCCGACCGCGTCGCTTCAGTGATCGAAACTTCGCTGGCCAAACAGCCCGAAATGCGCTGGCGAACGGCCGGTGCTATGCGTGAAGCTCTTCTGTCTGCGGCTTCGTCTGGTTGATCCTGTCAGCCGCTACGATCAATCCGATCAGCACCCACAGATGGCGGGCATTTTCGAACGAACCCGCGAAACCCTGGATAAGAAAGCACGAAACGAACGCGATACCCATCGTGAGCCGTAACGACGACATCCGGTCCGTAAGAGCGAATTGCGTCCGCCGCATCACCGCGACGACGACAGCCGCCAACGTACCGAGTCCGATCACGCCGGCCTGTGCCGCAACGTTCAGCGCGACATTGTGAGCGTCAGTGATAAGGGTCCATCCGCCCGCGGGAACCCGATAGGGAAGATCCACAACCGGCAGTCCCAGGCCCACACCGAATAATGGGTGATCCGCGATTGTTCCCAACGCCTGCTGCCAAACCAACAGCCGCGCGGTCGGTGTGATGTCATATCCCGCGAATGAGAAATACACCGGCCCGGCCGAACCGAACGGTGTCAGCGACGAGATGATGACGAATGCCGCGAGCATTCCAGACACACCGACGAGTGCAAGTCTGGATAACGAGCTTTTGCTCGAACCTCGCGTCGCACAATAGAACCATAGCCCGACCGCCGCCAGAACACCGCCGATTCCCGGCGTGAGCGTGAAGAAGATAGCAATCGAAAACAGCGCGAGCAGAAAATAGAATAGCCCTTTGCCTACCGACCCGTTTCGCCAAAACGCGAGCAGCAACATCAGCCCGACGGCAAGGTAATTGCAAAGCATCGCCGGATACTCGAACGTGCCCTGAATCCGGGGATAGTTGCCCGGCGGGAGCGTGCCGTAATGATGCATAGCGAAGGCCGTCAATGCGTTCTGCCAGCCGGCAAAGAACGAAGCTGCCGTCAATGCCGTGACGGCGGCCGCGACCGACGCGGCAGCGACCCACACAGCGAGCGTCCGGATCAGCATCCGCTCGTCGCGGACGATATTGATGGTAAGGGCCGCAAGAGCGATCAGGTAGAGTTCCGCCGGTAGCCGTCTAAGGCTCTTACCGACATCGATCGAGAATAGTGCCGAGAGCGTCAGGGCCAGACCGTACAGGCCGAGCCAGAGATAGATGCTGTCCACCTCAAGTTCAGCCCGGCGAAACGCCACCGAGACGGCAAATAGGCCGAGACATACAAGGAAGATTAGGTCCGTCGGCACAGCTGCACTGCCCAGCACTATGAGAGTCGGCCGCATGAACGCGAGTGAAAAGACTAGGACAAGAAATGTCCATTCGACGATGGCCGTTAGGGTCGAGCTGTCATTTTTCATTCGCCGGTGACGTCCATCGGAGCGGCGCGCATCTCATGCAGCATGGCATTGATAACGCCGCCGATCATCAGCGCCAGAGCCGTAAGATAAAGCCAGAGCATCATTATCATCACAGCCCCGAGCGAGCCATAAGCTTTGTTATACGAGTTGAAGTAGCCCAGGTATGTCCGAAATGCTGTGGTGAGCAATATCCACAGGACGATGGCCACGAGCGAGCCCGGAGTGATCCATATCCACCGAAACCGCCCGAAGGCCGGCAGCAGATTGTAGATCACCTCACACGCAGCCAGCATCACCACAAAGGTCGAGATCCATTGGATAATGATCAGCAATAATGGCGAGGTGACCTCAAAACCCACGGCGGCAGTCGAGTACTGCACGAGCTGCCAGCCATAGAAGACGATAGCGAGCACCGCCATGGTCAGCCCGCAGACGATGAGCGTCAGGGCAAGCGATTGGAGCTTTGTCCACCAGAAACGTCGCTGATCGACAAATCCGTACACGGCATTCAAGGCGTTCCGAATTGCATCAACGCCCGCCGATGCGGACCAGAGCGTTACCACGAGGCCGAGCGTCAGCTTGCCGCCCGTGCTGTTGGCGACGATCTCATCGACGGTTTTCCTCACGAGGTCGAACGCCGTTACGGGCATTATCTGCTTCAAATACGTGAACAGTTCGTTCCGCAGCCCGTCGGACGATTCCAGTAGCAGGCCAAACAGAGAAACCAGGAAATATAACAGCGGGAACAACGCAAACGAGAAATAGAATGCCACCTGCGCCGCCCGGCTGAAGATATCCGCGTCAAACGACACATCATACAGCCGCGAGAAGAAGCGCTTCCATTCAAAGTTCGCTGTCATCGAATAACTAGGTTCTCTTCTCTCCGTTCTCTGCGAAAATCTCTGCGTCCTCTGCGTGGAACCCAGCTTTCATAAGATTCCACGCGGAGAAACGCTGAGGAAGAGACGCCGAGGCCGCGGAGCCTATCCTAAATACACACGCGGCACGCGCGGGCTGATGCCGCAGGTGATCTCGTAGGCGATCGTCCCGAGCTTGCGTGCGAGGTCGGCGGCCATCACACAAACATCGCCGTCGCCACCGATCAGAAAGACCTCGTCGCCGACGGCGGCGTCGATGTTCGTCACATCCAACAGCGTCCAGTCCATCGAAACGCGCCCAACGACAGGCGCGAATGCTCCGTTGACCACCGCTTGGCCGGCGTTCGACATCGCACGCGGATAGCCGTCGGCGTAGCCGATGGGCACGAGCGCGATGCGCGAGGCGCGCGTCGTGATAAATGTTCGGCCATAGCCGAGGCCCTCGCCTGCGGGCACATCCTTGATATGAGCGATGCGCGAGCGCAGTGACATCACAGGTCGTAGCTCAGGCCCATCGGCCGACTCAGGCAAAATGTCAGACAGCAATCCATACAGCGCTCCGCCGAGACGCACCATTCCGCGTCGCGAACCGTCGCAGCGGATCGAGCCGGGCGAATTGGCTATGTCAAAGACGGTCGGCGAATGGCCTGCTTGCTCAAACGCTCTGCACGCCGCGTCGAACCGCTCGATCTGTCCCGCCGTAAACTCATCCTGTGCCGGATCGTCAGCCGATGCAAAGTGGCTCCTTACGCCAACGACGCTGAGGTTCGCAAACTCGCGCAAACCAGCCGCAAATTCTCCGGCCCGCGGCCATCTCACGCCGACTCGGCCCATGCCGGTGTCGATCTTCACGTGAATATCGACGTTTTTATCGACGATGAACTCCGACAACCGCCGCGCGGTATCTAGGCTAAAGATGACCGGTGTAAGGTTGTGCTCGACGATGAGCGATTCCTGCCCCGGCCAGAATGAACCGAGACACAGTATCGGCCGCGTGACGCCGGCGCGGCGCAGCTCGACACCTTCTTCCGGTATTGCGACGCCGAACCAATCGACACCTTCCTTTTCCAGCCGCAGCGCGCAGCGAGCGGCTCCATGGCCGTATGCGTCGGCCTTGACGACGGCCATGTATTCGACGTCCTCGCCTATGAACTGTTTGGACGAATGAAAGTTGAACGCGAGCGCGTCGAGGTCGATGTAGGTTGCGGTTGGACGTTTGGGCAGGTCGGCCATTAGATGATGAAGGTCGTGACGTTAAACGAATGATCGCGTAGCGATCCGGTGATTGTAGCCGTGGGTGATAACCCACGGAACTCGTCAACATGAATTGCCGTCGCGTCTGCGACGATTGAAATGCGTTCGAAAACGTCAACCGTCGCTACGCGACGGAAACCATCGTTTGTCTCTGACCGTGGGTTGAAACCCACGCCTACAATCAAACATCGCTACGCGATGAAATCCACCTACAACGGAATATTCCCGTGCTTCTTCGGCGGATTTGTGTCGCGTTTATTCTTTAACAGCGACAACGCCCGTATCAGCTTTGGCCGCGTAGATCTCGGCTCGATCACCTCGTCGATAAAGCCGCGTTCGGCCGCGACGTATGGATTCGCGAATTTCTCGTTGAATTCACCGATGATGCGTTCGCGTTTTTCGTCGGGATTGGTCGTGTCGGCCAACTGCTTGCGGTAGAGCACGTCCACAGCGCCCTCGGCGCCCATGACGGCGATCTCGGCGGTCGGATAGGCGAAATTGATGTCCGTGCGAATGTGCTTCGAGGCCATCACGCAATACGCGCCGCCGTAGGCTTTGCGGGTGATGACGGTGATCTTTGGCACGGTCGCCTCTGCGAATGCGAACAGCAGTTTCGCTCCGTGGCGGATGATGCCGTGATGTTCCTGGCCGACGCCGGGCAAAAATCCCGGCACGTCCTCAAACGTGATCAGCGGAATATTAAAGCAGTCGCAGAACCGCACAAACCTCGCCGCCTTGACCGAAGCGTCGATGTCGAGCACGCCGGCGAGGAACGCGGGCTGATTCGCCACGATCCCGACCGAATTGCCGCCCAAACGCGCAAATCCCACGACGATATTGGGCGCGTAATGCTCCTGCACCTCAAAGAAATAACCGTCGTCAACGACCGAGTGGACGATATCGCGAATGTCGTAGGGTTGATTTGCGTTCTCGGGGACGATCGTGTTCAATGCCTCGTCCGTGCGATCGCTTGGGTCGCTTGTCGCCACGAACGGCGGATCATCTACGTTGTTCGAAGGGATAAACGAGAGCAATTCGCGAGTGATCTGCAGAGCGTGTTCGTCCGAATCGGCCGCAAAGTGAGCGACGCCGGACTTGGCATTGTGCGTCATCGCGCCGCCGAGCTCGTCCTTGGTCACGTCCTCGTGCGTGACGGTCTTGATCACGTCGGGGCCGGTGATGAACATATACGACGTGTCTTTGACCATCACGTTAAAGTCCGTAATGGCGGGCGAATAGACCGCGCCGCCGGCGCATGGGCCGAGGATGCACGAGATCTGCGGCACGACGCCGCTGGCGAGCGTATTTCGCAAAAAGATGTCCGCGTAGCCGCCGAGCGAGACGACGCCTTCCTGAATTCTCGCACCGCCCGAATCGTTCAGCCCGACGACGGGTGCGCCGACCTTCATCGCGAGGTCCATAACCTTGCAGATCTTCTCGGCGTGCGTCTCGCTCAATGAGCCGCCAAACACCGTAAAGTCCTGTGCAAAGACAAACACCTCACGTCCGTCCACCAGCCCGTGGCCCGTAACGACGCCGTCGCCGGGGAACCTCTGCTCGTCAAGCCCAAAGTCCGTCGAACGGTGCACGACAAACTTGTCAAACTCCTCAAACGACCCTTCGTCGAGAAAGAAATCGATCCGCTCGCGCGCCGTCATCTTGCCCTGCGCCTTCTGCTTCTCAACGCGCTTCGCCCCGCCACCTTCCTCAGCCGCCGCCGACCTTTCCTTAAGCTGCTCGATCTTAGATTTTGTCTTTGCCTCGGGCTTCATCCCGCATAAGTGTAGCGATTTTATCCTTGTTTTGAAAGCATAAGGGCGCGATGGAAGACCACTTGCAAATGATAACGCCAAGCGTTATCATCGGCTTGTGATAATCAGTTTCCGAGATAAGGAAGCCGAGAAACTGTTTCGCCGCGAAGGTCGCGACGACTGCCTGGCGACATCCAAGCTATCGCGCGCCGGAAACTTGAAATATTGAACGCCGCGAGTTCGTTAAGTGATCTACGAGTTCCGCCGTCCAATCGGTTAGAGAAACTGAAAGGCGACCGGCTCGACAGTTACAGCATCAGAATAAACGACCAATGGCGCATCTGTTTCTGCTGGGACGGCCACGATGCCGCCGAGGTCGAGATAGTTGATTATCACTAGGAGTTGTTATGAGCCCAAAGCTAAAACCGATACATCCTGGCGAGATATTGCTTGAAGAGTTCCTCAAACCACTTGGCATCTCACAATACCGACTCGCGGCCGACATAAGCGTGCCCCCGCGTCGGATCAACGAGATAGTCCTCGGCAAGCGGTCGATCAGTCCCGACACCGCTCTCAGGCTGTCGCTGTACTTTGGCCTGTCTGAACAGTTTTGGATCAACCTACAGACGCGATTCGACCTCGAAACCGAAAAAGACAAACTCAAGGGCCGACTTATCCGCGAAGTTCGTATATTGCAGCCAGCTTAAGAGACCACCCACTTCCGCCGCCGCTCTCCGACCTCTGCGAAATTCTCTGCGTGGAATATTTGCCAAGGTTTTCTCCACGCCGAGAACGCGGAGATGAATCGCAGAGTTCGCGGAGAGGCGAGGTCGTTAAACTAAACCACTACCGAATGACGGCGAACGTTTGCTTCGCGGTGCAGTGTCCCGCTAACCTAGGGTCGGAAATGCAACGCGAGGTGATAACCAGCAGGGACAACGCGCGGCTCGTCAACGCACGGAAGGTGCGGGACGGGCGAGTGCGGGATTCGATCTTTGTCGAGGGCCGCAGGCTGGCGGGCGAAGCGGTGCGTTCGGGCGTGGCGATCGAGGAATGTCTGATCGCGGAATCGTTCGCGGACAGGGAACTGATCGATGCGGCGGCCGCGCGGTGTGAGGTGAGCGTCGTGGCGGACCGGCTGTTTGCGTCGGTCGCCGACACTGACACTCCGCAGGGCATCGTGCTGATCGCACGGCGGCCTGTGAATACGCCGGACGATGTGGCCGCGCGTGTCGCCTCAGCGGCGGCGCCGGTCGTGGTGTTCCTGAAAGAGGCGAATAACCCCGCGAATCTCGGTGCGATATTTCGCACGGCCGAGGCCGCAGGCGTGGCGGGCGTGATCGTGTCGAGCGGTTCGGCGGACGCGTATTCGCCAAAAGCGTTGAGAGGAGCAATGGGCGCGAACCTCAGGCTGCCGATAGTCGAGGGCGTGGCGTTTGACGAGGCGTTAGCGTGGGCACGCGAGAAGGGCCTTTTGCCAACGGCGACTATGGCTGGTGCTTCGGCGAGCTATGTCGATCTCGACTGGCAGCGGCCACGAATGCTGGTGCTCGGATCAGAGGCACACGGCCTGAGCGACGAGGAACTGGCGGCGGTGGATGAAACCGTTTCGATACCGCTCGCGAACGACGTCGAAAGCCTCAATCTGGGCGTAGCTGCGGGCATTTTGATGTTTGAGGCGAGGCGGCAGTGTGGGATCTGCGCGGAGTAACAACGTATCAACTTCAGATCTGTTGCCGGACTAGCGGAGCGGTGTAACGGAGCTGATGTTTGCAGGTTCCACACGCTTAGTGACCTTATCCAGTTCGCTGCGAAGGATGGTATGGCCGGTTGTGTTATTCAGAGCGGCCATCGCAATAGCGATCTCGATCTCCAGCGTTCTGGCATTGTTTGGGTCGAATGCGTCCGGTTGTCCAGATGCGAGTAATGCCTTGGCTTTGTCGAAAGCATTTTTTGCTTCGACATATTGATTGAGAAGCACTCGAGCCCTCCCGACAAGGAAATAATCTTCCGCAGTTTGCGGATCAGCACCAAATCCGGCGAGGGCGGCAGCCGGCGTTCGATCCACCGTGCGGCGATTCTCTTCGAAGGCCGTGAGGGGAGCATTGCCTGAGCGCATCTCTGTCGGCATCGTCGGCGTTTCCGCCTGTCGGGCCTTCAGCACGAGGTACGACGCAGCACCTCCGATCACGACGCCCAAGGCCAGCATCACGATGCCGATCAGCACCTTGCCGCCGGCTGATGACGCGGATGGGCTCGATCTGGCGACACCGATATCTTCGGGTTCGTGCCTGAACGACGGAACTGTCGGCGGTACGTCGGCTTTTATCGCCGGCGCCGCGGCTGTCACGGCTGCCTTTTCTTCAGGTGTAAGCGAGATAGTCTCATGTTCGGCTTCATCAAGATCCTCGGTCGTTGCCTGCGCTGCGAGTCGGCCCGTTTCGATCTCCAGAACTTGGTCATCCGCCGCAGGAGCAGGCTTTCGCGCGGTCGCAGCCGTCGGTGTTTCTGCCGGCTCGGGTGAATCAGGGCTTGCCGTATCGATCTCGCCTACTTGGGCAGCGAGGCGGATCACGACGGCAGTCAGGTTGTCCTCAGCCCCGCGTTCGAAGCAGAGCTCCTTTAGGTACTCGCATACGTCCTCGGGCGTGCCGCCAAACGTCAGCACACCCTTGATCTCCTGATCGTTGACGTGCCGCGTGATGCCGTCAGAGCAGAGAAGGAATGCGTTGCCCGGCTCGACCATGATCGTCTTGAGGTCCGGTTCGACCGTCGATTCGGCACCGAGTGCGCGGCTGATGATGTTGCGGCTCGGATGGTTCTCGGCCTGTTCCTCGGTCATCCGCCCGGCTCGCACCTCCTCGGCGACCATCGAATGGTCCTCAGTCTCTCGGTGCAGTTCACCGTCACGATCGAGCCTGTAAACACGCGAATCGCCGACGTGGCCGATAGTTGCGATGTTGCCGTTCAGGTGGACGGCGACTACTGTCGTCGCCATGCTCGAGAGCTGGGGCAGCTCCTGGGCCATATCGTGGATGGCAGTGTTGGCACGTTCGATGGCGGCCCGCATCACGGTCTCGGCATCGCCATTACCGGCATTTGCAAATGCCTCGCCCAGAATGTCCATCGCCATCTGCGACGCCACCTCGCCGGCCTGAGCTCCGCCAACGCCGTCAGCTACGGCAAAGATGCCGCGCTGGGCGAGTTCAAGGTACGAATCCTCATTGTGCGGCCGCTTCTTGCTTAGGCCGCGGTCCGACACTGAGGCCGATGAGATGTGGACGACTGTGTCCATAGATGATCAGATGGTTTGCGGCTTTATTTCGACCATGTCGCGACGCCGGTCAATTGCGTTACGGTGCGAAAATGCCATCAGCATTCCGAGCATCAGAAAGCTCGTAATGAGGCTGAAGCCGCCGTGGCTCACAAACGGTAGCGTGATGCCCGTCATCGGCAGTGCACGCGTGATGCCGCCGATGTTTACAAGGGCCTGAAAGCCGATAAATGCCGCCAGCCCGACGCAGCAAAGCTTGCTAAACATATCCCGCGAATCACGAGCCGTTCTGACGCCCGCGGCGACGAAGACGATCAGGGCAAAGGTTACCAACAGCCCTCCAAAAAGTCCAAGCTCTTCTGCAAGGGCCGCAAATATGTAGTCTGAGTCAGCGACCGGTATCAACTCGGGGTAACCAAGCCCAAGCCCGCGTCCCGTGACACCGCCCGATGCGAGTCCGAACGTCGCCTGCGCGGGTTGAAACGCGAGGATATCGAACCAGGCCTCGACGTTGATCTTTTTCTGCGCATCCTCAGGGTCTTTTTCGATATCCGCCTGAAAATCAGGATTGTTCTCTACGTTCTTCTTGTACCATTTTTGGTAGTCGGCGGCCCACCACTCGGTCTCGGGCGTCGGCGGATTAAATCCGTCGAGCCAGAGATGGAATCGCTGTTGAATGCGGTTCGGCAGTATCTTCTTGACCGGCGCGGCCACGCTCGGAAGCAGCGGTATGCTCTCCTGGGTTTTTACCGGCAAGGCCCCGACGACAAGGATCGAGATGACCAGGACGACGCTCCCGACCAGCACCAGCCGCTGCGGGAAGCGCCTGACCGCGATCAGATACAGCGTGGCATAGACCGCGCTGAAAACCATCATCTGGCCAAAGTCATGCAGGACGAAGAACGGTAAGAACGGCATCACTGCCATGACGACCAACGGGAGCACATCTTTTGCACGCGGAATGCCCCAATAGGTGTTGGCAAGGTTCTTATACAGCACCGCAAGGATCGCCGCAAAGCCCAACAGGAAGGGGACTTTGGCCAATTCCCAAGGCGTCATGCCGAGAAACTTTCCGCGTTCCGCGAGCCCGGCCGGCACCAGCAGTAGGGGAACCGTGATAAGGACGATCAGGAAGCCTTTTTGCTGGACGCGTTCGAGCATATCGCTGCGTCGAAACACGATAAAAAAGACAAGGAACCCTATGAACCCCAAAACAGGATTGTAAAAACGGCCGCTCAGGAAAACCGATCGCACGGTGTCCTCCGGCGGCCGCGGCTTCTCGGTCGAGAGGTCGACCGGCGTCGGCGGCGTCTCGGGGAGGCCCATGAACTTCTTCTTTTCAGGAGGATAATTCTCCTGAATGTAGTGCATTTGCAGGGTCTTGATCTTTGCCTGCCGGGCCGCAGCCTTGTCTTTCTGCGACGTGTACTCGGGGTCGGTAAACAGTCGGTACTGCATCGTCAGGCCGATCGAAAAGAGCAGCACTGCCGACGTGTAGATCGTCCAGTTGCCGTCGAAACGCAGAAATTGCTTTATCAAGATCGGTAACACCGCAAGGGCCGCGAGCAGCATGATGTTGCGAAAACCGGCCAGCGTCGATGCCTCGTAGCCGCGAATTAGCCCGCCATAGTAGATCGAATAATGCGAGATCGCCGTGATCAGGACGATCAGCATCAGGATCAGGACATGTGAGGAGGTGCGGTTCTTCATTACATCAACGCCGAGCCGGAGCCGCTGGGCCGCCAAGCAGGCCGAGCCGCCTTGCCTCAAGCAAAATATTTGCTGCGATCGGCGCGGCAGTATCTCCGCCGTACCTGCCTTCGCCGATATTCTCGACAGCTACCATCATAGCTATCAGAGGATTCTCAACGGGCGCTATGCACAAAAAGAGACCGTCCCATCTCTGCCAAAGCACGGTTTGGAGTTCCTCGTAATACTCGCCCGTCTCTTGATTCTTCTTTCGAACAGGCCTTTTAACCACCTTGCCCTTGTCGTCGTATTTAGGCACGTCTCTGTCGGCCGTCCCAGTCTTGCCGCCGGTTGAAATACCGGCTCCCATCACCTTTGCGAGAGCCCTGGTCGCGGTGCCGCCGGCCTCCTGCGTAACGGTTGACATGATGTCGCGGATCTCGCGGGCCTGCTGTGGGCTGAGGACCTGTGAAAAAGCCTGGGGCGGCTGATCCATCTCGATGCGGGGCTTCATTAGCCTGCCTTCCATGTTCGCCGGGGCTGAGGCGATCAGAGCCAGTTGCAGCGGTGTCACGGTTCCGGCCCCGCCCTGTCCCATACCGATGATCGCAGATTCATATAGGTTAAGCTTGGCCCCTGTGGTGATCGCCGAGCGTGCCGGGGCGAGAGCGTTGGCGAGCCTGCGGTTGCTGACATTCCAAATGTCGGCAAAGCGTCCCTGCTTCAACGCGTCCTCGCTGGTCTCAACCGGTGCTATGCCAAAGACAGTCGCCGTCTCGGCCATTCGCTCGCGTCCTAGAGCATTGGCCATACGCGAAAAGAACTGGTTGCTCGACTGCCGAAAAGCATCCCGGATCGGGCCACCGCACGAGTGGCATCCTCCGTGGCCGTCGCAGATCGGCCTTGAGCCGCGGAACGGCGTATAGCAGGGTTCGCCGGGGACGCCCTGCGGCAGATCAGCATTCTGCTTACCGGCCCGATAGGCCGA
Organism: Chloracidobacterium sp.; assembly: GCA_016715795.1. Classification (NCBI taxonomy): domain Bacteria; kingdom Pseudomonadati; phylum Acidobacteriota; class Blastocatellia; order Chloracidobacteriales; family Chloracidobacteriaceae; genus Chloracidobacterium; species Chloracidobacterium sp. The sequence goes on from JADJXP010000002.1 coordinate 1,088,307, forward strand.
GATCATCGTGAAGGTCTTGAACGTCGAGCCCGGCATATAGAATTCGTGCAGGGTCCGGTTGAGCGTCGGCTTGTTCTTCTTGTCGGCTTCGAGCTTCAGCCATCCAGCCAGCGATTCAGCGTCCGAAAGTTTGTAACTGGGATTCGAGTATGCGGCCAGCAGATCTCCCGTTTGCGGATTCAAGATAACGACCGCCCCGTTACGGTCGCCGAGCTGCTTCGCCACGAAAGCCTGCAGATTTTTGTCGATCGTGATCTTAACGTCGCGATTCTCAGGCTGAGGCTTCTTGTATTTGGTCAATATCTCCCACGCCTCGGGCATCGGATCGGCTTCCTGTTTATAGAGCGAACGCTCGAGGCCCGGCGAGCCGCGTTCAGTACCAAGCAGGTGGGCCATCTCTTTGTCGAGAGAGAAGGTCCGGTCTATATTGCCGTCCTTATCGAGCTTGTAATACGCAAGTGCGTTTTGCAGTGTACCCGAGCGGTCGAGCATCCAGCCGCGAAGGCTAGCGGCATTGATCCGGCGGTTGCGAAGGTCTTTGTAACTCAGTTCACTGAATTTTTCATCCCATTCATCCGCGTAGAAGGCCCAGTAGAACTGTGATCCGAAGACGAATAATGCAAGGATAACGAAGACGACCTGCCAGACCATCAAGCTCCGGTTAGCGATAGTCTGGGTGAGTTTGCGAGCAGCCTTTGATGGCAGGTCGCGCTCAAACGTGAACTTTCGGCGACGGAAATTCTCGATGAACGTCAGGATCAAAAAAGCGAGCAGGATCGCGACCGCGAAGAGATATATTATCGATAGCCCGGCCGGCGTGCGCTCGAGTATCTGCCCGCCAAAGATACTCTCAGGTCGAAAACGGGACAGGTCAATAAGAAAGAGCTTAAGCATCATTCCGTCAGGCTCGTTACAGTTTCCGGGGCCTCATCATCGTCCTGTTCCGCCGATCGGGCAACGGTGATGTTTGTCTCGGTTTCGTTGTCAGCGGTCAACGGAGCCGCCGAAGCCACAGCAGTTACGGTGACCGGTTCTCCTTCAGCATCGCTCTGGTCATCCGTTTCCTGAGAGCTCTCCGGCCCTTCACGCCCTCGGAATTCGAAGCCGTCGATCTCTACCGTCTCGCCGGACGGTTCGCCTTCTTCAGCCTGCGTTTCCTGAGCTATGATCACCGGTGCCGGAACGTATTCAAAGGCCACCGCTACTGTCCCGAAGCGCACCTTGTCGTCGTCGGATACGCTGATCGCCTTGCCGTATGCAATACGCTCGTCGTTGACGAACGTTCCGTTCGTTGACCCCGTATCAGCCACGGCAAGCTTGCCGTCAGCTCCTATCGCGAGCGAGGCGTGCGTCTTCGAAACGCTGGTGTGATCTAGGATCAGGTCGTTGCCGCCGGTGCGGCCGACCGCACGGCTTTGGCCGGGAGGGAATTTCAACTCAACTTCTCTATCCTCACCGTTGTGCTGGAATCGGGCGATGTATCCCGGAGCGGCAACCTCTGGCTCGGCAACCTTTTCGATTATCTCCGAGAGATTCATCGCGGGCACCGTGACATTCATCTCGACGTCGCGGTCCTCATCAGTGAACTGCTCAAAGCTCACCATGAGTTTTACGCCCTGAATGAAATAGTCCGGTTTGACGTCCATGGTCACCGGTGCGTAGGTGTAATAAAGTGAGTCGTTGATGTGGTCGACGGTTGCCACCAGCAACTCGCTCTCCAACGCCGCAAGGGCACTCTCGGCGTCCGATGAGAAACGATCCCATTGCATGCGCAGCTTGATATTGTGAGGGACGACCACGCCCTTGCCGGGAACGTCCTTGGCCTCAGCATCCAACAACTTCTTTATCCGCTCGATAAGCTCGCTAGTGGCGATGCTGCTTGATGGCGTCCAGCGCCGTCCGGTAAAGCGATCGACGGTATCGCCAATGCGCGTGAGCACACCACGCACCAGCCAATCTGCCGAAAGCCCTTTCTTTGGAACTGATCGCTCTTGAGTCACGTCAGGCCTTTAATCGAGTACTTCTCGAATATTAACTGAACAGCAAAGCAAAAAAAAGTAATCAAAGCATTGCGTTGACTGTGTTCAAACAGTTACAATAGTGTTGGAAAAGCTTGAGCATTGATCTTTTCCTATCATAGGGCTCCCTATATCGTGAAATTATGGATATTGATTTTTCAAGAATCTTGACACTCTTTTGAGGAAATTCCATGGTTCTATGAGTCGACTTGTTTTCCCAAAAAAACACCCACAACGCGAAGGTGGCTTTTCAATGACCGAGTTAATGGTGGTCGTCGCTGTTCTCATCATAATGGCCGCCATTTCTATTCCGTATCTTGTCAATTATAGGAAGGTCTATCGGTCGGACGATCAGGCGATCAGAATGATGGATATGATGCGTGAGGCGGGACAACTCGCGCTCACTCGCCGTCGTTCCGTGCGCCTTGAGATCGATCTGACTGACAATGCAGTCTTGATCATCGACGAACGAGGAACAGGCGCGTCCGACGACGAGTTGGTCAAGATGGTTCCACTAGATCAGGCATCCGACATTAGGGTGGACGTGATTCCCAACGGCGTCAGTAAACCGAATCCCCCGAATTATGCTGATGCTGCTTACACGATCGACACCACTGGCCACAAACGCGGGAGTACGACGGTAATAGGACATTCAGTTTGGGCTACCCGGTATCAAAGTGACGGATCGGTCGTCAATGGTGCGGGCAATCCGGTCAGTGCGAATCTTTACGTATGGCCACCCGTCTCCGGCGGCAGTTTGACGCCTCGCAACAAACTCGAGGTTCGAGCTATCACAATCTTCGGCGGCAGCGGGGCGATCCGGTACTGGAAGCACAATGGTACGACTTTTATCGCGACCTGATGACGAACCGCATTATGAAACAACCATCACAAGCCGGCTTCTCCTATATTGACGTTATGATCGCGATCGTGATCCTCACGATCGGGATCCTTGCATTGATGGCCGGCATGTCGGCAGCGGTTCTGCATGCGAAGGGCCAAGATCAACAAATGATCGCCAAGCAAACTGCCGCTTCTACAATGGAGTCGATCATGTCGGTAAAGGAGACCGATCCGGATCGTATGGGGTGGACCAAGATCGGCAATGTCGGGACCAATCCGATCAACGGTGTGCCGCAGGGCATCTTCGTGGCAGGCATGCAGAATGTTTTTCCGGATGCGGGGCCTGACCAGATACTCGGAACGTCGGACGATACCGGGACTCCGTCGGTCAGCCTGCAACGCGAGATAGTGATTACGGATCAATGTGACCCTGACCGTCCCTCTTACAACTGTCCGATACCGGGCCCGTCGGCGGTGCGCATCCGATCGGTTCAAGTCAAGGTCAGATACTTCGTTGGTTCTCTCGCGCGTGAGGAGCAATTGACGACGGTTCTAACCGATTATGCAGTCGAGAATTAAGAATATGGACAGACCTCGTATTACCCGCGCCGGCCAAGGTGGCTTTTCGCTTCTCGAACTGATCATTGCAATGGTCGTGTTTACGATTGTCACCGGTTCCATCTTTGGGTTGTTACAGGTTGCTCGGCAAAGTCGAACTGTTGTCAGCGAGAATACCTCGCTCAGCAAGAACGTCAGGCTCGCACTGAATCTCCTGGGTCGGGATACGTATAATGCGGGTTACGGATATCCGCTGCGAAACACGGTTGTGTTGCCTGACAATCGTGTGTCTGCTCTGCTCGCCATCCCGAACGACATTGATACCTCGCGTGACACCGTTCCGCCGATCATTGCCGGTAACAACATAACCGTCAACACCTACAATACTGTGGCCGGCGTCCGCACTGACCAGGTAACATTTCTTTTCAAGGACACCACATTCAATCCTGATGCGGGCGGCGTTTCGCAGCCTCTGAATATCAATGCAGCGACCACGAGTGGCACTGGTATTGACGAGATCGTTCCCATCTCGGGCAGCAACGGGGTGTGTCGGCGTAACGATATCTATCTGGTTACGGGGGCGAACGGTTCGACACTGGGTGTTTCTACAGCTCTTCTGGGGACGAACAAGGTCCAGTTTGCAAATGGTGACGTTCTTGGATTTAACCAGACTGGGAGTTCAGGCCCGTTGCGCGGCATAGTGACGCCGGCGGCAATGCAGCGCGTGATCATGGTGACCTATTTTGTTACCGGCGACGGGACGCTTACACGCCGTGAGTACGCAAACGTCCCGCCTGTCGGTCTGCCGATAGGCGTTGTCGATGAACCGTTGGTTTACGGCGTAGAGGACTTCCAGATCGTCTATCTAATGGATGACGGGACTACATTGAATAATCCGTCCGCAGGCCCCGATGGTATTGCTGGCACGGCGGACGATACGCCGGCGAATCTCGCAGCCGTTCGGCAGATCCGCTACACGGTCAAGGTTCGGTCGACCGAGAAGAACGCCGCCGACCAGTTTTACCGTTTGGACATGAGCTCCACATTCAGTACCAGGAATTTAGGTTACGACGCTAACTAGCAAACAGGGAAGGTCAAGATGAACGCGCAATATTCTGCAGATGTTAGGGGATCCGGTGAGCGAGGCTCGGCGATAGTCATTGCTCTTTTTGTGCTGGCGCTGATCACGGTCTTCGTCGCCTTAGCTTTATCGCGTACGTCGGCCGAGGCCTTTGCCGTTGGTAACGAGACGGCCGAAGCTCGTACATTCTATGCGGCTCAGGGCAGCCTTGAGACCATGACGCGGAACTTCAACAAGGTGTTTGAGGTGAAGCTGAATCCGACGACGGCCGATATCAACAGCATCAGGAGCGGAGGAGTTCCCGGACTCTCAAACTACACATTCAATCAGGAACTCGATCCTACTTCGACCCGGCAGACGGTCGTGTTGAGTGGCGGGCCGTTTAGCGGGCTTTATGCGATCCGTGACAACTGGCGGCTGCGCACAACGGCGACCGACAATCAGGGAGTTCAGGCCCAGTTGACGCGAAACATCCTTAACAGCCGCATTCCGATCTTTCAGTTCGGCATTTTCTTTGAGGACGATCTTGAACTCTTCCGCCCGCCGAGATTCTCATTTGGGGGGCGCGTTCATTCCAACCGAAACTTTTTCGTCTCGCCCGGCAACGACGGCGTCTATTTTGATTCAAAGGTGACCGCTGTCGGTGAGATCGTTACCGAGACATGGCGTAATTGGTACACAGGGGATTCCTACGAGGGCACCTATATCAAAAATGCTTCAGGGGTAAACAAGCAGCTGCGTCGGTCGATGGGCAGCGTGCTGAATACCTCTGAGGGGGCGGCTAACAACATCTTTGCGTCGCAGCCGGACATGCCGCCGAGCAGGGCGAACAGCAGTTTTGCAACACAGGCGGCGATATTTGACGGCAACCTGCAGCATCATGTGCCGCGGCTTATCCTGCCGATCAAGGTTGGCTACCCGAACGACCTTGATCGCCTCGTTGAGTTGATAAAGCGGCCTTTGAATGTTGCAACCGGGAGCGGTGGCGACCTCTATCAGGACTCCAGCGGCAATCTGGCACCCGTCGTAAATGGTGCTCAGGACGACGACATCATGCGTTCGGAGCGTTATGCGAACAAGCCCGGGATCCGTATCAGTCTGGCAGACAGCAAGGCGAAACTTCCGGGCTGCGCTTCCGGCAGTGGAACTGCCGCCGTCACCGGGCCGTGCGGCATTCGCCTCGACGGCAACCGCGATCCTGGGAACGATGGGGCCGAACCGAGTCCGTCTCCGGCCGCGATGGCAGATCGTGTCCGTGGTTATGAACCAAGACCGATGAAGACTTCGACAAGCGACACGGGTTTCAACTACAAACCAACGCGCCTGAATGGCGAGCGGTTCTATACGCAGGGCATGATGCCGTCTGGGCGGACACAGCAGGTGTGGATAAAGGTCGAGCTGGTATCGATCAATAGCACGACACTTATCCCTGAGACCATAGACATCACGCAGGATTTTCTGAGCCTTGGTGTTACGGAGGAGGTTCCGAACTCGATCACGATGACCCACGCCGGTTATACATCGGGAACCAAGGAAAGCTCGATCAATGGAACCGCGACCAGTCCAAGCACGAATCTTACCAGTACGAGCGTTCAATCGGCCTCCACCTATCCCGACAGCCGGTCGGTGATCAAACTGCAGCGGTTCATGATACCCGGTCCGGCGATTCCGGGTGGGAGCAGCGTACTCTATTCTTATGGCTCCGAGAATGTCGTGCGGAGGTTCACGGCCGTAGGCACCAATGATACCAATGTGAACAACGGATGTACTTCGGGCTGTACGGCCGGCAATTCGGCCATGGTTGGCGACAGCTTTACGCCCGATATGGAGCGCTATGCGCATCTGAAGCGGGCGACGGTCAACGGCACAGCGAATGTTGCGATCGTGCCGTTCCCGATAAAGATGTTCGATACACGTGAGGGGACATACTACGATTCCCGCAGCACGAGCTATTATTCGAACCTGAGCAAGCTCACGCGTAACGGCGTAATGAGCATAATTGATATCGACGTTGCAAATCTCAGACGCTTTCTGCGCGGGGATTATGACAACCTGTTTCCGACAAACACTCCGTATGCGATCTCGCGGGGCAACATTGGGCTCAAAAGCACCGATGTCCCACAGCGCGAAGGCTGGGTCGTTTCTTTTTCAGACAGGCGAGGTGACGCCGATTTTGATGGCGAGCTCGATATGGAAGACGTGCTCAGTCTTGCGCCGGGAAATACCGGAAGCTTTCAGGCGAGCGAGGACGTAAACCAGAATGGCGCCCTCGAGGCCAGGTATTGGGGCGCCGGGAATGACGCACGCGCCGAGACGGAAAAATACAATACAAATGCCATCGTGCCTGACCGCGCGGCCGTGGTTGACCACAAATATTATCGCCGCGGCGTGCGGCTGATCAACGCGACGGTGCTGCCGGGCGTTTACGACTCATCGACGCCGTCGAATACGCGCGGTTTTACATTTGCGTCTGAGAATGGCGTTTATGTGCAGGGGAATTATAATGCGACGGGTGTCGCCAGCGTTCCTTCGACCGGCAACACGCCGTTCGATGATTATCTTCCGCAGAATTCGGCCACGCATATTCCCGCTTCGATCGCGGGTGACGCAGTTACGGTCCTGTCCAATGCCTGGAAAGACGCAAACAGCTTTGCTTCGCCTTACGATCAGGGCGGCCGTCTGGCCAGTAATACCACTGACCGGTTCGCGTTGATCTCGGGCGACACGGTAGCGTCGCGCGAACTGACACCGCATCAGGGCGGCGGTTACCCTCGGATGAACGGCGGTGTACATAATTTTAAGAGATTCCTTGAGGAGTGGACGGGCAGGCGGCTGGACTATGCGGGATCGCTCATCAATCTCTATAACTCTCGCAACAACGACGGCGCATTCAAGTGCTGCAACACGGTCTATGATCCGCCTGTGCGCAACTGGGTCTTTGACAGCACCTTTCTCGATCCGACACGTATGCCGCCCGGAACGCCGTTTTTCCAGTACGTTCAAGTAACCGGCTTTAAGCGGACCAACGATTAGGGCTTTACAAAGCCAAAAAAGGGCCGCGAACATCACGTTCGCGGCCTTTTCGCGCGGTGCCCCCGCGAAAGGGGACAAAAACTCAAATAGCGTCGGGTGTTGACAATTCAAGTGCAACAGCGTATCATACTCGCAACGATAGGAATGTCAAAACTTTTTTGCGCGGAATCTGTGGAACACGGCCCCAAAAAGGCTGCAACCTGAATCACTGCAATAGTTACAGCGTTCCGCCTACTGCCGGAACAGGGCCGGAACACAGGCGGAACGCGAGAGCAACAATAGAACGCGAGGAACAAAATGCACGACAATGTCACAAACGAGAGAACAACACGAGACACGGGCCTTGGGACGATAAAGAAGGCGAACGAATGTGTCGCAAGGGAAGATCGGGGGCCGTTATTTGACGAGTTTTGGAACGACGGCGAGCTTGCGGTCCTTTTTGGGCCGGCGGGTGTCGGCAAGAGCGTGCTGGCGGTGCAGGTAGCCGACGCGCTGGCCCGAGGTCGGCCAATGGACGGGTTTAATATGCCCGAAGACCGCCGCCGCGTGCTGTATGTGGATATGAAGCTCACCGAGGACCAGTTTGGCGAGCGCTACACGTTCGAAAAGGACTACTACAGCCCGGCGAAGCGGTTTCGCCACTCGGAGAACCTCTATATCGGTTGCCCTCACGATACCTCACAGCTCTGTGATTACCTGCGTGAAAAGATCGCCGAAAAGCACATTTCGGTCGTCGTGATCGACGACGCATCCGAGTTTCGCTCGACCTATGATGGCACGCGCGAGACGCTCATTGTGATGCGGCAGCTCAGGCGGCTGCAGCGGGAACTGGGTATATCAGTGCTGGTCATCGCATCGTCACGTCAGCCGGGCATTACCGGAATGGTCACCGAGAACGATCTGATGCGCTCGCGCGTGCTCTGCGAAACCGCCGATTCGGCGTTTGCCCTCGGCGTGCACCCGACCGACCGCACGTGGCGGTATCTGATGCAGATCCGATCGCGTTCCGACGCCCTCTATTGGACCGGCGGGCAACTGCCGTATTGCCGGATGTCGAAAACGGATGACGGCAATCTGGCGTTCAAATTTGACGACCGGTTCCTGCCCGAATACGACGAGGAAACCCGCAAACTGATCGTCGCTATCAAACACCGCCACGACGAAGGGGCAAGCTTTCGCCTGATCGCGGAGGATCTTGGGATACCGGTCTCACGCGCACATCGCCTCTTCAAAAAATGGCGCCCTGATCTCGTCCGGCCTGAGGACATTCCGGTGGTTGAGGAAAATGACGAAGAAGGCACCGACAGTGATAGCCGGGACTTGGACCAGAAGGAAAATGTCCATGCGGCTCCCGAAGGTGTGGCAGTCCCGACGTCTTTTGTCGGGACTGACGGGGTGGTTCTCGACGATGAGGAGCTTGACACCAAGGAAATACCGCCAACACCACCTCGCGACACCGGAAGCCTGGATTGGCCGGATTGGCTCGATCCCAAATTAACGCCCGAAATGTATCGCGGAAGGGAAATACTCGTTGAGAGCCGGGATGAACGCGGCCTGCCCAAGGTCTTTTACGGCCTCAAGCCCAGCGGAGCGGTCCATCGATATGTTCGTGATGCTTGGGGAACCAGCGGAAGTGCGGTCTATCCGTGAAAGGTCGGGAAGGAGCCTTGGAGCCTGCGGCTCTTTGCGGCTTGCCGCTCTATTTGCGGCGAAGCTCTGCTTCGCCGCAAATAGAGCGGCAAGCCGCAGGACTCGACCCGGGCAACTAACCTATGAACTTCCGTCTTGTGATATCGTATTTTTGACCGGAGACACGTTGCGGGAACTTAGCCTGATAAATTGCCGACTCTCTGGGCGGTATGACATTCGCGAACTGCTCGGGCGGGGCAGTTATGCCGAGGTTTTTCTGGGCCGCGACACATTTTCTCCGGCCGGCTCGCCGCACAGCGAGGTCGTTGTAAAAGCACTCAATGTTTTTCTGCAGGACGACCTCGACCGCGACCTCGAACGCACGCTCGTCGAGAACTTTCAGAACGAGGCCGTCGCGCTCGACCGCGTTCGCCACCCGAATATCATCAGCCGCCTCGGCCACGGCACGGCACGCGACCTCAAGGGCACCGTGTTTCACTTTATGGTGCTCGAATATCTGCCCGGCGGCGACCTTCAGGCTGTCGTGCGGCGAGAGACGCTTGAACTCAAACGGGCGCTAAGCTATATCGAGCAGACGTGCGCCGGCCTCGCCCACGCCCACGAGCGCGGCATCATCCATCGCGACATCAAACCGCAAAATCTGCTGCTCACCGGCGACCTCTCGACCGTCAAGATCGCCGATTTTGGCGTCGCTCGGCTCGATCTCGGCGATTCGCCCATCACCCGTGTCGGGACCAATATCTACGCACCGCCCGAACACAGCCCGTATTTCACCGGCCATACCGGCGCCATTCGCCTGACGCCCGCCGCCGATGTGTATTCGCTTGCAAAAACAGCCTACACGCTCGTCACCGGCGTAGCGCCGCGCTCTTTTGTCAATGAACCGCTCGGCGAACTGCCCGCTGCGTGCCGCGATGAGGATTGGGCAGTCGAGTTTGCCCGCGTCGCCCGCCGCGCGACTTCCATCGCGGCCGGCGAGCGGCATCAGAGCGTCGAGGAATTCTGGGCCGATCTCGCAGGCGTCCGCGATATCGCCGCTGACGGAGACATGGCCACCGTGATCCGCCCAAAAACGGCCACGCCTCAGCCGCACGTCGCCCGCGGCTATTCACCGATCGCACCGGCGGCGCCTGAATTTGAGCGCGCCGCCCGTCCGACGACCGCGCTCTACATGCCGGCTGTTGCCGCGTCGCCCGAAAAGGCCCCGCCTGAGCCCGACCGCCGAATTGCCGTGCCGGTAGCCGGCAAAACGGTGCGGAAAAGGGGCTTTGTTCGGCGTTTTGTTACATTTCTGGCGGCGCTGCTGCTGTTCACGGGACTCTTGTATGCAACGGCGGCATACATGCGCGGCCGCGGCATTCTGCCGGAGATCAGAAATCCGTTTCGCGTGCAGACGGCGACCGCAAATACTGACATTTATCTGCGACCGACGCCCGATACCGACAACACGCCGGTCGGCCTCGTGACAAAAAATTCAAAAGTGCGCATTGTAAATTCGCAAAATAATTGGTATCAAGTTGATGTTATCGAGCAGGGCCGTGCTCGCCCGACGCCAAACTTGGCAACACGCGGCTGGCTCAATGGAAAGTATCTCGACCTAGACGATTGACCCCACGGGAGGACATGCGATTTGAGCATTCTGGATAAGGTCCGAAAATGGATCGACGGCGACAACGCGGAGTTCGCACTCGAAGAGGCTGCCCGCGATGCCGCCGTCAAACCGCGCTCTCGGGCAGAAGGATTCATCGTGCAGATCGCCCGCGAGGTCGAAGCCGTCATGCAGAGCGAGATGGTCCCGCTGCCGCAGGGCACCATGATCATTCCGGGCGAATATATTATTTTCCTCAACGACGAGGACGACAAGGAATGGAAAGGCGTCAAGCGAAAGGGGCTCGAACAAGGCCTCTATCACATCCTCGCCGAGCGGGCCAAGGAATTGGCCGGGAAGAAGAAACTTGAGACAAAGTCTTTTGTTATCGAGCTAAGGATCGACGCCACGCTTGAAAAGGGCGACGTCCGCGTGCAGCACAACTGGGAAGACGCCGCCAGCGGCAAGACCGGCGTGCTCCAGCGTCCAAAATCACTGCCGGATATTCCAGCGTTTCCACAGGTCCCCCAGAAGGCCACGCCGACACAGCCGAATCTTAAGGGGCCGACCTTTCCGCCTCAGCCAATCCATCCGCTGCCCGCCGCCGAGGCCCCGCCGACGTATCCGAATGTAATTCCGCAGGCCGTGCCCGTCCAGCCGCAGGACGACGGCGAGGAGATGACGCAGGTAAAATCGCGTCTGACCGAGCTATACAAGCTTGAGATCTGGCGCGGCGGCGTCCGCCAGAATGTCGTGCCGATCTACCAGAGAGAGATCGTCATTGGCCGCGGCTCAAAGTCAAAGCCGGTCGATATTCCGCTTGCCGGCGACGTCGAGATCAGCCGCCGCCATCTCAGTATCGTCACAGATGGTGCAGGGAACTTTTGGGCTGTGAATGAGGGCAAGAATCCGGCCGCGATCAATAATTACGAGCTGCCCGCCGGCCAGCGCATCCAGGTGACGCCGGGCCTGCCGCTCAATGTTTGCAGCTATATGCTGCGTATCCAACCGACCTAGGCGGCTCGCGGCAGCCCGCCGCCGTCGATCAGCCCGACGATCTCATCCACCGATCTCTGCGCCCGTTCGATAACATCCTTCGGGTAACCATACGAACGGGAATTCTTGGCAAAATCATCCAGATCGAGCACTTCGTGGCTCAGGTCGGGCCAGACGACGACATCTATATCAAGGTCGACGAAATCAAGTACGTGGGCATCAAACGTCGGCGGCATCGCGACGTTACAATACCAAGCCTTGAGACTGCCGTCCGGCTCGTGAAAGCGAAAGATGTTGTACCAGCGCTCGAACCAGAAATGCTCGAATGAGACCGTGCCAGCCGCGATGCGGCCGAGATCATTATGTTCCACATCAAGCTCAAATCGGCCGACGAGTATCACCTGCTCATGCGACCGGCTGGCCAACCCCGCCGACCAACTGCGTCGGATGCTGCCGTCAAACTTGCGCGAATTTACCGTGATCAGTGATGTTTCCGGTGTGGAGGCCCGCATCTAATCATCGTCCGAGCGCACGATCATAACGGAGCAGTGAGCGTGGTGAGCGACCGAATTGGACACCGAGCCGAGCAGCAGACGTTCCCAGCGCTTGTAGCCATGCGAACCGACGACGATCAGGTCGGCACCCATCTCTTCGGCAGTTTCGACGATACGGCTGTCGGGCGAACCAAATAGCACATCGCACGCGACACTGATCTTGTCGGCCGGAAACATGCTCCTGATCCTGTCACAAGCGGTCTTCACGGCCCTCTCTGCGTTCTCACGGCCGAGTTTTTCCACCTCGGTTGTGTCGGGCATATAGCCGCCATAGATGTCCACGGCCAAGGGCACGGCAAAGTCCACTACGCTGATCACGCGGACCTCATCACCTGTGCCGAGAGCAAGTTTGCCAAGCATCTCGACAGCCGCGTCGCCAAATTTCGTCCCGTCCGTCGCCAATAGGACCTTCATGTCATTGCCTCCTGCATTTAGAGATGTGCGAGCTATACTCGTAGTCTAGCCCGAATCTTCAATGAATTGAAGCGTCAGTCTTCCTCGTCGGATGGTTCGCTTCGCCCGGTGTAGGTGCTTTTGAGCTTTCCCAACAGTTCATGCAGGATCAAACGCTCGGTCTCGGTCAGGCCTGAAAGGCAGCTCTCCTCGAGATCGACCCATTGGCGTTCGATAGCGTCGCGGATAGTTATTCCGGCATCGGTGAGGAATATCCTGGTCGAGCGGGCATCGTCTTCGATCCGGAAATTCGAGACGAGGCCAAGCTTGACAAGGCCTGCAACCATCTTATTGATCGTCGGAGCTGCGACGCTAAGACGATCGGCAAGATCGCGCTGCTTGAGGCCGTCCTCACCCCATAATTCAAAAAGCACAAATACCTGTCCACCGTGAAGCCGGCCGGGGAGTCCGTGATGGACCCCGATCTGGCCCATGCAGCGCTCTAGGGAACTGCGAAAGGCCGTCGTCACGCGCCCGAGCCGGTAGCTGACCGTATCTTCAAATTTGATTAACGCCGCCATAACCGTTGTGTTTCGTGTGCTTTATGCAAACACTTTGCCCGCTAAGTAAATGCCGGTAGCTTGCTAATTGTTTATTGTTAGCCTGCTAATTATAAACAATTAGCAGGCTAATAAACAAACAGTAGCACGGTATTATTAGTTTCAAAAGTAGGCTAAGATTTGATTATGAACAAGTCGGAATTGCTTAAGACGGCAAGGGACATCCTGCTAAAACTCCATAAATCTATGGTCGATCTCGAACGCGAGATGTACGAGGGCATCCACGGGCGTCAGTCGGCGGGAGCGTTTTTGAATCTACTGCTCGAAGACGAGGATCTGGCCTGGCTGCGGAGATTCTCAATGCTGATCGTCGAGATCGATGAGATGTTTGACACAAAAGAGGGAATTACTGACGCTCAGGTTGAGGCCAATCTGAATCAGGTCCGGGAGCTTGTCCACATGTCCGAAACGGACGATTACTTCAGGGCGAAGTATCAGTTTTCTTTGACCCGCAGCCCGCAGGCGGCGATGCTGCACAGCGAGCTAAAGCAACTCTTAAAGCCCAGCATCTGATAACGAAATGTTGTGTAACAGCTAAAGCCCGCGCGGAGAACGGCTAGAGCCTTACGCTCGTCCACTTTTCTTCCAGTCGGCGAGAAAGGCGTCTAAGCCCTTATCTGTCAAAGGATGGTTGACAAGCTGCTGAATGACCTTGAAGGGGATCGTCGCCACGTCTGCTCCTGCGAGGGCGCAGTCAACTATGTGCATCGGGTGGCGGATCGACGCGGCCAAGACCTCTGTCGCAAAGCCGTAATTATCGTAGATCGTGACGATCTGACGGATAAGTTCCATGCCGTCAGTCGATATGTCGTCAAGGCGGCCGATGAACGGCGAAATATACCTCGCACCAGCCTTAGCGGCCAAAATGGCCTGTGAGGCCGAGAAACAGAGCGTTACGTTTACGCCGATGCCTTCAGAAGAGAGTGTGCGCGTCGCTTTGAGCCCTTCAAGAGTCAAAGGGCATTTGACGACGACATTCTTGGCGATCGCGGCATATTCTCGGCCTTCCTTGAGCATGCCTTCGGTGTCGAGCGCAGTGACCTCGGCGGACACGTCACCCGCGACAATTTTACAAATGGCTGCGACATGCTCCTTAAAATCAACGTCGCCCTCCTTGGCGACTAAGCTCGGATTTGTGGTCACGCCGTCGATCAGTCCAAGCTCATTTGCCTCGCGGATCTCATCCAGGTTTGCTGTGTCTATAAAGAATTTCATAGGTATTTATGTGAGAAATGAGATATGAAAAATGAGATATGAGTAGTATGTGTCAAGCACGGTTCTTCTCTCTCACACCTCACTTCTTACTTGATTTCTCAGGGTTCCGATGCCTTCGATCTCGACCTCGCAGACGTCGCCTGCATTCAATGGCCCGACGCCTTCGGGCGTTCCGGTGGCGATGATGTCGCCGGGCAACAGGGTCATCATGTTTGAGATATATCGTATCAGAAATTCGGGTGCGAACACCATGTCGCTAGTTCGCGCGTCCTGTCGGATATCGCCGTTAACGCGACCCGTGATGCGAAGATCCCTCACATCGAGGTCAGTCTCGATCCACGGGCCTACAGGACAGAAGCTATCAAATGATTTTGCTCTCGCAAACTGCCCGTCGCTACGTTGCAGATCGCGAGCCGTGACGTCATTGAGGCATGTGAAGCCCCGCAAATACGGCCTCACGTCGTCGTTGTCGCCGAGCCGCGAACACGTCCTGCCTACCACAACGGCCAACTCTGCCTCGTGTTCGACCTGCTGTGAATACGGCGGCAATACGATGTCGCCGCCGTCCAAAACCAGTGCCGACGGTGCCTTTAGAAACAGCAGCGGCTCCTTTGGTACATCATTTCCCAACTCCTTGGCATGCCCGGCGTAATTGCGGCCGACACAGACGATCTTTGACGGTGCGATGGTTGAAATGTCGAGATGCATGAGATTGAGACGCGATCCGAAGTCACATTTTCTCACGCCACGCCAAAAAGAGCGAAGCGGCAGCTGAACGCTCATCCCTGGGACGTATTTTCGTATGACCATGCGGGTGAATCGGGTTCGGCCGTGAGCCGCTGCGGGTGCAGAAACGATGAGGCCGCTGCTTTGACGTGATAGAATCGTGAGAAAAGGCAGGTGTAAGCCGATGAGGAGAGTTGCGGTACTTGTAGTCTTTCTGTTGGCCGCGGGATCCGGGGTGGCAGCTCAACGGGTCAGGATCCCGGGGGCTGGCGACATATTCTCGACCTCGACGTCAAACGCCAAATGTACCTGTGAGAAGGCGTCGCAGAGGAAGGCTCTGCTGGAGTTGGAGAAAAAAACGAACGATCGGAATAATTCGGTCATCGATGACTGGGAGGCACACGAGAACAGCTTCCACGCTACAAATATAAAGAGAGCCTACAACGCTTCGACGCGGGCGTTTGAGAATAATCGGCACAAGAATCGCTTGAGCGATATCGCCGCCGAGCGAGTAAAGGAGCAAACGCGGCATGAATGTAAGGTCGCATATATCGAGCAGTGTTGCCCACGCGGCGGAGGTCGGTGCGGCCAGCCAAGCGGGCCGAGGACAGGAGAGTCCAATACGGGAGGGCAGGGCGACTCGAACCCATCCGGCACACAGACGGGTGGGACCGGCGTAAACACACCAAAGCGCGGCTATTGGGACGGGTTCGCCTTTGGCATGGAAGAGTGCAAGAACGGCCTCGGCGAACTGGCCGGCCGTATTGACCGAGCCATCGCCGCGATGAAACGCAACGATTTTCGAACGGCTGCCGAAACGCTTGGGGCTTCGAAAGAACACGACGGGGCCCGGGCCGTGGCGGCGATGCTTGAGGCGATCTGGCAGGACCTCAACAGCAATTCTCACGGCATTTTGCCGGGCCAGCCCTTGATGTCCGATTGGGAACGCGGCCGGCAGGGAGCTCAGCGAGTGTGCATGTACGCTCTGCTGCCGACCGGTGGAAAATGCGTGATGGGCGGAACCGCCTGCGCTGTCCGCGGAACGGTCAGGGTGTGTCGGCCCGTGATCGGCAAGATACAGGCGCTTCGAAAGGTGCCGCGGCCGCGGCTGCCGCCTCCCCCGAGTCCGCTAATGCGCGGATTGCTGCTCGAAGACCAGAAATTTCTGCAGGAACTCGCAGCGACCGAGGGCAAGGTGTTCATCGTTCGTGATTCGTATCGATTGTCGATGCGATGGGCTGGCCGCGATGGTTATAAGCCAAAACCGATGGACGTGAAAGGCAAAACGCTTAGGGCCGAAGACCTGCCGCCCGCTGACCAGGAGCGTTTTGCGGGGCTTGCCTCAGCAAAAGGGCTCACCGTTGGCGAACGAAACGCTCTGGAGCGCAAAGGCTACACGATCGGATCCGTCGCAGAACACAAAGTGATCCGCGGCCCGAATGGCGAGATGTATTACAGCGACACGGACTTGCACGGAGTTTATAATCTAGACGGAACGTCGGGCTGGAGCGATTCGCTGTTCAAGAAGCTCCAGTGCCGCTTCTTCGATCGCGGAATTCAGCACGGCCCGCACGACGAGTGGCCGTTGCGTAATGATCCCGTCGCTTCCGGGGGCAATTACGGCCCGCAAGTCGGCCCGGACAAACCGCTAACGGCAATAATGCCGGACGGATCTATGTACTGGATCAAGAGCCTGTCGGAGATGAAGGCATTCTACCGCTCGATCGGGGTCGATTTCAGCCATGTATATCCGGATCATTAGGGCGCGGTCTCGCTGACGATCTCGGACGGGGCCGATACGTTGCCCGCGGTGTCGGTGGCGGTGATGTAGTAGTGGTAGGTCTTGCCCGATTCGATGCGGTTGTCCTGATAGGTTGACATCCTGAGCAGCTCCGGCGTAAGCAGTGGCCATTTATCGAGCGGGGCATCGCGGTCCTCGGAGCGGTAAATGCGGTAGCCGGCGATGTCTTTTTCGGGATTTATCGCGAAAAAGATAGATATCGTGCCCGGAGCCGCGGCGATGGTGATTGACGAGGGAGCAGACGGGGCAAATTTGTCGATTCCGCGCACCTTTACGATGTTCGATTCCGTGCTCTCTACGGGTTCGGCCGCCAGGCCGACAGAAACCGCCCTTACGAAATACCAATAATCCTTATTGAATTCGAAAAATTCATCATCAAACGTCGTTGACGTAATAGGTGAGGTATTCAAGAGTCGTGCAGGTTGTGTCTCAGATGTTGTTCGATAAATATTGTAACCAATGATACTTGCCGGACTACTCGAATCAATGTTCTGTGTTGGTGGCTGCCATGTTAAATGGACCGCTTCCTGAGAGACGGTTACGACTAGATCGGCTGGGTTCGCGGCCACTTTTCCTGCGGGTTCGATCAACAGAGCGTTTGAGAATGCGGCTTTTTGGCCCGCGGCATTCACAAACCGCATCGCATAGCGCAGACGGACCGGTTGGCCGGCAAATTTGAGTGTGTCCTTAAACTGAAGTGTCTTTGCTCCAAAATCGGCATCCCGAACCGGCATTGTTGCGATGAGCGTGGCATCGGCCGCGAATTCCTCCTCTGACAGGACAAGCGGTGTTGCCTGTGATTGAGCAAGGCGGTAAATATCAATTCTGCTGATATTTAGGACGCTGTCTGCAGGGGCATTCCGGACGGGCATTTTCCACGAAAGTACCACCTGATTGCCACGTTGGAAGCCTTTCAGGTCGGCTCGCTGCTGCACCCGCTCGCGAGGCGGCAGCGGTGGTTTTCGCTTGCCGCAGCCGATAAAGTTAAGCGCGCAAAGCGCTAACAGCACTAACGGCGTTTTATGTAGAATTTGTTTAACTGCCGTGTTTAACATATCGACCGTTCTGCCGCTTAGGTGCTTAACGAAACATGCTTATAGGATGTACTGTCGCAGGTTTCGATCCTCGACCAGACCGCTTAAACGTTCATCAACATAAGCCGCATCGATTCGCTGGTGCTTTTTCTCCAACTCAGCGCCCTCGAAACTGATCTCCTCGAGCAGCTTTTCGACCAGCGTATGCAGCCGCCGGGCGCCGATGTTCTCGGTCGAACGATTCATCTCGGCTGTCATCTCGGCGAGTCGGTCGATCGCGTCGTGGGTAAATTCCAATTCGATACCTTCAGTGCCGAGCAGAGCCTGATACTGCTTGATCAGTGAATTCTTGGGCTGAACGAGTATTCTCTTCAAATCCTCGACCGTCAAAGCCTCTAATTCTACGCGGATCGGAAAGCGGCCCTGCAGTTCCGGTATAAGGTCGGTCGGTTTTGAGACGTGAAATGCTCCGGCTGCGATAAATAGGATGTGATCGGTAGCGACCATGCCGTATTTTGTGTTTACGTTAGTGCCCTCGACGATCGGCAGCAGGTCGCGTTGGACGCCCTCGCGCGACACGTCGGGCCCGGCGGAGCCGGATTCGCGGCCGGCGATCTTGTCCATTTCGTCGAGAAAGATGATCCCGGCCGTTTCGGCGCGGCCCAAGGCCTGATCTGTCACTTGGTCCATATCGACCAACTTTTCCTGCTCGTCGCGGAGCATTATCTTGCGGGCCTCGCCGATGGTCAGCTTTTTTTGCACCGTCTTGGACGGGAACATATTGCCGAACATATCACGCAGGTTGACGCCCATTTCCTCCATGCCCTGGCCGCCGATAAAATCGATGGTCGCGGTTGAACGATCCTGCGTTTCGATATCGACCAGACGTTCGTCGAGGTCACCTCGTCGAAGCTGTTCGCGTAGCTTTTCGCGGGTGCGTTGATGCGACTTTTCGGTTGATTCCGCCGTGCTGTCGCCGTTCTCAGGCGTATCGAAGCTTGGCGGCGGTGCTGGCAGCAGCAGGTCGAGTAGGCGTTCCTCGACGTTCTGCTCGGCACGCGGCAATACGTCGTCAAATGCGGCCTGCCGGGCCATATCGACGGCCGTGTCGGCAAGTTCGCGGACCATCGATTCGACGTCACGGCCGACATATCCGACCTCAGTGAATTTGGAAGCTTCGATCTTGATGAACGGAGAATTTGCGAGCTTGGCCAGTCGGCGTGCGATCTCCGTCTTGCCGACGCCGGTCGAGCCGATCATCAGGATGTTCTTGGGCAAAACGTCGTCAGCGATCTCAGGATCGAGCTTTTGACGGCGAACGCGGTTTCGCAACGCTATCGCGACGGCCTTTTTTGCAGCGTCCTGGCCTACGACGTACTTGTCGAGTTCGGCTACGATCTGTCGCGGCGTCATATCATCAAAACTGGCTTTGGCTGCGGCGGTTTCTCCGCCTAAATAAAAGGCCATCAGATCTCCTCGACAATGACCTCTGCATTGGTGTAGATACAGATCTCACCGGCGATCTTAAGCGATTCACGGGCAATCTCATGGGCTGCCAGGCTCGTGTGTTGGATCAATGCCCGCGCGGCAGCGAGGGCGTAGCTGCTGCCTGAGCCGACAGCAAGCAGGCCATCGTCCGAGGCGATGACATCGCCTTTCCCTGAGATCAGGAACGCATCCTTTTCGTCAGCGACTATCAACAGCGCCTCGAGATTCCTTAGATACTTATCCGTGCGCCAGTCTTTACTGAGTTCTATCGCCGCTCGTTCGAGCTGGCCCTGGAATTGTTCCAGCTTGGTCTCAAACCGCTGCAGCAGGGCAAACGCATCAGCGGTCGAGCCGGCGAATCCGGCAACGATCTTGCCGTTCGATATGCGTCGGACCTTGCGGGCGCTAGATTTTATTACCGTTTCGCCCAGCGTCACTTGTCCGTCGCCCGCCATCGCCCCCATGCCGTCGCGGCGAACGAAGAGCACTGTCGTCGAGCGTATCGGCTGCTTTTGCGAGATTTCCGGCATTAATGGCAATGATAAGTGTTTGAGAACCAATGCTCAAATTGACATCAAAGGTCGATTTAGCCAACATTAAGGGGTTTATGGTGCGACGGCCGCGAATCGGCATCACAATGCGTCTGGAGCTTGAGACCGGCCGGTTTTATCTCGGACGTGACTACAGCGAGGCAGTCGAGGAAGCGGGTGGCGTGCCTGTGCATATTGCGCTGATACCGAAGTCAGAGTATGTTAGCGATGTTCTGGCGGGACTTGACGGCATCCTGTTGCCGGGCTGCAATAGCGATGTTGATCCGCACTATTACGGGGAGGAACCTCATCACGCTCTTGGTACGGTGATCCCTGTCAAGGACGAGACCGAAAGGCTCGCTTTGGCCGAGGCCGAAAGGCTGAAGATTCCCATTTTGGCGATATGTTATGGGATGCAGGCATTGAACGTGTGGCGTGGCGGCACGTTGATCCAGGACATTCCGTCGCAATTAAAGGGAAGTCATAAGCATGAACAAGGTGTGCCGGCCCATCGTAATTCACACGGGCTTAAGGTCGCTCCGGGCAGCGTCTTGAACGGTTTGAATGCGGTGCGGACAGCGGACGGTGGTATCCGCGTAAATTCATCGCATCATCAGGCTATTAATAATCTCGGCAAAGGCCTGAAGGCGACGGCATGGGCGCTGGATGGGGTTGTAGAATGCGTTGAGGACAGGAGGCAGGGCCGATTTATCGTCGGTGTCCAGTGGCATCCAGAACTTACGCGGGGCCATGACGGCATCTCACGGGAATTGTTCTGTCTGTTCGTAGAGAAGTGCATGCAAGATAGTTAATGTAGATTCTTAAGTCTAGCGATAACTTCCTTTAGCAGAACAATAATAGGGTATTTATGAGGTACTAGATCAAGTAAATTGAACATGGATAATCCTCTATTAGTAGGAACAGTTGCATGGATATTCCCAGGGGCCGGCCACATCGCGCAAGGGCGGATCATCAGAGGTGGGGTTCTTAGTGTTGTCATCTGGGGAATGTTCATTATTGCCCTCTTGAGCGGTGGGGCTCACTATCCCGGATTTGACTTTAAGGATGGGGCCTTGCTCTACCTTCTTAACATCTTTGCACGGTTGGGCAGCGGGCTGGGGGCGGTGATAAGCCTATTAGTTGCGGCCTCTCCCACGCCCGACGTGGCAAAGCTCGCGACATTCGAGTACGGCGGCCGGTTTCTCGAGGTCGCCGGATTACTCAATTATCTGGCGGCGATCGATGCTGTCGATATTGCGCTCGGGAGGAAACGATGATCCATTTTTTATACCTTGTGGGCTTTGGACTCTTTGTTTCTGTAGCGTTTGCGATATTTGGCCGTGGCACCGCCAAGGAGCGCACGGTCTACGGCGTCAAGACGTTCGCTCAATTCGTCATCATTAGCCTTGTTCTGGCTTGGCTACTCTATCTGATCCCTTGGTAAACCGATGCCATTGGTCGAATCCGAGAGCCTCATCCTTAAGAGCTATAATCTGTCTGAGGCGGATAAGATCATAGTATTTCTAACCCGGGACCATGGCATTGTGCGTGGTGTGGCGAAAGGTGCAAAGAGGCTGAAGAGCAGGTTTGGCAGCAGTTTGGAGCCGTTTTCGCTCGTTGTGGCCACATATTTTGAGAAGGAAACGGTCGAGCTTGTATCGATTGAGAGGGTGGAGTTGTTGGCGTCGAATTTCGCGGCTGCTACCGACCCTTCATTTCTGGGCAAATTCGCGTACCTGACGGATCTCCTGATGGCATTTTTACCGCCGCACGACCCGAATGAGACGCTTTTCCGAATGACGCAGGCCTGCATCGAGACTGCTGTTGCTCATCCGGCGGCCCTGAGCGCCGTCGGAGTCTATTTTGAGCTCTGGCTGTTGAAGCTGGCGGGATTTCTTCCTGATTGGAGCACGTGCAGGGCTTGCGGAAGGGAACTCCCTTATAACGAGGATGTCGGCGTGACGGGTGATCAGCACCTTATCTGCGGTAAGTGTCGGCGAACCGCAGGGAATCGGACACTCACCGCAACTGCAAGAATGATGGCGACATCGATCAGAAGCAAAGGTCCCCAGGAATTTGCCCGAAGCTGTGCAATGGAGATAAGGGAACTGGACGAACTCTCGGATGTGCTGAGGGAGATCGCGTCCCGTTCGCTTGGTCGAAAAGTAATGGGTGAAATGAAGTTCTCAGATCAGCGATAGAGATAGAATGCATCGCGTCGGCCACATAGTCTCTCGATATCTGCTTGCGACGATAGTTCCGTACTTCCTGCTATCGTGGCTGCTTTTGTCGATGATCATGTTCGTCCAGCAGGCAAGCCGTTTTTCTGACATCTTCTTCAATCTTTCCATTCCGGCTGAGCTCGCTTGGCAATTGACGTTGGCTCTTGTGCCAAACGTGATCTCATTCACATGCCCAGCTGCGATCTTGGTTGGGACCGTTATCGGCCTCTCAAAGATGCAGGGCGACAGCGAATTAGTAGCGATCAGAGCGGCTGGAATAGGGAATTGGCAGATCACGGCACCCTTGATCCTGCTCGGCATCGTATTCTCGATCTTTGCGTACATCGTGAACGATAAGGGAGTACCGCTCGCAACAAGACTCGTCAAGCGGATCGCCCTTGAGACCGCCATCAAGAAACTCGAATCGCCTGTGGAGCCTGGGGTGATCAATACCGAACTGGCGGGTTTTGCGATCTATGTTGGCGGGGGCGACCTTGAAACCGGCCATTGGCAGAACATCTTCGTTCAGGTAGAAGATATATCGAGCGGACGCCTGCGTCTGATAACGGCAAGGCGGGGCCGCATCGACACGTCTGAGCGGGAATCTGAGCTGGTTTTGGAGGATGCCACAGGCTGGAGCCTTCCAACGCAGCGAGCGACTGAAGGTGGGGCAGTATTCGAGAATCTTGGCGAGCTTCGGCTGGCCATCCGGACTAAACGAGATGATCTGATCGCCGAGCTTAACAGATCGGGGCTTCGCCCGGACGCACTTGGATTGGATGATCCCGATGCGGAACTCACTCTGTCAGTGGAGGAAAGGCGAGAAAGGCAGATACTGAGTTATCGGCAGCTACTGCTGTCGGGGACACCGCTCCTCTTCAGCGTTTTGGGCACATTTATCGTGCTGCGGTTCAGCCGCGGAGGGCGCGGTTTTGGCCTCGCGGTGTCGCTGGGCGTCCTGATACTCTTCTATATCTTGACGTTTATCGGGGAACAGATGGCGCGCACCGGCGTGCTTCCAATTTTTGCGGGTGCGTTGGTCCCGCTCGTTGGCTGTGTCGTCGCGGTCTGGTGGTTTGGCCATAGGCGTGGCGGGACATTGTTAGACGCCTTGGTCCAGCCGATCCGAACAGGCATTCGCCGGCTCACGGAGGCAAGGGGACGGCTCGGGGCGGGCGACCTATTCATCGACCTAACCACTGGCCTACGTGATTTTGACCTGGTTCGAGATCTGATCAAGAACCTGGTTCTGGCCCTGGCGTTTCTGCTCGCGTTGTTTCTTATCTTCACCACGCTCGATCTATGGCGCCGAGCGGCTGCAATAGACGGTGGATGGTCGTACCTGCTCAAGTATCTGGTTTTCCTCATTCCATACCTGCTTACACAGTTGGTTCCAACGGCCGCGATGGTCGCCGTTATGGCTACATATGTGATCAAGTCTCGTCAAAATGAGTTGGTAACTTGGGCCGCTGCCGGTCAAAGTGTCTATCGGCTGCTTTTGCCGGGTTTTGCGATCATGCTCCTGATCGGCGGGGCGACCTATGGCATCCAGGAGACTGTGCTTCCGAGAGCTAACAGGATACAAGACGAGACGCGACACTATATTCTTACCGGAGGAAAGTTGCCGTCCGGAACGCGCGAGCGATGGAGCAAGGGTGACGGCCGTCTCTATGCGTACACGCCTGCGTCTGATAACGAACAGGCCGGTCCTGGCTCCGATATCCCGGCAACTGTCAACGTGCAAGTCTTCGAGTTTGATGCCGGCGGCAAGGCCCTCCGCACCGTGATCTTTGCAGGTGCGGCGACCTGGCGCGACGGGCGCGTTGTGGCGAGCGGAGTTCAGAGATTCTCGCTTGACGAAGGGAATCTCGTGACATCGGATAGTCCGACCCTTGAGATATTAGAATCGGGCGATCCTTTCTCGACGATCCAGCGCAAACCTACGCATATGAACTCAGCCGAACTGCGACAAAGCCGCTCTACGATCGAGTCAGATGTTGGCCGTCGTGCGGTCGATGTGCCCCTGCAGAGATCCTATACAACGCTTTTTCTTCCGTTCGTCATGGCTTTATTCACGGCGCCGCTCTCCGTTACCCTAGTCCCGCGCGGTCGCGGCGGCAGTATCGCCGGTGCGGTTGCCCTATGGTTGCTTTTCATTGGAACGGCGGCCGTATTTGACCAGTTTGGCCTCAACGGACAGCTCAATCCCGGAGCAGCAGTTTGGGCCCCATTATTGATCTTCACGTTTCTCGGCATCTTCCTAGTGTCGAAGGTCAAGACCTAAGCGACAATGTACGAATTTTCCCCTTGCTTTCGATTTGCGTTGGTGCTAGATTGCTCGTGAACACACCCACATCAGATCAATGTAGCCCTGACGGCCGATGTCGTCAGTGAGGATTTGGAGGTAGCTACAATGCGTATTAGGAGCCTTTCGACGGGTCTTCTTGCCGTCTGTTTCCTATTCGGCGTATTTGTTTCCGATGTGGACGGCTCGATCGGGGATGACGTCGTTGTGCAGGCTGAAGCCTTGATCCAGCAGGCCAGGACGGATGGCTTGGACTACCTGAAGTCAAAGGACGACCGCACAAAGAAGTCAGCAAAAAAGGGACTTGACGAGGCTGAGAAGATCCTCAAGAAAGCGATCAAGGAAGATGCGTGGTGCGAAAAATGTGCAGAATTGTTAACAAGCACATATTTCTACCAAACGTATTTCGGATTCTCAAAGGATTATGACGACTGCCTAAAGTCCGCCAAGGAGGGCTTGGAACGGTTTCCCTCCAATCTCCGCATGACCTACCTTCGGGGTTATGCTCTCTACAACGCTGGTGAGCATAGCGAGAGCATCCGGTGGCTCAACAAGTTCCTTGCGATGGACGTGCCCGCCGAGACCGCGGCATCCGTTCGAAAGATATTAGCCGACAGCCAGAACAGGTTCCTTGTGAGTTGGAATCGGCACGCCGATTATTATCAGTCGAAGGACTCGAGGATAATGGGCTACAACCAGCAGACCGGGCGGCCGGAGCCTGTTTTTTCGGTGACCAAGGAATGGGAGATGAACCTCGGGAGTATGGGATTTAACGCGATAGCCGCGCAGGCCCCGAAGGTCGAGGACCCCGAGGTAAAGGAGTATGTCCAGAAACTGGTCGACCGCTTGGTGAATAAGTCGCCCGGTTCACCGTTCGAGTATAAACTGACGATCGTCAACTCGCCGCAGGTCAACGCAGTGACGCCGCCGGGGCACGTAGTCGTTTATACGGGACTGCTTGATTTCGCCGAGAACGAATCTGAACTTGCGGGCGTGCTCTCGCACGAACTCGCCCATAACTATGCTCACCATCAGGCCCGCGCTGTGCTCAGCAAGTACAAAAATCAGAGCATTGCGAACGCGATAGTGGCGGCGGTGGCACCGCAGGGCGGTTGGGCGCAGCTTGCGGCCGGGCTGGGATCGAATTTCGTTGTTGACCTCCTGGCTCGAGCCTACAGCCGCTCGGAGGAGAAAGAAGCGGACTTTTACGGGGCACACATCCTGTTCAACGCCGGGTATAACCCGACGGCGATGTCGAGCTTTTTTGTCAAGCTCTACAAGGCCAATCCCAAGCAGCCGATCAAGCTTTTGAGCACACACCCGCCCGTGCCGGACCGTGCGATCTACTTGACAGACTATCTCGAGAGCTTTCCACTCGATCGCGAGATGCAATTGGACAGCAAGGACTTTCAGAAGATGAAGACGCGGCTTGCGACGATCGTGCCGATGAATCAGCCGACCGGCCCGGGCCAAGGCGTCCTGCCGGACCAATAGGCAGTGAACGGAGGAGTTATGAGCAGAATTAGGATATTTCAAGTTGTGGTTTTTGTCGTCGTTACGGTGCTCTTCACCGGTGTCGGGACCACATCAGCCTATGCACAAGGAAACACGACGAAAGGATCTAGCAGCGCAAAGCCCAAGCCGGCGCCACCGAAAAAGGGCAAGACCGATCCGGGGAAGCCTCAGGACGATCTCGATGCCGAACTCGACGCAATCGTTGATGAAGAGCAGAACAAACCTCCGACGAAGCCGCAGAAAGGCGGGTCAAACCCGAATGCCAAGCCCGGTGACCTCGACGATCTGATAGACGACGAACTTGATGACGGCAAACCCAAACCGCCAGTCACAAAAAAGCCCGCCAATGCTGACGACGATGAGCTCGAGGACTTGATCAAGGACGAACAGAACAAGCCCACAAAGCCGCAAAAAGGGACGCAACAGGACGAACTGGGCGATATCGAGGACATTGATGACGAGCTCGAGGATAAGCCAAAACCGCCGACGGTGAAAAATCCAAAGCCACCGGTCAAACCAGCGGGTGATGACACGCCGACCGATGAGGCCCCGGACGATATCAAGAAGAATTCGGGCCAGGTCAAGGTGGCCCGGTATGCCGTGTACGTGATCACCAACGCATCGGGTGGGCTGTTCGTCGGGAGCGAAGACGATTTCATTGGCAAGATGAGCTGCGACTTTGTCGGGGGCGGCCCTCGGGGATGCAAGGCACCACCAGTTACTAAAATGCGCTTGTCGACCCCGAGATTGACCATCGCGGATGCGCAGAAGGACCTATGCGATGGTATCTCCGAAACGAGGATATTCCCCCTTGGCATCGGGATGAAGGGGAAATGGACGGATGACAAGTGGTATGGCCTCTGGGACGCAAGCGTCGCCGGGTGCCCGAAGAAGAGGGCCGCGACGCAATGACCTTGTGACGGTCGAGAATAGGCTTTCGGTTTATGCCGTCGTAACCACCGCGACGGCATTCTCTTATTGGCCTTTTCTTGGGATCCTCTTATGGGACGTTCAGCTAATAGACTGACCATGCTTGCCGTCGTGATACTCGCGCAGCTTACGGCCGTGTTTGCCGATAGCACCTACATGGGTATTCAGCCGGGCTTGAGCACTCGCGAAAAGGCTGAGAAGGTTCTGGGGCAGCCTGTGGCGACGACCGACCAGCGAAGCTTTGAATATAGCGTCGCAGGCGTATCCGGAAAGATAATTGTCGAGTATCGCTCCGACGGCATTGTCGATCGGATAGAACGCCGGTTCGCAAGGGCCGTCACGCGCTCTGCGATGATACGTTCGCTTTCGCTGCCGGAGGAGCCGGAGGAGAAAGGGAAGACCAGGGAAGGCAAGTTTGTCGAGTACTTTGGCGGCATAAAGACATTGGCGCTGATCTACAGGGGGCAGGAGCCGGCGAGCGGTGTTATCGCAGTCGGCTACTATAGCCTGGAGGTTTACGACGCCGCATTGGGGCAGGCGCGCAATCCTAAAGTGCAGTTTGACCCATCCGCGTGTAGAGACGTCTATACTTGGGCACAAACCGAACGAGACGCCGCCAAACGGTCGAAGAATCTTGGCCGCTTCCAGTCGATCCTGGAGATCGCGGTCTTGGCGCAACGCGGTGAATGTGGCAAGGCCCGTCCGATGGCCGATGATTACAAGACGCGTTACCGCTGACCGCATTGACCACGCGAAAGCCTTTGGCGAAAATAGGAATTATGCGGTGTCAGCTATTCTTCACGTTCGCGGCCATATTCCTTCTCGGTTCAGCGGCGACGGCGCAGGTTGACGACATCTGCAGGGAATTCGGATACACGCCCACACTCGACTTTCAGCTTCTGAAGACACCGTATGTCTTCGGCCGCGTCATTGTGAAAGGAGTCGAGCCGAATGCAAAGTTTCCGTCGGTGACGATCAACTTTATCGATCCGCAGCAGGCCAACCGACGAATAGCCGTCGATCGGCGAGGGAACTACTGTTTTCGCCGAAGCTCGCTCGGCGGGACGCTGATCGTAGAGGTCGAGGGAACGGAAACGGCCCGTCGCGTCGTTTCTTCCGTTGGCCCTGCACATCATCGGGAGGACTTTGAACTTGAGGTCCGCCAGGCCCAGGCACTGCCGCCGTCGGTCATTTCGGCAAAGTTCTACCGGCCTCCAAACGATCGCACGGTGCCGCTTTATCGCGCGGCGGCCGAGGCTGAGACGGCGGGACGTATTGATGATGCGATCGCGGCGGTTAAGGAAATCGTCGGCACTGATCGTGACGATTTTGTTGCCTGGTCCAAGCTTGGCTCGCTATATCTAGGGCGTGGCGCGCTCAGGGAGGCCGAGAATGCATTTCGCCGCGCGTTGGAGGTCCGAGGCGACTACACGCCGGCATTGGTCAATCTCGGCACCGTGGCGGCGATTCAGAAATACTATCCGGCGGCGATTGTGCTCTTTCAGGAGGCGATCAAGACCGACCCGAGCTCAGCCCGCATTTATCGGCTGCTTGGCGAAGCATATCTGCAGAACAAACAAGGCACACTAGGCTTAGCCGCTCTGGACAAGGCCCTCGAACTCGACCCGCAAGGCATGGCTGAATGCCATCTGCTAAAAGCACGCCTCTACGACCTCGCCGGCGCGAAGCACTTAGCGACAGCCGAATATCGGGCCTTTTTGACGAAGGTGCCCGACTATCCGGACAAGGCGAAGTTAGAGCAGTACATCAAGGACAATCCAGCAAGGCCCGGCGGGTAACCTAAGCCAGTTGGCCGGTCGCCATCTGTATTTGTTTTGTAACACTTTCCAAAAGGCATTGCGCCCAAGAGAGCATAGGAGTACCGTGAGCCTATGAAGGTCCTTCTCGTCTATCCTGAATTTCCCGACACATACTGGAGTTTCAAGCACGCTCTCGCATTCGAGGGAAAGCGTGCAG
The DNA here is from genome assembly GCA_016715795.1 of Chloracidobacterium sp. Classification (NCBI taxonomy): domain Bacteria; kingdom Pseudomonadati; phylum Acidobacteriota; class Blastocatellia; order Chloracidobacteriales; family Chloracidobacteriaceae; genus Chloracidobacterium; species Chloracidobacterium sp. The sequence continues at coordinate 1,117,384 of JADJXP010000002.1, forward strand.
CATTCCCGCCGCTTGGCTTGATGACCGTCTCGTCGATGCTTCCGCCTGCATGGGAGAGGCGGCTCATTGACATGAATGTCGGTGAACTGACCGACGCCGATATCGAATGGGCCGACATGGTATTCCTAAGCGCAATGATCGTGCAAAACGTCTCGCTTGAGAAGGTTGCCGGGCGTGTCCGTTCGCTTGGGAAAAGGATCGTCGTCGGCGGTCCTTACGTGTCGACCAGTTCTGAAAGCCTTCCGGATGCCGATCATATCTTCATCGGCGAGGCCGAAGAAACCCTGCCCGAATTCATTCGCGACCTTGAGCTTGGCATTCCCGAGAAAGTTTACAGGGCGGCCGAGCGTCCGTCACTTCACGCGACGCCGCCGCCCGATTTTGGGCTCATCGATATGAGCAAATACAGCGCGCTCAGCGTGCAGTATTCGCGGGGCTGCCCGTTCAATTGCGAGTTTTGCGACATTATCGAGATCTACGGCCGCGTCCCACGAACCAAGACCAACCATCAGATGCTCGCTGAACTTGACGCTCTACGCGATGGGGGCTGGCGCGGACTGGTCTTTATTGTTGATGATAATTTCATTGGAAACAGGAAGAACGTCCGGCTCTTCATGCCTGATCTGGTCGACTGGTCACGGACGAATGGATTTCCATTCTCATTCATCACAGAGGCAAGCGTTAACCTCGCGGAGGACGATGCGTTGCTCAAGCAAATGAAGGATGCCGGGTTCCGGCGCGTATTCGTCGGGATCGAGACACCCGTCGAAGAAAGCCTGAAAGAAGCTCAGAAGGGACAAAATACGCGGCGTGCCTTAATAGATTCGATCCATAAGATCCAGAGCTACGGAATGGAGGTCATGGCCGGCTTTATAGTGGGTTTCGATAACGACCCCGAAGATATTTTCGAGCGGCAGATGGATTTCATTCGCGATAGTGCGATCCCGCTGGCTATGGTCGGCCTGTTGTCGGCCCTGCCCGATACGCAGCTGTGGCGCAGGCTGGAAAAAGAGGGCCGGCTTAATGGCTACCACTCCGGGAACAATACCGACTGTTCTTTGAATTTTGTTCCAAAGATGAACCGAGATAGATTGATCGAAGGCTTCCAGTCGGTCCTCAAGAACATATACGGCCCGCGGCAATATTACGCAAGGGCTCTCGACTGTCTCTCGCGATTTCACAAGAATCGCATCGAACCGAGGCAATCATCTCTGATTCAGGACCTAAAGGCCTTCTATCGGATCGTCGTGACGCTTGGGATCCGCGATGAGGCCCGCCTTCAGTTCTGGAAGTATTTCTACAAGCTGGTCCGGTTTTACCCACGCGACTTCGCGCACGGCCTGACGCTCGCGGCTATGGGATATCATTTCCGTCAGATCACCGAAAAATACTGCGTCTAGAACCTGCTGAGTCCGTCGACCTCACCTTCTCATCGGGATTCTCACGTTGTTCGCGTCGGCGAACCCGATCGCCGCCTCGTAGCCGGCGTCAGCGTGGCGGATGATCCCCATTCCGGGATCGGTGGTAAGTACTCGTTCGATCCGTTTCGCAGCCTCAGGAGTGCCATCCGCAACTATTACTTGCCCTGCATGAAGGCTGTAGCCGATGCCGACGCCGCCGCCGTGGTGAAGCGAGACCCATGTCGCGCCGCCGGCGACGTTTATCATCGCGTTGAGATACACCCAATCGGCTATGGCGTCGCTGCCATCGAGCATCGCTTCGGTCTCCCGGTTGGGCGAAGCGACCGAGCCGCAGTCGAGATGATCGCGGCCGATGACGATAGGTGCTTTCAACTCGCCGCTCGCAACCATCTCATTTAGCTTCAAACCGGCTTTCGCACGCTCGCCGTAGCCGAGCCAGCAGATCCGGGCGGGCAGTCCCTGAAATTCGACCTGCTCCTGCGCCATGGTCAACCAGCGTGCGAGATGATCGTTTTCCGGGAATAGGCTCATGATCGCTTCGTCGGTCTTGTAGATATCAGTTTTGTCCCCTGAAAGAGCAACCCAGCGAAACGGCCCGTTGCCTTGGCAAAACAGAGGTCGGATATATGCGGGCACGAAGCCGGGATAATCAAATGCGTTGGCAACGCCGTTGTCTTTTGCACGCTGTCTTAAATTATTGCCGTAATCGAATACGACCGATCCTCGCTTCTGAAATTCGAGCATCGCCTCGACATGTCTTGCCATTGAGTCCATCGCAGCTTGTTCATACGCGCGTTGATCCATTTTGCGAAATTCGGCTGCTTCCTCGACGCAGTAACCAACAGGGATGTAGCCCATCAAAACATCGTGTGCGCTGGTCTGGTCAGTCACGACATCCGGCAAAATGCTGCGTTCGAGCAGTTGCCAATGCACTTCTGCCGCATTGCCGCAGAGCGCAATGGACTTTGCTTCTTTTGCGGCGACCGCCGCTTGAGCCTGGGCAATTGCGTCGTCGAGATCTTTCGCCGCGACATCGACTTGCTTCAATTGCAAACGTCTCTCAATTCGCCACGGATCGACATCGACGAGCAATCCGACGCCGCCATTGAATGTGATCGCCTGCGCCTGGGCTCCACCCATCTCGCCTAGTCCGGCGGTGAGAACAAGTTTGCCCGCAAGATCACCCCAGCCATGCTGCCTTGCAAGTGAACCAAAGGTCTCGTAAGTTCCCTGCAAGATGCCTTGTGTGCCGATATAAATCCATGAACCGGCCGTCATTTGGCCGTACATCATCAGTCCGTCGCGTTCGTATTGATCAAACTGCTCTTGTGTCGCCCAATGCGGAACAATGTTGGAGTTCGCGAGTAAAACTCGCGGTGCATCGGTGTGAGACTTGAACACACCAACCGGCTTGCCGGATTGGATTAACAGAGTTTCGTCAGGTTCAAGCTCTCGCAAACTTCGCAGTATTGCGTCATAGCTCTCCCAGTTTCGCGCGGCCCGCCCGCGTCCGCCATAAACGATCAGATTCTCCGGATCGAACGCAACCTCGGAGTTGAGATTATTCTGGATCATTCGGTAGGCTGCTTCAATCAGCCAGTTTTTGCAGGAGAGTTGAGTTCCAACCGGCGCTTTAATAGTTCGAACTGTCATAAACGATAGGTGGCGGCAATGGTGATTATCCTTGAAAGGTCAATTTTTTTCCAATCATTCCAATGAGATTGCGTGCTAATATTCGTAAGATTCACCACAGCGTTGGAGAGAAAATAACCCGTATGTGCAAAACAATTCTATTGGTATCGCTAACCTTGCTTTTTTCTTGCGTCTCCTCTGCTCAGGTTGTCGATACCCCACAATCCGTTTTCGACGCCGAGCTTGCGAAAAAGGTCGGTGCCGACGATTACGGGATGCGCAACTATATCTTCTGCATATTGAAGACCGGCCCCAAGGACGCATCCATTACGGACAAAAAGCAGCGGGATGAGATCTTCGCGGGACATATGGCAAACATGGGCAGACTCGCAAACGAAGGCAAGCTTGCGCTGGCCGGCCCGTTTAGCACCAATGATCGCGGTTATCGAGGCATCTTTATCTTAAATGCTACGACGGTTGAGGAAGCTCGCAAGTTCGTGGATACGGATCCTGTAATCAAATCTGGAATGATGATTGCCGAATTAACACCCTGGTACGGATCAGCAGCGACGATGCTGATCAATGAAGCTCATAAAAAAGTCGCAAAAAAGGCCCTTTAGTGCTATTTCTCTGAAATAACCAGGTGCTGTGGAGTCGGAGGCAGCGGGATTTGCAGGTTTTTGCTGAATCCGGCGTCTTCAAATATTATGGTTAACTCTTTGAAGGTGTAGGCGTCACCGGCTGGCGTCGCGGCCAGCATGACTAGCGAGAAGAGAGCTTCCGCAGGCGGCGACACGCGGTCGTCGTTGGGGATAAATTCCAAAGTGATCGCCTTGCCGTCAGGTCTCAAAGCGGTATTCACCTTCTTCATAAAGACCGTGCAGGTTTCGGCATCAAAATGGTGCAAAAAGTTGGTAACGAGCACCACATCATACCCGTCGCCGAAATCCACGTCGAACGCGTTTCCTTCGATCAGGTGATGCCGGTCGCCAACTCCCATTTGATTCGCATTCTGGGTCGCCACCGTCAGAACGTTGGCCCAATCGACTGCGACGATTTCGGCATTCGGGAACTGCTGCGCGATCGTGATGCCGAAAATACCGTGGCCGGCGGCGATATCCAGAACCTTCAGCTTCGTGTCCTGTTTGTAGCCGAGGTTGCTGGCTATAGCCATCGCCGACGGCACCATCATCGGCATCATCGCTTTTGCAAACGTAACCCACATCGGGCTGTCCGGATCCATCGAAGCTTCGCCCTGGATTCTGGAACCACCCGCCCGCACCGCATTTGTAAGGTCGTCGTAGCCCCGAACCTGGCCTTCTGACATAAGGAATTCCACCGTCGACCCCAAATAGGTTTGCTGGTTCCTATCCAGAAATACAGCCGCCATCTCCGAGAGGCCATACTCATTACCAGTCTTTGTCAAAAAGCCGTGGACGGTGAATACGTCGGCCAGAATGCGAATGCCGCGTTCCGCCGCTCCGCAGGCTTCTGCAATTCCGGCGGCCGTTTTGTGGCCCTCAGCGATTTTTGTGAACATCTCCAGCTCAATGGCCGTTTTGTATGCGGCCGATTGCTGAAATCCGGTCATTATCTGCCAGATGGGTGAAGGGTCGGGATGACTCATGGTTAATTTCTCCTATTGCGTGTTTGCCCGCGAATTATAACAAAAATGACGGCAGAATTTGATTTTTCGAGGTGCCTAATTGCCGGGAGCGTTGTGATAGTATTTCATTCTTGAGTGCCATCCAGATCGTAAATTCCGTGAAAGCAGACCTCATCATCTCGAACATCGGGCAGTTGGTCACCTGCGCCTCCGCGAGCCTGCCCAAACGCGGCGAAGCGATGCGCGATGTCGGCATAATCGAGAACGGCGCGGTCGCCATATCGGAAGGGCTTTTCGCGGCTGTTGGGCCATCCGACGATGTTTTGGGGAAGTACGAGTCGGATGAAGTCATAGACGTCGGAGGTCGAGTTGTTTGCCCGGGCTTTGTTGATCCGCACACGCATATCGCCTACGCCGGTGACCGGCTGAATGAGTTTGAGCTAAAGATCAAAGGCGCCGAATATCTTGAGATACTCGCGGCGGGCGGCGGTATTCTGTCGACGGTAAAGGCGACGCGTGCGGCTTCGGTTGAGGAACTTGTTGAATCGGCAACACGAAGGCTCGACAAGATGCTCGTCTGCGGAACGACCACTTGCGAGATCAAGACCGGCTACGGCCTCGACACCGAGACCGAGCTAAAGATGCTCGCGGTCATCGAGATCCTTGATAACACGCACGCGATCGACATCGTGCCGACGTTCCTGGCGGCCCACACGATAGCACCTGAGTTCAAGAACGATCCCGACGCCTACGTCGCCCTGATCTGCGACGAGATGCTGCCGCTGGCGTGGAAATGGTATGAGCAGTCGCATTTTGCGAAGCAGAGACGGCCATTCTTTTGCGACGTCTTCACAGAGAGAAATGCTTTTGATCTGGAGCAATCGCGGCGAGTGCTTGAATCTGCGAGACGTATCGGATTCACCGCTAAAGCCCACGTCGATCAGTTCATAAATCTCGGCGGCTCGGAGCTTGGCATTGAGCTTGGAGCGATCTCTGTCGATCATCTCGATGCAATCTCAGGCGACGAGATCGAGCGGCTTGCTGGGAGCGAGACCGTCGGCGTCGTGATCCCGACCGAGAACTTCAACGCTGCAAAACCGCAATTCGCACCGGCGCGCAAGATGATCGACGCCGGCTGTGCGGTAGCCATTACGACCGACTACAATCCCGGCTCGGCCCCATGCCCGTCGATGCCAATGGCAATGGCGATAGCTTGTCGTTATCAAAAGCTGCTGCCGAGCGAGGCGCTGAATGCTGCGACGATAAATGCCGCCCACGCCATCGGTTTGGGAGCGACTCATGGTTCGATCGGAGTCGGCAAACGGGCTGACCTGCTGATCTGTGAATGTAGAGATTATCGTCAGATCACCTACGAGTTTGGCGGTAATCTGGTTGCGACAGTTCTGAAGTCGGGACGCATAACTCCGCCGGAATAAGGGAAAAGTGATAAGTTAGACTTGAAAAGGGACATCTCATTTTTCACTTACTACTTTTCACGTATCTTGGAGGCCTATACTTAAAAACGAATGAACGAAATTGTTCTCGACGGCGAGAGCCTGACATTTGAACAAGTCGTGTCGGTCGCTTACGGTAAGCCGGGTGAGCCGCGTGTTGCGTTGTCTGAAAAAGCAAAACAACAGGTAAACGCTTGTGCGGCAGCGGTGCAGACTTTGCTTGACCGCGGCGAGATCGCGTATGGGATCACGACGGGCTTTGGCGCGTTTAAGGACAAGATCATCAGCCGTGAAGAGGTTGGGCAGCTCCAGCGCAACGTGGTCGTAAGCCATGCCGTTGGCGTCGGCGATCCGCTTGATACGGCGACAGTGCGCTCGGTCATGCTTATCCGGGCAAATACGCTGGCCCGCGGATTCTCAGGTATCAGGCTCGAGACGCTTGAACTGATCCTCGAATGTCTGAATCGCGGCGTTCATCCCGTGATTCCCGAAAAGGGAAGTCTCGGTGCGAGCGGCGATCTCGCGCCGTTGGCGCATTTTGCGTGCGTGCTGATCGGCGAGGGCGAGGCGGAGTTTGAGGGCGTGGCGATGTCAGGTGGTGAGGCCCTGTCCAAGGCAGGGCTGTCGCCGGTGACGCTCGCCACAAAAGAAGGCCTCGCCCTGACGAATGGCACGACCGTGATGACCGCGATCGGCATTCTCGAAACCGCGAAGGCCAGGAAGCTCGCCGAGCTTGCGGACGTCAGCGGCTGCCTGAGCCTTGAAGCGCTGAATGGGACGATCCTTGCGTTTGACGAGCGCATCCACGCCTTGCGCCCGCATCCGCGACAGATAGAGTGCGCGGCAAATTTAAGAAGAATACTCGACGGCAGCGAGTTTGTCCGCGAATTTGACCCGACAAATGTTCAGGACGCGTACACGCTGCGGTGCATGCCGCAGGTCCATGGAGCCTGCCGCGATGCAGTTCTATATACCGAATGGCTGCTAAACCTTGAGCTGAATGCCGTTACGGATAATCCGTTGATCTTTGCGGACGGTGCCGATATCGAGGTAGTAAGCGGGGGTAATTTCCACGGCGAACCGCTGGCTCTGGCATTCGATTATCTGGCGATCGCCTTGGCAGAGTTGGGCAACATTTCGGAACGCCGAATAATGCGCCTTACAGATGAGGCATCGAACTCGCATGTGCTGCCTGCATTTTTGACTGAACACGGCGGGCTAAACTCCGGATTTATGATCGTGCAATACACTGCCGCCGCCCTTTGTACGGAGAACAAGGTGCTCGCTCATCCGGCGAGCGTCGATACGATCCCGTCGTCGGCAAATGTCGAAGATCACGTGTCGATGGGAGCTACGGCTGCAGTAAAGCTGCGGCAGGTCGCCAATAATGTCGAACACGTCCTCGCTATCGAGCTTATGTGTGCGGCACAAGGGATCGACTTTCGCAAGAAGCAGATCGGAAAAGACAGATCACTCGGTCGCGGCACGCTGCCTATCTATGATGCTATACGCAGTCGCATACCTTTTGTTGAAAGGGATGAGTATATGAAGCCACACATCGATGCGGCCCTAGGAATTGTCCGTGACTGGCGGTGAGATCTCAAATCTGAGCGAAGCGAATGGTACACCCTGCAGGACTCAAACCTGCGACCTTCTGATCCGAAGTCAGACGCTCTATTCAACTGAGCTAAGGGTGCACGCTCGGATTGATTCTATTTGGTCGAACGGGGCTTTGCAAGGCTCGTCTATTTTGCCTGCAAGGTGCGGACGTGGCCGACGACGAGCTTGATCTGAGCTTCGGTTAGTTCGTCAATGAAAGCGGGCATTCCTTCATCGGGCACACCGTCAGTGATGTAGTTGGCCAGTTGCTCGTCGGTCTTGCCTTTCATTTTGGCAGAGGTGAGATCCTCAGGTTTGAGGTTCTTGCCTTTGACGGTCACTTTGCCACCCTTGCCTGTTTCCTTATGACAGATCATGCAGTGCATGGCGAAAAGTTCCTTGCCGTCGGCTACTGATGGTTGAGGCGAAGGGGCTGAAGCGACATTGACAGGTGTTTTGGCAGCGTTTGGTGCAGGCGTCGGGCCGCTGCAGGCGATCGAAAAGACGAGGCCTGCGACTAAAGAAAAACAGAACGCGAATGATCTCATTGACTCCTCCGAATTGTGGCTAGAACTTTGAAAGAGTTTAACGTATCGTCAAGTACAGAACCAACGTTCGTGTCTCACTTCAGCATATGAAATTCATCTTTACTCCGATCCTCACACTCGTACTTCTACTCGCAGGAACTCTATATTCTCAGACATCGACCACTGTTGACGGCCTTTCGGGCCCTGTGACGGTAGGGCGAGACGCCAGATCGATCCCGTATATTGAGGCCAAGACGGACGCTGACCTGTATTTTGCCCAAGGCTACGTCATGGCGGGCGACCGCCTTTGGCAGATGGACCTTATGCGTCGCGTCGGCCGCGGCGAGACGGCGGAACTCTTTGGAAAGCTCACGCTCGAAGAAGATAAACGCTGGCGCCGCTTCAATTTTGCGAAGGTTGCTGAAGAAAACCTCAAATTTCTCGGGCCTGACCTGATCGCTGCGCTCGAGAGTTATTCAGCCGGGGTTAATGCGTATATCGCGTCGCTGACACCTGAGACAATGCCCGTCGAATTCCGGCTGCTCCAATATTCTCCGCGCGAGTGGAAACCGGCAGATACGATCGTAATCGGCAAGATAATGTCTGATTCTCTAAGTTCGACTTGGCGCAACGACCTCCTGCGGGCATCGGTTCAAGGCCTGCCGCCGGAGAAGCTGGCAGACCTCACCGATCCAGTGACGCCATATGATGTCGTTCTGTTTGGCAAGGACGCCTCCGCCCCGCGTGCCCGTGCGGCACGTTCGGCGAGCCATATTTCCGACGGGTTGATAGCGATGGCTGGCCAAGACGAGCAAGTTCGACGCCGTTCGCTGGAGATGGTCGGCCTCTACGCGGAGGAACTGGCCGCAAGCAACAATTGGGTTATTTCGGGCAAGCGGACGGCAGACGGAAGGCCCATCCTCGCGAATGATCCGCATCTCGCGCCGGCAGCGCCGGGCATTTGGTACCTCATCCATCTTTCCACGCCAACAATGCGAGTCGCTGGCGTCACGCTGCCGGGCGTGCCGGGAGTCGTCCTTGGCCACAATGAACATATCGCGTGGGGAGCCACAAACGTCGGGCCTGACGTGCAGGACCTGTATATCGAGACCTTCGGCGCGGATGGCAAATATAGGACGCCCGCCGGTTGGGAAAGCGCGGTTGTCAGGACGGAGACGATCAAGGTGCGGAAGAATTTGATGTCACCTGACACAGAATCGGTGGCATACGACGTGACGGAGACTCGCAACGGCCCGATCATCCTCGAAGAAGGCGGCAAGCGGTATGCGTTGAAATGGACGGCGTTTGATCCGCATACGAATGAGTTTGAGGTGTTCTTCCGTGCAAACAAGGCCAGGAACTGGAATGAATTTATTGCGGGCCTGAGGACCTACGGCGGGGCCGCACAGAATTTCGTTTATGCCGACACGAAAGGCAACATCGGCTGGTACGCGGCGAGCAAGATCCCGATCCGACGCAAAGGTGACGGAGCTCTGCCCTATGACGGTGCGACGACCGATGGTGATTGGGTAGGATCTATTCCGTTTGAGGAGCTGCCAAATCTATACAATCCCTCAAGCGGCCTTATTGTTACCGCTAACCAGCGCATTGTGGGCACTGCCTACAAATATACCCAGATGTCGCGTGATGCAGCCTCGCCCTGGCGGGCCCGAAGGATCTTCGACGAGCTTTCGTCGATTAAGAGGGCGACCTTTGATCTCGTCCGCGATGTGCAGCATGACACGCTCAATATCCCGCTGAATAACCTGGCTAAGGCGATCGTGTCGCAAAATGCGGCCTCGGCAGAAACGCTGGCAGTGCTCAGAACATGGGACGGAAGGATGAAGGCGGACTCGCGGGGTGCGTTGTTGGCGAATGAGATCCGTTTGTGTGCCGCTGACAGGATCGCGGCGGAGAACAAATCCGTTCCCGCCTATCTGATCCGGGAGCGCGTCCTCGATCGTGCCGTGCGTGAAGGCCTGCGACGATGGCTGCCATCGGGCGTGGGAAGCTATCCTGCCCTTTTTAGGTCATGCGACTCGACCGTGCGTGCGAGCCTTTCGGACCCAAAAAGATTTGGCATGGACCCGGCCCAATGGACGTGGGGACGCGTGTGGCAGTCAAGATTTCCGCATCCGCTGGCTCAGGTCCCGCTCATCGGGATGCAGTTCGCGGGCCCGTCGGTGCCGATAGACGGCAGCGGACAGACTCCGAACGTAGGCTCTTCTGTGTCGATGCGGCACATTGTGAGTCCGGGCAATTGGGACGCGACACGCTTTGTTATTCCGTTGGGCGAGAGCGGCGATCCGACGTCATTGTTCTTTAGGGACCAGTTTGATGCATGGCGAACCGGTACGCCCACGATCTTTCCTTTTTCGACGGCGGCAGTTGAAAAGGCACGCGTCGGCTTCGTGACGCTCAAGCCAAAGGACTAGAGCCGCATTCTGTCTAGGAAATCGCCAAGTATGACCGCGGCAGCCTCGCTATCCACGGCGTCCACGGTTTCACCTCGTGCCCAGATCCGGCGACGTGCCTCGTAGGTGGTCACACGCTCATCCTGGAGGAAAACGGGCACGTCGAGCGAGAGATGCAGTTTGCGGGCAATGTCGCGGGCCTCGACAGACATGATGCTTTCGCTGCCGTCCGATCCGAGCGGCAAACCAACGACCACCGCGACCGCATCAAACTCCGCGACCGAATTCTTGATATTTGAGAGGAGTTTTTTCCAACTGGTTCGCTCGATTGCGTCAAGCGGCCGAGCGGTAACGCGAATCTCATCGCAAACAGCCATGCCGAACCGCTTCGTGCCCGGGTCGATCCCGATTATCCGTCCGGTGGCGGGAAGGCGAGAAACATCTGCAACGTCCCCGTGATTAGCTATTTCTTTTTCTTGCACCCGATCGTGTCGTTACGCGATAATCTAGTTTCTGCCGAGGGCAAACAAACGGACGTCGCCGTTCGTGGTATCCACGGTCAGTAGTATCATACGAGGTTTTTTATGTCATTTCGCGGTAAACTCTGGGTTCTTGCTATCTCCGGCCTGATCGCGATCTATGCGGTCATTGGTGGACTGCCTTTCGTCGGCAGCCTGCTCACAACATCGGCCCAGCAAACCGTCAACGACCCAAACGCCCAACTACGGATCGTTGAGTCCGTCCTCAGCCATATCAAGAATGATTATGTTGATGAACCTGATATGGAAAAGGTCCGCCTTGGTGCCCTCCGGGGGTTGGCCGGCGGCCTCGATCCGTATTCGTCATTTCTCACGGCCGAACAGGTAAAAACATTTCAGAACGGCTCTCTGTCGGGTAAGGCCGGTATCGGGGCAGAATTCTCGCAGATCAGCGGTTATCTTTACGTCATCTCCGTGATCAAGGGCGGGCCGGCGGAGAAGGCCGGTATCAAGGCCGGCGACGTAATTGAGTATATCGACGGCAAGGCGACCCGTGACATCTCGCTCTACGACGCTCGGCTGCTCGTAAATGGTGACGCAGGCAGCAGCGTCAGCCTACGCATCCTCCGCACCCGTGAGAAGCCGCAGACGATCAAGGTCGAGCGCGGCCCTTACAAGGTCCCTTCGGCCGACGTACGCACCGAGGCGGGTAAAGTTGGCGTCGTAAGGGTCTACAGCCTCGAGGATGGTGAGGCGGACGATATTCGCACTCAAGTGGCTAACCTGACCAGGCAGGGCGTGCAGAAGATCATCCTTGACCTCCGCGGCGTCGCCGCAGGGAAGCTGACTGAAGGCGTCGCTGTGGGCAACTTGTTCATCCGCGAAGGTGAACTCGCCAAAGTGATCGGCCGCGACAATAAGGTCCTGAATACCTACACGGCCGACCCGGCAAAGGCGATCTTCGACGGTTCGCTGGTAGTGTTGATCGATAGCGGCACGGCGGGTGCGGCTGAGGCGGTCGCCTCCGCCGTGCTCGAACGCAAGCGGGGCGAGGTCGTGGGCGAAAAGAGCTTTGGGGCGGGTACCGAACAGAAGTTGTTCACGCTCCGCGGCGGCGACGGGCTTTATTTGACCGTTGCCAAGTGGGCATCGCCGGGGGGAACGCCGTTTCTTGGCGAAGACCGTGCCACGACCGGTGTCAAACCGTCTGTCGAGGTAAAGCGTCCTGACACTCCGGAGCCGATCGCGGTAGAGACCATGATAGACGAGCAGAATGAGCGCGAGCCGCAGCCACAAGCCACTCCGCAACCGAGACCGGCGCCAAAAGCAGTAGAGGACCTGCAGCTCAAGAAAGCGCTCGAACTCCTTCAAGACAAGGCTGTTGGGGCCAAAGCCGGCTAGGCCGGCTTAGAACTTAAGCTCAAGGGCCGGACGAATGTCCGGCCCTTTGTTTTCATGAATGCATTGTCCTGCGGCCGCATCCCTGTTATTATCTGACGATAATGGCGATCAGCGATGTCATGATCAGGCCGCTCGACGAGGGTGACCTCGGAGAGTGGCTTAGGCTCAGGCAGCTGCTCTGGGACGAATCGACCGAGGACGACCACAAGGAAGAAATGTTCGATATCATCGAACACTCTGAAACACAGTTTGTGGCGGTGGCCGATGTCGGCGGCGGGCGGCTCGCGGGCTTTCTCGAGGCGAGCATTCGTTCGCACGTTGAGGACTGTGAGACAGAGAACGTCGGCTATCTTGAAGGCTGGTACGTCGAGGAGGCCTACCGCCATTCAGGTGTCGGGCGACAATTGGTCGCTTATGCTGAGGAGTGGGCGCGGGCGCATGGCTCGACCGAGATGGCCTCAGATGCCGAGATCGACAACGAAGTGAGCCTCCGGGCGCATCTCAGCCTCGGATATCATGAGACCTCGCGGCTCGTCCACCTTAGGAAAGTCATTGCGTAAGTGAATCGAACGAGTTCCAGCCCTTTTGCCCTTGCGGCCATTTTTCTAGTAGCTGCCTGCCTTTCAGCCGCGGCGCAATCGCGAGATGTAAACTTTCCTACGCCGGTCGTGATCAACGAGATCACGGGCATTATCGCCGCACGCGACATCGGCGACTCTCGACTGACATCTTACTACTACACATTCGACGGCGGCCAGGGTGACATCTTCATAAATCTGGTCACGAAGAACTTCGCGGGCGACGTGGATGTTTTCATTGCGGACGGCCTGCGGCCAATGACAAAGATGGTAGTCTTTGCTGACTCGTCGGAAAGCGAGACGGGACGCTTGATCTATCTCAGAAAGCCGGAAAAGCTGATACTCCGCGTCGAGGGCCGCACGCCAAACGATGATTCCGCTACATTCCGCATAAAGCTCGGCGGCAGCTTCCTTGCTTCGACCGAGAAGGCCGCGGACGACGGCCCGACGCTCGCCCGTCAGGACCCGAACGAGCCCGGCATCAAGGTAAACTCCGTCGGAACGATCGTCGCTGTCATCGCGAAACCCGAATCACCCAGAAAGATCGATCCGGTCGCCAAGGCAGAACCGCCAGCAACATCGGACGGCCCGTCGCCCACGACAAAAGCCCCTAAGCCGAAACCCGAATCGTCCGCCAAAAAGGCAACACCCGCAGCGTCGGCGGCGGGCAAGACCGCGACAAATGAACCCCTAAAGAAAGCTGAACCTCTGGCCAAGCCGCCGGTCGTCGTCGTAACGGAAGCGGTCAAACCGCTGCCGACAGCAAAAACACTGCCCAAAAAGAGACCCGCTCCGCCGGCCAATACAAATCCGCCCACGTCAACCGCCGGTAAGACCGGAAAAACTGAAAAGCCAGCAAAGAAGCCGAAGACGTCGGTCGAAGCCTCGACCGCTGTCAGGCCGCCGCCCGAGTCAAAGCCAGACCCGCTGGCCAATGTCCGGCTCGTTATAGAGCTTAAGGACGGCACTGTTCAGTGGCTTCCAATGACCGGCGTGCAGCGTTTCGGCTTCGACAAAGGAGTCCTGACTGTCGTTGGTAAGGATGGTTCAGTGACGCGTTACGCTATCCTGGATGTTGCGAAGGTGACGATGCAGTAGTATCGGAGCGGGGACACTCTTGTCCCCATCCGCGGTTCCCCCACCGATGGCCGGTCGCTCTTCAGCCTCATGGGGATGAGGGAATCACTGCTTCTTGGGCTACGCGTAGCTGTGCAGTCCTTTTAGCAGATAGCTCACGCCGAGATAAGTAAATATGACCAGCAAAAACCCAAGTATCGCAAAGTATGCCGAGCTGCGGCCCTTCCAGCCGCGGGCGATTCGGGTATGGAGAAAGGCAGCGTAGGTGAGCCAGGCGACGAGAGCGCCGGTCTCTTTTGAATCAAATCCCCACGGCCGTCCCCAACTTTCGTTTGCCCAGATCGCACCGGTGATCAGCAGCATAGCGAGGCCCGCGAACGCGAGACACGCGGTCTTGTACATCAGGCTGTCAAGCGAATCGAGGCTTGGCAGGCGTTCGACGATCTTCTCGGTGCGGAATGAGAAGAAGATCACAAAGAGCGTCGCAACCAGCGCCGTGATCAGTGCCGCGACCTCGACCGGATTTGTGTTGAGGCTCAGGAACATCTTGTCGCCGCTCATCTGGATATACGAGCGCGCCATCTGCTCGTACTGCGTCGGCGTCATCTGCTGAAGCTCCTGAACCGTGAGATTCTGCGTTTCGGCCATCGCCATTCCGGCCACGATATACTGGTTTGGGTCTGCAGCCAACTGAGCTTTCAGACGGGCCGGGACATTGTCATTCGAACGGATGCCGACGACGAGGATGGCCAACGAGACGGCCTGAGCGACGAGGCCCGCCCGCAGCAGCCAGTGGCCGATCGGCCTTGCCTTTGCATTGTTCTGATAAAGGTAAAGAAGGAATGCCACGATCGCAGCAGCCAGCAAAATGCCTGCGACGGCCAACGCCGGCCCGGCCATTGGGACCTCTAGCCGGAACGGGGCCGAGAATGGCTTCTTCATTCCTTCGCTCGGCACGAAGAGGCCGGCGCGATAGACAAATTCCGTAAAGACAGAGAACTTGCTCACCGTACCGATCACGGCGATAGCGAAGATACTCGACCAGATTGCCATGGCTTCGACCTTGACGCGGTCCTTGAGCAGGTAGATCACGGCGACGCCAAAACACACCAGAGCAACGCCGTAGCTAAGACTCGCAACACCAACGTGTATCGGCCGCCAGTATGAATCGAGAACCGGCGGCAGGTCGATGAATTCTCCTCCAATAAAACGGGCAAGGACGAGGATCAGGGCCGCCAACGGCAACGTGAATGCACTGAGTATTCTAAAACTCTTTCTCTGCGCGAAGAGAAGCGTAGCAATGCCGGCTCCGAATGCAAACGCCAGGCTCAGGTCGTAAAGATTTGCGAACGGAATATACCGAAAGACCCAGGGACTCGCCATGTTGCCGCTTTCGCGCATGATCGCGATCTCATGGTCGTAAGCTGCGTCCCACCGTACAAGCCAGCTTGAGAAATTGAAAAAAACGCCTAGCGCCGCGCCAAAGTATCCTATCTTCTCAGCCATGGCCGATGGCGCATAGAGATTGGTCAGTTGGAACAGGGCCGCGAGGATGTAGCAGGCAAGCGCGATCATCATAAGGGCACCGTCCGAGATGAATCGGTCGCCCATTTGGACGCGCATTGCCAGCATTGCGAACGAGCCGGCGATCACGAGGACCACCGGCAGCAGCGATTTGAAGGTCACGCGGTTTTCCAATCTGTCCAGTTCCTGCATAACTACCTGCCTTCGTCAGGGGGCTTTATGCCCTCAACGATCGTCTTGAACTTGTCCGTAAATCCAAAGTGGTTGCGGTTCGCTTCGCCGGCGAGGAGGATCTCGCTGGTGTCGTCGTCCGTCTTCTCGATCCTCGCCCACACACGCTTGTGCGTAAAAAAGAACACGAAGCCGAGTGCTCCGATCAGCCCAAATCCGCCAATATACCACGCTATGAATGAGGCGTTGTAGGGGTCGTACTTGATCGACAGAATGTGGGCCATCGGCGACTTTTCAAACTCTGTCAGCCGCCATTTGTAACCGGCCTTTGCCGCTGCTACCGGAGCGTTGTCCGGCAGCTTCTGATTGAATGCGAAAACGCGCGTCCGTTCGCCGCCGGTCGGCGTTACATTCAGGATCGCGACCGGATTGTTATAATCACCGCTTCGCGTGTCCGGATTGCCGTCGCTGCCCATCGTGAAATCAGGCATAAAATCGGTGAACTCGACAGTCGTCCCGTCAGCGAGCGTCGAATTCCCATTTCGATCAATCGTCACTCGCTGAACATCGCCGCCATTCTGCGGAGTAAGTTCGAGCGTTATCACGCGGGCGTGCCCGATCGGGATCGTTTGTGCCTGAAAAAAGCGGTATCCGCGATATGTGACCGGTGCGTTAAGGCTCACATCGGCGAGAAAGTCGCCATACGCCGGATCGCTGATCTTCATCTGCGTGCGCCAGTCAAGCGTGTTATTCACATCGATCCCGACCCGCTCATCGATAAGCCTCTGCTGAATATCCGTACACTCCATCGTGAAGGGAAGCTTGACGCTGAACTTTTCCTTCTTCTCGAGGTCGAATTGGATCATTTCGATCTGATCGGTCTTGGATCCCGGGATCATCCTCACGTCGGCGTCAAAGCCCGTCGTCAGGGCGACGAAATGACCAAGGAACAGTACGAGAAGAAACACGTGAACAATGTATGCACCTAACCGGTTGATACGTCCGCTCTCGCCGAAGACATATGCCGCATCGGCCTCGTTAGTGACGGTCGTCTTCATCCCTGCGGTCTTGAACTGATCCTCGACCTTTTGAATTGCCTCGTCAACGTCCATCCTGAGGCCGAGCGTTTCGTGCTCTTTACGATTCATCAGCCAGCCCTTGGTGCCCTTGACCTTTGGTTTTGCAATATAGCTCCACGCAGAAGGGAATCGGTCGATCGAGGCGAGAATGATGTTCAGCGAGAGGAAGAGAAGGGCAAAATTGAAATACCAACTGTGGTAGATATCGAATAGCCCAAGGGCACCGAATACCATCCTCTCGGCCGGCGTCAGCGAGACATAGTACGCATCAAATCCCTGCACATTCTGCTGCAGTATGATCATCCCCGCCATTGAAAGGACAACGAGGATACAGAGGGTGACTACACCGACTCGAACCGAACTTATTGAGTCGAGAACGCGATTCAAAAAAGGGGCTGTTGGCCGTGCAGCGGGTTTAGGGTCTATGGTCTGTTCAGACGCGGACATGTTACGCATTCAGAATAGCTTAGCGGTTCTGCTTTGTCACTTACGGAAAAATAAGATTTGCTAAATAGCGGTCGGCTGCCATGGTCATACGAGGATGCTTTGCAATGTAGTAAATAGACGCTATTCTGACAGTTACGGTTTCTAGCATAGATGGACAGTATTACAGCCAATCTGGACGAGCAAAAGGCGGCCACCATGCGCGACCGGATCGCGGCTTATATAGAACTCACAAAGCCTCGAATTGCCTTTTTGCTCGTGTTGACGTCGGCGGCAGGGTTTTATCTCGGTTCATTGGGAGCCTTCGATTGGGTGCTTTTCGCCAACTCGATGATCGCGATCGCGCTGCTGGCGTTTGGCGTTGCGACGCTTAACCAGTATTGGGAGCGTGACCTGGACGGGCTGATGCGACGCACTGCAGAGCGACCTTTGCCGACGAGAACGATCACGCCCGCGGAGGCATTGGTATTCGGAATTCTGCAGTGTGTGCTTGCGGAGATTTACCTACTTGTGGCTGTAAATGAGATTACCGCGCTGCTCGGGCTGGCAGTGATCGTCGGATACGTTTTCGTTTATACGCCGCTAAAGACCCGGACTAGCATCTCGACTGCCGTAGGTGCCATTCCCGGTGCTTTGCCGCCTCTGATGGGTTGGACGGCTGCTACCGGCGAGATCAGCATGATGGCATGGGCGCTGTTTGCAATGCAGTATTTATGGCAGTTCCCACACTTTCTCGCTATCGCATGGCTGTATCGCGACGAGTACGCCAAGGCCGGCATCCTTATGCTGCCTGTCGTCGAACCGGCCGGCCGCATCACGGCGCGGCAGATAATCCTCTACACGATAATGCTTGTGCCTGTCAGCCTCGCTCCGTTCTTTTTCGGTGTGTCGGGAATGGTATTTCTGATTGGAGCGGCCGCTCTCGGCGTTGCGTTCCTGGTTATCAGTATCCGGGCCGCCATCGCCCGGACGAACGCGCAAGCGAGGTTCCTCCTGCTGGCTTCTGTTATTTACCTTCCTCTGCTCTTCATACTGATGGTCGCTGACAAACGCTGATGGAGATCGGGACCGCCGACATTGTCGAAGAGATCGTTGAACCCGGAAAGCGTCGGACCTCAGGTATCGGCGGCTCAAACAAACCCGGCAACGGAAAAGGCCGCGGCCCGAACGGTCCGGGCGGCGACCGGCCCGATGACGGCGACGCGGAAGATCGCTTTGCTCCCGAAAAATCGCGTATCTTTACGGGCTTTCTGCTGCTCGTCGTCGTGATGACCTTTGGCGGCTTGATAGCGGCCTATGTGGTGATTGCCACGAATAACGTCGCCGAATGGCACCCATTCGACCTGCCAATCCAGGTGTGGCTTAGCACGGTAATAATTATTGCAAGCAGCATTACCTATCACTTCGGAAAGCTCGCGACGGAACGCAACGACCAGCCGTCGGCTAAACGCCGGTTTATCGCGACCACGGTCCTCGGCGCGGCCTTTATCTCGTCACAGATCCTGGCGTGGATTGAACTTACGCGGCGCGGCCTCTACATCTCGGGGAATCCTTATGCAGGCTTTTTCTATATCCTGACGGCCGTGCACGCCGTCCATGTGATCGGCGGCGTTGCGGCGCTCGGCTCGATACTGCTTCGCGTCTGGAATCCGACATCGATCGAGGACGAACTCCTGAGGCGCCGTTCAGTAGCTCAGGTCGTCGGCTGGTACTGGCACGTAGTCGGAGCGCTGTGGCTCGTGCTGTTCATCTTGCTCGGATTCTGGAAGTGATGGACCTGCTCCATATCTTTCCACACATCAACGCTTCGCTCAACGGCCTTAGCGGGCTGTTCCTACTGACGGGCTTTGTATTTATCCTAAAGCGGCGTATTCATCAGCACCGCTTGTGCATGTTGGCGGCGAGCGGCATCTCGGCGTTGTTCCTTATTAGCTACATAACACATCATACTTTGAGAACATACTATTTTGGTCTCGGCCCGACGAAATTTACCGGTGAAGGTCTTATCCGCCCGATCTATTTCACGATACTCACGTCACACACGATACTAGCCGCGCTTGTCGCCCCATTTGTTATCATGACGCTCCACCGAGCTTTAAGAGGCCGGTTCGATGCTCACCGGAAGCTCGCTCGGCTCGTCTATCCGATCTGGCTGTATGTATCTGTCACCGGCGTAGTCGTATATTTGATACTCTATCAACTCTATCCTTCCCGATGATCTTTTCTCGCATCGTAGCGTCTCTGCGTTGCAAGTAGCGCTGGAACAACCCAATCTTTGGCCCGAGCATCAAACTCCTTGAAATAACCGGCGATTACTGCTATTATTTCATTGTTGAAAATTCGATCACCGAATTCCGGCTTGTGCCGGAAGCGGGGGACCCATTGATCCCGAGCACTCGGGAAACGGGGGCGAATCATCGCAAGATGAAGGGATACTCTTTCGTTCCTAGCCCGGCAGCTAACCTCGTAGGTGTGGCAAAGAAGTTAAGATCCTAAGATCGGCTTCCCAGGCTGATTTTTCAACATTTGTAGCAGACATCCGGTCTTCTCAAAGAGAAAGTTCCGCTCGGCAACGAGCGGAACTTTTGCGTTTGTGGATAGCTGATATCCCGCTGACGCAACTATATCAAATTTGCTTCTTATTCCACGGGTTGAAGCTTACGGCTACGATCACACGAATACGACGCCTTTCAGAGTCCCTTCTCTCAAGACAAGAACAATTTTCGCGAAACCGTTCGGTTGCGCTTGACATATGCAACCGAGTGGTTGCATACTTCTGTTCGACGTTATGAAACGAGATGTTTTTCAGGCAATTTCCGACCCGACAAGACGGGCGATCATCGCGTTGATCGCTTTGCAGGCGATGACGCCGAATGCTATTGCTTCGCATTTTGAGACATCGCGGCAGGCGGTGTCTAAGCACCTGCGGATACTGACCGAATGCGAACTTGTAACGCAAGACAGCCGCGGCCGCGAGGTCTATTACCGTTTGGAGATCGACAAGATGAAAGAGATCGACGAATGGTTGGAGCAATATCGCAAGATCTGGGAGACGCGATACGACCAGCTTGATGAAATGTTTGCAAGATTAAAGAAAGAGGAAGAGTAACATGGGAATGGATTTTGTTGTAGATATAGAGGCGAAGACAGTCTCGATAACAAAAGAGTTTTTGGCCCGCATCGATCTGGTGTGGGACGCATATACGAAACCTGAATTGCTTGATCAATGGTGGGCGCCAAAGCCGTTTGCTTCGCGCACGAAGGTACTCAATTTCGAAGTCGGCGGACGCAGATTTTACGCAATGGTCGGCCCCGACGGAGCCGAGCGTTGGGCGGTGCAGAGATATACTTCGATCACACCAAAAACCAATTTCAAGTTCTTTAACGCCTTCGCCGACGCCGATGAGAATCTTCAACTGCCCGGCTCGGATTGGGATTTCAATTTCACCGATCAAGGCGATACGACGAAGGTCAGCGTCTCGATCTACAACGAATCGCTCGAACGCATGGAACGCATCCTGGAAAGCGGCTTTACCGAGGGAACCGAAGCGCAGTTGAAGAACTTGGAAGATCTCTTGGCGATCCTATCAGCCTCAAAGGGAGCAGCGTAAGATCTGGCCACGAATGCACGAATAGAATATCAGGAATTCGTGCATTCGCGGCTTCCTGCTTCTTGATTATTACATGAACGTAAAACAACAGATCAAAAACTACATCGCCAGCCTGCCTGAGCCAAAACGTGGCGAGATGCAAGAGCTTCACGAAATGATCTTGCGCATCAAGCCGAAGTGCAAATTATGGTTCCTCGACGGCAAGGACGACACGGGCAAGGTTGTCTCTAATCCGAATATCGGCTACGGCTCACGAGACCACAAATACGCCGATGGAACGACCAGCGAGTTTTATCAGATCGGTCTGAGCGGCAATAAAACCGGTATCTCGGTCTATATCCTCGGTATCGAAGACAAAAAATACCTCGCCGAAACCTATAGCAAAACCCTTGGCAAAGCCACCGTCACCGGCTATTGCATCAGGTTCAAGACAATCAAGGATATAAACACCGACGTGCTCGAAGCGGCAATACGATTTGGGTTTGAGAATAGGAATGAAAATTAAATATGGCGACTGAATGGTATAGATGTGAGTCGTGGACACGAGCCGAAGAGGAACACTTCTTTGCTAAGTTGGGTCGCGCAAGAAAAGGAGGGCGTGCCCAGTACCTAAGGATTCAGGCATTCCATCTAGCTGAAAGTGGAGATTTGAGGCGATTAGAGGCGGCCGAATCGCTCCTTAACAGGATCTTGACCGATTATCCAGATGATCGAACTCAAAAAAGTATGACTCTGAGTCAACTTGGGGCAATTTACCGAATTCGTGGGAACAACGGTAGAGCATTAGATTACTTCAAGCAGGCGGTCGATTTCGAGAAAGAATTTCCCAACGTCATCACAGGTGCTCGACTGAGTTTTGCTGAAATCGTTGTTGAAGACGGCCGGAGCGAATTGTACGACGATGTAGAGGAGCTTCTCGTTACTGAGATCGAGAAAGGCGGATTCTTCTTTCCGGAACAACGGTACGTCAGTTCGTCAATTCTTTCCGTCATCTACGGTTCGAAAGGTGACCAAAAAAAGGCGAGGGCTTATGCCGACATCGCAGAAAGTAACGCAACAGCCACGACCAATGCTCTTTGGAATCCTCGAAAGAATAAATTAGGGCTGGTCGAGGTAAGAAACGACTGGTTGGACCGGAAAGTGAGGCAAGCTCTTAGCTTCGCTAAAAAACAGTGACAACTACTGGAGAGAGTGATGAGAAAAGTAATCGCATGTGAATTTATGACGCTCGATGGCGTAATACAGAATGAGGAAAATGACGGCGACGGGTTTAAGTGGGGCGGGTGGTTTTTTGGGTATGCGGACGAGGCGACCGGAGCGGTAGTGCAGGAGCGGCTGGCGAAACCGGTCGATCTGCTGTTGGGACGAAAGACGTTTGCCGCATGGGAGACGTATTGGCCGACGCATTCGAACTTTTGGCCGAACTGCATGACCGCGACGAAATACGTCGCTTCAAACACGCGCGACTCAAGCGATTGGCAGCCCGCCGTTTTCCTGAGCGGCGATCTTGCGGAAAATGTAAGCAAGCTGAAACAAACGGACGGCCCCGACCTTCACGTAATGGGAAGCGCTGATATGCTCCAGACGCTGTTCAAAAACGATCTAGTTGATGGACTCGAACTGATGATCTTCCCGATCACGCTTGGCCCCGGCAAACGCCTGTTTGCCGATGGAACGATCCCCGCGTCATTCAAGGTCGTAAGCAGCCAGATCAGCCCGAACGGCGTCATCATCGCCTCCTACGAACGCGACGGCGATGTACGATCCGGCGGCGGCCCGCAGATAAAAGAGGATGAGTAAAATGCGTTTCGTCGCGAAGTTGAGTGTAATGAAGGTGTAGTGCCAGCGTGGAAATCGAAACGAAAATGAGCATACAATAAACCCGCAGGGCAACTAGCCACGTGCTTTAGCACGTGGTAGTGTATCGCGAATATTCGGTCAGGGCGATTTATCGTCCTTACAAATTTGCAGAACCGAACTGTTAAAAGCCGGATCTAGAAGGACGTTAAAACGCCCTTCGATAAAATTTGACAATCTGACCACGCCGTAAACGGCGTGGCTAATTGCCGCGAAAAGCGGTTTGGGCAAAGCCTGGCTACACTCAAGCCAACTGAGACCCAGATCTCGCCAAACGCCAGTACCAAGTTAAACTACGAATGAGATGCCGACGTAAAAACCGGCGCCCCTCATATAGAAGAGAACGATTAGAATAAGGTCGCCGGAATCTAACCTCATGGAACCTCTCGAAGAGACGCTGAATCATTTGTATCCTGACCGCGTTATCCGGCTTGACGACAGAAATTCTATTCCTGGCAATGAATATATGGTTTATGTATTGGGGCACAACAACATTGCCATAGTCGTTGGTCACGGAAAAAGAAACAGGGCCGCGGTAATTTTTGATGATCTTAACCGTAAGACTCCTGCCCACCTGAAGGCGTTGTTGGTAAGGATATATCGTCTACTTAATAACTCTGGCTTCGACCGTTTTATCATTTCTTGTGGTGACAAGAACGCGGCGAAGACGATCGAAAAACATCTGCACAACGAGATCGGGGGGAATAGTTGTGCGATTCCGGAACCGTTAATGAAATCTCTGACGGACGGCATTAGAGATGACTATGCACTGTTATTCCTGAATCTAGCGGCTTGCTCCTCATTCGATGGCCTCCACGATTTAAGAAAGTGGCGACGAAAAGGCCTGATATCGGACTCCACATGGGGAGTTTTATCGAAAAAACTTCGGCTGGAAGAATTGAACTGGAACTAAGAGCCCGAAAGATTATGAAGACGATAACTTATTTTCTAACAATGCTCCTGTCAACCGTCGCATTCGCACAGCACAAGCCAACGGCGGGTTATGCACCGGTCAACGGGTTGAAGATGTACTACGAGATACACGGCAGCGGCGAGCCGGTGGTTTTGCTGCATGGGGCGTTTATGGCGATCTCGGACGACAACTGGAGTGTGTTGATCAACGAGCTTGCCAAAACGCGGAAGGTGATCGCGGTCGAGATGCAGGGTCATGGGCGGACGGCGGACATCAAACGCGATATTGCTTATGAAAACCTTTCGGACGATGTTGCCGGGCTGCTTGACTATTTGAAGATCGAAAAAGCAGACATTATTGGCTACAGCCTCGGTGCCGGTACGGCAATGATGACGGCGATCCGCCACCCGGAAAAGGTGCGAAAGGTTGTCAGCATTTCGCACCCGATCCGCCGCGACGGTTGGGTTCAGGCTGCCAACGACTTTTGGCCAAACTTCTCGTTAGAAATGATGAAAGGAACACCCGCCGAAACCGAGCGCGAGAAGCTTAATCCAATTCCCGGCAGCTTCCCCGCTTTTTTCGCTCACATCAAAGCGGCGGCGATGCGCCCGTGGGATTTTGGTGCCGATAAATTCAAGGCCACCAAAGCGCCGATGTTTTTCATCTTCGGCGACGCCGACGGTGTGCGGATCGAGCATATCGCTGAAATGTACAGCCTCAAAGGTGGCGGCCATATCCATGGCGATATGATGCCGCGTTCGGAATCGCGGCTCGCCATCATCCCCGATACGACGCACGTCACGCTGATGAACCGCATGGCCGTCATCATCCCAATGATCAGCGACTTCTTCGACGCAAAGCCCCCAAAAACCTAGCTAAACATCCTCGCCGCAAAGCCCCAAAAACCTAGCTAAACATCCTCGCCGTGGCCTACTCTGTGGTGCGAAGGCTCCGAAAGCGGTAGAATGCGAACACTGAGGAGAGGTTATGGCAAAAGTTACAGGAATTGGCGGCGTGTTCTTCAAAAGTAAAGGAAAAGGAGCCGATCTTGGGGCGTGGTACAAGGAAAACCTCGGCATCGAGCTTGAAAGTTGGGGCGGAGCCATATTGCGTTGGGCGGACGATAAGGCCGACGACGGCGGGCTAACGGTCTGGAACGCGGCGGACCACGATACAAAGTGGTTCAACCCAAGTGAATCCTCGTTCATGATCAATTACCGCATAGATAATATGGACGAAATGCTCGCCCGGCTAAAGCAAAACGGCGTCGAGATCGTCGGCGGGCCGGATCTGGCTGAGAACGGCAAGTTCGCCTGGATAATGGATCCTGACGGCAACAAAGTAGAACTTTGGCAGCCGATGGCTTGGGACGAGAAGAATAAGCAATGAAGGTCAACGACTTTATAGTTAGATTCGCGAATGTAAATGGCACCGGTTCGGCTTCGGCGAATGCTCTGTTTACCAAGGCTGTGTTTCGCATGGGCGTGCCTGTTACGCCGAAGAACATTTTCCCATCGAACATTCAGGGCTTGCCGACATGGTATGAGGTTCGCGTGTCGGAGAAAGGCTATCTCGGTCGTCGCGAAGGTGTGGACATGATGATCGCCGTCAATCCGCAGTCGATGAAGAAAGACTATGCGGACGTAATGCCGGGCGGCTACTTTCTTTACGACTCGTCAAAGCCTCTGCCGCCGACATACGAACGCGACGACATCACGCATATTCCCATCCCGCTGATGAACCTCTGCAACACAGAGTACACCGACGCTAGACAGCGGCAGCTTTTCAAAAACATCATCTACATCGGAGCCCTCACGGCGTTGTTCGACATTGAGTTTGCGGTGCTTGAAGGCATGATCGGCGAGCAGTTTAAGGGCAAAGAGAAACTGATCGAGCCGAATATCAAGGCCCTTAACATCGGGCTCAAATACTCTCGGGAGAATTTCGAATGTCCATTAGATATTCGCATCGAACGCCGTGATCTTCTGAAAGACAAGATCTTGTTTGGCGGGAATTCAGCGTGCGGGCTTGGTGCGGTTTACGCCGGAGCGACGGTCGCCGCGTGGTATCCGATCACGCCTTCGACGAGCGTCGTAGATGCGTTTGCGAAATACGCGGCAAAATATCGCGTCGATCCTGAGACCCGCAAAAACAACTACGCCATCGTCCAGGCCGAAGACGAGCTCGCAGCCATTGGCATGGTAATGGGAGCAATGTGGAACGGCGCACGGTCGTTCACGGCAACGAGCGGACCGGGCGTTTCGCTTATGAACGAGTTCCTAGGTTTGGGCTATTTTGCCGAAGTTCCGTGCGTTCTGATCGATGTGCAGCGAACCGGCCCTTCGACAGGAATGCCGACGAGGACGCAGCAATCGGATATTCTTCTCGCGGCGTATGCCTCGCATGGCGACACCAAGCATCCGCTGCTTTTCCCGGCGACTGCTAAAGAATGTTTCGAGATGACCGCCGATGCCTTCGATCTTGCCGAACGTCTGCAAACGCCCGTCATCATCATGACCGACCTCGATCTCGGTATGAACGATCATGTCACCGATGCATTGGTTTGGGACGATTCGAGGCAGTACGATCGCGGCAAGATATTGACACAGGTGCAACTCGATCGCATCTACAAAGCGATATCGAACGGCAACGGAAACGGCGCCCATATCGAATCGCAGCCCGACGCAGAAGCCGAGCATGCAGGAGAATTCCTCGATCAGTTCAACGGCAAATGGGGCCGTTACCTCGACATTGATAACGACGGCATTCCGTACCGCACGATCGCCGGCACAAATCCGACACGCGGAGCGTTTGTCACACGCGGTTCGTCCCGCGACGAGTACGGCGTTTATACCGAAGACGGAGCTGCATATCAACGAAACGTCGATAGATTGGCGAAGAAATGGGAAACCGCGAAGAAGCTTGTTCCTGAGCCGGAGTTCTACAACAGCTCCCCTCCTTACGAAGGGGTGGCAGCCGCTTCGACTGACGGGGTGGTTCTCACTACAAACAAGGACGGTGTAATTTTCTTTGGTACAACTACGGATTCCGCTTTAGAAGCTCTAGAACTTCTCGAAGCTGACGGCTTCCATCTCGACGCGATGCGCCCGCGGGCTTTTCCGTTTGGCGAATCGTTCCGCGAGTTTGTCGCGTCGCATTCACGCATCTTCGTCATCGAACAAAACCGCGACGCCCAATTCCGCAGCCTGATAATAATCGAACTCGGCACCGACGCCGCCAAGTTAATCTCCGTCCTCAACTACGACGGCATGCCGATCACAGCGGATAATATTTATAGGCAGATAAAGGAAAAGTCGTGATAGATTTTGAGATCGTCAGCGAAATAACTGACATCGAAACAATAGCGAGCGGAACCGGCATTCGCGATCGAGCGAGATTGAAAAAGCAATATGGTGGAACTCGTTGGCGGAAATTGAAAGGGACTGCGTCAGTAAGATTGCTAAGTGGTAGAATACGGCTAGCTGAAATTCATTGGTATGAAGCTCACGGCATCGGAAAGAAGGAATTCAAATTAAAGCCGCCGTTCTTAGATTGATATGAAAGGAAAGTTTTTAGCACTTTGTTTAGACAACGATGGCTATAAGGCATCGCTTGAAGTCGGCAAGGTTTATCCGGTCATTCGCGACAAGGCAGCGGAAAAGGAAGGTTATTTGCGCGTTATAGACGAGAGCGGGGAAGATTATGCTTTTGCCGCAGATCGTTTTCATATGGTTGAACTGCCGTTGAAGGTGAAACGGACACTCGCCGCGCACGCAGCAGTCTTTGCGAGCTTGGCGTGATCGAACAATCAGCAACCGCCGACACGTCCTTGAAAATCCAGGCAGGCATGGTCACGGTCCGCATCCTCGACGGCATCGTCCGCAACGTTTACGCCAACGATCCGGGCAAACTCGCCGCATGGATATCTGCCAGCCTCGTCGAAAAAGCACCAAAGAAACAGGCACCAACTCCGTAGGTTGCGAAATGGATAAGGTAAAAGAGCGAATGAGTGTATTAAGTTCACCCGAACTAGACAAACTAATCCCGAAGTTAGCGCGGGACGAAGCTGAATTGAAACGGATTCAGGAAGAAGTCGCTACGCAAAAAACAGTTCATTCGATTCTTGTTGGCGATTCACAGGACATTTCGTTCATTCGCGACGAGTCGGTCCATCTTGTTCTCACATCGCCGCCCTATTGGAATCTGAAGGAATACAACGACCACGAAGAGCAACTCGGTCACATTGACGATTATAAGACGTTTCTTGAAAAACTTGATTCGGTCTGGCGGGGCTGTTATCAGAAGCTCGCAGTTGGTGGAAGAATGGTTGTGGTCGTGGGGGACGTGTTGAGATCGAGGCGTGAACATGGTCGTCATAAGGTTGTACCGCTTCATGCTGACATTCAAGTTCGTTGCGAAAAGATCGGTTTCGACAATTTGGCGCCTCTCATCTGGCACAAGATCGCCAACGCAAGCTTTGAGGTCAAAGGAAATAGTAAATTCTTGGGCAAGCCATATGAACCAAACGCCGTAATTAAACACGACCTTGAATATATCCTTATGCTAAGGAAAGGTGGCGGCTACCGAACACCGACTCCCGAGCAACGTCGTCTATCCGTGATTTCCGAACCGGAATTTAACGAGTGGTTCCAACAGATCTGGACTTTAACAGGCGCTTCAACACAAAAAGGCCATCCGGCACCTTTTCCCGAAAAGCTCGCGCACAGACTTATTCGAATGTTCAGCTTTGTCGGCGATACCGTTCTTGATCCCTTTCTCGGCTCAGGCACTACGATGCTCGCCGCAGCGAAAGTTGGAAGAAACTCTATCGGAATAGAGGTTGATAAAACTTATGCTGAACAAGCCCGTCAGCGGTTCGAGAAAGCATTCGGAATGTTTGATAGCGAGACGATCTATTTGAACTACGCGAAGGTACCACATGAGCAAACTGTTGCCGCCTGATTTTGATGAAAGAGTGAGCCGAGCCGTTCAGCAATTTTGGACGGGACGGCTTAGTTCGTCAATAACTACTCAAGAGGGCGGTCGAGGTTCGGTGATCGCCGGAAAAAACCTTGATGGTTTTTCAGAATTGATCCGTGACGTAGCGCTCTATGCAGGTATTCCTTCCGAGAACATCATTGTTACGGGCAAGTCAAAACTTACTATTCCCGGCTATTTTCGACCTACGAAGATGTGGGACGCTTTGGTCGTTTACAAGCGTCATCTTGTCGCCGCCTTTGAGCTAAAGTCACAGGTCGGCCCATCGTTCGGAAACAACTTCAACAATCGTTCCGAAGAATCGATAGGTTCTGCGGTTGATTTTTGGACGGCGCATCGCGAAAGCGGGTATCGTGTGCCCGAACAAGAAGGACTTTTTCAACTTTCAGACAGCAAACCGCCTTTTCTTGGTTACTTGATGTTGCTTGAGGAATGCCCCGCTTCGACGAGCCGTGTAAGAGTTGACGAATCTCATTTCAAGATCTTTCCGGAATTTGTAGATTCATCCTACGCCAAGCGATATCGACTATTGATCGAAAGATTGTTATCCGAGAAGTGGTATACGTCCGGATGCTTGCTACTGTCGAACCGCGAGTCCGGTA
This sequence comes from Chloracidobacterium sp., assembly GCA_016715795.1. NCBI lineage: Bacteria > Pseudomonadati > Acidobacteriota > Blastocatellia > Chloracidobacteriales > Chloracidobacteriaceae > Chloracidobacterium > Chloracidobacterium sp. Next base: position 1,146,771 of record JADJXP010000002.1, read on the forward strand.
AACTCGACGGCTCATTCACGTCGCCAACGGACACGCTGCATCCACGCTCATTATTTGCGGACTTCGCTGCTGCATTGCTCGCGGCGGTCGAAACTTATTAAATGCAACAAAGCCTGATCACAATCGCATACATCGCCGCGAGTGCGTTGTTTATTTTGAGCCTTGGGGGGGGCTGAGCCAGCAGGAGACGGCGCGGCGGGGGAATTTGTATGGGATCGTCGGGATGCTGATTGCCTTGGTGGCGACGGCTGCGGCGAACTGATTGCGGATCTCGAATTCCTGATTGCGGCTTTTGATTCGTGGTAAAATAGCTCTTCAGTGAGGTAAAGGAATGTCAACGGTAGCCGAAGCAGAGGAATTGGTATTCAGTCTCTCGGAAAAGGAGCGCGCAGAATTGATTGGTAAGATGATACGTTCGCTTCCTTCGCCTTTTGTCGCTGAGGACGAAGATTGGGTAGAGGAAGCATTGCGCAGAGACCGAGAGATGGACGAAAAACCTGAAACCGTGCTTACCGAAGAACAATTCTTTACGTCGCTGCGAGAGTATGTTCGCAAATGAGAGCCGTATTAAGTTCGGCTGCTGAACGCGACGTTAAGCGAGCCCTAGATTATTACCTTAGAGAGGCCGGAGCCGACGTTGCCGATGATTTTATCGACCGGATCGAAGCAAAACTCGCGCAGATAAAGAAAAATCCCGAGTGGTATCGAATTGTCGCTAAAGGTCTTAGGAGCGTAGAACTTGACCGATTTCCTTACAGTATCGTTTACCGAATTGTGAACAAAACTCTTCTCCGAGTGACGACGGTTCGTCATCACAAACAACATCCGGATTTCGGACTCAATCGCTAATTATGACCTACGTTAGATCAACATTTAGACATCCGGCATTGCCGAAGAATGAACTCGGCTACACGGTGGATTATTATGAGGGTAGCTTGAGCACGTTGTGTGCGGGGTGCGGGCATGATTCACGTCACGGGCGAAGCGTCGAGGCGTGCTAGAATAACGATATGTCAGGGAATTACATATTGAGCGATTATGTCGAATTGGCCTTGCAAGAGGCTGAGTACGACAAGCTACAGGACAGCACATTTGCCGGCCGAATCCCGTCGTGCAAAGGCGTCGTGGCATTCGCGGCGACGTTACGAGAATGTGAGAGCGAGTTGCGCTCTACACTTGAAGATTGGGTCCTCGTCGGTCTTAAACTCGGTCACGAATTACCGGTCCTCTCGAATATTAATCTGAACCGCGCCCCAACATATGAGCCAGTGGCATCCGTGTAAACGCGCGGACTTCATTCAAAGGCTTCGACGACTTGGTTTTGATGGGCCGTATTCGGGTTCGAGACACCAATTTCTTGTTTTCAAGAATCATCGCCTGACTGTTCCATCGAATGCGGAGTATTCAGTTCCGCAGTTGAAGATGATGTTGCGAGAAGTCGCCTCGATCCTAGATCGCGCTATAACGGTCGACCAGTGGGGTAAGCTTAAATGACCTACGTCAGATCAACATTTAGACACCCGGCGTTGCCGAAGAATGATCTCGGCTACACGGTCGACTATTACGAGGGCAGCTTGAGCACGTTGTGTGCGGGGTGCGGGCATGATTCGATCAACGCGGCGATCGTCGAGGCGTGTTGGCAGATGAATATCGAGCCGCATAAGGTGGCGAAGCTTTCGGGCATCGGGTGCTCGTCGAAATCGCCGGCGTATTTTTTGTCTAACTCGCATGGATTTAATTCGGTCCACGGGCGTATGCCGAGCGTGGCGACGGGTGCGAATTTGGCGAACCGTGACTTGATCTATTTCGGCGTTTCGGGCGACGGCGACACGGCGTCGATCGGAATGGGACAGTTTGTCCACGTCGTGCGGCGAAATCTAAACATGGTTTACCTCGTGATGAACAACGGCTGCTACGGCCTGACGAAGGGGCAGGACTCCGCGACGGCGGACGCTGGTTCTAAATCGAAAGCCGGAAGCGTGAACCTGTTCGAGGCCATCGACCTTGCCGGTCTCGCAATTGAGCTGGGAGCGACCTTTGTTGGCCAAAGTTTCTCAGGCGATAAGGAGCAGCTTGTCCCGCTGCTCAAAGCGGCAATGAAGCACGAAGGCTTCGCATTATTGAACGTCATCTCACCTTGCGTGACGTTCAACAACAACGCCGGCTCGACCAAGTCATATGATTACGTCCGCGAGCATATGGAAGCCATCTCTACAGTCGATTTTGTGCCCATAGCCAAAGAGATCCTGACCACATACGAAGCCGGCTCGATCAGAGAGCTTGAGATGCACGACGGCTCGATGCTCCACCTTCACAAACTTGAAAAGGACTGGGACCCGATGGACCGACTGTCGGCCATCAATGCGATTCACGCCGCAAAGGTAAAGGGCGAGATCCTTACCGGTTTACTCTTTATCGATGAGGGATCGAGCGACCTGCATTCGCTTTTGAATACGTCCGATCTCCCGCTCAATGCGCTTTCTCAGGATGTGCTTTGTCCCGGCTCGGATGCCTTAAGCAAGCTCAACTCGGCTCTGCGTTAGTGTGATGCGCAAAAAGGCGAATAGCACGTAATGCGGAGGGGCAAGGCGTGCTATTCGCATTATGTCCGCATGGGGAACATTCTAGCTGCGGACAATCTCTACTGAACAATGGGCCCCGGACGCAACTGCCGTCGACACGCTGCCCATAACCAATCTCTCGGCCGATCCCGATCGTGCGTGCGGCCCGAGAAATATCGTATCGGCGTGCCAATCAGCGGCCTCACGGATGATCTCGGACCTCGGATCTCCAAACCGAACACAGACACTGGACTCAATGCCGGCTGTGCGGAGCCGTCTCAATGACGCCGAAGCGAGGGTTTCGGCCCATTGTTCAGCAAACTGCTCTCTAACGGCCGAGTCACGCATCTGCGGCATAAATCGACCGATCGAACCCAGAACCGAACTGTCAGCGACTGCCAGCAGCCGCACTGTCGCCGGAGAATGCCAGCTTCGCTCGACAATACTATTGACAGCGTTGACTGAGCCCACCGACCCGTCAAACGCTACGAGCAGGCGTTCAATATGGTCACTCGCCCGGTACGGAACGCGCACGATGCGGACCGTGCACTCAGCCGAACTCAGTACTCTCTGTGCGGTTTGGCTGAGAGTCGATGGAGTGCCGAAAATGCGACCCCCGCACCCACCGATCACAATAATGTCAATATCGAAGGCACTGGCTGCAGCGACGATCTCGTCCGAAGGCGAGCCTTGAGCCGTTAGAGTGGCAACTTCCAATACGGGAAGAGCCTTTCGCAACTCGTCGGCCGCCCTCGCGGCCAGCATGCTTACATCTCTATTTTGACCGGAGGCCTTATGCATGTCTGTGACGGAGATCACAATTACTGAATCTTTTTTGCAAAGACCCATCTGGCCAACGCTCTGGACGGCAGCCTTTGAGGTTTTCGAACCGTTGTAGCAAAGTAAGATCCGCATTGTGGCCAGTCATGGGGAGCGAACCCGAAAAAGCCTCACGGCCAATTCTGTGGGCAAACAGTATGCCACCAATAATTCAAGCGAAAACTTCATTTTCGAGGACAAAAGTGCGAAGTATTTCGCACAGGGCAAGAAAATTCCCCGCTGTCCTACACTTTCTCCCTACTCGACGAACTCGTGTATCCTAAAATCGCACGCTCCGGATTCGGCATAAGGTTTGCTGTCAATTGCGTGGAAACAACGATGCAATCTGAAACGGTGAACGGAGTACAACGGCCCAGCCTGCCGGTTTCCGGCGGAGAAATAGTCCACGGACAGCACTTGATCGCTGCTTTCTCTTGTGACAGCACAGGGCCGACACTCATCGTTGTCGCCGGACTTCACGGAAATGAACCGGCCGGCGTCGACGCTTTGCTGCGCGTCGCAAAGCTCCTGGACTGCGCCCATCACGAATTGAACGGAAGGGTGTATCTACTTGCGGGAAATACGCGAGCGCTCACGGAGCGAGTCCGCTATATCGATGCTGATCTCAACCGTATCTGGACGAGCTCTAATCTATCAAAAGCCGAAGGTACAAGGTCATCGGCACCGATTGAGAGTTCAGAACTTGCAGAGCTGCAGGCGATTCTCGATCACATTCTCATTACTGCTAAAGACGAGGTCTATGTTCTTGACCTGCATTCGACATCGGCGGGAGGGAGGCCGTTCGCAACTGTTGGCGATACGCTGCGTAATCGCGCTTTCGCTCGTAGGTTTCCTGTCACTATTGTCCTTGGGATCGAGGAACAACTGGATGGGACCATGCTTGAGTTCCTGAATAGTCTCGGCGCGGTGACGTTTGGCTTTGAGGGAGGCCAGCACTTGGCCCCCGAAACCGTTGATAACCACGAAGCTCTCACCATGCTCGCGCTTGAGAACGCCGGGATTGTTCGGCGCAAGACATTACAAGCTGAGCGGTATAGGGAATTGCTCAGACAGAATACGGGGGGCCGCAAGATCTATGAGGTTCGCTATCGGCATCCCGTTACCATCGATGATAAGTTCGAGATGCGTCCAGGCTACCGCAACTTCGACCGCATCAGACGCCACGAGATAATTGCCAATGACCGCACCGGCCCGATCAAACCGCCAGAGTCAGGGGCGATCCTGATGCCTTTGTATCAGAAGCAAGGTGAAGACGGCTACTTTCTTGTTAGGAAGGTAAGGACGTTTTGGCTCTGGCTGTCCGGCCTGTTGCGCAGGCTCCGCCTAGCCGAGGCCCTGCCGCTGCTTCCCGGCGTGAAAAGGCAGGAAGGTGATCCCTATACGCTTGAGGTAAACACCCGCGTTGCGCGGTTGTTTCCATTGCAGATATTCCACCTACTTGGCTTCAGAAAACGTCGTTGGCACGGCGATGATCTTGTCGTGAGTCGGCGGCGACACGACTTCAAGAGTCCATTCGTCGACTAAGTATCATGGGCGAAAAGCATATCAACGCTGGCTACGACAACGAACAGATGCGGGCATTCACGCTCGCGGTGCTGAACGACCTCGAGGCCTTTCAACGTATGCTCGACGCCGACCTCTTCGATGACGTCCTTCGGATCGGTGCCGAGCAAGAGATGTTCCTTGTCGACGAGGCCATGCATCCCGCGGGCGTCGCTTTGGATGTGATCGAGGCGGCCGGCGATACCCGGCTTACAACTGAGATTGGAAAGTTCAACCTTGAGGCGAACCTGACGCCTCAGGTCTTTACGGGCGGCTGTCTCCGTCAAATGGAGAACGAACTCCGCGAACTCACCGGCATCGTCAGAACTGCAGCAGCAAGGTCTAATGCGAGCATGGTCCTCGCCGGGATCCTTCCGACAATACAGGCGTCTGACCTCACGCGCGAGAACCTCACGCCGCTACCTCGTTATCACGAGATCGACCGCGTTGTAACGAAGCTCCATGGCGAGAACCGCGTTGTCCAGATCAAGGGGCTCGACGAACTTCAGCTTACCTTGCAGGACACATTCACCGAGTTTGCGAATACGAGTTTCCAGATCCACTTTCAACTCAGTGCAGAGGATTTTGTCCGCTATTACAACTGGGCCCAAGCCATTGCGGCGCCGGTCCTCGCGTCGGCGGTCAACTCACCGCTTTTGCTCAATCATCGTCTTTGGCATGAGACGCGGCTCGCCCTGTTTCAGCACGCGACGGACACTCGATCACAAGCACACAAGGAGCGCAATCAACCGCCGCGTGTGAATTTCGGCGACCGGTGGGTCGATGGTTCGATCATCGAGATCCTGCGGGAGGACGCGGTCCGGTTTCGAGTTCTGCTGACACAGGAGGTTGGGGAAAACTCACTCGAATCGCTCGCAAATGGTCGGATCCCTGATCTTGCCGCATGGCGGCTGCATAACGGTACGATATGGCGTTGGAATCGTCCTTGTTATGGGATAGTTGAAGGAAAACCAAGTCTGCGGATCGAGGCCCGCTACCTGCCTGCCGGCCCTTCCATCCTTGACGAGATGGCGAATGCTGCCTTCTTTTTCGGGCTGATGGTCGAGCTTCCTGAGGAGTTCGGTGACATAACGCGGTTCATGTCATTCGACGATGCGAAGAACAATTTCTTCAACGCAGCACGTTACGGATTGGGTGGCCAGATCCGCGGATTCGACGGACAAAGCCGACGCGTAGGGCGAATTATCCTTGAGGAGCTGCTTCCTCGCGCACGCAAAGGTCTTGAGCGGGCCGGGATCGACCCCTGTGATCAGAACCGGTATCTCAACGTTATTGAGCGACGCGTCGCGGCCGAAAGGACCGGCGCCCGGTGGATGCTGGATTCGGTCGCTAGCATGGACCCGCGAGCAAAACTCAACGTTCGAATGCGCACACTCACGAAAGCAATGAAATCTTTGCAAGAAAGCGGCAAGCCGATGCACGAATGGCCCCTGGCCGAGATACCGGACAGGTCCGAGTGGATAGATAATTACAAGACGGTCGAACAGTTCATGGCCGTTGACCTCTTTACAGTAAGGCCCGAAGACATCTTGGATCTGGCGGCCAGTTTAATGCACTGGCGACACGTTCGCCATGTACCCGTTGAGGACGATGCCGGTCGGCTCCTTGGCATCGTCTCGCATCGTGACCTTATAAAGCTGATGGCATCAGGATACCTCGACAGCAGGCGCCCGATATCGGTCAGGGATATCATGACGACGGACCTGGTTACCGTCGAACCCGAAACGCCCACATTGACGGCTCTGGAGCTTATGCGCGAACAGAATATCGGCTGCTTGCCCGTGATCCGTGATGGACGACTTGTGGGTCTCGTTACCGCACATGATTTCTTGACAGTTTCAGCAAAACTACTGGAAGAGCGTCTCGGCAGTGTATTCGCAAGAGATCCTGATAACGTGTAAAATCCGCGACAAGCGCGAACTTCTTCGCATCGACCTGAATATCTAGCTGAAAGTAGGGTCCTCTTGCTATCCCTGGTTGCCGTTTATACCGATAACTAATGGGTTTCCTCAGGACGCTGAGTGGAACGCCGATTGCTGTGGAAGCAGAGTGGTAGATGCGGGGTTAATATGGACACGACAAAAAATGGGTATGCCTTGACGAGTTGCACTCATTGCAGTGTTAGTCAGACGGAGTCATTTTGTGAACTTCGGAGTTCGGACCTGAGCGATCTAGACGATCTGAGATTCAGACGGATTTGCCCGGCCGGCACAACACTCTTTGTTCAGGGGCAGCGCGCTGATGGTGCCTTTATTCTATGCGAGGGACGCTTAAAATTGCGAAATTCCTCTGCTGACGGACGAATAGTGAGCTTCGGAACCGCGACTGCGGGTGAGATGCTCGGATTGAGTGCTGCAATCTCTGATGGCGAGTACGAGGTTACCGCCGAGGCGCTTGAGACTTGTCAGGTGAATTTTATCGCCCGCGATGAACTTCGTCAGTTTCTCTTGACACACCCGGCCGCCTGTCTGAACGCATTACGTCAGACAAGTCAGAACTATCAGAGTGCGGTCAAGCGGATCTGCTCCCTTGCTGCCTCGGATACCGTAGCGAACAAACTGGCGCGTCTGCTATTGGATCTCGATAAAAATCGGGACCAGGAGACTCTGGCTCTCAGCATGGATCAGCCCCTCACTCACGAGATCCTTGCAGAAACTCTCGGGGTTTCTCGAGAAACGATTACGCGGACCCTTAAGCGATTCAAGGAAAGTAATGTAGCGACGCTCAGGGGGCAATCTCTTGTGATCCACAACAGAGCGAGGCTTGCAGCCATCGCAAAACCGGGCTCCGATGCGGCATAAAAAATGCGATCAAGCTGTGATTTTGCTCACAGACAAAACACAAACGCTTAGGCTAGACTGGCACGTAGTTCGATAGACACATTAGATCTAGGAGGCGATATGATAGCTTCAAACAAGAGTATCAAGCTTGCCCTGCTAGTGCTGTTCTCACTCCTTTTCATGGGCTGGGTGATGCACGGACTTGAAAGGAGCGATGCGGCCAACTGGTCCGCCGAGCAGTTTCCGCTTCCCGCAGGTGTCAATCCGGACGATTATGTCGGAAGCGAGGCCTGCCAAGCGTGCCACGAAGATCAATCCAAGGGTTTTACGGGCACGAAGCATGCCAAGCTCGGGCAGATCGCGAGTTGGAAGAATAAGGCCCAGGGTTGCGAATCGTGTCACGGGCCGGGCCGCCTGCACGTTGAGGACTCAACCAATCCAAAGGGCATTATCTCATTCAGGAACAAGAGTTCTAAACAAATATCCGAGACCTGTCTTGCCTGCCATGCCGGCAAGGAGGCCCACAGCAATTATCGACGTGGCGAACATTGGCGGGCCGATGTGGGGTGCACCGATTGCCATAGTGCGCACGGGTCGCCCATGCCTGACTCGCGTCCCGGCTCACTGACGTTAGTTGGGCAGGCGACAAACCAGAATCCCGGCGTCGCCAATACCGCTATGCTGCGACAGAACGAGCCGCAACTCTGCATCGGCTGTCACACTGAGACAAAAGCTCAATTCACAAAACCCTTCCATCATAAGGTGTTGGAGGGCGCGATGAACTGCAGCAGCTGTCACAACGCTCATGGTGGCTTTGAAGCGAAACAGACAAAGCTCGCCGTCGGGGCTGACATATCCTGCATTGGCTGTCATTCCAACAGGCAAGGGCCGTTCGTTTTCGAACATGCACCGTTAAAAACCGAGGGATGCATGGCTTGCCACACGCCGCATGGGACGAGCAATCCAAAGCTGCTCAACCGGAGTTCGGCCCGCCAACTGTGCATGGAGTGTCACAGTACGATCACTGCCCAAGTGGTGCCGGGCACGCCGTCATTTCATGATCAGGCCAACGTGCGATGGAAGGACTGTACGGTCTGTCATGCGGCAATACACGGCTCAAACGCCCACAAGGCGTTCTTTAGGTAATGGAGGTTAACTGAGATGAAAAAAGCACATGTTTGCAGGATCTTCAACGCTAGTCTCCTACGCCTCACGATGATAGCGGCGTCCATTTTGGCCACCGCATCCGTGAACATACCGGCACAATCACCGAGCCCGTCTCCCAATGGGTCGGACGCGAGCTTCGCCGGATATAAGGTCACATCGTCGAGCGAATTTGGTTTTAGGGGAAAAGACCTAAATGGCAGCGAGAATAAGTTCCGCAGCGATCTGAACTATAAATCCGGTTTTCGGGTCTTCGACAGTAACTTGCTCCTGGAGACCGAGAACTCGAAAGGGAAGCCGTTCGACTCAATGCTTGTGTCCGTCAGCGGCTGGGGGGCTGACCCCACTGGGCTTACACGGATCAAGCTCGACAAATTTGGCGTTTACAAAGCCGATCTTACGGTTCGGCGGATCCAGTACTTTAATAATTTGGCGAATCATGTACTGAATGAGCATACACAGAATACGCGCCGCACGATGGCCGACCTGGATATCACACTTTTTCCGCAAAGTGAGACGTTTCGGCTTCTCTTTGGTACATCCTACGGATTGAGTCGCGGCCCCGGGGTCTATACGACCCGTGCATACGGGGACGAATTTCCGGTCGATACGTATGCGAAGATCAGAAGTAACGACTATCGGTTCGGTGCAGAGGGGACATTAGCGGGATTCAACTGGGGCGTCACGCAAGGCCTTAGGGATTTCGGCGATCTATCGAAGTTCAGTATTATTGCTCCGACACCGGGGAATAACCCTGCGAATACTTCAGCCCTCGCCACATTCAGTCGCGTTTTTCCAACGAACGGCAGGGTATCCTATACGAATGCCCGCCTCCATCGAACATTCTCCAAGAGATTCGATGTTACGGCGCGCGCCATCTACTCGGTCAGCCGCTCAGAAATGGAAATGATCGAGAGAATAACCGGTCGTGACCAGAGCAATAATTTCGTCGATCTTGACCGCTTCGCCATATTCGCCAAAACGAAACGGATCCAGTTTCGCTCGGACGTCGGGTTTACGTTCATGATCACCGATGCAGCCCGGGTCTCAAATACCACAACATTCGACCGGTTCTCGATTAGCGGCGATGAGAACTTTGAGGAGGCGTTCTACCGTCGAAATGCTGCGGGAAATCCACTTGCGACAGTGGTCACGCGTTCTACCGGATACCGGTTGAAGCATTATCGGCGGCTGACCAATACGGCAGAGTTTGATTATCAGTTTTCCAACCGCCTCGGGTTTCACGTTGGATATCGGTATACGAAACGCAATGTAGAGGGAGCCGGCGTTGACAATGTATTAACCTCAGCTCCATCGCCAACAAATCCGCTTCTGATCAACTTTGAGGAGCACAACACGACGCACGCGGGCATAGGCGGTGTGAAGATCAAGCCTACCAAGAACTGGGTGATCTTTGCCGACGCTGAGAAGGGAAGCGCGGACAACGTATTCACGCGTGTTGAGAACTACCACTATACGAACTTTCGGGCCAGGAGCCGCTGGACACTAAATGACTTTACGATCAACGTATCCGCGATGACCAAGGACAACACGAACCCGACGTTCAATATCGTGGCACCAACCGTCGACTTTGTCACTCGGATCAGACATAGGAACGTCTCGGGAACGCTCGACTGGACGCCGAACAGCAGGTTTGGCTTTAGTGGCGGATATAACTATAGATATCTAACAAGTTATACGCCCATTATCGTCCCTGTCAGCAACGTGCTCCGACAGGGCTTTAGCCAGTTCTTCGTTCGCGATCATTATGGGTTTGCGGAAATGACCGCCAAGGTCTCTTCCAGGCTTTCCTTTTTCGGTGCCTATCGTGTAAACCGCGACCTCGGCCAGGGATCAAGAGCATCCTCGGTGATCGAGCAGGTCATTACCTCATATCCGATGCGATTTGATACGCCTGAGATTAGGGCTGCCATTCGCCTTAACGACAGGATAGACTGGAATATCGGTTATCAGTACTACAACTTTAAGGACGTTCAAACACCTGTGCAGAACTATCGGGCTCACCTCCCTTATACTTCGGTCAAGGTCTATTTCGGCTCTCGTGCCTTAGACCGATAGCAGAAGACGATCGTCCTCGCCGGCCGGCGGCTCTCGGGCCGCCGGCTTTCATTCACTTGTTTCCCATCTGAAGAGGTTCCTTGTGGCATTCGGCACACTGGAATTGGGAGATATCACCAAGATTCATTGGGTGACTAAAGGGCCGGTCACCTCGGTGGCATGATGCACACTGCCATGTATTTTTGTCACCGAGATTCACAGGGTGCCGGAATAGGCCGTCCGCTGGGTTCACGATCCTACCATTGAAGGTCTGGGCGACCGTCGTATGACAGACCGAACACTCATTTCGGATCACTTGTCCGTCATTTGAGAAGTGCTGCCCGTCATGGCAGCGAAAACATCCCTGGGCATTGTAATGCCCGATGTTATTCGGATGGGCGCGCCAGTCGGTCTTCATCTCGGGGAAGAAATACGTCCGATAGATCTGCTGCACTTCAGCCACCGCTGAGCGTATCGACGCCAAACGTTCGGAATAGATGTCAGGATAAGTATTACGATAATACTCATCGAGCCGATGGGAAATGTTTTCTACCGCCTGCTCATTCGTTTCGTAAGGTGTCGCGAGGACCTCAACGGCCCGTGCCTTTATGTAGGGAAGCTGCTGATCGAGGCGTCCTGCTTCCAGGGATCGATCAATAGCCTCGCTCGGCGACAGGTAAATGTGGGCCGGCCGGTTATGACAATCGATGCAATCCATCGTCCGTTTCGGAGCACTTGCGATCTCACCGGCTGACATTGCCGAATCCTTTGCTTTGTACTCCACAATGCGGCCCGTCGCATCCTTCATCTGCACCCACGGAATGATCTGCCGCTTCTCATCGGCGGCAACGAAGGTAACCTCGTTTGAGATATTCATATGCCAATGAATGCCGCCGACGGCACCGGAATCTGGATCGCCACCGCCGACCTTGAGATACATACTCGTCCGGTTGAGGGAATTACCCTCGTCGTAAGCATAGTGGCTAAAGACCTTTAGCACATCGCCGTGGTATTTTTCCGACCAGTGGCACTTTTGACAGGTCTCCGTCGCGGATCGCATGTTGTGAACGGGCGTCTGGATAGGGCGATTATAGTGTCCGGTGACCACTCCCAAGAGCTGCCTTGCACCCGAGAACTTAGCCTTGACGTAGGCATCCGCACCGCTGCCAACGTGGCATTCCACACATCGAACGCGCGCGTGAGGCGATGCCTGATAAGCGACGTATTCGGGGTTCATTACGCTATGACATGCTTGTCCGCAGAATGTTACCGATTCGGTGTATTCAAACGCCCGATAACTGCCGAATGCACTCATAAAAAGAAACAAGAACCCGAAACAAACAACTACGACAAGTCGCCGACGGCGGCGTGGGTCGTTCAGATCAAGCACAGGATATGGACGCACCTCGCCGGGTGAACGTGTACGGCGCCGTCGGCGTTCGACTAGGGCACCGACGCCTGCTACCGCCAAGCCTAAGACCAGCACCGAAGGAACAAAAATGAAGGTGATCAGATCCGCATAAGGGTTTTCTGTCCCGCCTACAGTTTCGATCAAAAACAGCAGTAGAAAGCTGGTGAAAGCCGCCGCTGCGACTGCGAGACCGATGAAACTGATGTAGTTGCGCAATAGCCCTGATGAATATCCGTGAGGTTTTGCTTCGTCGCTCATAGATCGCTCCTTTTGCAAATGCAGCAAGGCCGCCAGGTGGATCACCAACTGGCAGCCCTGCCGATCAGCCGTGTGCCGATAAACGGCGGACTACTTTGGCTGTCGCAGGTCCTTCATATACGCGGCCAGAGCTTTGGCCATGTTTTCGTCAACGCCCTTGTCACCGTAAGACGGCATATTTGGCGGCTTCTCGGCCTTCTTCCCAGTCAAGATGGCCTTCACAAGCTCCTCGTCTGCTTTCGCCGGGTCGAAGAACTTTGTCGCGACCGGAGTATGACACATCGCGCATTTGGCTTTGTAAAGGTCGGCCGCGGTGTCGGGCATCGCGGCACCGCGCACCGGTGTTGACCTGAAGAACATCAACAGTCCTACCAATGCAGCAAAGATCAAGATCGCTATCAACTTTATACGATTGCTTTTCATGAGATTCTCCTGAATCAAAGTTGTTTCTTGCGGCGTCTTGGGTCCACGCCTTCAGTTTATCTATAAGCAATCGATATGCCATCCCAACTTCGAATAACCGGCGGTAAACGGTCAGGTTTTCGTGTGGCGCCGCCTCTCAGCATCTACCCGGCGCGAAAAATCCCGCACGAGTCAGTGCTTGACCGTGAATAAAGTCACAAAGATCGCGATAACAAGGAACAGCCCGATAAAATAAGCAGCGAATCCGAAAATGCGGGCAACGGCCCTAAATGACTTCGAAGGGGGCGGTACGATGATCGTATCGAGCGTCCCCGCGGCCAGATGCCGCTCATATTCGACCGGCCTCTCCTCTTTGAACCACGACAGCCGAACGCGGCCGGTGAACATGACAATGTCCATCGGGAAATTCTCGGGCCGAAGATGATTGTGGAAGAAGTGAAAGGCGAAAATGAATGCCGTTGCCAGCAGTGCCTCTTCGCTGTGTACGATCATGGCGATGTTCAACGCCTCACCCGGCAGAAACCATGAGAAGAAACCGGGAAACCACAGCATGAGGCCCGAGAGTCCGATCACGGGCACGCCCCAGAACACCGCAAAGTAGTCAAATTTTTCCCAATACGTGAACCGGTCGAGTTTGGGCTTTGGTCCGAGGTATAGGAACCAGCGAAACATCTGCAACGCATCGATAACGTCTTGCCACCTTGGGATCATGGTTGTCGGGCCCTTGAACGCTGACCAGTCGCGTTCAACGAATGCCTTTTTGAGCACGAAGAACAAGTGGTAGCCAGCGTAAACGAATGTGATCACAGCGGCGAACCGGTGAATAAAACGCGTAACGTCGAGCCCGCCATGGACCTCAACTAGCCACTTGCCCCAGTCGGTGAACGAGTACATCAGCGGCAGCCCCGTTGCGGCCAGAGCGAGAAAGCTGAGGATGATCAGCAGGTGCGTTATGCGGTGGCGTCGAGAGAACCGCTCGACCCATTGGTCCTCTTCTTCACGAATGCGTTTATGCGTCTCGCCGCGTATCATCGCAACGATCGAACGCTGAAGCCAAAGGGCCGTGTGGAGGCCAAAAAAGCCGAACACCAGCGTCAACAGCCACTTCATGAACGTATTGATCGCATACGTCCAAAAGCCCTTCGCCGGATCGTTTGGCTCGGGGTGAGGGTTGAACGACGCGAAGTTCGCCGTGGCATTCTGATGACAGGTTGCACACGTCTGGACCACATTTGCCCGGTTTACTGACGACGTCGGGTCGGATGCCGGCAAGTTGTGGTGCGGCGTATGACAATCCGCGCAGGTGGCGGCAAGTCTGTAATCAAGGGCGGTCGCCTGGCCGTGGAAAGTATCGCGATACGTCGGCTTCTGACTCTCATGGCATTCGCTGCATCGGTTCACCATCTGCATCGCGAAATCGCGTGTCGTCGCCGGCGCTGGCTTGTGAGAGACGGCCTCGTGACAATCGATGCACATGGGAGCTTTGGTATTACCCTCCTTGAACGCCTTGCCGTGCGCGCTCGTCTCCCATTGCGGCACGATGCCCGAGTGACAGGTGTTGCAAACCTTTGAGAGACGGTTTCTGTCGAGCCGGAAATTGTCGGCCTTTGTTGACTGGATCGTGTGCCGTCCGTGACAGTCGGAACACGACGCCGCCCGCGTGTCGCCCTCGGCAAGAAGACGTCCGTGAATGCTGTCGTGGAATGAGTTGTACGCGTTCTCATGGCATTTGCCGCAGGTCTGCTCCTGTTTTGTCGCGTAGACCGTGGACCGCGGATCGCTCGGCGGAAAGTCCGTCGTCATGTCGCCGCCTACCGTGTGACAATCGGTGCAAACCGCGGCGGGCTTACCGTTTTCCTGCAGCTTGGCATGAATGCTCGACAAGTATTGCCGGTGAGCATCCTTGTGAAACTGCTCGCCCTCGCCGAGTTTGGGCAGCGTCGTCCCCGGTCCGTGGCAGCCGGAGCACTCAAGTTTTACCGTATGGGAAAATTGCGTCGGTGGCGTAGCGGTCGGCCCGTTCTGGGCCGTCGAAAGCCCACCGTGAGTGAGAGACAAGACTGCCAAAATGACGAGAAACGCGACCGCGGATCCGAGCTTCAGGCTGTTGTTCATAACGCCTCCCTTTATCTACCGGCCAAACTGCCCGCCGGTGTGACACCTCCTGCAGTTGGCAAATTCCTCACCGAATGCACCTTGGTTGTCGTGGCACGTCGCGCAGTTCGTTCCCGCACCAGGTGCCTTATGCATCCTGACCGTTGGTGCCGTCATCCCGACGCCGGAAGGGGCATGGCACGAGTCGCAGCCGAGAAAATCGTGCTTTGAATGTGCAAAATTGCCCGGAATGACCGCACGCGACGGCTTTATATCGATGCCGCCGCCGATCTTGTGACATGAGAAGCAAGTGCTCTTGGCCGCAGCCTCCTTGCCCGGTGCGTGACACTGAAAACACGTCGTGTGGGCGTTCTGCCCGTTCGGCACAGCAAAATTGGCGCTGCCGGGCTTGTGACAGGAGGCACAGTCGTTTTTGGCATGAAGGGCGTGGCTGAACTGCACGCCAAACCGCCCGGATGACGGAAGTTCAGTGTGGCACCGCTTGCAGTCGGCCATTCGTGCCGGCCCGAACGCTCGTTTCGAGTTATGACAAGTCGCGCAGCTATTCGCCAGGTTCTTGTGTTCCGAGACCGCGATCTCGGACATCCTATTTCCGCCCAAAGGCTTGTGACAGTTGTCGCACGAGATCCGGGCATGATTTGCGTGGTTAAAGTTAAAGCCGATCCGCGCGGTCGTATCCACTATGCGATCCGCCCGGCCCATCTCGTGGCAAGTCGAGCACGAGCCGATATTTCGGTCGCCGACGACCTTGTCGGCCGTGTGACAGGACATGCACGACGCATGCGCATCGCCACCGGACGGCACCGTCATACCGTCGCCTTGGGTCGAGTGACAGGTCGAGCAGGACGCCAATCGAATGTGAGACGTGTGGTCGAACTTCGTCCGAAAGCTGCTGATCGATGGGAACGCCTTAAGCTCCGGCGTGTCGGGCCCCGTATGGCAGGTCGAGCAGATCGGGTGATCTTTGTTTTCGAATTGCGGCGTATGGCAGCCCGCACACGGCGTATGCGACGCGAACCGCGGACGGAACGCCTCGTCCCTCTGCTGATGACACAGAAGACATGGAATGTCTCTGTGCCTTTCATTGTCATGGCGGAACCTCGAGAAATCGACGTCTTCCATCTCGTCCGTCGATACCATGTTTTCAGGCAGAGGCTTGAACGGACTCTCGGATTCCTTCTTCTCGGTGACTGAACTCGTGCAGGAGGACAGAGATCCCGCGAGAAAGGCCGGCAAAGCAAGCGCCGCGATCAGTAGTTTGCCCCGGCGCCGGTTATTCGTGATTCGTGAACGCATCAGATCTTAGTTTCCGGTAACCGCCAACTTGTGAGATTCGGGCACAGGCAGACGGCCAAATGAGATGTGACACATTGAGCAATCGAACTTACGGTCCCCCTTACGCCTTGCATTCTCGGTATTCAATCCTCCACCGTCTGCCGCGGTCCCGGTCACGTGACACATCACGCAGGCAGCGATCGTCACACGGCCGGCTTCCGCCTCTAACGTCTTTATCGACTCGACCGCGTGGCACGTCGAACAGGGTAGGTCGGCGTGCATTGCAAACCCATGCCTAAATTTTCCCGAGGCGATCCGCCTGCCCGAAATTAGCCGCATTTCACGATCGAATCCGGCAATATCTGCAGGCAATTGCGGATCAATATCTGAACGTGGCATCGGCCCTCTCGGCTTGTGACACACCGCACAATCCGCCGGTACAGGTGACATGCCAGACTCAGGTGTGTGACATGTAAAACACTGCTGGTGGCCCGTAGGTGAGGACTTAAGAGTACCGGCCTTCGGCCAATACCGCGCACCCCACTTCTTCGGAGGTGCAGAGATAAACCCATCATCTGCATCGCTTGAGATCCCTATCGTACTATGGCAGACGGCGCACGATGTCTCGTCCGGCCCAAGGCGGGCACTCAGAAATACACCATTTAACGCTGGCTTTCCGCTCTCGCTCACGATCCCTACATGTTTGTCGTGCGGAAAGAATACCGCGAAGGCAGATTCGCGCGGCGACGCCTTAGGCCCTTTATCGTAAAGTTCCCTCGGATTCCGAAACGGGTATCTTATACCTCCCTCGGGCGACGTCATCTGGTGACAGATCGAGCAGATCTGGGGCGGACGCCCGCTGAAGAATTGCTGCCGATGGCAATTCAAGCAGGATTCGTGCTTTGGAAAGTCGGTCACGTCGGGGAACGCTCCGTCACCCGACCGAATGGTCTTCCAATTGCTCGAAGGAAAGGAATGGCACGACGCACACTCTTTTCGATGGCCATCGGTTGTGTGCGAAAAGGCGTCGTATTGTCTCGATGCCGCTCCAACCGAACGCTGGCCCGTCCTCTGCGCCCCGACGACCAAAGTCACGGAAGCATCCATTAGGATTCCCGCAGCGAAAACCACGATCGTGCCGACAATGAACAGTCGGATAACTAAAGCTATAGTCGATCGCCGAAGTTTCACTGGAGTTGCGATTGAATGATAGCGCACTCCCCTCGCAGGAACCTGTGATAGAAATCACACGCATCGGCCCACATACGCCCGTTGAGTCACAGGTTTTTTGCGGTGCCGCAACCAAAATTGCTACACTTCGGTTAAGCTTGATCCGTCGGCGTTAGAATGACCAAACCAACCGCCAGAATACTCATTGTGGACGACGACCGGTACGTCCGGATGGCGCTCTCGGAAGCCCTGCGAACGTGGGAATACGAACCGATCCAGGCGGACTCGATCAAGACGGCCGAAGAGGCCATTTCCAGAGACGAACCTAGTGTTATCCTGCTTGATATCGATCTTCCTGACGGTTCCGGCCTTGATCTGCTAAAGAGGATAAAGACCTCTGGACCTAATACCATCGTCATCATGATCACCGGGAATGTTGACGTCTCAAACTCGATCGCGGCCCTGCGTGGCGGTGCACATGACTTCATCGGCAAGCCCGTTCGGGCTGAGGAGCTGCGCATTACCCTGCGAAACGCGCTCGAGACGCGTGAACTTCGTCGAGAGGTCATGCATGCAAGGTCAGAGCGGTCTCGGGGCTTCAGTTTCGATGAGATTATCGGCAGTTCCGAAAGTCTTTGTGCCGCCAAGGAACTCGCCCGACGCGTTGCCGTTTCCGATGTCACATCGATCCTCCTGAACGGAGAGACCGGCACCGGCAAGGATCTTTTCGCGCGCGCGATCCATTTTTCTTCGGATCGCGCGGATGCTCCGTACATGGCGATCAACTGTGCCGCGCTGCCCGCGACGCTTATCGAATCGGAGTTGTTCGGCTATGAGAAAGGCGCTTTTACCGATGCCAAGCAACGAAAAGAAGGGCTTCTTGAGCAGGCCGAAGGTGGAACAATATTTCTGGACGAGATCGGCGAGATGGAACTGTCGCTACAGGCAAAGCTCTTACGAGTGCTTGAGGAGAGTTCGTTTCGGCGGGTGGGCGGCCTCAAGGACATTGGCTTCGACGCCCGCATCATCGCCGCTTCGAACCGCAACCTCAAGGCAGAAAGTGAGAAAGGACTCTTTAGGCTCGACCTGTATTTTCGCCTGTCCGTGATCCAGGTAGATATACCTCCGCTCCGAGACAGGGAAGATGACGTGTTGGAGCTTGCGGAGCATTATATCCGTGCCGTTAACCTTAAACGCCGCGGAAAACCGCTAAAAGGGCTTTTGCCCGAGGTAGAAGACACCTTTCGTCGTTACCGCTGGAGCGGCAACGTTCGCGAATTGCGTAATGTGATCGAGCGCGCATCAATACTCGAAGATGGCGATCATGTTTCGCTCAGGCACCTGCCTGTCGACATGCTTGACGACGAGAATTCGGCCCCTTCCTGTCGCCATGGAGCCATTCATCTGCCCAAGAACGGTGTCGCTCTCGGTCAGGTCGAGATAGAACTCTGTCGTCAAGCTGTAGAACGCACCAGCGGCAATCTGACGCGTGCCGCCAAGCTGCTCGATATTTCGCGTGACCAACTCCGTTACAAGCTCAAGAAGGCGGGTATCGACTCGTCGCATATGGAGGTCGAATGAGAGTGGCGTCTCAGCCAAGCTCCCTTGAAGAGTCCCAAGATCAAGGTGCTCTCAAGGAACTCACTGACCTTAAGCGGGCCCTCGATGAATCTGCCATCGTTGCCATCACGGACCGCACCGGGCGGATCACTTACGTCAACGATAGGTTCTGTGAGGTTTCAAAGTATCGCCGTGAGGAGCTACTCGGCCGTGACCACAGGATCATCAACTCCGGATACCATCCGAAATCATTCATTCGCAACCTGTGGGCGACGATCAGCGCCGGTGACGTCTGGCGGGGAGAGATCCGAAATCGAGCGAAAGACGGGACACTCTACTGGGTTGATACGACGATAATCCCGCTTCTGGATGAAAGAGGGTGTCCGATCCAGTATGTCGCGATCCGCTATGAGATCACGGACCGGAAGCTGGCCGAGGATCGAATCAGGCAGCAGGCCTCATTACTCGATAAAGCCCGCGACGCCATCTTCGTCTGCGACCTCAACTTCCAAGTGCTTTACTGGAATAAGAGCGCCGAGAGAATCTATGGCTGGTCGGCAGAAGAGGCATTTGGCCGTCTCGCGGCAGACCTGTTATGCGGCGGCGATCCAGCGTTCATTATCGAAGCAAGCGTTTATCTCTCCGATCACGACGAATGGCAGACCGAGGCGATCAATTACACTCGTGACGGTGACAAGATCGTCGTCGAAAGCCGCTGGGCGCTTGTTTGCGCTGATGACGGAACTCCTGATTACTACCTGATCACCAACACGGACATCTCGGAGAGGAAGAGTACAGAGCAGCATCTGCTTCGTGCCCAGCGCCTGGAATCGATCGGCACCCTTGCCGGCGGTATCGCTCATGATCTGAACAACATCCTCTCGCCGATCATGATGGCGGTTGACATGCTCCAGCTGAGCGGGCCTGATCGTGAGACTGAACGCTGGCTTGGCATCATCCGAGAGAACTCAGAACGCGGTGCAGACCTTATCAGGCAGGTGCTTACCTTCGCACGGGGCATGGTCGGTGAACATGTATCGGTCCGCCTGAAACACATTCTAAAGGACTTTGTCGCCGTCCTCACCGAGACGCTCCCAAAATCGATCTCCCTGGAATACTCGGTCGACCCCGAACTCTGGACAATATCGGCTGATCCGACACAGATCCATCAGGTCTTTCTGAATATGTCGATCAATGCCCGCGACGCGATGCCGGAGGGCGGAACGATCGTTATCCACGCCAAGAATACAACGATCAACGAAGGTAATGCGCCACCCGGCTTCGATGCCGAACCGGGGAACTACGTACTCGTCACGATAAGCGACACAGGGACCGGTATGCCACCCGAGATACTGAAGCGGATATTTGACCCGTTCTTTACAACTAAGGACATCGGAAAGGGAACCGGCCTCGGACTCGCGACGGCTATGACGATCGTCACCAGCCATGGCGGTTTCATCGGTGTCCAGAGCGATCCTGGCCTTGGCACTCGCTTTTCGATCTACCTCCCATCCGCTGAGGATTCGAGCGACTCTGATGAGAGCACTGCGGCAGATGTCCTTCCCCGAGGTAACGGGGAGATGATCCTCGTCGTTGACGACGAAGCAAACATCCGCTCGGTCGCCGAGGCTACTCTCGCCAAATTTGGTTACCGTACGCTGCAGGCAGGAACCGGATCCGACGCGCTCCGCATCTACAAAGAGAATGCCACACAGATCGCAGCCGTTCTGACCGACCTCGCAATGGCGCGCATGGACGGTCTTGCCCTGATAACAGAGCTTCGACAATTGAGGCCCGGCCTTAGGATCGTTGTCATGAGCGGCTTGATCACTGACACGCAGACGGCTGAACTCACATCACTCGGCGTTGATGAGTGCCTGCTCAAGCCCTACTCGGCCAGGGCATTGATCGAATGCTTTGGCCGCATCTTCGCGAAGGGCCGACTGCTACTTCCTGACAACGAAAACTGAACACGGTGCATGGTGGACAACGCCGTCCGACACTGAGCCTAGCAAACGTCCCCAAAAGCCACGGCCGTGCGAACCGACAACGATGACATCGGCTCCCCATTCCTTGGCCTTCTCGACGATCTGATGGTCAGGTGATCCTCGGAGGATCTCTGTTGCAAGTGAAACCTTGACGGATCCGAAATGGTTCTCGATGATCTCCCTTGCCTCCTCGACAAAGGTCTTGCATTGATCCATGACGGCCTGCTCGATCTTCTGATAGTATTCGGCCGAGATGGCGAATGGCTCGGCCGTGATCGGGGGTGCGTCCTCAAATGCGGAAACGACCAAGATTTCCGAACTCTCAGGCCGAACCAGGTCTTCACATGCTGCTTCGATCGCTGCTTTGCTATAATCCGAACCGTCAGTGGCTATCAATATTTTCATTTCCGATCCTCCTGTCTGAAGTGCTTCGCCTATGATCGACGCAAATTCTATTCCTGCGTGATCCAAAGGCCCTTCCGGCTACATACCTGCGATCATGCGCGGAAAATTACGTAAACCCTTGGGGTCTTGCGAGCTTTTTCGCGCCGAAGGGCCACACCGGAGTCGGCATGACCGTGTCGCTGAGGTCTATTTGGTCGTCGCGAGTATCCGTAGGATGTCGTCTTCGGTAGTGTCGGGATTGATAAAGCAGAACCGCGCGACCGACTCTTCAACGCCTCGAACAGACCATTTCGTCGGGGCGACCAGCGCCAGTCCGTCGCGGTGGTTCTTGAGCGTCCATGCGACATAGTCCTCATGTTTCCAGCCTGTGCGTCGAAACAGCACGCAGGAGAGACTGGGTTCGCGAACGAGTTCGAGATGATCGGCCTCATCCACTAGTCGGGCAGCGGTTTGTGCCCGTTCGACGCCATCCTCGACGGCCTTCGCGTAGCGGTCCGTTCCATGCATAGCGAGAGAGAACCACAACGGCAGGCCCCGCACACGCCTCGTTAGTTGGATCTGATAATCCGCCGGGTTAAAGCCCTGATAGGCCTTATCGTAGAAGATGTCCAGGTATGATCCGCTCTGGGCATGCGCGCGTCGGGCGATCTCAGGGTCACGGTAGATGATCGCGCCGCAGTCGTACGGTGAAAACAGCCACTTGTGGGGATCGATAGTCACGCTGTCAGCGAGCTCGATCCCTTTGAATAACGGCCGCAGCTTGGGCGATGCTAGAGCTCCGCCGCCGTAGGCGGCGTCCACATGGAACCAGATCCCTTCTTGACGGCACATCGTTCCTATGCCCTCGAGGTCATCGATGATCCCGGCATTCGTCGTTCCCGCGGTGGCGATGACGGCGAACAGTCGGTCACGGTCTTCTTTGCTCAAGCCATCGAGTTCATCCCTCAGCATTACGCCCTCAAAACGGTTCTCCGTTGGGATCGTGCGCAACTCGGCATCGACGACACGTGCCATCGCACTCACGGACGAATGGGCACCCGACGATGTCAAGATCAGTCCCTTCTCTTGCCCGCCCTCGATCTGTCGCTCTCGCCATGCCTCGCGGGCCGCTACAATTGCGGAGAGATTTGCCTCGGTGCCGCCGCTTGTAAATACCCCAAAGGCTCCATCGGGCAATCCCGTCAGCGAAACCAGCCACCTGATCGCTTCGTTCTCGGCAAAGATACAGCCCGCGCCCTCAAGCCAGAACGCGCCGTGCACGCTTGCCGCCGAGGTCACAAGGTCGAACATCACGGCGGCCCGGCTCGGTGCCGCGGCGACAAAAGCCAAATGCCGCGGATGATCGATTGAAATGCTTGCGGGCAGCAGAACCTCGCGGAACAGCTTGAATGCCCTCTCGCCCGTGATGCCCGTCGGCGTGATGGTATCTCCGCAGTCCGCCTTGAGTTCCTCCTCAGTCCTCGGCATTCCAAGCGGCGGATCGGCGTTCGTGATGCGCTGGATGGCAAATTTCATTACATCCAGCGTCATATCGACAAGTTCAATGTCAACGTTATGCATACACGCCAGTGTCGCTCGGGGCACTAAATGTGTAAAATGACCTAGATCACATCGATAGGACAAGAATTGCCCACGAACACACGAAATACACTAAACAAAAGTCATGTTGTTGTTTCGTGTCTTTCGTGTATTTCGTGGGAAAATACTCCGTTCAATGAACTACGGCTTCATTATCGACAACCGAAAGTGCATCGGCTGCCACGCGTGCACGGTCGCGTGCAAGGCCGAGCACGAGGTGCCGGTCGGGGTTAACCGCACTTGGGTCAAGTACATCGAGAAGGGGACGTTTCCCGATACGCGGCGGCTGTTCAGCGTGATGCGGTGTAATCACTGCGCGGACGCGCCGTGTGTGGAGATATGTCCGGTGACGGCGCTGTTTACACGCAAGGACGGCATCGTCGATTTTGACGACCGCCGCTGCATTGGTTGCAAAGCGTGCACGCAAGCCTGTCCCTACGATGCGATCTACATGCACCCCGACGATCACACGTCGGCCAAGTGCAACTACTGCACACATCGCGTCGACATCGGTCTCGAACCAGCCTGTGTCAACGTCTGCCCCGAACACGCGATTATCTCGGGCGATATGGACAACCCTTCGTCCGAGATCTCGCAGCTACTTGCGCGCGAAACCGTCTCCGTCCGCAAACCCGAAAAAGGAACCAACCCGAAACTCTTTTACATTGACGGCGACAAAGCCTCGCTCGACCCGAACGCCGCCCATCCCGACAGCGACTACATGTGGTCGAGCCAACGGAGGCGTTCGGACACTCTTGTCCGCATGGGGGCGGAGCCCGAACGGTACGTCCAGATCGAGCAACGTCGGAGGAATCAGGCCGCCGAAGCCGACGGCCTTGCGGACAAGAGTGTCCGCGCTCCACGCCGTGTTTACGACGCTCCCAACAAAGGCGTGCTCTGGGGCTGGGAGGTCTCGGCCTATGTCTGGACAAAGGCGATCGCGGCCGGCGCGTTCGTCCTGCCGGTCGCTGCGGGATGGTTCACGGAAGTTCCGCAGCAGCTAAAACTCATTAGTGCATTCGTGGCGATTGTCTTCTTAGCGATCACCGGCGGCTTGCTCACAAAAGACCTTGGCCGCCCGGAACGCTTTCTCTACGTCCTTCTTCGGCCGCAATGGAATTCGTGGCTCACGCGCGGAGGCTATATCATCACCGTTTACGGCGGCTTGCTCACGGCGTGGCTAGCGGCAAACTATCTCGGCTGGCAAACTGCTCTCACCGTCATCGAACCGCTCGGCGTCGCCTTCGCCCTGCTCACCGCCGTCTACACCGCGTTCCTTTTCGCCCAGGCCAAGGGCCGCGACTTCTGGCAATCGCCGATGCTCGCGATCCATATGGTCTTGCATTCGCTCATCGCCGGCGGAGCGGCATTTATCGTCTCGGATCTTTATTTCAATTGGGGCAGCACATGGATCGGCGGGCTAAAGATGTTCACCGGCCTCTTCCTGATCCTCAACCTAATCGCCACCACGATCGAGTTGACGACAACCCACGCCACCAACGACGCCGCCACCGTCGCCAAAATGATCACCCGCGGCCAATTCAGCCGCCAGTTCTGGCTCGGCACGATCTTAACGGGCCACATCATGCCGCTGCTGCTCTTTATTTTTGGTCCCGAAGTTGCGACGGTCCCGGCAGGAATGTTAGTTCTGATAGGGTTGTATTTTGGAGAGCATATTTGGGTGAAAGCCCCTCAAACGATCCCATTGAGTTAGGAGACGGAAGATGGTCGTAAATTCTTAATTTTCACATCTCACTTCTCAATTAATTTTCGTCGGCGAACACATCTGGGTAAAAGCCCCGCAACTGGTGCCGTTGAGTTAGGTGAATATTATCATTTGATCTCGCACTAAATATTGCGAAAGCGCATTATGATAGCAAGCAGCACATCCAACGAATCATCACAGCCAGCACAAATTATCGGGCCGTAGCCACCAGTTCCACTTTGTACCTGCGCCGCCGTATTGTAAAAGTAGAAGTCTTTCTTATCCTCTTTATCACCTTTTTTGTTCTTGATTAAGACCTTAAGACGAAGCCGAAAGATGGGTCTTCCTTGATTTCCCTCTACTTCCTTTTTTAGATCGAGAACTTTGTCATATGACACAGTAAAATCGCCCCAACAACAACTTGCTGAAAACGACAAGTTTCCTTTCGTTACGCTGACCGCAGCGTTTACCATGTTGTTAATGCCTGCACCTGAATTAAGTCGTATCGGAATAGTAATCGTTTCGCCGGCCTCAACGTCGTCAATTAGGTTTTGCAGACCTCCAACAGGCATGTCGACATTCTTGCCGTAAAGAAGTTCGTTCGATCCATAAGGCAGCCCGGAATTTTTCCAAGGTAGCTGAGATGGAACTCGTCTCGGTTCACTGGATATCTTCTCGACTCTTGTCGGACCACTGACACTCCCGATTGTAGCTATCGGTTCAGCTGAGTTGAGCCGTAAACCGTCGATCTTTACGGGCGTGCCCGCTGGCCAATGAATTTCCTCTGCATTCAATTGGAAGACAGTGCCACTACCGCTGCCCGAGAATACAAAACGAGACCTCACCGTCCCCTTGGGCGGAATTTCAATTTGTTCAGAGTTTGTGCCCATTATCATGCTATTTCGAATGATATTGGCGGAGTCATATCCTTCAGCAAAGTACCTAGCACCATTCTCATCGATCAGATATGGGCCGACGGCGGTCGACAGCAGGCGATTCTTTTCTTCCCATCCGATCTTGAGCGATTTACTAGTCAGGTTTTCGAAGGTGAGTGTCGCAACGTATCCGCTACCCGTCTTTGACAGTGATTCCACGGTAACTTTGAAGTTAGTCGATTGCCAAAATGGTTTCTCGTTCGCGGACGGAGCAGTGGTAACACGAACCGCAGTCCATTCTCGACGATCTTCACTTCGAAGAATCAGGTTGGCCTCGTTCAACATGAGGATCGATTGAGAATACTGTACTGACTTACCCTTTTCGACTATATTCCTCTTGATTAGGACATCATCTTCGATTCTCCAAGACCCGTTGATTGCGCCGTTCCTGTATTTGCAAACGAAACTCCCGTCGGCACGGTATGTACATAGGCTGTTCTCGTCCTGCCAGCTGCCAACGACAAGGGAGCCAAAAGATTCCTGACGATAACCGGCAATATTCTTTAGTATCGGTATAGTCCTTTTTGCCCCGGCAATTCGAGCTATATCTAACGCCGTCTTTCCCTCTTCATTTTTGACGTTAGGATCTGCTCCTTTCTCAAGCAAGCGTTTAACCACCGCACTTCGGTCGCCCTCGGCCGCAAGCATCAAAGGTGTAAAACCGCCATCGCCTTTTGCTGCAATGCTTGCTCCTCTCACGAGTAGTGCGTCAACGATAGTCAAATGGCCATGATTTGCGGCGTACATCAGCGCTGTCCATCCAATGTCATTGCTTAGGTTCACATCTGCGCCCTTTTCTAACAGCAAGAGAACAATCGGCAACGAACCGCCTGGTGCCTCGTCGGTTCCTGACAGGGCAGTCTGTTCATGTACCGTGGATGGTTGGTGGGCGACTGCATAAATGAGCGATGTTGATTGATCTATACCTCGCTTGCTAACATCTGCGCCGTTATCAAGCAGAAACTTGATTACATTCAGGTGGTTAGGCCTATTCGCGTTATCCGGGTAGCTCCCCGCCATCGCCGCACCTAGGAGCGGTGGCTGGCCTCTTCCTCCATTCACGTCGGCTCCTTTTGCAATCAGCAATTGCACGATTGGCAAATTTCCTCGTTGTGCAGCCCAATATAGGGCTGTGCCGTCCGAGTAACTTTTCGCATTGACCGCATCGACCTTAGCTCCTGCGGCAAGCAGTGCTTGGACGATATCTAAATGTTCGTCGCGAGCCGCGACAATGAGCGGTGTCTCTCCGTCGCCCCCAACGCCTATCTCTGTCTTTGCGCCCTTTGCAAGGAGAAGCTTAACGATATGAAGGTGGTTGCCAGAAACCGCTTTCATCAGTACAGTTTGACCAGATAATTTGTCGGTAGCATTGACGTTCACGCGTCCGGAAAGCAGGCGCCGTACCGTGGTCAGGTCGCCTTTTTCGGCAGCTGTACCTAGCTGGGTTTCGAGCGGAACAGGTGGCGGTGCCGGAGCGAACGATTGCCAAGTTTTTACAGAGAAATCCTCGATTCGCCACCCCTTTTCTGTGTTACGTAGTGCGGACGTTCCTCGGAGGCGTACTCGCGTACCTTTTCTGAGAAGCTCCGTACGTGCAATCAACGTGTCCAAACCACCAACAGGTTGGTAGACGACCCCAAAGTGGCGCCAAATCCCCTCGAAGGGATCGCCGGCCTTATAACAATCCCGCGTTGCAATTATGTCTGCTTGCCATTCTATTGTGTATAAATTGAATGCCGTGGCATAGCCGTTAGTTTTTTGAAAACTGGACAACGATAAGGCCCCCTGTGATTCGGACTGTACTCGGATACGTAGATACCCGCCGACAGTGGCCTCGATCGGGGCGGTCGGTTGGACGCGTTGGGCTTGAACTTGAGCCACAATCGCGAATATTAGTGTTCCAAAGGATAGGTAACGAGTTACGGTTAACATTTTTCCTCCAAGCTGCAAAAAACGGATATCGAGCGTTATACACCCAATCTTCCGCAGGTGCAACACAAAACATCAGCTTGATTTTTTGGACATCCAAGTCTATATTTCTTACGCATCAAGGGAGGGCTTAATAGATATGGCAGAGACAGGACATGCGCGGAATGTGGCTAATTTTGATACGTTGATCGCGTTTTGCGAGGGTTATGGTGGTGACTATAAGCCTTCGAATGCGTTGATCACGGTGCCGAATTTGCAGGCGTTGTTGGCGCAGGCTCAGGCGGCGTTGGATGATGTGCAGACGAAGCTCGCGCCGTGGAAGAACAAGGTGGCCGACCGAGAGAATATTTACGAAGGCATCAGGCCGTTGACGACGCAGGTGTTGGCGGCGTTCGAGGCGTCGGGCGCGTCGGCGAACAAGGTTGACAATATGAAGACCTACCAGCGTCAGGTGCACGGTGCGAGGGCAAAG
The DNA here is from genome assembly GCA_016715795.1 of Chloracidobacterium sp. Taxonomy (NCBI): domain Bacteria; kingdom Pseudomonadati; phylum Acidobacteriota; class Blastocatellia; order Chloracidobacteriales; family Chloracidobacteriaceae; genus Chloracidobacterium; species Chloracidobacterium sp. Next base: position 1,174,961 of record JADJXP010000002.1, read on the forward strand.
GCGTTGCCGCCGGACGACCCTTCGACGCCCGAGGACGAGAGCAAGGGCAACAGCGTTTCGCATCAGAGCTATGTCCAGATCGCCGAGGCGTTCAGCCAGATGATCGAGATCGCCGAAGCCGAGCCGCTTTACACGCCGAATGAGACGCATCTGCAGATCGCCACGCTTCAGGCAAAGCTCGCCGCGATGGAAACCGCCAACACTGACGTTACCGATTCAGCCGTGCCGCTCAGCAACTCGCGCATCGACCGCAACGCCGTTCTCTATGCCAACGAAGACAACCTCTGCGACCGTGCGGGCCTTGTCAAAAAGTATGTGAAATCGCTCTACGGAGCGTCGTCGCCGCAATACGACCAAGTGTCCGGCCTCGAATTTAAGAAACGCTAACTCGTTGGGCCTTTGTCCGGGCCTGAAAAGTCTCTGTCAAACGTCGCGGTTCGTTCGTCGGGCCGCGATTTTTGTTGATCGGAACGTGATATTTGATCGGCTGGTTTCGTTATTGGAGCGGCTCGTCTCGAAACGCCGCTGTCGGACCTCGAAAAGTCTTTGGCGACGGTCGAGAAAGCGTTGGCGGAAACCGAGAAGGCCGCGTAGAATGGCTTAATGGACACGGAAAAACGCGCGAAGCTGGAAGAGCTTCAAGAAGAGATTTACGCGACGATAGAAAAGGCTTGGCTTTTCCCGTCAAACGGTAAGGTGCAAGGCTTTCTGGGCACTGGGCCGATCATGATCGTTGCGGAGAGACCTTCAACAGGAACGTTCTTCCGGACTCCTGACCAATTGCTGTATGCGTTAATGGAGAAGTACGGCGCGGCAAACGCTCATTTGACCGATGTGATCAAATCTCGCGGCAAGGTCGGTGCTCCGTATCCCGATGACATCCGCGCTGACCGTGCGTTTTTTGATCGAGAGCTTGAAATCGTTCAACCGACGAGAATCATAACGTTTGGACAGAAGGTTCACGATCTGCTTCAGTTTACGCTTGCAGGTTCGGGAATACCTGTCATTCAGACTTGGCATTATGCGTATCCGGGACGTTATCCAAACAAACGAGTGGCTTTCGAGGAACAGATGAGGAACGCTTGCGACCTGTCGTAACAACATTCAATGCAAAAACACACACCATCATTCATCGAACGGCTGGCGGAGACGCTTCATCTGATACCGAGCCTTCATGGTGCGGGTGAGGATGATATTCCGCCGATTCGGGAGGCGGGGAATTTGACGGATTATCCGCCGCCGGAGCGGTGGGACGATTGGGTCGAGTATGAGGCGACGAGCGGGCAGCGGCGGGAGAAGCGTGAGTATCAGATCGTTCCGACGACGTGTTTTAACTGCGAGGCGGGCTGCGGGCTGCTCGCGTATGTGGACAAGGAAAGTTCGCGTGTGCGCAAATTCGAGGGCAATCCGTATCATCCCGGCAGCCGCGGGCGAAACTGCGCGAAAGGGCCGGCGACGATCAATCAGATCAACGACCAGGACCGCATTCTTTATCCGATGCGGCGAAAAGGGAAGCGCGGTGACGGCGATTGGGAACGCGTGACATGGGACGAGGCGCTCGACGACATTGCGGCGAAGATTCGCAAGGCACTGGTCGAGGACCGACGCAACGAGGTTGTCTATCACGTCGGGCGGCCGGGGCACGAGGGCTTTATCGACCGCGTGCTGCAGGCGTGGGGCGTCGACGGACACAACAGCCATACGAATATCTGTTCGGCGGGAGCGAGATTCGGTTACGCGATATGGCAGGGCTACGACAGGCCTTCGCCCGACCATGCGAATGCACGTTTTATCTTATTGATCTCGTCTCACCTCGAGTCGGGCCACTACTTTAACCCACACGCCCAACGCATCATCGAGGGAATGATGAACGGCGCCAAACTCGCCGTCATGGACACGAGATTGTCTAACACTGCATCCATGGCCGACTACTGGATGGCGACGTATCCGGGCAGCGAGGCGGCGGTTTTGCTGGCGATGGCATCGGTGATCATCCGCGAGCGGTTATACAACGAAAAGTTTTTGCGCGATTGGGTGAATTGGCAGGATTCGCTTGAAGCATTTCGGAGTGCGGGCACTCCTGTCCGCATGAGTGCGAAGCACGAAAAAGAGCCGAAGTCATCAAACAAGACTAGCGCTCCGGGTGCGACGTCGGGTCTCGCCGGAGGAACCGGCGATGCGGACAAGAGTGTCCGCGCTCCATCCGAGTTCGAAGACTTTATCGCGGAACTCGATGCTTTTTATTCGGAGTACACACCGGAATTCGCCGAGCAGGAAAGCGGTGTCAAGGCCGAGACGATCATCGAGGTCGCGCGGCAGATCGGCAAAGCGGGAACTCGATTCTCCTGCCACAACTGGCGCTCGGCCGGTGCCGGGAATCTGGGCGGCTGGGCAGTTGCTCGATGTATACATTTCCTCAGCGTCCTTGTCGGTGCCGTCGGCACAGAGGGCGGCACGCTGCCAAGCGCCTGGAACAAGTTCAAGCCGGCGGGCTTTTCGACGCCGCCCGCGCAGAAGTTTTGGAACGAACTGCATTTTCCCAACGAGTATCCGCTCGCTCATTACGAAATGAGCTTTCTGCTGCCGCATTTCCTGAAAGACGGAAGAGGGAAGTTAGCGGCGTATTTCACACGCGTCTTCAATCCCGTATGGACTTATCCGGACGGCTTTAGTTGGATCGAGGCCCTTTCGGACGAGTCCAAGATCGAGCTGCACTGCGCACTAACGCCGACGTGGAACGAAACCGCCTATTTCGCCGATTACGTCCTGCCCATGGGCCACGGCAGCGAGCGGCACGACCTGACAAGTTATGAAACGCATTCGGGAATGTGGATATCGTTTCGACAGCCAGTTTTACGAGAAGCTGCGCGACGGCAGGGCCGCGAGACGGCCTTTACCTACGAGACAAACCCCGGTGAGGTCTGGGAAGAGGACGAGTTTTGGTTCGAACTGTCGTGGCGGATCGATCCGGACGGCTCGCTTGGTATAAGGCAGCACTTCATGTCGCCGTATCGGCCGGGCGAGAAGATCACTATCGACGAGTATTATCGGTTCATCTTTGAGAACACAAAGGGCCTGCCCGAAGTCGCAGGGAGAGAAGGGCTTACGCCGCTCGACTACATGCGCAAATACGGCGCGTTTGAGGTCGAAAGGGCCGTTCTCGAAAAACACATGGACCTCGTCCCGCAAAACGCGGTGGCCGACGCCGAAATTGACGCGGAACGCGGCGATGCTCGTAAGAACGGCAAGATCATCGCGGCAATAGTTGATGACAAACCGCGCGTTGGATTTAATACACCTTCGAAAAAGCAAGAGCTGTTCTCACAGACCACCGTCGATTGGGGCTGGCCGGAATACGCGTTCCCGACATACGTGAAGAGCCACATCCACACCGACCATTTCAACGAGAACGAAATGGTCCTAGTGCCGACATTTCGTCTGCCGACGCTGATCCATACACGGTCGGGCCAGGCAAAATACCTCGCCGAGATATCAAACCGCAACCCACTCTGGATGCATACGTCCGACGGCGAACGGCTTGGGATAAAGACCGGCGATCTGGTGCGTATCTCGACAGATATCGGCTATTTTGTAAACCGCGCCTGGGTAACCGAAGGAATGCGCCCGTCAGTTGTAGCGTGTTCGCACCACATCGGCCGATGGCGACGTAAACAGGATGCTCCGTCAAACCGTTGGTCCACCAATCAGGTCAAGGTTTACGAAGAGGAGCCCGGCAAGTGGAAGATGCACGTGGTTGAGGGAATCGGCCCCTACAAGAGCGCCGACCCGGATACATCACGCATCTTCTGGACCGACGGCGGCGTACATCAGAACATTACTTTTCCTGTCCATCCCGATCCAGTCTCAGGAATGCATTGCTGGCACCAAAAGGTCACCGTCGAACTCGCCCACGAGGGCGATGAGCACGGCGACGTGTTTGTCGATACGAACAGATCTTTCGAGATCTACAAAGAATGGCTCGCGATGACTCGTCCCGCTCCCGGCCCTGACGGCTTGCGGCGGCCACTGTGGCTGGCACGCCCGCTGAGGCCCGCCGAAGAGATGTTCTACATCCGTAACGGCGGCAAAAACTCCGACAAGTAGACTTTCACCTTATTTCACAGATGAATGCTTGCTTTATCGCGGCAGGCGGGCTATTCTATTCAATACGTTGCAGTGTTGCAACGTATGTTGCATAACGTATGCCGACCACACTTGCCCTTGTAAAAAGTACCTCTCAACTGCAGCAGGAACAGCGGCATTGGGACGAAATATCGCTCGATGCGTATGGGCTGGCCGTTGTCCGTGGGGCGATAACCGAGGTCTCGGGCGGGCCAAGCACGGGCAAAGTAAGCGTCGCGCTGTCGCTGCTTGCAAAACTCACGGCCGAGGGCGAAGTCTGTGCCGCCGTCGATGCATGCGGCGGATTCGATCCGACAACGGCGGTTTTAGCGGGCGTCGAGCTTCAGAATCTATTGTGGATCCGCTGCGGCGGCGATGTCGAAAGGGCATTCATGGCTGCCGATCATCTGGTGCAGGCGAAAGGATTCGGGGCGATTTGGCTCAATCTCAACGGCCTCTCTGAACGCACTCTTCGCATGGTGCCAAAGAGCTACTGGTTCCGCTACCGCACCCGGATCAAAGAAACGCCGACGATCTTACTGGTAACCGCTGCCGAACACCTTACGGGCTCGGCGTCACAGCGGTCGTTCACGGCAACACGCACAAACACGCTTTGGTCAGGGACGGGAAATTTCAAGCTGCTGCGGGAATTGCACCTCGATCTTTACTCGCGCAATGAGATCGGCTGTCCGCTGACGACACGGATAGAAATGGATTATTCGGAAGTTTAGTCCTTATGAATTGCCTCCACCTTTAGGTGGAGGTAAATGTCCTACTTGACTTCGGGCTTTAGCCCAAAAATTTGGCTAAAGCCAAGATGTGGATGAGCTTTTAACCTCCAGCTACGGCTTTAGCACTCGGCCGCTCTGGGCCGAGAACCTGGAGGCAATTGATAAAGAATATGTCCAGATTGTACAGCTGCATAATCTCATCCAACGACAAACGTGACCTCGTCGCCGTTGCTCAACAGTTTGCTCATACGATCCAGACCACCGACGACGGCATCGTATTCGACGTCAGCGGCCTTGAGCGGCTGATGGGCAAGCGGAACCGCATCGAGCAGCGAATACTCGCAGCGATGCAAGCTGCGAATGTCTCGGGCTGTGTCGCCGTGGCGGACTCGGTCGATACGGCAGTTTTGCTGGCGCGGCAAGGAGGAAAACAGGCTAAAGTTCTGAATACCCCAGACAGATTTTCTCAACTGCCATTAAAAGATCTCGCGATCGAGCAGGATACGATTAACGTCTTTAGCGAGTTAGGTTTACATACCGCCGGCGACCTGCTTGCGGTGCCTCACAACGACCTCGTCGGACGATACGGCCGTCAGTTTACCGATGTCATCGATGTGCTCGAACAAAAAGGCCGCTCGCTCATTACGCCGAATATCAAAGAGAATCGTGTGTCCTGGAGCTTTGAACTGGACAATCCGGTTGAGGATTTTGGGCAATTGATCTTCCTGCTCAATCACGGCATCGAACAGCTGTTTACACAAGTCGATCACGCCGGCTTCAGCACCGAGCATCTCGATCTCAAGTTCAAATTGCGAAATAAGACAGAAAGGTCCTATGAGATAAAAACGTCTTTCCCGACAATGGAGCGCAGCTTCTGGCTCAAGCTAATAAACCTGCGTGCGGCGCTCGATCCGCCCGAAGAATCGATCACGACAGTCAATGTCGTGGTCCATTTCACGCGCGCGCGGCCCGCGCAACGCGGCTTGTATGCTGTCTCACGCCCTGAGCCTGAAAACCTGCTGCTGACGGTCAACAAACTGCGAAAGATTGTCGGCGAGGAGAATGTCGGAGTGCCTGTATTACTCGATCAGCGTGCAGCTAAGCCGTTTATATTGGATGCCGAGGCTATTCCCGGTGTAGATACCGACATTTCGAGTAAACGAAGCAGAGAAATGCGGCTCGGCCGCTCTATTTGCGGAAAAGCTCCGCTTTTCCGGGAGCGACCCACTTCCTTCGCGGCTATGCCGCCGCCTCACCAAAACGGCGGCATAGCCGCAGGAAATAGTGACCAGCCTTCGGAAAAGCAGAGCTTTTCCGCAGATAGAGCGGCAAAGCCGCGAGAAACAACGCCATTAGTATCCACCATCTCCTTTATTCACTATCGCCCGCCAGTCCGCGCCGAAGTGCTCGTTAGAGACAAACGGCTGGTTTTCGTCAAAGCACGCCATTTTGCCGCTCATATAGTCAATTACAGCGGCGTCTGGAAAGGGAATTCACGATGGTGGGACCAGCCGTGGCGGACACTGGAATGGGACATCGAGGTCGAAGGACAAGGCGTTTATCGCCTTTGCAAGGTAAGAGATGAGTGGTTTTTGACGGGTGAATATGACTAAAAAAGTTTTTTTCAGAAAATACCGGGACAGAGCCAAAATGCGTTGATAACTCATTTAGATGCAAGGTTTAGACTGTCCCACACAGGTGCGGGACACTAGCGGGACACCGAACGTCAGCAGAGGGGAAGTTATATGACTGAGAATTTTTCTTCAAAAGTGGCGGGACAGACCCAAATTACGCTGATAACTCATTTAGATAGGGAGTTTAGAGTGTCCTGTGGGGGTGCGGGACACTGCGGGACAGCAGGGCAAAGGTAAAACTTGAAGAAATGACGATAAAACATTGATACAACAGGGAATTGGCAGGTTATGTTTTCGGAATTGCACACTCGCTCGGCGTTTAGTTTTCTCTCTTCCGGCTCGCAGCCGCAGAGATTAGTGACGCGCGCCGCTGAGTTGGGAATTCTGGCCGTCGCACTGCTCGACCGCGACACGGTCGCCGGGGCCGTGAGGTTTCATTTCGAGGCGAAGGAACATGGAATCCAGCCGATCATCGGCGCCGAGATCACGATGGACGACGGCAGCCTGCTTCCGCTCGTCCCGCTGAACCTCACTGGCTACCAAAATCTCAGTAAATTGATCACCACGATCAAGCTCCGTCACAAAAAGGGTGAGCATTTTGCGACGCGAGATGATATTGAGGAACACTCGGCCGGATTACTGTGCTTCACAGGCGGAGCCGATGGATTTATCCACAACAGCATCAAACAAGGCCGCGGACTCACCGACCTTGCGTGGCTCAATTATGTCTTTGAAAAGCGGCTTTATGTCGAATTGCAGCGGCATCATCTTCGTCACGAAGAGCATATCAATCAGACGTTGCTGGGTTACGCGCACAAGCTGAAACTTCCCATTTTTGCGAGTAATGGAGCGTATTACGCCGACGAGCATGACCGCGAGCTTTTTGACGTTTTTACATGCATAAAGAATCACACGACGATATACGAGGCGGGCAAATTACTGAGCGAGAACAGTGAGCGGTATCTCAAGAACGAACAGCAGATGCTGCGGCTGTTTGCCGACATGCCTGAAACTGTCGAGGTCACGAACGAGATCGTCTCACGTATTGATTTCTCGATGGATGAGCTGTCCTACAACTTTCCTGATTATCCTGTGCCCGCCGGCGAAACGGCCGATGCCGTGCTGCGTGAGAAGGCCATCGCACGTTCATTCGAGCGGTATCGCGACAAGACATGGCATTTGAGGTCGCAGGTCCGGGCCCGGCTGGAAAAGGAATTTCGCGTGATCGAGATGAAAAAGCTCGCGGGCTATTTCCTCACCGTCTGCGATATCTCGGATTTTTGCAAAGAGAGTAATATTCTCTCGCAAGGGCGCGGCTCGGCGGCTAATTCGGTCGTCTGCTACGCTCTCGGCATCACAGCAGTCGAGCCGATCGGCAACAAACTGCTTTTTGAGCGTTTTCTCTCAGAGAAATACGAGCAATATCCCGACATCGACATCGATCTGCCGTCGGGCGACGACCGCGAGAGCGTTATCCAGCACGTTTACACCAAATACGGCCGCCGCAGCTCGGCGATGACGGCGAATGTCATCTGCTATCGCGGCAAATCGGCTGTCCGCGAGGTCGGCAAGACGTTTGGCTTTGGCGACGACGTGCTGAAGCGTCTCTCAAAACTCAATTCGCATTATGAGACGTTTAAAGGCAAGGAGTTGGACCATCGGCTAAAGGAGGCGGGCTTTGACCCGACGGCCGATCAGGCGTTACGCAAATTTGCCGAGATATATCAGCGAATCCTCGATTTTCCGCGACATCTCGGCCAACACTCAGGCGGCATGGTCGTCTCGCTCGGGCGCCTCGACGGAATCGTGCCGATCGAGCCTGCGTCGATGGAAAACCGCTCGATCATCCAGTGGGACAAGGACGATTGCGAGGCCCTAAAGATCGTCAAGATCGATCTCTTGGGGCTCGGCATGATGGCCGTCCTCCGCGACACGATCACGCTGATAAAGGAACATCACGGCGAGGACCTCAGCCTTTACAGACTGCCATACAATGATCCTGCGGTCTTCGATGCCCTGCAAAAAGGCGACACGGTCGGAATGTTTCAGGTCGAGAGCCGAGCGCAGATCGCGTTCTTGCCAAAATCGAAACCTGCAAACTTTTACGACATTGTCGTCCAGGTCGCGATCATTCGGCCGGGCCCGATCGTCGGGCATATGCTGCATTCATATATCAAGCGTCGGCAGGGCCTGGAGCCGGTCACATATCCGCACGAATCGCTAAAGCCCGTGCTCGAACGCACGATGGGCGTGCCGCTGTTTCAGGAACAATTGCTCAAAATGGCGATGGACATCGCCGGTTTCACAGGCTCTGAGGCCGAGGAACTGCGGCGGGCGATGGGCTTTAAGCGGCCTGACATCAAGCTAGAGAAGATCGGCCGGAATCTGCGGGCCGGAATGACCAAAAACGGTATTTCTAAAGAGGTTCAGGAGCAGATCGTCGATTATGTAAAAGCTTTCTCCAACTATGGTTTCCCCGAATCGCACGCCTACAGCTTCGCCCTGCTCGCATACGCCTCGGCGTATTTCATCATCCACTACCGCGCGTGCTTTATGGCCGCGATGCTGAATAACTATCCGCTCGGCTTCTACTCCGCAGCAACGCTCGTCAAAGACGCGCAGCGGCACGGCTTGCACTTTCGCCCATTGGACATAAATCGGTCGGACTATATCTTCAAATACGAAGAAGGCGATGTACGTGTCGGGCTGAAGTTCGTTCGGGGATTACGTAAAGAGATCGGTGAAGCGATCGTGGCCGAACGGCAGGCCCCTTCGCGGATTCGTCGCTCTATTTGCGGCGAAGCTTGCTTCGCCGGCGATGTTACCAATTCTTTGGTGGCTACGCCGCCGCTCTCCGCGAACAGCAGCGGCATAGCCGCAAGGCTTATAGATCAGCCCCCGGAAAAGCATAGCTTTTCCGCAAATGGAGCGGCAGGGCCGCAGTGCCGATGCGGATGGTACACCTCCATCGCCGACCTCATAGAACGCGTGCCTGAGATCAATAAGAAGGAGATCCGAGCACTCAGCATTGCCGGTGCGCTCAATTTAGACAACACGGTCCATCGTCGCGAGGCTCTGTGGCAATCGGAGTTGGAGATACAGCCGAGTGGAGAACTCTTCGAGAGCGGCCGTGTCAGTAGCCCGACCGTAAGGGAGGGCGCCGATCAAATAGCGGGAGCTCAGGTACAACCGACATGTTGCGATGAAGGGCATAAGCAACGGCCTGCGATCCGCAGCGGAGCCCTCCCTTACGGTCGGGCTACTGACACGCCGTTTCTTCACCGCATGGAGGGCATCGACCTCGTTGATGCCGACCTGAGAAAGACAGGCATCTCGATCGGCAAGCACCCAATGGCGTTCGTTCGAGATGAGATGACGCGGCGCGGCGTTATAACGGCCATTCAGTCGTTAAACCTCAAAAAGAATCAGGTCGTTTCTGTCGCTGGAGCGGTCATCATCCGCCAACGGCCTATGACGGCTAACAACGTCGTCTTTATCACGCTAGAGGATGAGACGGGCTTTGCCAACTTTGTCGTTATGCCTGACAAATTCGAGCAATACCGCTCGGTCATCAACACGAACGACTTTCTGATGATCCGCGGCATCTTTGAGGAGCGGGGAATGCTGAAGGCTCTGCACTTCACGCCGGTCAATGAGGTCGCGACCGAGGTCGTGTCACACGATTTTCGCTAGATCTTTGACAATTTTACGTTCTTTGGACTAATAGGCCGGATTCTTGCGCAAACGGAACTTTGGATCGAAGCGTCTGGCCTGTTCGAAGTGGATGTTTGCAAGGTCCTTCATCCCGAGGTTGTTAAGCCGAAGGCCGAGCATCCAGTGGAAACGAGGGTCGTTTGGCGTTTTGCCTGCCGCATCCCTCCGGTGAACGTCCGCTTTCTCTTCGTCACCTGCCACGGAGGCGGCCCCGGCGAGCATTAGGTGGGCCAATACAAGGCCTTCATTCGATTCGATCGTAGAGTTCCATTCCTCCACGGCAGCCTGCTTTTGGCCAAGCCGCCACAGGGCCTCGCCCTTTTCTTCGCGGGCGACCGCGAGATCGGGACGTTCGGAAAGCGCCTGGACGAGGTCCGCCAATGCCTCCTCAGGCCGGCCGAGACGATTGAGGATCGATCCGCGATAATGAAGGATAAGGGCCCTTTCTCGTCCAGTAAGCCGTTCGGCGGATTCCGCCAATAGCTCGACCGCCCGCGTCGCGTCACCGGACAGATATTCGAGCCATGCCCGCTTTGAGATGGACTCTTTGTTCACGAACAGAGCACTCGCCGCTGCACGGTCGAAATACGCTTGTCCGTTGTCGATACTCTTGAGATCGGCAGCAGACAGCCACTGACGAGGATCGGCCTCGGCGAGGGCCAACTCGTCAGGGACCCTGATACTCTCAAACGCGTTGGCACCAGCTCGTTCATTATAATGTATCCATCCACTGTGTCCATTAAGCCCCGTCCACAAGGCGGCGAAGGCAAGGAATGCCCATCCGGCCTTAGTTATCCTGCCGGACGTTTTCAAGCTATATCGGTAGAAGGAAAGGTCGCTAACCTGAAGCAGCCTGAATACTCGCAACACGAGATAAGTCGTGACAAGTGCGATCCCTAGGGCCATCAACATCGGAACGAGTTGGTAAACGCTCCAAACAGCGAGCAGGCTTGCAAAAAAGACGACGGCACCAAGGATCTCTTCCGGCCAGGTAAGCGAATATGCCTGCTTCAAACGATTTGATCCCGGGCCGGCGATCGCGGGCTTGCCAAAGCCGAAATATAGAGCGTCCTGCGGACACACGCTTATGCAATCCATGCCGCGGTGACAGTTTGGATCAACTACCATCCCAAATCGCTTGACCTCGGTGTGGACACGCACGTTTGACGTGCAAACGGCTGTACAGTGGCCGCATTGATCGCAGTCATCGGTAACGCGGATCTTACCGAAAGATAGCTTGTCAATAAGCGTGTAAAACCCGCCATACGGGCACGCATAGGTACAAAAGCCTTTAGATCCAAGAAAATAGACGGTCACAAAACCGCATATGAACAGGAAAGGAATGGCAACGGCGACGGGCGGGAAGGTTGCCCAAAACTCCGTGGTGATAAGTTGATTCGTAAATTGCGGTATCAGCGGTTCGGCCTTCGGTTTTGTGAAATATCGGAGCACAGTCGGCCAGACGAACATATAGAGGCCGGCCATCAGTGGAATCCAGACGAGCAATCTTGACCGAAACAGCTTTGGCTTTAAGCCAAGCTTTCCCAGTATCCATGTGCAGAGGTCCTGGAGCGAGCCCATATGACATGCCCATCCACAGAAAAAGCGACCTGCGACAAGCGTTGTGAGGAGGGCAAGTGAGAAGAAGATGAGCCCTGCGTTGATTGCACCTCGCTGTAGCGTGTACATTGCCTCAGCCGGCTCTATCGGCGCGACGGTCTCACCCATCATTCGCCATTGGACGATGTGGGCGATCATGAGCAGGTTGAGTGTGATCAGGACCGCGGCGCGCCATCGAGCGATCTTTGACTTCGGGACTTGCCGTGGCTGTGAGATCGCGGCCGCTACATCGGGCTTAATTGATACATGGTCGTCCGCCATCAATCGTGTGTCCTGAGCATTTGAACGCTTCACCATTTCTATCTCGGAAGTATGGGTACGCACAGGCCGAAATGGGAAACAGAAATAACAACATTAGGTTCGAAAGCGACGTAAGAATATGACTTAGGTCATAGGTAGCAAAGAAGGGTGGTTCCTGAGGGCTTTTTGTTCGAAAAGTGCACCACAACAGGCCGCGAAAGGCCGATCCAAATACGAGGCCTGGGATTATTTTGGTTCAGATCAAGCCCGATAGTTCGGCACGACGGACGGCTTCGAGGCGCGAGTGTGCATTGAGCTTCTTGAGGATATGCTGAATGTGATTATCAACGGTATTTGGACTGATGTGCAGGGAATCGGCGATGGCCCGCGTCGGTTTTCCGACGCCGACCAACTTGAGAATCTCGCGCTCCCGTGCGGTTAACTCGGTCTCAATGATGGCCGAGTGACTCTGATGGATCAGCGAAACCGCTTCATCTTGGGGGATCTTGACTTCAGTTACGAGAAAATCTCTGACCATTAGCTCTAATCGCTTCCGGACATCGATTAGTCGCAGAATATGGACCGTGAATGGGTCTCTGGAGCCATTTTCGTAGGCAATGATGACGGACATATTACACCAACGCCTTCCGTCAGGGGTGTCGACCTGAAGATCGAAGTGATGAACTGGATGCCGCTTGCTGGCAGCTTGTTTAATAGAACAGTTTTCCGAACATACCTTGCCGCATTCATCGATACCCTTGATCAGATGATGACACTGTTTTCCGATTGCCTCTGCGGCACCTATACCGACGAGGGCGTTCGCCGATTCGTTCCATGCGACGACGTATCCCGAGCTATCCGTCGCGAAGGCGGCATCAGCCGTTCCCTTTACAAGCTCCTGGATACCTCTAAGACGCACCACCTATCTCCACTATAAAAATGATACTAAACCACCATTGCCGAATTTTCACCCTTAGCCAAAGATTATTTTAGGACAAAAATATAGCTTATTCCGAGTTTCGCTGATGATCCTGTCCAAAACCACCGGTTATGGAGTGAAAGCCTTGGCATATCTTGCCGGAAAGGATGATGCGAGTGTTTGCGGACTTCAGGAGATCGCTGAAACCGAAGCTATCCCTCCGATCTATCTGCGAAAGGTCCTGGGTGAACTAAGACGGCATCGTCTCCTGCGCTCGATAAAGGGCGTGCATGGCGGATATGCACTCTCGCGAAAACCCGAGACCATTACCGTCTGGCAAGTAAACCAGATACTAGCACCAGATCCATATTTCGATGAATGCATCCTGGGCCTCGGACTTTGTCAGCCAGGCGAGGCCTGCGGTCTGCATGAGAAATGGCAGAAGATCCGAGAGGACTACATCGACCTTTTGGAGACGACGACCATCGCTCAGATAGCGGACACGCTGAGAACGCAGAACCGTGTGCAAAAAATTCATGAGTCGGAGATCTATGGAAACGCATGAGGCCAAAAGAATGAAATTCATAGGTAGGCATGTCGATCGACATTGGACGCTAGCATTAATGATGCGACTGTCCCGCACTGCTCTCGTGATGGGAACGGTTCTATGTCTCGCAGATTCGAATTGGGGGCAAGCTGACGGCCAGAAGCTGTTTGAAAGCCGATGCTATAGCTGCCATAACATCGGCGGCGGCGACAAACAGGGGCCCGACCTGAAAGGGCTCACCGACAGACGCACCAGCGAATGGATAGGAGAATTCACAAAGTCACCGGTGACCATGAAAGGTAAGGATCCTGTGGCCGCTGAACTGTTTCAGAAGTATTCTCCGACGATAATGCCCGACCAGTCGCTAACGCCCGAAGAACTCGCAGCACTGATCGCTTTGATCAAAGACCTCTCGACCAAGAATGAGATGTTTGTTCCGGCCGGGGCGAAATTGGCGAGGGACATAGTCCCTGACGATATTCCGGCTGGCCAGAGACTTTTCACCGGGCAAGTAAGACTTGCGAACGGCGCGGCGGCCTGCAACTCCTGTCATAGCGTGGACGGAACCGGGGCCCTTGGGGGCGGGACGCTCGGCCCCGACCTGACCGCAGCTAATGTAAAGTACCGTGATCCGGAGTTGATAACGATCTTGCAGAATCCTAATTTTCCGACAATGAACACCATTTTTAAGGACCGAAAGCTCACGGACGAGGAGGTCGTCCAGGTCTTCGCCTACTTACAGCATCTGAAGCAAACGAACCCGGAGGCAAGGGTTGTGCCCACGCAGCCGGCGGCGACTATCGAGCCACGGTTCCTGATCCTCGGCTTCGGCGTGACCACGCTCGCTCTCATAGGCATGAATCTGATGTGGCGGAAACGATCTCATGGGGTTAGAAAACAACTTGTTCGGAGGTCGAAGATATGAACTGGATCAAAGATCTCATTAGTCCCAAGACACGGTCGTGGGAAGAATTCTACCGCAATCGCTGGCAGCACGATAAGATCGTCCGCAGCACGCACGGCGTGAACTGTACGGGCGGCTGCAGTTGGAACATATACGTCAAACAGGGAATTGTTACCTGGGAGATGCAGGCGCTGGACTATCCACTGCTGGAAGATGGTTTACCGCCGTATGAGCCGAGGGGCTGCCAGAGGGGAATCTCTTACTCTTGGTATCTCTACAGCCCGATCCGGGTGAAGTATCCGTACTTCCGCGGAGCTCTTCAGGATCTTTGGCGCGAAGCAAGAGAGAAGCACGCCGATCCTGTCGAGGCATGGGCGTCGATCGTTCAAAATCCCGAATCGCGAGCCCGTTACCAGCGTGCGCGCGGTAAGGGTGGATTTCGCAGGGCAAGTTGGGATGAAGTGAATGAGATCATAGCAGCTTCGCTGATCTACACGATCAAGCAGCACGGCTCGGATCGTATTTTCGGCTTCTCACCGATACCTGCAATGTCGTTCCTTTCGTATGCCGCCGGATCGCGGTTCCTGCAGCTGTTAGGCGGCGTAAATCTCAGCTTCTACGATTGGTACTCCGATCTGCCGCCGGCTTCACCGGAGATCTTCGGTGAGCAGACCGATGTCTGTGAGAGTGCCGATTGGTATAACTCGAAATTCATAGCGGTTATGGGGTCTAACCTGAACATGACCCGCACGCCCGATTGTCACTTTGCAGCGGAATCACGTCATAACGGCACAAAGATGGTCGTGCTGGCCCCGGACTTCAGCCAGGTCTCAAAATATGCGGATCAGTGGATACCTGTCCACGCCGGGCAGGACGGGGCATTCTGGCAGGGGGTAAATCATGTCCTCTTGAAAGAATTTCATCACGAGAAGCAAACCGAATATTTTCTGGATTATTCGAAACGCTACACTGATTCTCCATTCCTTATCGAACTCGTCAAAACAGAAAATGGCTATGAGGCTGGACGGCTTGTCCGGGCAAATCGGCTGTCGCGGTACAAGAATGAGGAGAATGGCGACTGGAAGTTCCTTGTCTGGGATGAGCTTTCAGGCTCGCCGCGGATGCCGGGCGGCACGGTCGGCCAGCGGTGGGAGAAAGAAGGCGGAAGATGGAACCTGGAGTTCAGGGATCCGGCAAACGGTGACGACATTCTTCCGCAACTGTCATTGATCGATGAACCTGACGAGGCAACCGAGGTGATCTGTCGGGAGTTTGGAACGGATGCCCTTTTCAAGCGAGGCGTGCCCACCCGCACGATCGATACCGAAGACGGAAAAGTCCTGGTGACGACGATCTACGATCTCCTCATGGCCCAATTCGGCGTTGACCGTGGTCTCGGCGGCGACTACCCAAAGGGGTACGACGACGAGGCCCATTCGTACACACCCGCATGGCAGGAGAAGTTCTCCGGTGTCGGCAGGGATACCGTGATCAAATTCGCCCGCGAATGGGCCATAACCGCCGAGAAGACCGAAGGCAAATGCATGGTCATTATCGGCGCCGGTATCAACCATTGGTACCACAACAATCTGATCTATCGTTCGGCTATCACGGCCCTAATGCTGTGCGGATGTGTCGGCAAGAACGGCGGTGGTCTTAACCACTATGTCGGGCAGGAGAAACTCGCCCCGGTAGCACCGTGGTCGACGGTGGCCTTTGCTAAAGATTGGGTTCCCGCATCGCGGCTACAGAACGCTCCCTCGTGGCATTACATCATGAGTGAGCAGTGGCGCTACGAGAGAGAGTTCAAGGAGTATCACACCGTGCCCGACAACACGGCAGTGAGCGATAAAACCGGTGAGATCGCTCACATTCACGCAGCTGATGTGCAAGTGAAGGCTGTTCGCAATGGATGGCTCCCATTCTATCCGCAGTTTGAAAAACAGAATACCGATTTGATCGCGGAAGCCGCGGCCGACGGAAGTCAGGACGACGCCGGTGTGATTGACCGGGTGGTCAACGACCTTAAAGAAAAGAAACTACGCTTTTCGGTTGAAAATCCGGGTGCGCCTGAGAACTTCCCCCGTGTCTGGTTCATCTGGCGCGGCAATGCTCTTATGTCGAGTGCGAAGGGACATGAGTATTTTCTTAAGTACTACCTGGGCACTCATAACAACAAGATATCCGAGCCCTGCGCGGAAGGGTCGGTCAAGGACATCATGTTTGAGACCGAGCCGCCCCCGGGAAAGATGGATCTGGTTGTAGATCTGAATTTCCGAATGGACACATCAGCTCTTTATTCAGATATTGTCCTGCCAGCTGCGACGTGGTACGAAAAGGCCGATCTGAACTCGACTGACCTCCATTCATTCATCCATCCACTTTCAGAAGCAGTGCCGCCAGCTTGGGAGTCGCGTAGCGACTGGGAGATCTTCCGGGGGCTCGCCAAGAAGGTGAGTGAGATGGCCGAGAAGCACCTGCCGTCGCCAGTGAAGGATCTGGTAGCTGTCCCTTTGTCGCACGACTCGCCGGATGAGATCACTCAGCCGGAGATCAAGGACTGGTCAAAGGGAGAATGCGAACCCGTCCCGGGCCGGTCGATGCCGCACCTTAAGGTCGTTGAGCGAGACTATCCCAATCTCTACAACCAGTTTATCTCGCTTGGCCCCCTTGCCCGGAATAATGGGATGGGAGCACACGGCGTCAAGTATGAGATCGCCGATGTCTATGACGAGGTCGTGAATTCTCGTTCCTATCCGATCGTGGAATGGAACGGCGAGAAGTATCCATCGCTCAAGCGGGCCGAAGAGGCTGCTAATATGATCCTGCTCTTCGCGCCTGAAACGAACGGCGAGTTGGCGTATCGAGCGTATCAGTATATCGAAAAGAAGGTCGGACTTCCGCTCGCTGATCTCGCCGAGAAGGCGCGTGACGCTCGTGTTACGTACAAGGATCTGCAGGCGCAACCGCGGCGACTACTCAATAGCCCGATCTGGTCGGGCCTTACAAGCGACGGAAGGGCCTACGCACCGTTCACGTACAACTACGAACGAATGGTCCCTTGGCGTACGCTCACGGGACGACAGCATTACTATCAAGATCATGAAGGCTATGTCGCGTTCGGCGAGAACCTGCCGACCTATAAGCCTTCACCGAAACCGACCGATTTTGGCGATATCAAACTCAGTCCTCAGGGAGCTAAGACGCTTGCGTTGAACTATCTGACGCCACATGGCAAGTGGCATATTCACTCGACCTATTATGACAACCACCGAATGCTGACGCTCTCGCGCGGCATTGAGCCGTTGTGGGTCAACGATGAAGATGCTGTTGAAATGGGGCTCAACGATAACGACTGGGTTGAGGCCTATAACGATAACGGTGTCGTCTGCACTCGCTGTGTTGTCAGCGCTCGCATACCTCGCGGCGTCTGTATTCAGTATCACTCACCAGAGCGGACGATCAGCATTCCAAAATCGCCGATGCGTGGAAATCGCAGAGCAGGCGGCCATAACAGCCTCACTCGAGTGAGACTGAAACCGGTCTTGATGATGGGTGGCTACGGCCAATACACATTCCATTTCAATTACTGGGGACCGACGGGCGTCAACCGCGACACTTTTATTTTGGTGAAGAAGCTGGACAAGCTGAACTGGTAGACAAGGACAATATTATGGACGTCAGACTACAGATCTCAATGGTGTTCCATCTGGACAAGTGCATTGGCTGTCACACGTGTTCTATCGCCTGTAAGAATGTTTGGACCGATCGCAAAGGTGCCGAATATATGTGGTGGAATAATGTCGAAACAAAGCCAGGGACCGGCTACCCCACCGCATGGGAAGACCAGGGCAAATATAAAGGCGGATGGGAACAAAAGAACGGTGGCAAACCCGAACTCAAAATGGGTAAGCGTTCATCGAGGCTACTGAATATCTTTCACAACCCCGCCCTGCCGCGAATGGATGACTACTACGAACCGTTTACCTATAAATATGAGGACCTTTTCGATTCACCGGAAGGGGCCGACCAACCGACGGCTCGTCCGATATCGATGGTCACCGGCAAGTTCATGGATATCGAGGCCGGGCCAAACTGGGATGACGACCTCGGGGGGTCACCGGTGTACGCCAAAAATGACCCTAATCTTGAAGGCCTCACGCCCGAGCAGCGACAGGAGCTATTCGACGTCGAGCGTCTTGTTTTCTTCTATTTGCCGCGAATCTGCAACCATTGCCTAAATCCGGGCTGTGTTGCCGCTTGTCCATCAGGAGCGATCTACAAGCGTGGCGAAGATGGCGTTGTCCTGATCAACCAGGAAGTATGCCGCGGCTGGCGCATGTGTGTCTCGGCATGCCCTTACAAGAAGACCTATTACAATTGGTCGACCGGCAAAAGTGAGAAATGCATCCTCTGCTTCCCGCGGCTCGAGACCGGTCAGGCACCAGCCTGTTTCCATTCGTGTGTAGGACGCATCCGCTACCTGGGCGGATTGCTTTACGATGCCGACAGGCTCGTGGATTCACTGAAGGTGGACGATACCAACCTTGTCGACGCCCATCGAGACCTGATCCTCGACCCACGAGATCCGGTTGTCCGGGCAAACGCAAAAAAGAATGGAATCGATGAACGAACCTTAGAGGCTATCGAGCGCTCACCGGTGTATCGCTATGTAAAGGAATGGAAATTGGCTCTGCCGCTCCACCCCGAATTCCGCACGCTGCCCATGCTCTTTTACGTTCCGCCTCTGTTGCCGGTAATGGCTAAGACGGAGGACGGCGTTTACGATGCGGCGAACGAAGAATTATTCAGTCCGATCGACAAGGCTCGTCTGCCTATACAGTATCTCGCAAGCCTCTTCTCGGCGGGAAACACCGACCACGTCAGCTATGCACTCCGAAAGCAATATGCGGTTCGGATGTTCAAACGCTTAGAGACCGTTGGCGATGTTGACACCGCTGTAGTTAGGCAAGCCTTGGCCGAGTGCGGAATGGACGAGGCTGAAGCTGAGGCGATCTATCGGCTCACCTCTTTGCCGACCATGGACGAGCGGGTTGTGATTCCGCCGTCGCATCGAGAAGAAGCCATGGCAATGCTCGACGACAACATGTGGGAACAGAAAGGTTCGGCCGGCTTCGGCTTCCGCGAAGCCCCGGCCAGAGGAGCATAAAGGAGACGCGTGAGAGAAGAAACCATCCAGATCACCCGTGAAAGACATGTCGCCGATCCGGTTCGGTACGCTGAATCTCAGTCGGCCGATGCCTCCGCGGATTTTTTTCTTTCGAGGGACTCCGTCCGCCTGCCTGCGAGCTTCGCCGACATCTTCGAGTATCCGGGTGATGACTGGCCCCAACGAGTAGCTGCCCTATCCGCAGCTTTGTCCGGCACCTCTTGCCGATATGACTCCTTTGAGAGGTTCTGTCTGAAGATAGGCTCGATGTCACTGATCGAACTCCAAGAGCTTTATGCCCAGTCATTTGACCTCAATCCGAACTGCGCTTTGGAGATCGGTTATCACCTTTTTGGAGAAGACTACAAACGGGGCGCATTCCTTGCAAATCTTCGTGAGGCCGAAAGTGCCTTTGAGCTTGGACAGGAGCGACAGTTGCCAGACTACTTGCCGGTATTGCTCAGATTGCTCGTTTATCTTGAGGATGACGAGTTAAGAGGTTCCCTCGCAGGCTACTGTCTGATTCCCGGGCTTAGAAAGGTAGCTGCCGCCCTCAAGGAGCACAACCCATTTGCGCAATTGGTCAGCGCGTTGCTGTCAACGCTTGAGGAGGTAATCGCAAACAGACTGCCGCGTGCTGCCGCGTAGCCGGTCGAGGTAAAGCTATGATGGACTATCTTTTCTTCATTGTTCTTCCATACATCGCTGTGACTCTGCTTGTCGTCGTGTCGATCTATCGATATGTCACGAACAAGTTCTCGTATTCAAGTTTGTCCTCACAGTTTCTCGAAGGGGACGAACTCTTCTATGGGTCCGTTCCCTGGCACATCGGCATCATAGGAGCTCTCACGGGTCACGTCATCGGTTTCTTCTTTCCGAAAGAGGTCCTTTGGTTCAACGGCGTTCCGCTTCGGCTTTATGTACTCGAAACTACGGGATTCGTCTTTGGCTTGTTGGCTCTGATAGGCATCGTCGCGCTGGTGTGGCGGCGGATCACAACTTCCCGAGTTCGGTCGGTCACCTCCGCCGTCGATACGGTCGTATTGATACTTCTGTTTGCACAGGTAGTGCTTGGTGTTTACACGGCGCTCTTCTATCGTTGGGGTTCGTCTTGGTTCGCAGCTTCACTTGTACCATACCTTCGCTCGCTGTTCTTCTTTCAGCCTGATCTCGCCAACATTCTGCCGATGCCCCTTGTCGTTAGGCTTCACATTATCAATGCGTTCTTGCTTGTTGCGATCTTCCCATTTTCGCGACTTGTCCACATGGTTTCGATACCGCTGACTTATCTGTGGCGGCCATATCAGGTCGTAATTTGGAACTGGAATCGGCGAAAGACACGGGCCCAGTATCCGGCGTCTTTATCGAGGTGATCCATGAGTCTCAGAACGCTTAAGATCCTGTCGATCCTAATAACCGTCATAGGTGCTGTCTTCGTGTGGCAGACGAGCACTTTTAGTGTTTTTGGAGACCAGTTCGGTTACGAACCGATCCAGCCGATCAACTTTTCACACAAGCTACACGCCGGTGATAACAAGATTTCGTGCCTCTACTGTCATTCTTCGGCAGACAAGTCTAAGGTCGCGGGTATACCCAGTGCATCGCTCTGCATGAACTGCCACACAAAGATCCTGCCGGATTCGCCAGAGATCCAGAAGATCACAACGGCCTTAAACGAGAACAGACCGATCGAATGGGTCAAGGTGAACGATCTTCCTGACCTGGCCACTTTCAATCACAGTCGGCACGTGACATCGGGGATCAACTGTCAGGCCTGCCATGGTCCGATCGAAACTATGGAGCGCGTCTCACAGCAGAACGCCTTCACGATGGGGGACTGCGTCAGCTGCCATCGCTCGCATCGCGAGGTGACATTGGATGAGACCGGCCGGCCACAGATCTCAAGAGAGAATACTCCGAAGCGACTGATGGCTTCGACTGATTGTTCGGTTTGTCACCACTGACGTGAAGGCTATGAAAGAGAAGCTTTGGAAAGAATTTGTAGACGAAGGTGAGCGCAGCCTGCCGGTGCTGCAGGCGAACACTGGCCTGTCGCGCCGCACGTTTCTGGAGTTAATCGGCTATACAACGGCTGCCATTGCACTGACAAGTTGTACCGCTCCGGAGCAAAAGATCGTTCCGTTTTTGAAGCAGCCGCCCGAATTGACCCCGGGCGTTGCAAATTGGTACGCGTCAACCTGCGGGGGCTGCAGCGCGGGATGCGGAACGCTTGTGAAGGTTCGTGACGGCCGCCCGATCAAATTGGAGGGCAATCCTGAACACCCCGTAAGCAGAGGCGGACTCTGTCCGGTATCGCATTCATTGATCTTCGGACTCTATGACTCCGAGCGTCTGCAACAGCCTCTCATTGGGGGCTCACCGACAACGTGGACCAAAATTGACGAAACGGTCTTGCAGAAACTCACATCGATCAAGAGTTCCGGTGCAAAGGTCCGCTTTCTTTCCAACACGATCATTAGCCCAACCGCGCTTGATACTGTCAACACATTTTTGGCTCAATTCAAGGATGCTAAGCACATAGTTTACGAACCGATCTCAACGTCGGCCGTTCGACTTGCCCATAAGCGCACCCACGGAATCGAAGGGGTTCCGGATTACAGATTCGAAAGGGCAAAACTGCTTGTTAGCTTTGGTGCCGATTTTTTAGGAACGTGGATATCTCCTACCTCCTTTATTCGGGCCTACTCGCAGGCTCGGGACCTCAAGGGCGGTAGGCACGAAATGCTGCGTCACATTCAATTCGAGTCAAGATTGTCGTTAACCGGCGCAAACGCGGACAAGCGAGTTAAGCTAACATTCGCGGAGGAGGCCGACGCAGTTCTCCACTTGGCAAAGCTCATCGCCGCCAAAGCTGCAATCGGTAGCGGTACTCCGGCCGAGATCGCAACTCACCAGTCAACCAAACTCTCTGAACACACTAAGTCGGCCCTCGACAAGGTTGCCGATGAACTCGTCAGGGCAAAGGGGGCGTCGATCGTACTGTGCGGTTCAAATGATACGGACAAGCAGCACATCGTCAATTTCATCAATCAGACACTTGGTAATTATGGAGCTACGATAGACGTCGGTTTAGCAGTGTTGCAGGGCCAGAGCCGGGACGAAGACATGCAAACGCTTCTCCGGGAAATGAAGGAGGGAAGCGTCTCAGCCCTGTTCATGCTGAATACCAACCCGAGCTACGACTATTTTGCTAGCGCGGAGTTCGCAAGTGCGTTGGACAAAGTTCCGCTCAAGGTCGCCTTCAGTCCTACGGCAGACGAAACATCTTCTCTAGCAGACGTTGTATGCCCGACACATCATTTCCTTGAAGCATGGGATGACGCCGAGGCTGTGAGCGGGATACTCAGCTTGAATCAGCCGACCATCGCACCCCTCTTTGGAACTCGTGCATACCAGGAAAGCCTGATGCGCTGGAGCGGTGATAGTCGGAGTTACTACGAGGCTCTGCGTACTCGGTGGCAAACCAGCTATTTCCCCGGGCAGAGTAAGTTCAAGACGTTTGATGATTTCTGGGACCGGGCCCTTCACGACGGTGTCTATGTATCCCCAAAGGCAGAAAGCCCGACACCGGCGTTCAACGGTGAAGGCTTGGGAGAGGCCGCCACTCGCTTGACCGCTTTGCCGGGTTCAACCGAAGGGATGGCCCTTGCCCTATATCCAAAGGTTACATTGGGTGACGGCCGTTTCGGGAACAACCCGTGGCTCCATGAACTCCCTGACCCTGTCAGTAAGGCGACTTGGGACAACTACGCGAGCGTCTCGCCGCAGACGGCAGCGAGGCTGGATCTCACCGAAGGACAGATCGTCCGACTGAGAAAGAACACGGCTGCGATAGAAGTCCCGGTCCTCATCCAAGCCGGGCAGAGTGACGATAGTATCGCGGTCGCTCTCGGCTACGGGCGGTCCAAGGCCGGGAAGGTCGGAAACAATGTCGGTGCGAATGCCTTTCCGTTCGTAGAGTTCTCGAACGGTACATTTCAGTATCAGGTGCAAGGTGTCTCGATCGAGCCGACCACGAATCGTGTTGCTTTATCAAAGACCCAAACACACGATTCAGCCGAAGGACGGCCCCTGATCAAAGAATTTTCACTGGCCGAGATGATCAGCGGCCACCTGCACGAAGAGAACGAGGAATACAAGGACCTGTGGGCCCCGCACGATTTTCCCGAACACAAATGGGGAATGGTGATTGACCTAAACGCTTGCGTCGGCTGCAACGCATGTGTGCTAAGTTGCCAGGCGGAAAACAATATTCCGGTCGTAGGGAAAGAAGAGGTGGGGCGTCGGCGTGAAATGCACTGGATGAGGATCGACCGCTACTACGACGAAAGGCCTGACGGAACAACAACCCGCTTCCAACCGATGACCTGTGAGCACTGTGACAATGCCTCGTGCGAGACGGTGTGCCCGGTTCTCGCAACGGTCCACAGCAGCGAAGGACTGAATATGCAGGCCTATAACCGATGTGTCGGAACGCGGTACTGCGCGAATAACTGTCCCTTTAAGGTTCGGCGGTTTAACTGGTTCCTTTACGCTCACGACGATCCTGTCGCAAACTTGGCCCTTAACCCGGACGTGACCGTCCGCTCACGCGGGGTCATGGAAAAGTGCACTTTCTGTGTTCAGCGCATCGAAGAGGGCAAGATCCGTGCACGCAACGAAGGCCGTCCGATCAAGGACGGCGAGATCCGGACGGCGTGTCAACAAAGCTGTCCTGCGAACGCAATTGAGTTTGGTGATCTGAAAGATCTGCAAAGTGGGGTTGCGGCCCTCAATCGCACAAGAAGGAATTACATCTTACTCGAAGAACTGAATCTCCGCCCCGGCCTTACCTATCTGGCTAAGGTGCGCAACGACGGCGAGAACCTGGAGGGATAACCTTGGCATGGCAGCAGTCTTGAAAGACATTGGGCGTCAGACATCAGACGAAGAGGATCGCGTTCGGACCGAGATAGACAAGATCACGGCCCACACGGTGTATTCTCGCCTTCGAGAGCCTCTTATTGATGACAATAAGTCATACTCAGACGTTACTGGGGATATTTGCGCCCTCTTCGAACGATCTCCCGGCACCGGTTGGTGGATACTGTTTGGTATATCGGTCACGCTTTTGACGATCGGGGTTGTTGCCGCCATCAACACAGTAACCGTCGGTATTGGGACTTGGGGGCTAAACAAAACCGTTGGTTGGGCATTCGGCATAACGAACTTTGTGTTCTGGATCGGCATCGGCCATGCCGGAACCTTCATTTCTGCAATTCTGTATCTGTTCGCACAAAAGTGGCGTACGTCCATCAACCGTTCCGCTGAAGCAATGACGCTGATCGCGGTGATGTGTGCCGGTGTCTTTCCGATCCTGCATATGGGCCGCCCGTGGCTCTTTTATTGGATAATGCCTTATCCCAACACCCGTGGATC